>JANRIN010000135.1:0-86943 GCA_033764965.1 Leptolyngbyaceae cyanobacterium bins.302 | reverse complement strand
AGAGTGCAAGATATGCAGGAACCTTTTGCTGATAATTCCCTTGAAAATGGTGAGTTTGCTTCTGTAGCACGTGGGCAGTACACCCTATTGCTCAATCGGGAAATGTCTGAAGGGATGGAAGGAACTATCTACTTTAGCCTTCCAGGACAGGATGATTTCCTCTACGAATATGAAGGCGACCTGGATGAAGCGTTAGATGACCTGCCAGAGATATACGAAGTCGAGCAGCGAGATATACCTCACCTGGAACTTCGTCCTGCTGCTGAAGTTGAAGCATTAATTGGGCAAGAATTGGGTGATTCCAGTGCCATCCATCAGCAAGTGTTGAATCAGGCTCCTGTGGTTCAAGTTGCCGTAGACCAGGATGGGCGGGTTAAGCCAGGTTCTTATCTACGAGATCAGGTTGAACCCACGGAAGACGAGGTTGAAACTGAAATTGAGTTGGAACAAGCAGAGAAAACAACTCCAAGCTTAACACCAGAAGCTGTGGTCGTGATTGAGCAGCTTTGGGACTATTTCGATCGCACTGGAGAGCAAGTGCTAGAGGGCGAACACGACTACGATTTTCAGATGGAAGGCGACACGCTTCTGGTTCTGCCCAAAGACAATTCTGGGGAGGTAGTTGCAGTGGATCGAAATGGGGAGGTTGAATCTACGTTTTCACCAGGACGCTATGAGTATCTGATGGAGCGTTTTGCAGTTGCCTATCAGCAGATGCAGATGGTGGAATATCAGCAGAACCATGATTTTGGATGTGAATTGGGATAAGAAACTAAATCTCGCTTTCGTTTACTTACATTATCTGAGAATTTTTCATTAAAGGAACTTTGCGATTGTTTTTTGTAGCATATATTCCGGCTATACTCAACGAAATCGCTACCTTTAAGGTGGGAAACAGTAAAAAGTATTGAATAGCTAATTCTTTTAAAGAGAAGATTTATGAATTACCTGTTTCAATGGCTAGGGATAATTTCTGTTGTTGGTATTGTCTCTCCGTCATCAGCAGCAACAGTCAGTGCTTCTCGAAATTTGTCAGATAGCTTTCAGATAGACTCTTCCGCTCTATTTGCACAGGATACTTTTGAATTTGAGTATGAAAACTATGATTTTTGGACTGAGCAATGTTCACTATTGAGTGAGGAGAGGGAATATGAACATGCTCTTTCGGCTTGTGAAAAGGCAATATCCATAGAGCCTGATGCAGAAAATACTGATATCTGGATGGGGCGAAGTAGTGCCCTTTTTTATTTGGGAAGATACGCAGAGTCTTTAATTTCGTTCAATCAAGTGGTTAGGGCTTCTCCTAATTATTCTTTAGCGATCGCCTATCAATGTGCTTCACATTTCCAACTAGGACATTACACGGATGCTGTTGATATCTGTGAACAAGCTCTTCGCATTGATGGTAACTGGGGAAACCGTTCTCCAAGCTTGGCTTGGTACTATAGAGGGTTATCCTTAAGAGAATTAGGACGGCTGGAAACTGCTCTTGGATCGTTTAGACAAGCATTGTTAAATAATCCAGAAGATCCTCTAGCAATGGCTGAATGCCTCGAAACAGCATCTGAGTTAGGTTTTCTTGATGAGATTAGTGCTAACTGTAGAGTAGGAGAACCTGTTGCCGACGAACAGGCACCACAGAGAGTAATGAGTCATCGACAAGCTCTGGAAGAAACTGTAAGAGCCTACGAACGAGCATTAGCTGCTAATCCTGATGATGCTACGCTCTGGTATCAGCAAGGACTTGCACTTGAGCAACTAGGATTATATGAAAGGGCAGTTACGTCCTACAACCGAGCCGTGGAGCTGGCTCCAGAAAGTTCTATCAACTTAGCACGTCGTTGTGGAATGCTAAATCAACTTCAAAACTATGAAGTTGCTCTAGAGTCTTGTGAAGCTGCATTTCAGAGAGATGAACGATGGGATGAGTTTGGCTTGGCATATGCCTGGAATCAGCACAGCGTTTCACTTTTGGGATTAGGGCGATATGAGGAGGCAATAGCTTCAGCAGATAGAGCGATCGCTCTATCTCCAAACTATGCACCTGCCTACACCAGCAAATCCATTGGGCTATGGCAGCTGATGCAATACTCAGAAGCAAATACAGCAATCGATCGAGCTATTATCACATATGTACTAATTTACTTAAAGAATAAGTCAATTCCTAATGAAACTGAGCAACCTGTTGAGGAAGATGAAACTGAGCAAACTATTGACGAAATCAGAAGAGTTTACGGTGAGCTTACGAAGTATTTAAGCGTTGAAGTTAATTCAAATGGATCAGCAAATAACTTGATTAACGAGTCAGTCTTAATTTATCAAAGGTCTCAAAGCATTCCTAACATAACGTTTGAACCAGAGTATCCCGAACCGCAAATTCTATTAAGTCGAGGGCTGATTCTTGCTCTATTTAATCGGGGACGAATTCTTGCATCGCAACAAAAATATAGTGAAGCAAATCAAGCTTATACCCAGGCTCTGAATGTTTTTGGAGCAGATTGTAATGGAAATACTAGTCCCATAGATAGTTTAACTCTGATAGATAATTTTCTTAATCAAAGTAAAATTTGCAATGGTGGAATGAGATCCATAAATGATTCAACTCTATCTAACATTTTGGTTAATCAAGGAGTAAATTACTCCCATTTACAGGCTTTAGAACAGGCTTCAAAATTTGCTCAGCGTGCTACTGCACTCGATCCCAACTCATTTGAAGGTTGGTATAATTGGGGCTTAATCCTTATGCAGTTAGAGAATTACACTCAAGCAAAACAAGCTTTTGAAAGAGCTATTCGCTTAAAGTCGGATGATATAAACGCTCAAATCGGGCTTAGTATTGCAAGCGGAATGGTGCAAGGGGTGGAATCGCAACGTGAGGGAAAATTGGAAGAAGCGATCGCAGCATACGATCGAGTATTAAACATTAATCCAAATTATGCTCCTGCTCACGAACGTAGGCAGGCTTTGCTAAATCTAGAACCTTGTACTCCACACTGCCCTACTCCTTAACCACAAACTAAATTATGCCAACTAATCAAAGTTTTATGAGAGAGTTTGACTTTACCTTACCCAAAGGACTCATAGATGAGCAAGGGAATGTACATCGTCAGGGTGTGATGCGGCTAGCGACCGCAAAAGATGAAATTTGTGTGCAAGCCGATCGGCGAGTACAGAGCAGTTCCGCTTACGGCGTGCTGGTGATGCTCTCTAGAGTGATTGAACGACTAGGAGATTTACCGGAGGTTACTCCAGAGCATTTAGAAAACCTTTTTACGCTTGATATTGCTTATCTACGTGAGTTTTACAATCGAATTAATCAACATGGAGCTGCTCAACTTCAAGTTCAGTGTCCTAAATGTGCTAATGACTTTAAGGTGGAGCTTGCTCTAGCGGGGGAGCCGTGAGCTACCCCTCTAATCAGCTTCAAGAGGAGGTAGCTTGTATTGCATTTCATTTTCATTGGTCTTTAGAGGAGATCTTGAATCTTGACCACATTGGTCGCCATAGCTGGGTTATAGAAATAAACAAGCTCAAGCAAATTAGACAAAGTTGAAGATTTGCAAATCATAGGTGCAGAAAGCAGGTTTCATTTGCTCAATAATGTCTCGCACTACTGCTTCATCAATCGGATTTACATCTCTATGAGGCTGACTTGCACTTTGATGAGCCTGATCTATGGTTTCATCAGACTGATCTGCACTAGTATTAGTCTCGTCTACATTGCTAAATCGCAGCGTTACTACGAAGTGAAATGGTTGTCCTCCACCCAATACGGGATTCTGATTTAATTGAGCTTCTCCTAAAGAGAACACTGTTGTGAAATTTTCTACAACGCTGATATGTTTACTGCCTTCAGGAATATCGTGTTGTAATAGGTTAAAGTCTCTACTTAGTTCGGCAGGAATGTAAGTTTCTTGTAGTGGTAAATCTGTATACAAGTATAGGTAAAGTAATAACCCCCAACGAGTACCACGCCAACGATAGAGAGTAACCGCATGGCGCAAGATCCGACGCTGTTGTTTTGATGTCATGCGAGGATCGAGTGGGGACGCTAACCAGCGGGCGAGAAAGGGAAGTAGTGCTTTAGAGGTGGTTAACGGATTAAGGTATGCCCAAAGCACATTTAAAGTCTGCACCGTTGGATCAAAGCTTTGCTCAAAGAGCATCAGAAAACGGGGCAATAAGTTAGATGTCTGGTAAATTTCAGGCAAAAAATTTATATAGGAGCAAGCGGGTTTAACGCAGAGTTGGAAAGGTTGATAGCCAACAAGCTGTTTTCTAAGTTCTCCTGTAATTTCTTCAACGGTGTATAAGCAAATTTCGATCTGATAGTTTAACTGTAGAGTTTGCTGTTCCTGGCCGATTGCATCTTTTGATTCAAAAAATCCCAATGGTACTTCAAAGGGGATATATTCTTTAGCTGGCTCTTGCGGTAAGATCTCTCGAACTCTTTCCTGTTCAGGTTCTGATTCAGCCTCCTCTTCAGGTTCTCCTTCTTTGCGATCGCCCTTTTTTTTTAGATCAGGTTTATTCCACAAACACCAGCTCTTTGGGAACTCTCCTCTGATCTCAATCTGCCATTGCAAAGCAGTGTTTCCTGTGTTTTCAATTAGCATCGCAATTTCTGCTTTCTGTCCCGGTATCAGGAGGAGAGCATTATCAGGAATTTGTTGTTTCTCTGATTGTCCTAGCCAACTGACTGTCTCCGGTATCTGCATAGAGACTAATTTAAGAGATAAGGACGGACGATAACTAGTTTGTGTCATGGAGCACATTCTATTCCTCAATAAAGTGCACTACGTGTCCCGGTTCTAAATCAGAATGCAAGGTTTCATCTGAGTTACCTCTTGAGTTATCTCTATTCCACGAGCATATTAATCCTCTTTCACCAGGAGTGATTACCAACTCTGGAAATTCACCTTGAATCCATTCCTCACCGTATTTGCGAATGCTGAAGAGCTTTACAGAACTGGCATAACGCACTTCAGGTATAGCCTGTAAAACAGCAACAATCTCTGAAGGGGATATCGCACGTCCTAGAACCCAGCCCTGCTTCTCAAAGCCTCCTGTAATGGGATTGAGAAATTGATAAAGAGTAGCCAATATTTTGTTACGAATTGTGGTTTGAGCTTGAAAGCTGTTGTACCTCGGCTCTACTAAGACTTCAGCTTCAACTTTGACCCCAACATACTCTGGGTTGTCTAGCTTCACTTGAATGCCTAGAGGACTATGAGCAGCGATCGCCTCTTTTAAAGCTCTCACAGCTTTTTCTCCCTCCTTTTCCTCTAATGCTTCTAGAGTAAAGTGCTCATCAGGATTCATACCATAGGGAAAGCTTCGTTCAGTTTGAGAGCTATTTTCTGGAGCAGAAGTAGGGCGAAAATCAAGTTCAGTAGGGTTCTTTGTCCTGTTCACTGTTGGGACGATCAATAGACGGACAATACCGCGAGTATCACCTTTGTTTTGGTTGTTAGGAGGACAGTACGCACGGTATACCAGTGGATGAGCACTGGCAATGTGTTCATAATTTTCAGCCGTGATTGCCGCTTTAGAGGTGCGTAAGGTTTCAGGGACTCGAATAATCACCTGATCAAGCGATTCTGCTTCTCTCCCCCCTTCTGCTGCTTTGTAATTAATAACCCGCTTCACATAAGGAATCGCTTTTTTCAGTACAGTCAAGGTTTCTTTACGGACATTGCCTCGGCTACCACCGCCAACTCGGTAGGTTGTCATATAAATTTCAGCACCCAACGGCGGAATTTTGCCATACTGCCATTCTCTGGGATCTTGAATTGTATTACTATCTGAAGACATCAACGGCATTTCGAGATTATCAACAATCTTGGGCAGTCGTCTGACCTGCTTGCCCCAGGATTGAAGTTCACTACGTTCTTGAATTTCTCGCTTAAGGTGGTTTGGTTCTCGAACTAATGGACCGAATTGAACAATTCCAGTTTGAGAGTCGATTGTGTAGTGACGATCATTCGGACCAGATTTGCTAAAATCATCGACTTCATTCCAATGCTCAGTTTCAGAATCGTCGGCATCAGGTAATTTAATTTCTATACGCTCATTGGGGGTACGTTTGAGAACTGGACTTTGAAGTTGAAATGTTTGATTCGGCTTACCGTTGCTAATTCCTAGTAGCTCTTCTCCAACCCTGACGCATTCGCTAGCTCGTATAGTGCCACCGATCGCCTGAACGCGAATGCTATTGATTAGTGGGGAACGCCTGTAGCGATTATTAGGATCATTGGTTTGAATATGAACACAGCGAATCCAATGTCCCCAACACCCTGTTCCAAAATCTTCAATGGGTAGGTCTTGAGGTAAGTGTAAAGTAATATCTGCACCACCTTCCACATTAAATCCCTGTTCCTCTAACTCATGGAAACTAAATCCTTTGGTTTTATCATCTTGGCGTTGACGTAAAATTCCCTCTTTCCAGGTTTCTCCAGCCCATATGGACCAACGTAGCGGAGGGTTGTCGGGGTCAATACCCGTCGTCTCTGCGACTCTACCTGCAACTGTGAGCGTAAGGACATTGCCAGAAATGGAGTTAGGTAGACGAGCATCTTGAGTTGGTTCTGTCGCTGAATTGGGAGGTTCATCGGGTGCTAAAACAAGGTAGAAGCAATCATCAATCTCTGGTGTAAAGTTCTCAAATAGTTGAGTCTCTCTTAAATTTGTCCATTGCACTCCAGGATTAGAATCGAAAATGGGCGGTAAACGCCAGGGATTTGACCGTCTAGAGCGTTCATCAAGCCGCTCATCCACTCCTTTCTGGTTGAGATGCGATCGAAATAGTCCTTTAATTCTAGGTTGCCCAATAATTAGATCTTGATTTGTAGTAAAAACAATTGCAGATTGGGTTTCCGTCCGCTCAGTTGCGACTTCAGTTCCCGCAGGAATGACCATTGCTGAAGCCTGAACCTTGGTCAGGTAAAAGGTTAAATCAGCTTGAGCCGCTTCTGGAGGGCGTAGGCGGATACCTAATAGTTCTAGAAAAGCAACGTAGTTACGGCGAGGAACCTGGTTAAATCGGCGCAGCATTTGATCAACTAACCAGGCGTATAGCTCAATTAGCGTAATGCCAGGATCACCAGGATTATGATTTGTCCACTCCGGGCAATATCGAGGAATGCGAAGGATGCATTCCTGAACCAAATCTTCAAAGGCACGATCGTCTAGGCGAGGCTCATGCTGAAGCAGGTTCGGTAGAAAATCAAATTCCCTGATAAACTCTGGCTGTGCCATTGGTAAGGATGGGGGCGAGGGGGTAAGAAGGGAAGGGGAAAAGGCGAGAGAAAAAGGCGAAAGAAAAAACAAAGAATTTTATTCTCTATCCCTACCCCTTTGCCCTTGTCCCCTTCTCCTAAGGGCTATTCTTCAGGTGGAAGTAGATAGAAAGGATAGACCAAGCTACGGGTATCGAAGCTGTTTTTGGGAGTATAAATAATATCAATATCTACCAAACCTTTTCGGGGATCAGGGCTAGTTACCACATCTTTTAAGATGATGCGAGGTTCCCACATTTCTATGGCTTCTCTGACACAAAGGCGAATCAGCAGCAGAGTTTGAGAATTCATTGGCTCAAACACTAGCTCTGACAGGCGAGAGCCAAAATTGGGGCGGTAGACTCGTTCACCGAGTCGGGTACCCAGGATAATTTTGATTGATTCTTCAAGGTTTGGAGTTTCGTCGCTAAGCTCAATGCTTCCCTGTACGTTTGTTTGGATGGGGAAGGCAAATCCAGCACCAGTGTAATCATTTGGCAGGTCATTCATTCTTGGCGGCATATGCACCGAAGCCCCGATCGCTTTAGATAGCATTTTAATCTAGGAAACTCAGATAGAATAACAGCAACATTGGTCAGGCTGCTTGCCATTACGACACTATGAAGTCACTGAAGCCATCAGAGTTTCTTAATACTTTAGATACTCTGACTCAAGCTTTGCCAGAGATATGTAGCGCGAATCTGGAACAACAGCCAATTCGATCGCTCTTTAAGCTCGTAGACCAGCTTCGCGCTATTGGGCAGGAATGTGAACAACTGCATCACCAGATTCATGAATCATTAAGCGACAAGTTACAGGATAAAGAGTATCAAGAATTGCTTCAAAAAAGCCAAAAGCAACTTAACGATATAGTGATTTTGCTCAAGGGGGAAAAAGAAGCATCCATTAGAAACGTTCGATCGCACCTTCTTCAATGGCGGACAGTGTTTTTGAAACTGTTGCAACAAGTGGAGATCATTCAAAAACGACAAGCGGCTCAAAACGAATGCCAACAGCTTCAGGAGGAAGTTAAGACTCTTCAAAACCAGGTACTTAGTATTGGGTTGAATGAGCAAGAGAAGTTAGACCTGCTGAAACGATTGCTTAGCTTAGAGAAGGGATTAATAGCTATTGACCAGAACCAGAAATCAACAGGAAATATTGGAGAATTAGAACAAGAAAAATTGAAAGCTTTTAGTCAAGCACTTCAAGCCATTAAGGAGAAGTTCAGCAATTCGCGATCGCTCCTTCCATAAATCAATCTAAGCTCTTCTCCCGTAACTTGAATGTGCGATCGCTCTACTCCCTCTCTAACCTGCGTTGCAGATACCTACAAGCAGCTGTCCTCACAATACCATTTGCGATTGCTTACTCGCACTGTGATGGATAGGTTGTGAGAGGCTTGGTCGGATATGTGTGGTTTGAAATGTGCGTTCTCAAGAGGGATTGAGTGGGTAATGGGGTTCTTAAAGGAAACGCACCCCACAAGATGGCGATCGCACTATTTCCATGAACCAGCGCCGAAAAAAGACTCCTCATTTTTATTTCTATTATGTATTTCTCCATCACCGTCTACTCTTCCTGTAAGAGTCTCAAATGTATATTTGCTCTGAACTAACTGTCCCTTTCCTTCATGCGCCTCCATAGCTCCTTGATCTACAATAATTACCCCACTTAAGTACTTAAAGGGATTATGAGGATTTGCCTTCTTATCAATTGATTGAACGGTTTGAGCATGCCCACTAAAAGGAGAAGTACCATCGGGTTTTAATGGAACTGCTGATGAACTTTTCCAAACAAATAAATCTCCAACCTTTAAACCAGCATTGAGAAGATCTCTGAGGTTTGTAATATTCTTTCCACCTTTCCTATAGAAATTTACAAATCCACGTTGAAAATTGAGCGTACTAACTCGCTGAACCACATCCTTCCTGATAGTGTTATCACTTACTCCCTTACCTATAAGAATTGGATTACCCTTATTATCTTTGAAAGTAGCATTCTTTCCCCTAGCTTTTAAGTAGAAGTGCCTAAGTATAAAACTCACATCAGCACAATCAGGTTTTGATCCATTAGGAAGTACTCCCTTGATTAATTTTTGTAACTCCTCAGGCATTGCTTCCGTGATATCGTTACCTATAGAGGTGCTATCATCCTCAATTCGTTCGACTGCTGAACCAACATGAGGTGGGAAATTGCTGAGCCAATCCTCAAAGGTCTCGCATTTACCTGGATTGCTCACAGCACAACCAGCAAATATTATTTGACAAGTTACTCCTGGTACGGCGAGAAGAGCATCACCTGCTAGTTTAAAGTTGCTTGTATTTGCTTGAGTGTGAGTAGGACAAGGGGGTAGGTCATCAATGATGGGAGGTGGAGTTGATGGCTGAGTTTGAAAACGCCGATTGAGCTCAGCCATTGTTTGTGGTCCAACAACCGGATCAGAAGGATTTATACCGTTATCCTGCTTAAAACTTGCAACTGCCGCTCCTGTCTCATCTCCGTACAAACCATCAACACCAGACTTTGGCAGGGGATAGCCTAACTCAACGAGAGCTTGCTGTACCTTCGCTACTGCTTCTCCTTCAGCATTCCTTTTCAAATACTTATCTTTCTCACCGTCATAACACGCTTCAAGAATCTCATCTCCTGCAAAGCGAGGTGAAGTCAAGTCATGACCATCTCCTATCTTGCGTTGAACAGATTCTTCGCTACCTGTCTGCTGCACAAAATGAGTTAACTCATGAGCAGTCAGAGCATCTTTACCAGGAGCTTTTCCATTTCCATAATAGATATCGCTACCATGTGTAAATGCTTGTGCTCCTAACTCCTGATTCATTTGCACAGCAGCACTGTCCGTGTGAACTTTGACAGCCTCAAAACTCACACCACCAAAGCGAGGTTCCATAAACGATCGCACATCATCTGACAGGGGGCTTCCACCACCCTTACTACTATTCAGCCGACTCTCAAAATCACTACTGGCTTCAACATTGCCATTGCCCGATCGCTGCACTTGTTCCTCTTGTTCACACTCAGTGCATTTCTGCTGAAGCGACGTACTGTCAATTGATGAGATGGTGATCGGCTTCATCTGTAGCTCTTCTTCAGAGTCTGAGAGAGGTGAAAGGGCAAGGGGCAAGGGGGCAAGGTCGCTCCCTTCGCCTTTTCCCTTTTCCCCTTCCCCTAACGCACCTTCTTCTGACAAATCTCCCGCTGGTTCAGGCATACTCATTACTTGTTCTGCAACGCAATCGGCTTCCTGTTCATAGGGGTCTCCTGGTTTGCCAACCGTCAGCTTTGCCTGCACTGGAGGAGCCGCAGGTTCTGGCGCGTAGAGCGGTATAGGCAAGATGCTGCGATGCCGTGACATCATCTCATTAGGTTTTGTCTGGGCATCGGGTGGCGGAGCAGATGCCACAAATGCTTTTGGGTCAGACCACCAGTCGTCTGACTCTTCAGCATCTTCATCAACCTCCTCAAACGGGCGAGATTGAAATTGAGGCGATATCTGGAAGATAGACGATGAGAACGATGACGAACCACTCGTTTTGGACTGCCCAATCCTATTCATCAGTCTGCCCCCGTTAAGATGGCTTGATGCTCACATAATAGTGGGGGAAGGGGGAAAGGGGAAGGGGGAAAGGGGAAAGGCAAAAGGCGGAGTATCCTATTCTTTTCCCTTTTCCCCTTCCCCTCTTCCCTTACTCCTTGTCCCTTGTCCCTTGCCCCTTGCCCCCTTTCCCTTAAACCGACTTTAACGCTTGAATCTGACTAGACAGCATACGACTGAGTTCAATAGTGTACTGATAGAGTTCGTCATATCGGGTTTGGTCAAGATAACCGATTTCTAAAGAAATAGTTAGGAGACAGCGAATCTCTCCAGCAGAGCCTTTGGCGATATTTAGAAAATAGACATATTCTTTTCGAGACGCTCGTTCAAAGCCTTCAGCAATATTGGTAGGAATTGACACCGAAGCTCGTCGAAGCTGATCCCGTAAACCAAAATCTTTATTCAACGCTCCATTACCGGTCAACAGATAAACCTGCTTCACTAACTCAATCCCCTTCTGCCACACCCGCAAATCCTCAAACCGCTGCACCTTTCCCATTCCCATCCTCTCCCCTTTCCCCCTTCCCCCTTCCCCTTTCACCCTTTACCCCCCTCCTCCAACCATCCCTGAATCTCTGCATCCGTTAACGTACGCTCCAGCTTCAAATATTCACTCTGTGCAGCTTTCAGCAGGTGAGCCATTGTAATTGGATTATCTTTACCCTTTTCCGCAGCTAGAAAAGCTGCATTAAGAGCAATATTCCGAATATTGCCACCAGCGATATTGAGCTTTGCCAATTTTTTGAAATTGAGACCTTCTTTAGGGACGCTCTCTGGAAACATCGTCTGCCAAATCTTGATGCGATCGCCATACTCCGGAAACGGAAAGCGCACCATAAACCGAATCCGCCGCATAAACGCAGGGTCGATCGCCTCCTTTAGATTAGTCGTCAAAATCGCTAAACCTCGATAGGCTTCCATGCGCTGAAGCAAATAACTGACCTCCATGTTGGCGTAGCGATCGTGAGAGTCTTTGACTTCACTGCGCTTACCAAACAAAGCATCTGCCTCATCAAACAGCAAAACCACACCCCCTGCCTCCGCTGCATCAAAGACTCGCCGTAAATTTTTCTCCGTCTCCCCAATGTATTTACTAACCATCGAACTTAAATCGATGCGATATAAATCTAGCTTGAGTCTGCCTGCTAAAACACCTGCTGCCATTGTTTTGCCAGTTCCGCTGACCCCAGAAAATAAGCCGCTGATTCCCAGCCCACGCCCCCCCTTGCCTGCCATTCCCCAGTAATCGTAAACCGTCGATCGCTGCCTCACATGGACAGCAATTTCCCTCAAAATCTGCTTCTGCTGTTCTGGCAGCACTAAATCATCCCAATCCTCAGTAGATTCAATTCGTTGCGCCAAATCATCAAGTTGAGGACGGGACTGAACACGACAAGCATTCCACAAAACCGTTTCAATCCCTATCTCTGAACCACCAGATGCACAACCTTTTTCCCCTTCCTCCTGTGCCCTTCCCCCTTCCCCCTGACACACAGATAAAGCCTGCTGACTAATCGTTTGAATCGCATTAGCACTGAGATTAAACTGTGAAACTAGAGACTCAACCTGCCCATTGAGATGCTGCGCTTGCACCCCCAAGCTATAGTGCCAAATCTGGAGTTGCTCGTCAGAGGTAGGAGTCGTGACATCCAAATTAATCACAGAACGATGTGCAATGGAGTGGCGATCGCGACTCATTACTATCAAAGGACTGGTAATAGATTCAAGCAACAGGGCGATCGCTGTTCGTCTTGCAGCATCATTGTCATGGCTCTCATCCCAGTGCAGCAGCAGAGCAGCCGGGGTCAACAAAGCTTCACGTTCCCACAGCCAGACAACCTGTTGTAAATCTGCACTGTTAGTAGGGATTGCATGACTAGAAATCGTATAGAGGCGAAACCCTAGATTGCGGCATACAGTAGAAGCGATCACCCGCTTACTCTCCAGCTCCCCACCACAAAGTTGAATAATAGGCAAGATTTTAGAGTTTGAATTTTGCTGCCATAGAGCTACAACTTGATCAATCAGCTTTTGGTGAGAACTGACTAGAAAACCGCTTTCATCAACTGGATTGATTAGACCGATTAGCCGTTCATCTAAGTAAGATAATCCCATTAGATGATGTAGAATTCGCTCATCAATTCGTAGTGGGGCTGTTAGTAAAGTGGCTCCGGCTCCAACTTCAATGAGGTGCGATCGCCGAAGTGGCGCATCTGGGGCAAATGCGCTCCAATAGCACTGCTCAAAAATTGAATTCGCTAAATCAAACGAAGGAGCACCATGTTTTAATTCTGGTTGAGCTTGGGTACACAGTAGCCGAATGGTAGAGTCTATCTGCGCTCCAGCACACAGCAACAATATGTCTTGCTCAAATGCTGACAGTCGAAAAATTTGACAGAGACGATCTAATGCAGGCAAGGCAGGGGAAAGGGAAAAGAGGAAAGGGGAAGGGGTAACTTCAATTTGATTCTGATCGATAAATTGTTGAAGTAATTTGCGGATATGATCGAGTGCTGCTATCAAGTATTGCTGATTTGCTCTTTGCCATTGAATTAGATCATCAGGTGCCACTGTGTCACTCCTCTTGATTTGGAATTACAACTCTTGGCTCAAGCTGTTCTTCATTAAAAGGACTTTCTGCTCCATCTACTTGAATTCTCACTAAATACGTACCAGCTACTACATCATCTACTGGGAAGGCGATCGTATCAGCAGTTTCAGAACGAGGTAGTGCTGCAATAATGTAAGTTTTCTCATCCTCTTCAGGGTCATGCTCACCACTCAATCTGTTCAATAGCAAAAACACCCGTTGTTCTGGAGCAATCCTTACATCCACTTGAACCAAAGCATTTGTTTGGATCGCTCCTTCGTTCTCAACTGTTTGTAAAGAAATTCCTGCACTGTCACCTAAAATTCTCGGACATAGAACAAGCGGTATAGCATTCGATTCGACCCTATAAGTTGTTTGATAAGGGGGCTTTCCCTCTAAAAAAATCTGCTCTGTTGTGACTCGCACAATTTGGATGCCCTGTACCCCAGCCCGTAATCCGCTACGCTCCTCCAATGCAAGAGAAGCCAACTGAATTTTGACTTGATTATCGGCTATCACTTGTGGAGTTAGTTTCGCTTTACCGATATGAACTTGAGTAATTTCGTTCGATTGCTGGTGATGCCCCAGAGATTGTTGCCCTCGTGCCTTCAACTGTCTTCCCCGAATAATCAAACTGCTACAACAGGTAATTGGCTCACCCGCTTGGATCCTTGGTTCTGATTTGTTGAAATCTGCGTCGTTAATCTGCTCGACTTTATCAATGATTGGACGAGCAGACGAGATATTGAACTGGGGTCGTCGTACCGGGAAGGTCACTTTTCCTGGCTTATCTCCTTCAATCAATACTGCCGTTCCCTGGTAGGCGAACGAAAGGGAGTAAGGAACCTGGAAGAAAATAGACCAGATCCGTGACAGTTCATCGGTGGTAATGCTGGTAGGAATAAATTTCACTAAATCAACTTGATCCCCTAACGTTGAATTAGCAAGAAATGACAAAGCATTAGAAGTATTGGAATCAAGCGTTTTTTGAATAATATCTTGAGTCAAAATAGGTTTATCCACAAGGATTTTAATGGTGCTACCCATTAACCGTTGGGGAATCAGTTCTTGTTCATTGCCATAAAACGTGAGGAGATAGTGCAAATCCAAAGCTGCCTGCCCATGTTTAGTCAGGCTACCTTTAGGTCGGTTAGTCCGTAAATCTGCATTTCGCCAGGCAGGATTTGGGGTTGCATGATACAAGTAAATGTTGATCCCAGCAGTTTGATTGACTGCTCCCAAACTATCAGGACGCACTGTTGTGACTACTGCCTCCTGAATATCGTTTTGGATACCTTCCTGCAATATCTGCCGCAGAGCAGCCGTAACAGTGGCGATCGCTAGGTAATTACTCATAATGGCAAGCCCTAGTTTTTAGCAACCAGAATAGAATCAAAATAACGGAACGATGGAGGAGCGATCGCTCAACTTTAGATTTGGCTCCAACTTTGTAAAGAATAGTCAAGACCATCCGGATGAAATTATTAAGATTTCCGATGTAGCACTCCAAGCAACTAGGAAATCCAAATAGAATTTTGCACAGTTCCTAATAGAATTTTGCACAGTTCCTAAATATAGCTCTACGCATAAGAGTTGCGGTAAGGGGGTGCGGGGGCTTTGCCCCCGGACAGGGTTTCCACCCCTGCACCCCGTCCTAACCTAAGTGCACACCGCTATATCTGACTAATCAGTACGGGTCAGTACGGGCTGATTCAAGTTGCCTCGTTCAGCCTTTAAATCAACGGAAATCTGTCATTTAAAGCACAAAATCCAAAAAATTGGAGGAATCCGCTATGGCTCGTTTGGTTTACGAAGCTCCGGGGGTTTACGTTGAAGAAGTTAGTCGAGGCAGCCGTCCCATAGCGGGAGTCAATTTAAGCGTTGCTGGATTTGTCGGTTTTACCGAAGATGTTCGAGGCGATGCTGATCTATTTGAACCTATTTTGATTACGAATTGGAGCCAATATTTAGAGAATTTTGCCAAGGTTGGCTCCAATGGATTTAGCTACTTTAAAGACCAAGAAGGTAATAGTTTGGGTTTCGGACCTTACCTCCCCTACGCCGTGAAAGGTTGGTTTGATAATGGCGGAGGGCGATGTTGGATTGTTAGCATTGGCACAAGTCTTCCCAAAACAAATGACGATAACTCTCCAAAAGTTGAAACTCGCCCAGTTTTAAGTGAGGTAAAAACATCAAGTAAACGTCCATCACTAGCCTTTGGACTAAAACAATCTGAGCAGAGTGATGATAATAATGACCTCTATGAGAAGAAAGAGCGTGTTAAGGTCGATATAAAACCTGATACACCCCGAACTAATGTTCCTGACAAAACATTTTGGAATAACGGAGAGTACTTTAGAGTAACTGTTTTGAGAGGTGATGAAAAATATGAATATCGCCACCTCTCAATGAGGCAACCCAATAGCCAGCTAAGTGATGGAATAGATCCAGAATCGGGTTTTTTCGTAGGAACTGCTTTAGAAGAAAACCCCCTGATTACGGTTGTCGTTCAAGCTGAGGAAGCTCATCCCCTTGCACAACGACCAAGCGATGGTTTCTACGAAGTTCTGCCTTCAGAAAAGATATACCAGATTCAAGCATGGTATCCCAGAGTGTGTGGTGATAAGGATAACCGCTCAGGATTGCAAGGGCTTTTTGAGATCGATGAAGTGGCAATGGTTGCATGTCCAGACTTGATGCTAGCGTATCAGCAGAGGTGGCTTGAGTTGGAGCAGATCCAGGGTCTCATGCAAATCATGATTAATAGCTGTGAAAATTCAGCTCCTGGTCCTGCCTATCGAATGGTCGTCCTTGATCCGCCTCCAGTGAAACCAAGCAAAGGTGCAAATCCAGTTCCTCCAAGCCAACACAAGCCCCAAGATGTTTATGAATGGCTAGAAGGTTTTGGTCGCCGCTCTCAATTTGCAGCACTGTACTACCCTTGGATTAAAGTTGCAAATCCCAATGACAGCGGAAAATCAATTTTAGTTCCTCCCTGCGGACATGTGATGGGAGTTTGGTGCCGCACTGATGAGACTCGGGGTTATCACAAAGCACCTGCCAATGAAGTTCCCAGAGGGGTAGTTGGTTTAGCATATGATACAAGTTTCCGAGAGCAGGAACTGTTGAACCCAAAAGGTATTAACTGTATTCGTAAGTTCCGCGATCGCGGAACTTTGGTATGGGGTGCTCGAACGCTGGCTGATCCAAATAATGAGATTGACTGGCGCTACATTAGCGTTCGGCGCACGATGAGTTTTATTGCGAAGTCGATTGAATTAGGAACTCAATGGGTTGTTTTTGAACCTAACGACGAAGATTTATGGGCACGAGTCACTCGGACAGTAAAAAACTTTCTGGAACGGATGTGGCGCGAAGGTGCATTATTTGGTAGAACGCCTGAAGAAGCATATTATGTCAAGTGTGATGAAGAACTAAACACACCTGAAACCAGAAAGTTAGGACAGTTAATTGTAGAGATTGGGGTTTCTCCAGTTCGCCCTGCTGAATTTGTCATCTTTCGGATCAGCCAGTGGGATCCAAGCCAGGAATTAGGATGAGGTAGTAATACTTCTTATTTGGCTTTTGATTTGAAAATGTCTCTAACTTAAACTCTAGTTGATTCGCGACAATTGATCGAAGGAGATTTAGTAATGGCTGAACTTTTGACTGCTTGTCGATTCTATTTTGAAGCAGATGGCATCACCGAAAAGCAAATTTTGGAAGTGTCTGGCTTGTCGGTAGAATCTCCAGTTGCAGGAAGCGGTGGAGTTCATGGTTCCAGTAAAGGGGCTGTAAGGTTACGGCAAGCAACCCCTACGACTGAGAAGTTTACCAATGTGGTAGTTAAAGTAGTTGCTACCACTGACAAAGACCTTTACACCTGGTACAAAAATTGCAATACCAATGATGGTGGCTCATCTAGCTGGAATAGCAGTCGAAAGGCGGCATCGGTTACTGCCTATGATCAGGCTGGTGGTATGCAAGCTCGTTGGGAACTCAAGAGTGCTTATCCCTGTAAGTACCAAGGACCTAGTTTTACTGCTGCTGATACCAACATGGCAAATGAGACTCTAGAACTTGTACATGAGGGAATTGAGCGAGTTCAGTAATTTACTGGGCAGTGTTCTATCTCACGTTGTAATGCTTCCCCATATTTTTTCTATGTCAAATTATGGCTGAACCCTCTGAAAGACCAGCTTATCCTGAATTGCTTACCGCAAGTCGCTTTTACATGGAGCTGACACTAGATGGCAGCAGCAATATAGACGCTGTTTTCCTTGAAGGTCGAGGGTTTAAGCGCAACCAAGATGTCGTGGAAATCTGTGAAGTCACCCCTGAACAATGGGGAACAGCCAATGCTAAGTTTGGTCGCATTGTTCGCACTAAGATCCCTGGCAATACAAAGACAGACAACATTATTTTGCGTCGAGGGATGACCAACTCAGCAAGGTTGTGGAAATGGTTTGCTGACGTAGAAGCAGGAGGCTGGGCGAAACAACTTAGAGATGGTTCCTTGGTTATTTATGATTTGGAAAGCAAAGAGCAAGTACGATTTAACTTTAAAGGAGCTTGGCCTACTCGATACTCTATCGCTGACCTCAGTGTACAGAGTAGTGAAATGGAAATTGAAGAACTAGAGATTGCGGTTGAAAGCTTTTCACGAGCGTGACACATAGAAGAACTAATAAACTTTGAATGTTTCAAACAGAGTTTGAATTTATACTGCCAAAGGGATACCCAGACGGTCAGGGAAATTTACATCGCAAGGGTATTATGCGCCTTGCAAAAGCCATAGACGAAATTATTCCTCTTCGTGATCCCAGAGTAAAGTCTAATCCTGCCTATGCAACTGTCATCATTCTCTCTCGCGTTATTACTCAACTTGGCTCTTTAGAAGAAATTAGCCCATCAATCATTGAGGATTTATACGCAGAGGACTTGAATTATTTATATCAGTTTTATCGCCATATTAATGGATTAGAGAACAAACCATATGAAGTTCCGAATGCTGCTCGTTAAGACCAATAACATAAATCGGAGCTATATCATTGTTTAGAGGAATAAGACAGAAATGGTTTGACTTACAACGGGGAAAGAATGAGATTTCAAACTTCATTCAACATCCCGTTGATGTGACACGACAACAATTACAAAAATTTCTACAATCGCTAGTTGAGAGACTGGATACTTCAGGTAGTTCTAAATTAGGAGAAAAAGTTGTTACAGAGCGCAGAGATATTCCGGAGTTTGTCGGCTCGGCTAGTGAAGGAGAGAGGAATACTTCTCAGGGGAAGCAACCTCTCACGACAAATGAAAAGATTAATAGGATCTATCCTCGTCTGATTAGTTTAGAGGAAGTTAAAAATAAACTAGATGAAATAGAAGAAGGGAATTCAGCACTCAAAGGCAGTCGTTGGGATGAATACACTGTAGAAAAATGTATTGAGGATGACATCCAGAAGGCTATTGAGAGAGAAATCATCAATGGACAAGAGATAAAGTTGCCTCTCTACAAGCGGATATACATAGGAAAAAATCGTAGTGATGAAGTTGTCTTAATTACAGAATATTTGTTACCAAATCTTTGCTTTAATGAGGACGAGATTGAGAAGCGACGAGAAGCATTCAGACATCTGCTTGATCTTAACCGCAAGCTTGGAGATGGTCCAGATTTTAGAATCATTAAGCTGATTGATGCGTTTACTTGTTCCTTTGAAGAATCAGGTAAAGAAGTAATTGATGATGTTCGATGTTATTTAGTAACTAGACCAGTTGGTAACCCTATCTCAACAGAGTCTACATCAATAGCTCAGAATCGATTCAATTCTACATTGGAGGCTTACTTATCCGATCCTGCTAACAAATCCATGTCTCTAAAAGATGTTCGTGAGGTTCTACGGCAGGTATTAGAAACGCTTTGGTTTTTGCATGAGTCTTATCGAGTTAACCTTGGAACTAATCAATCAATTAAAGGACTGGCTCACGGCAATCTTAGCCTTAAGAGTTTGTATATACGACAAATAGGATCTCCGGGAATATCTAGCGATCGCCAATTCTTCATTTATTTATCAAACTTTAGATTATGGGAACACTTGTTTGATTCAAATTCTAAGATTCTCACAGATGTTGTCAAGAGCAGCAATGATGAAGAATCTGATGAAGAATCATTAGAACGAGAGCTTGAAAAATGTGTTGGCTCAAAGAAGCGAGATTTAGAAGACCTTGGGAAAACTGCCCTTCAACTCCTTAAGAGATGTGTTAATGAATCTACTAGTTCAACACAAATTAAGACTGATTCAGAAGACGAAAATCTACAACAATTTATTCAACGCTTATCAGGACAAACAAATTCCTTTAGAACAGCAAGAGATGCCTTAGATGCTCTAAACCAATTCACTAAGCCACGAATTGAATCTTCTTCACAAGCGATAGGACATACGCGAGCCTCTGAATCTACTGAAAAAGCACCTGAAGATATTGTAGAAGCTAATACTAATAAGTTCCTCTCACCAACCTGGATAGGTATACCTTTATTTCTGATGGTTTTAGTTTCGTTTACCCTGTTTGCCACTCGGAAATCTTTTGAACATATTGTAGGAGCTACTCCTCTAGTAGCTTTTTTTGGCTTTGGAGATTTTACTCTATATTCACCCAAGACTTCTTTGACAATTAGCTATTTGCTTGAAAAAGGAATATGGGATTACGCTTCCGATCGAATATTTATATCTAATAACCTTAATGAACAACGGAAAAATTTTATTGATGAATTAAATATAAGATATCCAGCAATAAAGCTAAACCCTGCAAATTCGAGTGCTATTCAGAGCGATCGCAATGAGATTTTAAGGCAAGTCCGTAGCGCAAAAAATTATGTTGCATTTATGCGGCTGAATGATGATATTACTCCTCCTTTAGTTTCACAACTAGTTGCTTATGATGCACTAGTTGTTTTTATGCCGCTTGAAAATAGTTACCCTTCAAGAAATATTACTACAGAAATCTCTTTGAAGGAACTAAGGGGAATTTATACAGGTGATACGCTTACTCCTACTTTATCAAACGGCAGAACGGTTAGATTATTTTTTCCCAAGAATGAATCAGTATTAGATCTATTTCGAGAATTAGTTTTGAATAACGAAAGAGAACTTATTCAAAAATTTGATAATTTAGAGAGACAAGCTGAGGAGTCCATTGTAAAGTTGCAACAGGAGAAGGAGCAAATCGATAGAGTGGAACAATCTATTGAACAAATAAATAGAGTTGGTCCCCCCGAAAATATTTACAATTTAATGACAATCTACACCAACGATATAGCCGAGCACGAGGAAATAGGCATCGGGTTTGATCGCTTTGGAACTATGTTTAACCAATGCAGTGTTTATCCCTTAGCAATAAGGGAAGAAGGTTCTGATGCAGTTTCGATTCTTGTAGATTCATCGGGACAACCTGTTAGTCCTGGTGCTGATTTATGCACCACAAAAGGTAGCTTCTTTTCTAATCCCAACATCAAGAATTATCCGTTGAAATACAATTTAGGACTTGTGTTTCATGAAGATCCTCCTGGCGAAGTTACGAGATTACGTAATGCGTTAATGAGTATTAGAGGGCAATACCTATTAAGCGAAATTGGATACATACCAGGGCAAATACCTTTGGAAGCTATTGATCGCGTAGTGTGGGGAAACAGAAATGAGCCGTCCGAATAAAATTGTCAATCTTGCAACACAAATCTTGGATAATCCGATTTTGCTGCGTAAATTAAGCGATCGCGTCTACAGGTTAATGGAAGAGGAGATACGAAATCAGCGCGATCGCGTGGGTAAATGGAGGAAATAACGCTGATGACTCAAACAGGTGCTTACCGTGAACTGAATTACGTCACTGCAAATCGTTTCTATGTGGAGATGGAAAGCACGATTAAAGCGTCTTTCACTGAATGTTCGGGCTTAGGAATTCAAATCAAGCACGAAACCCATCGAGAAGGCGGCGTCAATGACCAACAGCGAGTTTTGTTAGGACAGCCCGAATTTTCAGATATTACTTTAAAGCGAGGAAGCACAAATGATCTAGCGTTCTGGACTTGGATTGAGGATATCTTGGCAGGAAAGCCCAGAAAGCGGCGAAATATCAACATTATCGTCTTCAATCAATCGGGTGAAACGATGCAATGTTGGACGCTGATTGGTGCTGTTCCAGTGGGTTGGAAAGCTCCTGCGCTTCAAGCAGACTCTAGTGCTGTCGCAATTGAAGAATTAACTTTAGCTTATGAAGGGCTTCAAGTAAAAGCATCTAGGGCTGGGGGGATTGAGGAACTAACAAGAGGTCGAGACAAAACAGGTTATTTCCCCGGTAGTACTTCATAGTGTGAGAACTTTCTATGCGACCTCTTGGTTTATCTAATTCACTTGGGCAATTCAATCCATTAGGTCAGGTAGTTCAGTTTCTCAAACCTCTGCCTCCACTGGGACAGTTTACCCCTTCCCCAGAGCAATCTTCGCCATCATTAACAGCTCATCTCTCTCTAGGACAGCTTTTAGAAGCAGATGCATTGGAGCGTTTTGAGCTATATCAGGAGATTGATAGCACGTTTTTACATCAGCCTAGTGGTGAAACCTCTACAGTCTCAGCAAAATTTCTTGATCCTTGGTCGGTTAATTCTCAAACAAACCTAAATTCCCCACCAAACACAACACCTGTTCAAATATTTGAGACTCTTGCGCCTTTGGTTCAACATCAATCTCTGGCACCTCGACAACCACTGGTTGAAACATCTAATTTTCAGATTTCACAGTTTATAGACTCAACAAGTGAGCTGACGGAGAATACATTTTTTGATGCTTCTCAAATAACCGGGCAGGTTACTTCTACACCTAGACAAATCCAATCTGAAGTTCAAGACCAAATCCAAGCTCAACTCTCGCTTCCAGAAACTGTTCAAGCACGAGTTGAGGATGCATCAGCAACTCAGCCAGCTTCTGGTGAAGTGCCTTTGGAGGATAGTCAGTATTTGGACGTTGTTTCTCCTCAACTACAGTTAGCTGCTCATCCGCAAGTAACCGAAGAGGTTGTATCAGAAGCTTTAGAAACAGCTAGTCCACCCATCCTTGGAGAAACAAGCTCTGCACAATTAATTTCTAGAACAGAAGAATGGGCTACTGGATTTGCTGAGCAATCTCCTCAAACTTCCTCATTAGATGAACCTGAGTTAACACAAACCGGAAGTCCATCTCCTATCCAACTACAAGTCAATTTAACTTCAGATATCAATGCCTTAGACGAAGGTGTTCCTCCCACAGCATCAGCAGTATCGGAAGAGGTTGAACCTATCCAACAAGATGCCTCACTGGTGATTCAGCGCGAGCTTCAAACTGAGAATTTACTTGAAACACCAGCGATCGCCACTGATGAAACGCGTAGTTCAATTAGCCCTACAAACATCAATGTAATTGATACAGGTTTATTACTTGAGCCTACTCAACAATCACCAGAATTAACCAATGCTTCTGGAGAACCGACCATTCCGTTAAAGGGTGAATTACAAGCTGAGCCAGATTTAATTGACCTACAGCCTCAACAGATTATTTCACCCCAGTTAGAGTTTCTAAATTCTCCCATTCAGCGTCAAGTTGAAGTCGAATCAGAGCAGGTAGAAGCGATCGCTCCAGTTTCTGAGTTAGATTCCTCGGAAACCAGTGTTGATACGATAAATGATTTAGGAGATGTAGAAATATTCACAGTCCAGCCGAGTTTAGAACCTCTTCCCGAAATTCAAGAACAGGCGCAGGAATCATCTCCTACAACTGAGTTTACTGATTCATTGATTTCAGAAGAACTTATTTCTGTAGACAGTGAATCTACGTTTACTGAAAGAGAACCCCCTTCTTTAACATCGCTTTCAACAGAATCAGAACTCCAATTAGAGCTGGAAGCAGTTCCTGGGAAGCCAACAGAAGAGAACTTCAAACCATTTCAAGCAAGTGGTATCAACGAAAATGTTGATGAAATTATTACCCCTGATGCTTCTCCAGCAAAAGTTGCTCAAATTCTTCCTAGTGTTTCAAATCAGAATGGAGAAGGCAATGAGCCTGCTCCTATTTACGACCATTTAGCGTTTCCGGCATTAGTCCACAACTATCCTCTCGGACAGGTTCAACCTTTAACAGAAACAACTAGCCCTTTGCTCTCCCAATTCACTGAGTTTTTGGCTGAAGATGTAGAAGCTTCACAAGTATCTGATGCTCAGGCTAAAGAACCTGTTGAAGCCGAAAAACCTGTTGGAATAGTAAATTCTCCCAGTGTTATCAGGTTGAGTCCGTCAACTGATGCAAATTCAACCCTAATCGGTGAAGCACCGACTGATTGGTCTAGTTTTGAGGATTTGCTCAAGCAAAGCGAAGTTACACCAACTGTTACTGAGTCTTGGGAAACTCAATTTAGTACACAATCACTTAGTACACAGTCACCGAGCGTTGAGGAACTTGTGAGTCCTTGGGCAAGCGAGAGTTCCAATGTGATCAGTGAGCACGGAGATGATCAGGAATATACTCTGATTAGCCCTCTGCTTAATTCGGAAGTAACGACCTCTCAATCCTTAACTCATGTAGAAGCAGAAAATGCAATCGATGAGGAAGCATTTGAGTTTTTAGCGCAAATGGTTTATCGACAAGTGCGCGACCGCTTTGTGCTTGATCGAGAACGCTGTAGTCATACTGTCTCTGCTCAGTCGTTATGGATAGATGTTGCAAATTGTTGGCAGTTTAACTTATCAAGTTCTACAACGACAAATGGCGCTGATTCTGATCGAGGACCTCCCTTAGTCACTCATCCTGTGGAACGTCCATTGGAAGTATTAACTCGAACAGTTTATAAATTCATTCAATTTAGGCTAGAGGCAGTTAGAGAGAAACATGGAACCTATAAAAGGCGTTTATGAGGTGTAGTTGATGGTTCTTGAGAAAGCCAAGCTCACTCCCGCAGCTAGTGGGGAGGGTGATCCCATTGAGTTTATGTTTAATCCAACCGAGTTGGCTTTTGAGGAGACTATTCAGACAGACGGTAGCCCTGGTGTCCGAGATGAGAAATCAGGTAAACCTAAAGTCAGCTTCTCCAATATTCCACCTCACAAAATTACTGTGAGTAACATTATTTTCGATACCTATGAAGAAGAAGGAACATCGAGAGATGTGTTTGAGAAATGTATTAAACCGTTTAAGACGGCAACACAATTTGTAAATGGCAAACAGCGACCACCAATTTATGTATTTTCCTGGGGAAACAACAGAAAATATTTAGAGTATTGCTTTATTGAAAGATTAAGTTACAAGTTGAGTATGTTTTTGTCCGATGGTACACCTGTGCGCGCTGTTATCAACAGTCTTACCCTTGTTGAAGCAGATAGTCCTGCTGCACTCGACTCACAATCACCTTCTCCTGTGGTTGATCCGGTTAATGACAACTACGAAACTCGAATGAGCCAAAGCCAAGGGCGCAATAGGGGATAAGCAAGAGAAATGGCTGTTAATTACCGGGCACTGCCAAGGTTGAGAATTGATAACGCTGAACCTCCATCAGAATTAATGGAGGACATTCTTGAGGTGATCGTAGAAGAGAGTTTGCACCAACCAGGAATGTTTACACTGGTTCTAAAAAACTCTTACCAACCTGGGAAGCCGAACAGCCAACCCTGGAAGCATCAGGACGTGCTCAAAATTGGCAAACCAATCACGATTGGATTTAGTCCAAGTACTGATGTAGGCAGTGACTCTGAAGATAGAAAAGCAGGAGATATTTTAGAAGGAGAAATTACGGCGATCGAAACTCATTTCACTGAGAGAACGCAGGCTCCTATTGTAATTCGAGGGTATGACGTTTCACATCGTTTACATCGAGGAGTGTTTAACCGTTCCTTCCAGAATATGACCGATAGCGACATCGTCAAGAAAATTGTAGAAGAAGTAGGAATTTCAATCAAAACACTAGACGACAGTGGCATTGTTCATGCCTACGTTTTTCAGCAAAACCAAACAAATATGGAGTTTTTGCGGGAACGAGCAGCCAGGATTGGATTTGAGCTATTTATCCAGGATGGAAAACTTTATTTCCGCAAACCCAAATCAGAGAAGACACTCGATCTGAAGTGGTTAAGGGATATTCGCAATTTCAGGGTTCGAGTCACCAGTGCTGAACAAGTTAAAGAAGTTGAAGTACGGGGTTGGGATTATGGCAACAAACGTCCAATTATCGCCACAGCTAATACCGAGAAACTGATTACTTCGACGGATCAGACTCAAGCCCAAAGGGGAAGCAGCACGAGTACAGCTTTTAATAACAGACCCTCTAATCCGAAGATGATTATGGTCGATCGCCCCGTTTTTCAGCCTAAAGAAGCTGATTTAATGGCACAGTCAATTTGTGATGAACTAGGAGGGCAGTTTGTCTATGCAGATGCTGAAGCAGAAGGAAGCCCAGAAATTCGCCCTGGTCGGGTTGTAGAACTAACTGATTTGGGTCCTCATACGGGTAAGTACTACATTACTGAAACCCGCCATGTTTATACAGAAAGAATCTACTCGACTGAATTTAGTGTTCGAGGTCTTCGTAGTGGTGATTTGTTGACAACGCTGGCTCCACCGCATCGCCCTCAACCGGGGCAAACGTTTTTAGTGGGTATCGTGACAGATAACGAAGATCCAGAAGGCTGGGGACGAGTTAAGGTAAAGTTTCCAACGCTTACAGAAGATCACGCTAGCAATTGGGCAAGAGTCGTCAGCATTGGTGCAGGTAATCAGCGGGGCTTCGATTGCTTACCCGAAATTGATGACGAAGTATTAGTGGCATTTGAGCATGGGGATATTCACCGCCCTTACATTTTGGGTGGAGTGTGGAATGGGCAGGATGCGCCACCCAATTCAATCAATGAGAATGTCCAAAATAGTAAAGTTCGGCTTCGTACCTTTAAGACTCGCACAGGGCATCAGATTCAATTCATTGAAGAGGACAACAGTAGTAAAGCTGGCGTTTGTATTGAAACCACAAAAGGTCACAAAATCTATCTGAATGACAGTGATGGCAGTATCAGCATTCAATCTACTGGCGATCTCAAAATTGAGGCAAACGGCAATATTAGTATCACCGCAGGAGGTGTGATTACGGTTCGAGGCAGTTTGATTAAATTGAACTAAGGAGACAAAAACTGATGTCTATCCCTGCGGCACGTCTGTTTGATCTCACTGCTCATGGAGATCCGTTGAAGCCCGGACCTGGTAGCCCTAATGTGTTGATTGGAGGGAAACCTGCTTGGCGAGGGATCTCAGCAGCACAAGCGGCTCAATTAATCGCCACTTTTAATCAGGGTGTTCAAGATATTGCTAAGGCACAAGCAGCCGCAACTGCTGCGAAAGGAACTCCCGGTGCTGCCGCAGCCGAAACCAATCTGGCAAACACCATCAAAAATGCAGCACAAAACATGGCGAAGTTAATGGCAGGTTTTAATGCTGATAAGCACATTTGCGCTGTGCCGTATGTCGTGATCCCTCATGGAGTGGGTGTGGTGATCAATGGTTCACAGACTGTGTTAATCAACGATTTGCCTGCCTGTCGTCAAACTGACACAATTCAAGAAACGCTTTCAGTTAATAGCATTGCTGTAGGTGAGCCGACTGTTTTGATTGGCTCTTAAGGAGGGGGGAAGGGGGAAAGGGGAAAGGGACAAGGGAACAAGGGGAAAGGGACAAGGGGAAAGAATGGGTATGTTCAGAATTTTGTGTAAAGACAGGCTTTGTCTTCGCTCTATCTCCACCCGCGACTAAAGTGCGGGCTAGTCATATAAAGTCTGCCAAAGCAGACTAGGAGAGGATTTTAGTCCATTTCAATGGACTTCGCCAGTTAGCCCGCCCTTTAGTCGCGGGCGGATGGAAAGGGTAATAGCCATACTTTAATTGACATACCCGAAAAGAATAGGATACTCCGCCTTTCGCCTTTCACCTTTCGCCTTTCCCCCTTACCCTTTCCCCTTTTCCCCCCTATCATATAAACATCTATCTCTACACTCAAACTTCAGGGGTGGGCTATGAGCGGGTTCATGAGGTCCAAAGCAAGTGGTTCCAAAGCAAATAGTTCATCGACCTATTCACCGTCTATCTTCAAGATATCGCCTCAATTTCAATCTCGCCCGTTTGAGGAGGTTGATGAGGATGCTGAACAGTCAGACGACTGGTGGTCTGATCCAAAAGCATTTGTAGCATCTGATTTTCCACCTGATGCTCAAACAAAACCCAATGAGATGATGCCACGGCATCGCAGCATCTTGCCAATGCCGCTCTACCCGCCAGAACCTGCGGTTTCTCCAGTGCAAGCGAAGTTAACGGTTGGCAAACCAGGAGACCCGTACGAGCAGGAAGCCGATCGCGTTGCCGCTCAGGTGATGAGTATGCCTGAACCAGCGGGATATTTGTTAGAAGAAGGTGCGTTAGGGGAAGGGGAAAAGGGAAAAGGCGAAGGGAGCGACCTTTCACCCTTGCCCCTTGCCCTTTCACCTCTCTCAGACTCTGAAGAAGAGCTACAGACAAAACCCTTAGCAGCAACGATTACACCCCTGGTGCAGCGGGAAGAAATGCCAGAAGAGGAGGAAGTGCAGACTAAAGGGCTAGCAAATACCCTGCAACGAGAAGCCATGCCAGAGGAAGAGGAAGCCCTACAGACCAAAGCATCCCCGACTCCCGACTCCCGACTCCCCACTCCCTCACTTCAACGGGAAGCCGTGCTAGAGGAGGAAGAGGTCCAGACGAAACCACTGGCAAATACGGTGCAGCGACAGGAGATGCCGGAAGAAGAGGAGGCTGTACAGACAAAGCCATCCTTGCAACGGGCAACCGATGGTAGCTTACAGGCGGGTGGCAACCTGGAAAGTCGGTTGAATAGCAGTAAGGGTGGCGGCAGCCCCTTACCCCAGGATGTAAAAGGCTTCATGGAATCCCGCTTCCGCACTGACTTTAGCCAGGTACGGGTTCACACCGACAGCGAAGCGGTACAGATGAACCGGGATTTGAATGCTCAGGCGTTTACCCACAAACAAGACGTTTACTTTGGTGCGGGGAAGGCTCCTGGGAAGGATGCGTTGACTGCTCATGAATTGACGCATGTAGTGCAACAAGCTAGAGCAGTTCAAGTAAAACAAGTATCCAACCAATTGCCAATTCAGCAAAAGTGTTCAAATTGTGAAAAAGAGAGTGAAATACAGAAATCAATTAATGCAAATCCTGTGTCTTCAGCTACATCTGGTGACCCATCAATAGGACAGTCTCGAACTGACTCTGCTGCTGATTTGAATACACCTTGCAAACCTTATCCAGATCCTGAACTGGCAAAGGCTAATTGGGGTAGGCTTAGGACACTAATTCCTTCCTTGACCGAGACTTACACTCAGTGTAGTAAAGTAAGACCGGTCTGGGAAACTTACTTTGCAGCAACCTCAGAAGAATTTAACTTTAAAGCTCCTGATTGCGTTGCTGAAGCTGCCAAGGTTGATAAAAGTGCGATAGAAGATACTTATAATGCAATTGATGGAAAGATCCTTACCGCAATCCGCTTCAATTTGCCAATTATACTGCAAGGATTTACTGGTACTAGTATTGAACTTCCGCTTGAAGAGGCGATTGGTCCAAGTTCGATAGTACTTGTACATGTTGATATCCTTTACAATGACCCCTTCAATGCGGCAGCAAACATTGCTGGCGGTACCGGGCGTAGGGGTGAGGGCAGTGATCTGTTTGGTGATGATGACCGCGTATTGAGCGGACCGGTCATTATTAACGTTGACACAGTCGATTCGGCGAAAGGAATGTCGGGTCGAATCTATTGGGAACCACATGTTCACGTCAAAGATACTGTGGATTTTTGCCCTGGAAACTTGGGTAATTTTTTTCAAAAAAAACTTACTATCCCTATGAGCAAACTGGAAAATATGGGCCTTACAAGGGATGTACCAATTACTATCGATTATGACCTACCTGTCAGACAGAATAACTTCAGAAATGTGAAACCTTTATTTGGACCTCTCCTACCAGAAAATCCACCTGGATCAAAGCCTTCTCAATTTCGCTCCCAACGTTTTGCAGGTCAGCCTACTCTAGAAGCTTGTGGTCGAGGAGAGTATCGAATGCTGGTTGGGGAGAAGGACGCTGAAGCAGTCCAAAAGGTGCAAGAAACACTTAATGAAGCTGGAATACCTATTCAAGCAAATGGTATTTACAGTGAGGAAACTAGGTTAGCAGTTGCCAAATTTAAGAAAGAACATGATCCACAGATCATTCCTTCTGACGGCGTTGTGGGTCCACAAACATCTCACGCCCTTGATGAAATTGCTGTGAAAAATGATGGTAGCACCAATTCATAGTGTGATCGCCGATCTTGTAGGGTGCATTCGCGGCAGCGTAATGCACCTTCTGTCTATGAACGGTGGATTACGCCATGCTAATCCACTCTACTCGTATCCAATATCCTGCGGGATGTAGGGGAATCCTTTGGAATTCGGAATTCGGAATTCGGAGGTCGGAAAGGTGAGAATAAGACCAACAGCCGAAATGGAGAACGGCCAATCCTTTGGAATTCGGAATTCGGAATTCGGAGGTCGGAAAGATGAGAATAAGTAATAAGCGATCCCCATCTTGTAGGGTGCGTTCCTCTCCAAGCGCACAATGACTCACTCAACCCCTTCTTGGGAACGCACCCTTCCAAAACTTGTTTATCGGTTCGTTACGCCACGCTAACACATCCTGGTCTGGGCTACTGGTCTAGACACAGTGCGATCGCCCATAATGGATTCAAAATCCATAAAGCAAACTAGCATGGACTGGAAAACTTATATTCATTCAGACCCTAAAATTCTGCTTGGAAAGCCTGTTGTTAAAGGAACACGCCTATCCGTAGAATTCATTCTGGGATTGTTTTCTGAAGGTTGGACGCAGCAGCAAATCCTGGAAAGCTACCCAACGCTGAGTGTGATCGCCATTCAAGCCGTTTTTGCCTTTGCTGCCGAGTGTCTCAAAGAAGATGTGTTCTACACGCCATTGCTGTCTGCTGAGGCAGGATGATGCGGTTTCTGGCAAATGAGAATTTTCCCTTACCAAGTGTGAGGCTTTTACGGCAAGCAGGCTACGATGTTGCTTCGATGACTGAAGACTCGCCAGGAATGGAAGATCCAGAAGTTCTTACCCGTGCAACTGATGAGCAACGGGTGATTCTAACCTTCGATCGTGACTATGGTGAACTGATCTATCGCTTGAGGTTGCCATCGCCAACGGGTGTCATGTACTTGCGGTTTCGTCCCCATACCCCAGAGGAGCCAGCTCAGCTATTGTTAAATTTATTGCAGACTGAAGGATTGCAATTTGAAGGGTGGTTTACGGTGGTAGAGCGCGATCAGATTCGCCAACGCCCTTTGCCGTAGCGCGATCGCTTGCCTTGTAGTGCGATCGCCATTTACTCCCTACTTTCCCACCCAAAAATCTGTATCATTGCAGTATCACGTTATCTAAAAGGGTTCCGCTACTCCAACCGGGTATCCAGATTTTCCTACTGCTAAACCGCCATGCAAATCACCCTAAGTGCCGAGCAAAGCAAAATTCTCGAACGCCTCTCGCAACAAGGTGGCTACGCATCCCTGGAGGATGCGATCGACACTGCGCTTGTCCTTCTTGCCGATGAGATTAGTCAACCAGACTCAGATGCCAATCCAGACTACTTAGCCTGGGTTGAACAAACCCGTCTCAAGCTTGATGCAGGTGTCCGGGCTGCAGAGCAAGGTGATGTTTTAGACGCAGATAATGTGCTGGCTCGACTTCGTCAAAAGGTCAACGCCGCCAAAACTGCCTCTGCATGAAAAATCTGCGGATTACCCTTCCAGCTAGTCAAGATCTAGACGAAATTTCCGACCATTTTCTAGCACAGAGTGTTGATGCAGGCGATCGTTTCGTAGAAGCCTTCAACCAAAAATGCACCCAACTCGCTCGTTATCCCTACATTGGCAAATCCTACGCTTACCTTAGACCTGGCTTACGCGGATTATTAATGATGAATTACATCATCTTTTACCGTGTGATAGACGATGATGTCGAAATCCTTCGAGTTGTCAACGGTTATCGTAATTTGCAGGATGTATTTTCAGAATAGGGTGACTATCCTCTCTCAACTTGTAAATCATGCTCATCCCAAATCGGGTGTTCCCAAAATCGGCATTGCCAGACATCACATTCTCGGTGCTTCCGGCGAGAAGCCAAAATCGTTTCAGGTAGAGCATGGTTGCCCCGCAGCGATCGCCTAAATAGTGCGATCCGGGTGGGATGGGAAGAGGCGAACTGACAAGTCAGTGCTTCGCTATCGTGCGAGAGTGTGGGAAAAAGCAATCTCTGATCTTGTGCGATCGCACCACGGCTTTCCTTACTGGCTTTCTTTAAAATAAGATAAGAAAGACTGAACACCCAACAATTGAATACCGTGAGCTTCCATCGCTGCCCTCAATTCATCATCAGCTCGTAAATCATCATCCCCAGACACAATGATTGCGGCTTCACCATCGATCGCCGTAGCCAGCACGGGTAGGTCTTTTGGATCTCGGCAACGAGATGAAGTTCATCCATCAAGGCGTGACTCATGACCAACTGAAATTTATTCTCGTTAAATACGTCCAAGATGGGTAATGTCACTCGTCCTCTCAGCAGAATACGAATCCAAATATTGGTGTCGATGACAACTCGAACTGTCATACTTGCTGAGATTGCTGACGGACAGCCCTAATTTCAGATCTGATGTCATCGTCTGTAATATCATCATCAGGCGGTTGGGCATAAAGTTCTTGAATTAAGGCAGCCAAATCTGAGCGTAATCCTGCTTCAACTAAAGCTTTTGCAAGCTGCGCCTGCTCCACTGGTGACAATTGTTGCACAGCCGTAATCAATTGTTCCAGGGTGATAGGGATCAGCACCATATCAGTAGCCATCTTTAGATTTTCTTAAATTGTAATGCGATCGCTCGCCCGTAGGTTGGATTGAGGCAACGAAACCCAACGCGCAACACCCCCGCCAACTGTTGAAGGCGATGCCCTCTGCCTGTGCGATCATGGTGGAAAGGATTGATTCAATGCTGCTCTTAACCTTACTCCCATATAGGTTACGAGAAAAAATATAGAGCATTGCAAAGATATATAGTGGTGCGATCGCTTTTTAGCGTAGTGAAAATAATCCTTAATTGGGTCGAGGTGGGAACTCGTACAATGGCAGTTCTCCCGGTGAGGTAGGCGAACTAGGAACCCCTACATTAGGAGGTAATGGTGTAGCGGGTGAAGCAGCAGGCTGGGGTGAAGCAACGTATTCAGCCGTTTCAATCGTTACTGTACGACTAACCTTCTCACCCGCCTGATTTGTCACTTGAAGCATGAATGTTGTTCGTCCAGGGGTTGGACTCAGCAAGTACATGATATGTTCTGGCTCATTGACCGACTCTGGCTGTGGATTAATCAGCCCTGGCGTTGGTAACAACTCAACTGTCATCCGATTTCGATCTCTGACTTGCCACTCAAAAACAACATCGATAGGACCTCGTGCAGGATTGATAAGATAGACCAACTGAGGCACCCGTTCGACATCTTGACCATTAACCTTAAATGATTGAATTTGAGGCAATAACGGACGAATTTCAACCGGCTCACTATTTTTTGTCACTCGACTTGTTGGTTGCTCTTCCATTACCACGGTCAACGTAAATGTATACTTACCTGGTATCTCAACCTCTGGCACAGAAACATCTTGACAGATCAGGCGATCATCTTCTGGAAGCTTATCGTTGTTTTGAGAAGTACCTTGTGGATCAGTTTGTGCATCCTCTGAGGAGTTACACACTGATTCAAGTTCTGCTGGTATACCATTGGTCATGTCATAAGAAATCACTTGATTGTGATCGCTCTGAATAATCGATCCGTCGGCTGCCACTCCGATGTAACTTAGCTCAAGCCTTCTAATCTGCGATCGATTGCTAATAACCCAGTTAAGCTGAATTGGAACTGACGGTAAGTCAACAGGAGAAGGAATAGGTTGAGGTGAGGTTGCATTCTGTCCTTCTGATGCGTTTCCTGTTGATTCCTTTTCCGTTGTTCTCGCATCTGTTGCTACAGGACTGGGACTTGCAGGATCAATCTGACGGTAGGCAGGCACCTTTGAAAAGAAATATAAGATCTCAGACGGATCAGCAGGCGTAATTTGTATTTCTACTGTTTGGGAGCTAAAAGGCGCACCTAAACCAGTTGTAACTGTTCCTAGTGTGGGAGAAGGAGGTTTGTAGACATCAAGTTGAACTGTGTAATCTCCAGGTTTCAAGCCTATAGTGCTAAGTTCTTTTGTTGGGTTAGCTGACTCAGTGGAATTAGATGCAGTTTCATCTGTCAGAGCCTGAGCAAAAAGTCCATTGCATATGATAGTTTTGGCTTCTGCATAACTTGTTTTAGCTTCATCATAAGTATTTCTATAAAGCCAAAGTAAAGATTGAATGAGATTAGAACGTTGATAGTCTACTTCCTTACAACTGGATTCCCGCATTAATTGATTTCGGCTAAAAATGACCTCTAATGGCTTGTCTTCATTTTGAGATGGCTTGTCTTCATCTTGAGATGGCTGACTTTCGATAATGACTGGCTCTAATAGCTTGTCTTCATCTTGAGATGGCTGGCTTCCAATTGGGAGATAGTATGTTACAGCAGCATAATCCATCCTATTTGAATTTTGAATCTGCCAATTTAAACGAATAGGATTACTGCCATTTGCCTTGTACGACTCCGCAGTAGTAGAGAATTCTGAAATTTTGGGTTGTAAACTAGGTTGGACAATTAGCTTCCATACCAACCAATAGGCAACTGAGGCGATCGCAGTTAAAACCAACCCTGCTAATGACAAAATCAAAAGCCAGCGCAGTAGAGATGGATAAGGTAGCCAGAGAATTGTTCCTTGTTGCGGTTCAGGAAGAGCAAGTTCTTCATTACCTAAATTCTCTAAGGCGACGTTGAAATTGACCTCTCGCCCTTTACCTCGCCAGGAACGTTTGCGCTTTCTTCGTACTCGAGGAAGAATTGTGAGGGCATCTCTCCCACCAGGCACAATTAGTAATGAATCAATGGGTTCAAAATATTGAGATGTTTGTTCGTCTTCATTAACGGTTTGTCCGGTCGATAGCGTGTGTAATCGACCTACTGAGTAGGCAAATAAATTATCCTCATCGTTAACATCAAATTTGATTTCACGAGGAACATTCCCCAGATTGTGAACATTGAGTTTAAATGACGGATCTACAGAAGGAAATTTACGTGAAACAGGTTGGAGATCAACTACGATGCGATCATCAAGTTCAATTCTTAAATAGATAATGTCAAGTAAAACAAGATCATTCTGCTCATGAGAGATTAGGCGCAGCGTAGAAGAGTAGTGACCTGCGGGGGTGTGTTTAGGAGGACATAGCAATACTATAAAATCGCTTTCTTCTCCTGGATTAAGCGGTAAACCTTCAAACAAAGCACTTTCAGGCTGGATAGTGTACCACTTTGAATCTAGCTCTGGGCATTTTAGGAAGAAGCGATCGGCTCGGTCTAAACGGTTTTTTACGTGCACTCTTACCTGATGAGCGATAATGCCTTTTTCAGGATCAAAAATAAAAGGTTTTTCCGAATCTACTGGAGGATCAAGTATAAAGTCCGGTTCAATTCGTGCGAATGAGTCCTGTGATGGCAAAACTCTAAGTGATTGTGCACGTTGAATCATCTCTCCAGGATAATCCGGTGATTGTGCACAAATGTTATAGCTATAAAATCCTGGTTCCGCATTTCGAGGGATATCAAAGCGTAGAGTCACTTTAACATCTTCCCTACTCTTCACTGTAATGGGACTGAGGCTACTAAAAACCCTCCAGCGATACAACTGCTCTGATTTGGGACTACCAGGTTCAGGCTCAATTCTTAGTTCAACCCTTGCTGTTTTGTCCCCACGATTTTTTATCGTGATGGTTCTTATATCAGAAGGCAATCCTGGTCTTCCGTCACTACCGCCATCAATGTCAATTGATATATTTCTGCTAACACTGTTGATAGTCATAGCTATTTACTTTGGGGTGATGCACTCTAATCTGGTGATTCACACTTTTGATCTTGAGTAAGTGTATGGCGACGTACTCTTACTTGATCATTGAAACCAAACACAACCAATACATGATCATCATCGGGTTGATGAATATCAACAGTTCTCAACGGTTGCTCAGGAAAGTGAGCTAATTGCTCAGGTTCATTTGAAGAGTTATTCCCATTCTGCTTCAGGAACCAGAGTAGTATCCTTCCATCATCTCCTGCGGTTGCTAAGTAACAAGCATTATCTGATAAAGCAACGGATCGGATAGATCCACCACCTTGAGGATCTGTCCATTGACCCTGAATAATTTCCTCAGTTTTACAGTTTAATTCACTAGCTCCTTCTCTACTAATCTGAGTGTTGCTAATACATTGTCGCACCTCATCCAAATCCCATACGGTAACAAATCCTCGGTTGTCAGCTGATACTAATCGAGAATAGTTTCTATCGACAGCTAGGCTATTAATATAGTCATATCTACCTGTAATGGGTGGAATTGAAAACTCAATTCCACTCGGTTCGTAGGTGTAATTTGCCTGATATAAAATATTGCGTTGCCAGTTCCAGAAATAAATTTGATTGTATTGACCTGCAACCGCCAGTATTGGTGATTGATCATCGGACAATGAGTTAATTACCGCCAAGGCATAAATAGCTTCCTGCCTCGGTAAGGAGCGAGATTTATTTAGAGGAATGCTTGATTGACTAACATTCCATTGGCGAACCAAGCCACTACCATATCCACCGAATAGTTGTTTCCCGTCTTGAGTAAAATCCAGATCAAAGATGCGATCGCCTCCACCAGGAGCCACACCAATTCTTTGAGGAGGAGAAACTTGCCACAGTTGGATGTCTCCATTTTCTAAGCCAATCACCACTTGCTCATTCTGAAACGGATTTACCCGAATCACTCGAATAGCTTTGTCAATTTCTGATTCTGACTCATCCCCCATGATGGTTTCCTGCGAGAGACGATGGCGATCAAATATCCCGTTTGAAGAGTCTATATCCCAGCGACGAAGAGTGCGATCGTCCGATCCGCTGAAAACAGTGTTGCCAAGCCCATTCAAGCGAACTGAAGTAACTGGGGCTTTGTGACCGACACCAGAATACGGTAGCAATGAAAGCAACCATACTAGGAATAATAGTATTCCTCCCAGTCCTAGCAATAGCCATAACGGAAACCGAGGTAGTACCTGAATTTTGATAATTTGAGTACTAGGATCAGGATAAATAGCATTAGTAGATGATTCTTCAATATCAAGTAAATTTAATTTGGCTTCAAACAAGTATGTTTGCCTTAAAAAGCGATGACGGTGTTTTGTTATTTTGTAAGGAATGATAAGATCAATTTCTTTAGGAAGGCGTTCCTGTGCTCGTAATTCCTCGGATAAATACAAAAGCTTAGGTTTTGAGGAGCTTGAATTAGTAGTAGCTTCCTGTTGGTTCTGACTTATTTCTCTAATTTCAAGTTGAATTCTTGTGGCGAGGAGATTATTAGGGAGATTACTTTCATTGATAAATTCAAAATTAAATTTTGCTTGATAAAGTTTCCCCTTTGTCTCTTGTCTTGATGATGGAGTTATATGCTCTACTTCTTTGCATTCAAACAGAATTCGCCCATAAGGTAAAACTTTTATTTCCCCGAAACCACTAGTCTTATAGTTTTGCCCTTCCTTGACCTGGATATCAAAACGATAAACTTTGCTCTCTGGTAATGAGTTTTTATCGTTTGAAGGTCTACAATAAAAAACTTCTTCTTGAACACTTCTTGGAGGAATCTCAAATAATTTCTCAATACCACGTTCATTATCTTTCTCAAACCACTTTTGTTCAGCACTCTTTTTAAACCACCGCTGGTCTAAACCTGTCAATCTTACAGCAGCCTTTATGGTTTCTGGACTAGAGTTGTAAATTGAGACAGGAACATTGATCCTATCTCCAGGATAAACACTAAAATATTTTTGTGGCAGTTCAATTTTAAGACGTTCTTTGGGTTCCTCAATCTGTAATGCAATAGTTTGTGTAGTAGATAACGTGTCAAACTCAACGGAAAATACCTTAATTGTGATAGGAATCGTAGTTTTATAAGTTGGGATTGGGGATTTTGTAACTACAACTCGAAAGACAGTGCGATCGCCCGGTGGTTTTTTAGCACAAATTGCAGGCTCAACTACATACCATTTGTCGTCAAGCTCAGTTGCATATCCTTTAATTTTATTAGTTAGGCTACTTTCATCTACTCCTAAATCAATTTGAAAACTAGCAAATTTGTTACTAGCATTCACAACGACAACTTCAAATTCACGTTTGTCTTGATTGTTAACATCCAGATTATCAGTTGGTTGAAAGCACCATGAAGAATCAGGAACTAATGTTAATTTACGCTTGGAAACATCGACTTTGATCCAATTTGGCATACGATACACCCTTTTCTTCAGAAATCGACTTTGCCTATCGATTATTTACCCTTCCGTTACCACTTTCCTAATGTACTAGCTGGGAGAAATACCGTCTTTGCCATGCAAAATGAAGAATATTAATTCCAAATTCTTGAGCAGTTCGAGTGAGTTCACGATTCGAGTCACTTCGCACTCCCCAAGACTCTGACAATTTTCCTTTTATTCCGATGAAACCTCCGTATACAAAGAACTCCTGAATAAAACCTGGTCGTTCTTTAGGAAATGTAAAAGGTTCAATCCGCAATGGATGAATAGGTGAATTTTCACGGGCTAATGCGTCCCAATTTGAGAACAGTTCTGGATTTCCTTCTCCTTCTTGAACTCGACTTTCTATATTTTGAATATCTATATCTGTAAAGATTTCTACCAAGACATTGCCTCCCTTTTGGCAATATCGCCTAAGAATCTTAAGCTGCTCATCCTTTAAATCTAGGAATTTCTGACTTTCTAGGTACAGCAAATCACATTTGATCCGTTGCTCTAAAGCCGATAGCTCTATAGATGCTGGGTTTAATACACCGTTCATCTGTGGATAAAGAGCTGAGAGCGATCGCATTAAACAGTTAAAGTTTTCACAGCTGCTAGGCTCAAGCTCAGAGAGAGTTCCAACCTCTACTTGGAATTGCGTTCTAGGTTGAACGTGCTGCCGATATCGAAGATCAATTTCGTTTGCATTGGGAGATAAAACATCTTTTGGTGGCTTCAATTCAAGTATTCCAGCTTGAAGTTTAATGCGACAGAGTTCAATATCTTGGTAGCTAAGAGGATTAACATCCTCACTAGAGCTAATTTTTTGGTCAAATCGAAATTGCTCTTGGGCAAAAATCTCTTCTGTTTCAGAATCCAGTTCGTCTGGATCAACGTAACTTACTACGATATAGATAAAAAGGTTATCTTTTGCATTAGGTGGATCAACCGCAATACGCAGAACACGATTAGCTTGAGGTTCAGCCGTGACTACAATAGGATGACCTCTATAGTCGATAGCAATTCCTGGTTGAATCTCAAGCCATCTCTTTTCTTTTCTATTTTTATCCCTTTGTTGAATCTCCTTGGAGCTATACTCAGGAGGTTTATCAAGTACTTTGACACCTAGACCATAAAGAATACCAGCTTGATTGAGCGCTTGATAGTGAATATTTTGGCGATCGCGATGATAATTATGAGCTTGCGACCAGCGTTCAGCATTGATGATTAAATTGTCATGAACACGTAACCGTTTTAGAGGATCGGAAGGCAAGCCTGGAAAATGTTGGTCAACCATAGAAGAATTTGGTCTTGATTTAGAGAAGTAGAATTATTCTCAACAAACATTAGCGATCGCCATTAGGCATAATAGCCCCACATAAATTTGCTGCTTCTAGTTGATTACTACTTAAGACAGCATTGCTTAAATCTGCTCCTTGTAAATTTGCTCCACTTAGATCTGCATCAATCAAAATTGCTCCTTGAAGAGTAGCATCCTGTAAATCTGCATTAATTAAATTTGCTTGACTTAAATCAGCACTAGTGAAATTGGCATGACTAAGATTTGTATTTCTAAGATTCGTACCAATTAACTGCGCGCTATCAAGATCACTACCGCTCAAATTGGCATTACTTAGGTTTAAACCATTGAGAATTGCATTTTGTAAATTCATTCCGCTGAGGTTAAATCCACTCAAGTTGGTTCCCCTGAGATCAGCAAAACTTAAATTAGTGTTGCTATCAAAGTCAACTCCTGGTAATTCAGCTTGATTTAGACTTACTCGACTAAGATTAGCATTGGATAAATTCGCCCCAGCTAAATTTGCTTCAGTCAAATTAGTAGCACATCCTTCGAAGGAGGAAATTTCAGGACAACCATTATCTTCCTGATTTTGGCTAACTAAGCCAATCCCACTTAGATCTGCTCCTTGCAAGTTTGCATTTGTTAGATCAACATGATGAAGAGTAGCTCCTCTAAGCGTGGCATTACTTAAATTAGTTCCGCTTAAGCTAGCAGAACTAAGATTTGCACTTTCTAAATTGGCAAACCTCAAATCACTGCGGCTCAAATTTGCTCGATGATTCTCAACACCTGTTGATTGACTACTTAAGTCTGCATCCCGGAGATTAGCCGCAAACAAGTCAGCATCTTGCAAATCTGCTCCGACTAAATAAGCACCTTGCAGACTAGTACTACTTAAATTGATTTCCCTCAAATTACTACCAATTTCAATGTTTACTCCGCTTAAGTTGGCATGGCTCAAATTAGCTCCTTCTGGCAGACTAACTGGGTCGTTGGAGCTTAGATTAGTACAGCTTTGAGGATAAGTATGAACTTGATTGAGCCGATCTTGTGTTGAATTGGGACTATTGACAGAAAGCCAAACTTGGCACCATTGTTCGTCTAAAACTGTACTTGCATCAGTTTGAGTTTGCGTAAGATTAGTTCCCCTCAAATCTGCCCCTTCCAAGTTCGCCCCTCTTAAATCCGCATTCCTGAGATCAGCATCTCTAAGATCAGCATCTTGCAAATAGGCATTTTGCAAATCAGCACCCCTAAGATCAGCACTCCGAAGATTTGCGTCACTGAGATTCGCAGATCGTAAGTAAGCCCTCCTTAAGTCAGCATCCCTCAGGTTGCATCCGGAGCATTCCCTCGTTTCGCGTAACCGCCTTGCTAAGGGGAAATCTTCTGCTTTCGTAGGTAATACTGGATTAAAGAAAGACAATGTGGCAAATCCAACAAAAGGCAACAAAGTTGTTAGGTAGGAATTTGGTGGCTTCAAGGCTGCTGACTTAACCATAATTCTTAGGGGCTGGTGGCTAGCATTACGATCGAGAAACCGATTTTTGCTTGTCAATTCATTTTGAATCAAGATTAATACATTTCTTTAAGGATGAAGTCAGTAGTTATATAGTCTTAAGCAAGTGCAGTTCTAGCTTAATTTGTCACACGATTTGCAGATGATTTCTACGGCACAGTCAGATGAACTCCCTAGACTCGCAAGGTAGTAGCAATTCCAGGCAAGGAAAACTTATGAAGAACCAGCACCCAACAGACTCACAAAACTGGTTTCAAGTATTACAAACCCGTCTGTCTACCTTATCTGAAGAGATAGATTATGACGATGATACTGTAGCTCCTATCTCACGTGAGGAAGACCCAGACATTGAAGTGAAACTGGATCAAATCTTCGGCATTGATTCAAGACCTGACTGAATCTTCTCCCTATGTCCGATCGCCTTAAGGAAGCCCTAATTTGGGCATTCCACAGTTTTTTGCTGCAAGGTGGAAGTTACAACCGAATTAATGAGGCTCGAAGACAGGCAGAGGAAGTTCTACGTGAAGCAATTCCTCCAGGTAGCCCACTGACAAAATTAGTGGATGAGGCAATGGAAGCGGCTGTTGTTCGAGTTGCTCCACTTCTGATTCAGCAGAGTGACACGACTCATCAGGCGTATGATCGACTGGTTAATCTGCTGGAACACCAGCCTACCCTCAGCGTTCGCTCTTCTACCTCCGTTCTCCAGCAGGCTTATAGCACCCCTATCCCGATCGCCTACCTTGCCTCCACGCTGGCTGGCATCACTCTAGAAACTACCGTTTATGAACCTACTGCTGGTAATGGCGCACTGCTGATTACTGCCAATCCTCAAAAAGTGATTGCTAATGAATTGAATGGCGATCGCTTCACTGAATTGGCTACCAGAGGCTACCACCAACTGACTCAACGAGATGCCAGTAGTTATCGTCCTACTAAACAGGTCGATCGCGTCATCTGCAATCCACCCTTTGGTTCTGTTCGTGATTTGGCAGGGCAAGTGCAACGATTTGCTATTCCCGGCAATCGTCGAGGTACAACCCAGATTGACCAGGCGATCGCCTTTCGCGCATTGGAGGCAATGAAAGATGACGGTCGGGCAGTGTTGATTCTGGGCGGCAAGCTGGGTGAGGATGAGGAGCGGAGATCGAATCGCTACAACAGCATCGAAACTCGCGGATTTTTCTACGCCCTCTACCAGCAATACAACGTCACGCAGCATTTCTCTATTTGGGGCAACCTCTACCGAAAACAGGGTGCAGGTTTTCCGATTGATGTCATCGTGATTGCAGGGCGAGGGCAGTCTCAGCAAACCTTGCCTGCTGCCAGGGTTCCAACCATTTATAAATCATTTGACGCACTCAAGGAGCGACTGCCCGATGAACCCATCCATCAGCAAACAGGTAACGATTCAGGATTACGAGAAGTTTCCTCTGATTTGGAAACCAGAAGAACCAGGCAATCCATCTCTCTTTCTAGTCAAGATGCCAGTCGAGATCGAACAACTGAGCCGACGGGATTACGATCGCCTGATGTCCCTTCGTCTTCAATGGATGATCCAGACCTGGATGACCACAACTGGGGACAATCAACTCCAGGTTCACCAACGATTGGCTCAAGCCTTAAAGGTGTTATATCTTCAGGAGCCACCGGAACTGTACGAGGACTCCCAAACGCAGGAACTCCAGCCCCTGTGGTGGTGGATGCAGGAGTGGGTAGAAACACTGCTGCACCGCAACGAAACCTTCAAGACCAAATTTCAATTGAGCAATCCAAAACTGAATTTTCCGATCGTCATCCATCCAGTCGATTTACAGACTCAGCAGCAGTGGATAGAGGAACACAACCAGATGACCCTCCAGGACTGGGTGAGGGAACTGACCTCTGGGATGGAATAACCGCCTCAACAACATACCCACAAAGGATTCAATCAATGGCACCACTTGAACCTGAGAATCTCACCCCAGATTCTCAACCGCTTCACGCTGCGTATCTTCCCCGTAGTCAGGGTAGATCGCCTGGAACTCTAATTCCAACCAATATGGCAACGGCTGCTCAGCTTGCCCTGGATAAACTGGAGCAGCAACAGGGCGACATTGATGAATTCGTCCGGCAGCGGTTAGGTTATGAGTCGAAGGAAGAACTGTGGAAATACCTCTATGCCGAGCAGATTGATGCGGTTGCCCTGGCATTCCATCAGCGCGATCGCGGCAAGGTATTCCTCAACGGTGATCAGACCGGAAATGGAAAGGGACGCTTCGGAGCCAGCAATATTGTCGATGCCATCAACCAGGGCTACATTCCGGTCTTCGTCACCCAAAAGCCGAACCTCTACACCTCCATGCTGACTGACCTGGCAGATATTGGAAAGCCTGGAGTCCGTCCCTTTATGACCAACAACAATTTAAGTCTGACTTCCAGCGATGGGCAACGGCTACGAACAGGCTCTCCTGCCGAGCAGGATGCGGAAATGCTCAGGATTATGCAGCAGGGTAATTTAGGGCTTGCTTACAATGCTGTCTTCACCACCTACAGCCAACTTCAAACAGTGAATGATGGCAAGGAACCCCTTCGACGGGAGTTCTTCCGGGCGATTGCCCCCCAAGCCATCTTCATCTTTGATGAGGCACACGAAGCAGGCGGCAGCATCAGCGACACAGCATGGAAAAGTAACAGTGCTGCACCTGATCGCGCTGAATTTGTGCGAGAACTTGTCGATCGCAGTGCCGGAGCCGTCTTTATGAGTGCCACGGCAACCAAAGATCCTGCTGTGATGGATCTCTATGCTCGTCGCTCTGATGCGGCTGAAGCTGTCTCCAACCTTTCCAGTCTGCAACGAACGCTCAAGGATGGTGGCATTCCCCTTCAGCAGATGATGGCAACCAAGTTTGTTGCGTCTGGTCAGTTGCTGAGGCGGGAGCGATCGTTTGAAGGCGTTTCCTTTGAAGCGAAAGTAGTTCCAGTGAATCGCGAAACCGCAGACAGCATTTCTGCCATCATGCGGAGCATCAGTCAGTTTGACCTTGCCAAGCAGAAGGCAGTTAAGCAACTCAGCAAGGAACTCAAAAAAGAGGCAAAGCAACTGGGGGAAGACAATGCCATTGGGCAGGTAGGAGCCAAATCCACTAACTTCACCTCGCTGATGCACAACGTCATTGACCAGGGATTGCTGTGTCAGAAAGCTGAAGCAACGGTACAGGAGGCGATCGCCTCCATTGGACGAGGTGAAAAGCCTGTGATTGCCGTCGCCTCTACAATGGATGCCTTCATTGGACAATACGCAGAGGATAACGGGCTAACTCCGGGCGATCCTATCACCATCACCTTTGGCGATGTCCTGGGACGATACCTGGAGCGATCACGGGATGTGGTGATCAAAAACCATGAAGGGCTACAAACCCGACGACGATTAACCGATGAAGAGTTGGGCGCAGACGCTCTAGCTGCTTACGACGAAGCTAGGGAACTCGTTGATAACATTGATCTTTCAAGCATCCCCCTCAGCTCGATTGATTACATTCGCTGGCGGCTGACTCAGGAAGGCTATCAGGTTGATGAGATTACTGGGCGGGAGAACGTCATCGACTACACAACCAGTGGTGAGATTGGCTATGGTCGTCGCTCCAGTAAGGAGACTACTGCTCAGGCAAAGGTGGATACCGTCGGTCGCTTTAATGCAGGCGATCTGGATGTTCTAATTCTCAACCGATCGGGTGCAACGGGAATTAACCTTCATGCTTCTGAGAAGTTTGCAGACCAACGGCAACGGCATCTGATTGTGGCGCAGGCAGAGCGGGACATTAATCAGGTGATGCAGATGCTTGGGCGCGTCAATCGGTTTGGTCAGGTTGTGGAACCCAAGATCACGCTGCTGATGTCGGATCTCCCTGCGGAGAAGCGTTTGGGAGCCATCCTTTCCAAGAAGATGGCGATGCTCAATGCTAATACCACCGCTGCTCGTGATTCTGCCCTCTCTGTCTCAGATGTAGTGGATTTCATGAATCCCTACGGAGAGGAGGTAATTGGCGAACTATTGGAGGATAATCCAGAACTGGATGCCAAACTAGCCTACCCCACCGATAACCTCCAGGGTGAGTCGGAGACGGAACTGATCAGCCGCGTGACGGGACGAATTCCACTGCTGTCTATCAATGAGCAGGAGAACCTGTACACGCTAATTGAGACCGAAACCCTGGACCTGATTGCTCAAAAAGAGGCAATGGGTGAAAGCATTCTTCGTGCCGAACAGCTCGATTTGGATGCCAAAGTCATTGCCCGGATGGAAGTTATTCCTGATACGTCCAGCATTCAAAACGAGTTTACGGGTCCGGTCTATTTAGACGTGACCGATACCAAAGTTCCAGTAAAGCCTCTGACTCAGCTTCAGGTGATTAACCTGGTGCGTGAGAATCTGAGACTGGAGCCAGTCAAACAGGTGGATGACCATGATTTCGATCAGGTCAAACATCAAGCAAAACAACACGCGAGAGAGTCGATCGACCAGCTTCGGCAAGATTTGAAAGAGTATCGATCGCACCTCCTCCAGAATAAATTTGACCCCTATAGCCGTGACAAAGCCAACGATCGCCTCAAGAAACAACTGGCGCACGTCACCTCCCTGCTTTGGAAATTTCCACCGGGTCAACCTGTTCGAGTCGTTTCCCCGGAAGGCAATATCACCTATGGTGTGGTTGCTAAAATCTGGCAAAAAGGGCACGAGGGTAGCCCTGCCGCTCCAACCAATTGGCGAGCGCAAATCTTGACTGACAACCAGGCAAGAACAATTACGATTCCGCTGACCCGCTTTAATCGAGGTAAGGAGAATCTCTGCATCACGATTACGGCTCAGGATACGAACTGGAATGGTGAGGATATTTACCAGGCATTTGATTTGCGGCAGGCGGAGCAGCGGCGAGAGGCACAGATTTTCAGCGGCAACCTGCTAAAAGCATATGAGAAATATCCGAATGGTAAATTCATCAACTACAGCGATTGCCAGGGCAATATTCGACAGGGCTTAATCATGCCCGCCAGCTTTGACATTCAAGAATCGATTCGGGCAGAACCCGTCGCCTTCCATGAGCCTCATCAGGTCAAAGCATTCCTGACCGACATCACTCAAAACAAAGGTTCTGTCAAAACTCTGGATGAACTCCTGACGATTAAAACGCAGGCATCTGCAAGACTGAGCAATGGTGCAGCAACCGGATTTGTTCTACAAACTCCAAAGTCGGGTGTGGGCGATCGCTTTTCCCTGGATCAAGACATCATGCAAGCGGCTGAAAATGAGTTTTATTCGGTGAGCGATCGCATGGAATTGATTGTTCCAGCAGACCGCATTGATCACGTTCTCTCAGTTGTAATGAAAGACAAGGGGCACACCCTTTCAGCCTTCGATTTCAAGGATCAAGCACGAGATTACCTGGGGATTAAGTTACCAGAATTAGAGCAGGTTTCAGTAGAGCCAGTTCAGGAAACAAACTCGTTAGCTGGAGAGGAATTACGGGGTTCCAACACCCCAAGTTCCTCACCTATTCCTGAACCTTTTCAAGGCTATGAAAGTGAACCAACGATTCCTCTAATTCTGCATGAGCCAGTCACAGATGACTTCTCTAAAGAACCACAGCCCATGCCTCATCTGGCTCAAATTGCGCCCCCCGAAATACAATCCGCCAGGGCTGAGAAAAATATTGCCAGATTCCTGCAACAAGCTGAGCTACTTGAAGCTGTGATGACTGGTGATGATTTCCACTTGAGAATTGAGAATACTCCCTACATCCCTCTGGTCATTGAGCGACACATCAACGAGTTATACCTGACCCACTACTTGAGTCAAAACGGAGATATCTTTATCGACTCAGAAATGGTCTTTAATATTCGAGAAGATGGACAACTGCAATTGAAAGAGATTGCAACTCAGAACCCGTTTAATGGTGGAGAGTCAAGAGGATACGATCGCCCATTTGCCCAACTGTTTGCACGAAATATTCTGGATCAATGCTTTGCCGAAGCAGCAAAACTACAATGGCAGAAACAACTTGAATCACTTCAAAATAGTCAAGATATAACTCAAAATCTATTACTTGATAACAACGATCTAAGTTTAGAAGGGGTATTTTCTGAACATGAAAGTAACTATCACAGCATTGAATTAGAAGAACAAACTGTTTTGTTCTCACTCAATTCCTATGAAGAAGCAAAACTCCAGTTACCAGTCCTTGATCCAACTTGGCAAACCCTGGAAACACAGCTTCAACAATCTTTAGAGCAACCCGTAGAGACTACCGCACAACCCTCGCTGCAAGATTTACGAGAATGGTACAGACAGGCAAGGGATATTGGACGGTCTGATAATCACCTAATGAAGATTGAACAGATTGGTAAAGCGTTCAGGCAAGGACAACCGTTGAGCGATCGCGACCTGACTGCAATGGAGCGCGACCAAGCAAAATGGCAAGAACAGGTGTGGGCGATCGCAAACCATGCCAAAACGATCCTTTCCAGCTTAGGTGAACCGTTAGCAGGCGGAACTTGTTTTGAAGGAAAGAAAGATTACACCCTGTTTAGCCGTGATGAAACCCTTTATGCTCTGGCATCTGGACGTGGAATCCAACCGACTCTAGAAGATAGGGCAGTTCTACCTCAAGAAATCTTTGCGTATGGAAGGGGCATTATCATGAAACTTGAGCAAGATAAGATTTTTCCTGAAGCTACCAGAGTTACATCAGTCGATGCCGAACGGTTTCAGCGATTTGCCAAGCTGGTTGAAACCAGGTTGCACGAGCAAAATAAACTTATTTCACTGACGCAGTTAGAACAAACAGTTTAAAGAAATGTTTTCGTCCCTTTTCTAAGAAACAATTGGAGTAGAGGGTGCAGCAACAAAATCAAATCCTAATGCTTGGGCATTCCTGCAATACCAGTTCTTGCTACAAAATAAGCAAATGCTCTTGGCGATGATTACCCTGCAGGGCTTAAACAGTTTACAAATTGAGCTAGCCAATAATACTACAATAAGGCATTGAGTTTTTGGGATAACTTTAGAGGAAGCGTAGGGAAAAAGCTAAGAACTACTATTCAAAATTTCCTGATACTACTTGATCAAAACAGAGATAAAGTAACCATTGGAAAAATTAAGTGATGGTGGAGCCTCTCGAAGCCAGAATTAGACAGCTTGTTGAAAGCAAGCTTTCTGAAATAGAAATGCAGCAGTTACTGTTGGCGATCGCTGCAGGGCAGGCAACATTGGCAACTGGAGATAGAGCGGTTGCATTGGGCGGAAGTGCAGACGGTGCGGTAATTGTAACGGGTGATATTCAAATTCAGATTCAAGGGACAGATGCAGTAACGCTAGAAACTCTCAAAGCATTTCTGTCACACTCTTCAGGTTTGGAGCAAGCTCAGGTAATTACTTCTGTTGATGAACTGGTCCAGCAAGTGCGATCGCATGCCTCAGCAAAAATTCTCAATCTGTTTAGCAAAATTCGTTTACTAAACAAACGGCAGGTTGAGGTAGAGCAGTTGTATGTAGATGTTTATGTACTGGAAAAGCAAGATTTCCGGGCAACGATTCCAGGATTACTAGAAGGAAGGGATGCACGAGAGCAGTTTGATCGATTCGGTTTAGGTAAGCGGGGAGAGCGATCGCCAGGATTAGCGATCGCAGCGAGTGAGGACTATCCCCGTTTGATGGTGTTGGGCAAGCCTGGATCAGGCAAAAGCACGTTTCTCCGCTATCTAGCAGTAAGTTGTGCTAGGGGAGAGTTTTTGGGGAACTACATCCCAATTCTGCTGGAACTGCGAGATACTGATGATGCAGGATTCAGCTTGTTTCAGTGCATCCATGAGGAACTGGAGTTGGAGCAGGAATCACAAACTGAGCAGATTCTAAAACAAGGACAGATGCTGATCTTGCTGGATGGACTGGATGAGGTGCCCAGTTCCCTACGACAAAAGGTGCAGGATGACCTGCGAAAATTTGCGAAACGCTATAGCAGAAACCGTTTCGTCCTGACCTGTCGCACCCAGACAACAGAGTATATCCCAGAACAGTTTCAGCCTGTAGAGGTGGCAGATTTTAACTCAGAGCAGGTGGAGCACTTTGCTTTGAACTGGTTTACGGCGATGGCACAGACACCGGAGCAGGGAATTGAAGCAGTGAACCGCTTCATGGAAAGACTGCAAAAGTCCCCTCAAACTGCTGAATTGGCGGTAACTCCCGTGTTGCTCAGCTTAACCTGCTGGATTTTTGATGACTTAAAATACCTGCCAGAAAAACGGTCAGATTTATATCGAGATGGGCTAGATTTGCTGTTGCAGCAGTGGGACGAAGGGCGAGGAATTAGCAGGGACTCAGGGAGCGATCGCTACCAACAATTAACAACTGAGGAACGGAAGCAATTGCTGAGCTATCTGGCATTTCGCAAGTTTGAACAAGCAGAGAACTTTGTGCTGTTCGAGGAGTTCGAACTTTGCAGTTACATTGCGGAGTATTTGCAAATTTCGGTGGAGGAGAGCCGGATGGTGTTGCGTGCGATCGCACAGCAACATGGATTGCTAATTGAACGAGCAGATAGAATCTGGTCGTTTTCACACCTAACATTTCAGGAATATTTAGCAGCAATCTTTTTTGATGGCCAGGTTGATTGGACGGCTTTAATTAATAATGTATTTCAACGGCATTGGGGAGAAGTTTTTCTATTATTGTCTGAGATAACAGAAGACATAGATACGCTAATTTTCTTGATGAAGCAAAAAATTGATCTCCATATTGCACCAGTTGGGGAAATACAATACTTCCTAAGCTGGTTAGAAGAGAAAGCTAAACATATTAATGTTTCCTATAAACAAGCTGCTATTCGCGCTTTTGGCTATACCTTTGTACTAAGTCATTCTATCGAAATTAATTTCGAATATGCATATCGGCTTTCTACAGATCTTATTTTTGAACGTGATTTTTCATTTGAGAGTGCTCTCATACCTAACGAGGAACAGAAGCAGACTCCAAAAGCTTTTTTAGTTCCTCTTGACTTAGCTGTTGCAATTGATTCTAGGATTAATCAAGATTTGGCAAATGTTGATAATTTTTCTCTTGGTCTTGCATTTGCTTCAGACAGTAGCGAATTGGAAAAGGTTAGGCAGGATTTACCTAGTCGAAATAGTAGTGAAGTTGAATTAAGGGAATGGTGGATAACTCGTGGTAGAAATTGGATTGAAGAATTAAAACATACATTAGAGGAGTACAGAAGCTTTAAGTACAAGTGGCAGTTTGGTGATAAACAAAAACAGTACTTGGAACAGTACTACTATGGTAATTATCTTTTGCTGAAATGTTTGAATAATAGCTGTCAAGTAAGCAAAAAAGTGAAAGAAAATGTTGAAGAGACTTTACTATTACCGATCACCGAAATTGATAAGCGGAAAGAACAAAGTTTAGATTAGCGATCGCCCCTTATCCTCTCCAAAGGCATTGCTGCGAAGTGATCTTGTAATAACCGATGGATGAAGCGATAGCGACCGCCAATCCGTTGCAGTAGGAGGCGCTCAGTTGCATAGTTAAGGAAACGGGAATAGTTCCAGGGAATACAGTGATTACAATACAAAATAACCCTTAGGGTAAAGTGACGAACACAGGCGATACCACCGTGTGTTAGACCACCAACTATGCCAATACTAAAAATAGAAATGATTAAGAATGGATAGGTAAATTTACTAATAAAAGAAATTGCCTTTAACGCTAAATATAAGATTGATCTTTGAGATAACTCTAGAACATCTTTAGCCCAAGGAATTTCATCTTGGTTTCTGTGAAGCGTTCTAACAAGATTTTCGGATGCGGAGGGATCTAGTTTTATTTCTATTGCCATACTTAAATTACCCCACTCACTTGGAAGACCGATCGTATGTAATATTACTGGCACGAACACGAGGGATATTCCCAATCCACCAATTAAACCTAGAAGCATAGTAGCCATTACTGCATTGAATGCTGACTTTTTGATGCCCTGATTTGGTCTAACTCCAATCTCTATATCTGAATCGATCATTCGTCCTGTTAGTCCACACACCATCAAAAATAGAAAGCCACATCCCAATCCACTGCTTAAACCAGACAATATAGCTATAGGACTAGTAATTCCAAAAATATTAAAGCTAGTTAATACAACCAAGATCGCACTTAATCCACCAAGTAGACACAGAGAAATTTCTTTTTTTGCTCTTCTAAAACTTAGTTTTAGTGTTTCAACTGGTTCTATTTCTGTAGGTGCCGCACTAAATATTCCAACTCCACATAGGCAGAGCAGAATGAGCATCAAGAATAACCACCTAATTGGGAAGTTTTCAGCTTTCCCTATTAAAAGGACAATTGAAATTGCAAATCCTAGAAGTAACTCTGTAACCATTTTATATCTCATGTTATAGGAAGTGCTGAACAATATCCAAATCAATAGGCTAATTACTGAAAAAGTAATGGACAGGGAATTATATGAATCGAAAAGAAAGTAGCCTGAGCTTAGAAATAACCCAATCGTGAAAGTGTTGATAATAGAGTAAAGCCATTTTTGCCGATGTGTTTTTAGTAACGTTGGCTGGATGTTTTCTATTAGAAATTCAGTTTGAAATTGTTTTTGTAATTGTTGAGCTAGCCAGATTAACCATTTTTTGGTTTGAGTAATATCTGAATGCCCTAAGTTTGATGAATGATTTCCGATAGTCCAAGCAAGCATTCTACTAATGTATGTATTGAGTAGATACTCCAGACGTGCTTCTGTGGAACTTAATTGCCGCCAGCGAGTAAGAGAAAGATCGGCATAAGCGAGCGTTGTAATCGAGAGAAGCAATGGGGTGCGTACTAACTGGAGAAGATGACTGTCATGTCTAATACTTCTCCACAATTCAGAATCACTATTTCTAACCAGATAATTGTGAATTTGCTGATCAGTGAGTTCCCTCAGATAAATAGCTCCATTGAGTTGGATAGAGGTTTTGTAGTTGGAATACTCTTCAAAGCGGCTGCAAACGACAAGATATTGCGATCGCTCCTCACTTTGCAAAAACTGATTAATTGCCCTCACACAAGATTCTTGTCTTGAACTTTCTAGTTCATCTAATCCATCTAGCATGGGAAGTAACTTAGCATCTCTCAACCACTTGGTACTAACCTCCCTCCTGATTCCATATTTAGACTGTAACTCTGCAATAAGCCAATCTCGTATTAGTTGTTTATCTTGTTTCCACGTTGAGAGATTTAACAGCATAGGCACTGGAAAGTTGGCTCTTTGTTCTGCGCGATCGCACAGTACTTGTGCTAGCTCCAGCATTGTTGTCGTCTTACCTGCACCAGGAGCACCTAGAATTAAGAGCTTACCTTGCACTTCATCAAATACTCGCCAAATGCCCCAGTCTTCTGGAATCGCTTCAACAGGATTACCACCAATTTTAATATCCGAATCCCAAGGGCGTTTTACCTGGTCTGGTTGTGCTTCCATGCCGAGATGAATCAAAATTTTATTGTGTAGGGATTGCTTTAAACGTGCAGATACTTCAGTCTTTACTGTTTGCAGTAATATCTCCTCAGCACGGGGGCGTTCTTCCGTCAGTTGACGGATAGCTCTTGCATCAGCTCCAGTAACCACAACATTTCGATCGCCTGTCACGATTACCGCACCGTCTGCACTGCCTCCAACTGTAACTGCCCGATCGCCCGTCGCGATTGTTACTTGCTGCGATCGCACTGCTGACACCAGTAATTGCAACTCCTTTTGACTGAGGCGTTTTCCTGCCTCAATGCGATCGAAGATGGCTTGTAAATCCGAAGGGTTAGTAGACACTGGAATTCCTCAAAAGGCGTTTGAATTGATTAGTGATTCAAGGGGTTGATTCATCGGCTTTGTTAGCTACTTGAGTAACCACATTTCGGGTGGCTTCTGCTCCAAATCCTAATGCTAATAGCGCAAAATAATCTCCCCACCCATTGGCTCCAAAGGTGGGTTTTGTCCAATACAGTTGGTTGAATCCACCACCTGCTAGCACGATGAACGAAATCAGATAACTAGATAAATAAAACAATCTGAGACGACCATTTGCGGTTTGCCATAGACTGGCAATCTTAGCCCAAGCTGAAACATGGGGTTGATTAGTACTCTGTACGATTGGAGCTTGAAGCACGAGATTTGGTGTATTGCCCCCGTCAACACCTTTAATGATTTCAGAAGACTGGGCACCTAATGCCCTCACTTCTTCAATACTCGTTTTGAGTTCCTCTTGCATTGTTTGCATTTCAGGTTCTTGTTTAGGCAGAAGTAGCTGCACTTGCTGCGTCAACTCCTCCGCTTTGTCCTCCCATGCATAGCGTTGGTCGCTCTCTAAAACAGCCGTTAAGTCCTTCAGCTTTTCTAACTGTCCCGTTACTCGGATATAGCGATTGAGGTGTTGAGAGAGATGATTGAGACGTTGCTGTAATTCCTCTGGGGTTGCCAGATCTGGGGCACTTTCTAGCACCTCTTCTAGGTCACGAGCGATCGCCTGCACATAGAGAGCAGAGGCTGCTTGTAAATCATCTTGATCCAACCGTTGGCGAAGGCTGTCATAGTAGCGAAACTGAATTAACCAGTTAGAGCGGTGCTGGAGCCATTGACTCCATACGGTTTTAGCTTGTTCGAGAGCCGCTTGAGCTGCCGTCAGTTGTTTAGCATCACGGGCTTGCTTTGCTACCACCAGGTGCGTGTTGGCGCGTGACCAAAACGATCGCGCCTCTGCTTGATCTGGCTCAATCTGGGTACGCATATTTTCCAGATTAACCGTGACTTCATCGCTCAGTTTGCCTTGACTACTGTAAGCAGACACTGCCATGCCAATGATGATCCCAATTACCAGAATTAGTAGAGGTGAGAGCCAGGGATCTTTTACTCTGACAATGACTGGAATTGACGTTTCCCCCTCAACATTGGTGAGTACCACTTCTCCGATAAATTCCCCGCTGGGTACGCTTTGAAGGTTAAACGTGATGGGAAGGCTAACTAACTCATTAGCACTAATTTGAGCTGGAGGTGCAGTAATTTGAATGGCTGTAGCAGGAATGACCACACTGTTGTCAGCACTGAGTGCATCTAGGGAAACCGCAGTAACATTGCTGATATTCTCAGACGTACGAAGAGCGATCGTGCGAGTAACGGTTTCTCCGCGAGTGGCGTTGATAGTAATAGCTTTTGGGGTGGCTGTGATTTCTGCCTGAGCTATAGCTGATGATTTTAGCCAGATTAAAAATGTGAGAAACAGAATATTAAGAATATGGGCACGAGTAGATTTCATACCTAAGATGGGTGTGAAAATTACTTAATCTTATTTGATCTTTCTTTGAAATGAGTGAACTTTTTACCCAGGGTCATGCTTGTGTGGTTGGAGTAGGCGGTGACTTACCCAATACTGTTGATGATGCGATCGGGTTTGCCAAAATCTTGAGCGACCCGGAGCGGTGTGCTTACCCAAACGAGCAGGTCCGTTTGCTGATAAAAGAACAGGCAAAACGGGAAGATATCTTGGCGGTATTAGATCAACTGGCTCAAGCCACTACAGTGGACTCAACGGTCGTCATTTATTTCTCTGGGCATGGGTATCAAGTTACTACCACAACAGGAGAAGCGTATTACTTAATGCCCTTTGGCTATGACCCGAACAAGCTCTTTAAAACGGCTATTAGCGGTGCAGAGTTAACCGCTAAGTTAAGGGCAATTCCAGCGAAGAAACTGCTGCTGCTGCTCGATTGCTGCCATGCGGGTGGCTTAGGAGATGCCTCGACCTTGCAATATGAAGCCGAAAAAGCACCCCTTCCCCCAGAAGCTCAAGCGTTGTTTGCAGACGGCAAAGGACGAGTGGTGATTGCTTCCTCTCAAGCAGATGAAAAGTCTTTGGCAGGCAGACCCTACAGTGCCTTTACCCTAGCGTTGATTGAAGCTCTGGCAGGTAAGGGAGCTTCTAAGAAAGATGGATATGTGCGAGTGGCAGATTTAGCTCTGTATGCCCGTGAAGTGGTGCCTCGTCGGACTCGCGATCGCCAACATCCAATTTTGAACTTTGACCAGGCAGACAACTTTGAATTGGCATATTATGCGGGTGGAGCCACTGAACCGAAGGGTCTACCCTTTGCAGAGGAACCCGAAATTGAATCTGAACCCGGTGAACTGAATCGTCAAATTATTAACCACACTCAGGTTATCGGATTAGGCGATCGCGCAGTTACCCTTGGTGGGAGTGCTCAAGGTGCCACCATCATCACCGGAGATAGCAATATCGTTGGCAGTGGTAACGTTGTACAGCACGGAAAATATAATTTCAATGCTCAGTCTATGAGCGGTGTACAGATTGGGGATACCTATAATTCCCCTGAGCAGAGAACTTGGGAGGAGAGGCGATCGCCCAAGGAACCATCAACTTCACGCAAGCAGGAATCGTCATCAAAATCGAATCGGGAATCATCGTCTGATGCTACCGATGAGAAGGAGGTATTTATCTCTTATGCTTGGGGTGGCAAAAGTGAGGAGATTGCGAACCAAATTGAGAAGGCACTGCAAGCAAATCGTATTTCACTGATTCGTGACAAGAACAATTTGGGCTTTAAGGGACGGATTAAAGCCTTTATGGAGCGCATCGGACGCGGCAAGTGCGTTGTTATTGTGATCAGCGAGAAGTACCTCAAATCTGAGAACTGTATGTTTGAGCTAGTGCAAATTGCAAAGAATGAGGAATTCTACGAGCGGATTTTTCCTGTTGTTCTGGAGGATGCCAAGATTTATAAACCGGTTGAGCGCATCCAGTATGTTCAATATTGGGAGCAGCAGATTCAGGAGCTTGATCAGCAGATTAGAAGTGTGTCTTCTGCCAATCTAGAAGGCTTTCGAGAAGATATTGATTTATACAATGAAATTCGCCAATACCTCCCTCGGCTCACCAACATTCTTAAGGACATGAATACCCTTACGGCTCAGATTCACAGTGAATCTGGTTTCACCGAATTGATCAAGGTGATTCAGCAGAAATTGGAAGAGTAGTTGAGCAAACAGCTAACGACAAGCAAGAGAATGGCAGATGAGGTATGACGGATAAGTTAGACGGATTAGAGAAGCTCAAAGCGATCCTGCGGGAAAAGTTTCCAGATACTTCAGATACTGAAGTTCAAGCATTGATGAAGGACCTGACGATCGCTTCTGGTAATGGGGCTGTGGCGATCGCAGGAGATGCAACCGAAGCCTTAATCATCACTGGCAGTCACAACATTGTCGGTAGCCATAATCAGGTTGTTATCAACCAGGGCACTGACCCGCAAGAACTCATCAAGATGCTCCATAGCTTACTCCAACAGATGCCGCAGGTTGAGTCAAAGCCTGAGCTTTCCTCAGAGGAGTTACGCGCTGCGACAATCGCGTTTTTGCAGGACGTTCAGAATAGGTTTATGGAAACGCGGCTGTTCCATACAAAGCAGCCCGTTATTTTGAAGGATCAATATATCCCCATTCAGGTGACACTGGAACCGCATAAGCGAGATGTGGAGACGCTACGGGGTTATTGGGAGACGGAGGAGGAACTCAAACGAGCTTATGCACTTAAGGGTGGAGAAGAGGAACTCAAACGCCAGCAGGTAGATTGGAAAGAAGCCAAGCAAAAGCATCAGCGAATTATGGTGCTAGCTGATCCAGGAATGGGAAAGTCTACCTTGCTACGAATGGAAGCTGGAATTACGGCACAAGAAGAACTGAAAAAGCTGCGGGAAAATCAAACAACGAGTGAGCAGACTATTCTGCCGTTGTTTCTGCGCCTTTCAGAGTTGGCGAAACGACCCGAAGAACTCATTGAAGCAATTCCATCGCTCATTCAACGAGATTATCCCAATACAGCTCCACCGCTCCTAACCTTTCTGGCTGAAAAGCTGAAAACAGGAAAATGCTTACTGCTGTTAGATGCGTTGGATGAGGTGCCCAAACTAGAGCGGAACCGAATTGAGTTGCAAGAGAAACTCGATCGATTTTTGAGAAATTGTCCCTGTCGAGTCATCTGCACCTCTCGGATTGTCGGCTATGACGGCAACTTTTTAGGGGATGGGCAAGAAGTTGAGATTGTGCCATTTCAGGAGGCACAGATTGAAGTATATGTGAAAACGTGGTTTACCAATGCTAAAGAACATTTAAGTAATCAATCGGTGTCTGCAATAGAATTGTTGCGAGAATTGCGTAACAAACCTCAAGTGCGAGGCTTAGTACAAAACCCACTGCTTCTATCATTAATTTGTAGTTTGTATCAAGAGAAGGGGCTGACATTACCTGCTCGTCGGGCGCAGGTGTATAAGGAGGCTGTGAAGCACATGCTCGTTAAATGGAGCAAAGAGAAGCGCGAACCCCGTAGAGGCGAAGAGGATTGGGCAGACCTCAAGCAAGAGCTGTTGGAAGAGATAGCATATCAATTTAGTTGCGAAGATACAGAGGTATTTTCGCGACGTGATCTCCGCCGTAAGATTGACCAGTACTTGCGGGATGAAGAAGTTCCTAGTGAGTTTGAAGATATTACAGCTTCAGATTTATTAGTTGAATTAACAGAACAGGATGGCATACTCCAAAAGCTGAATCTGGATGATGACCAGTATCTGTTTTTGCATCGCACCTTTCAGGAGTATTTGACAGCCTGTTACCTAGAACGAGCAAAAAATGGAATTGAATTAGTAAAAGAGCATTTTTGGGAATATGACTGGCATGAAACAATTACCCTGATAGCAGGGTTGATGAAACAACCTCTACCCTTGCTACAAGCAATTACAAAGGAAAAAGATGACATTTTTCAAACACAACTGCTGTTAGCAGGTCGTTGCCTAGCTGAGTGCGGAGAAAGCTCGCTGCCGTTGATTAAGGAAATTATTGACCGAATTTACCAATTTTGGTTGGCTTATCCAGAGGCTGAGTTTATTCGATCAGTGGTAGTGGCGATTGGTCAAACTCATACTTCACTTCGTGAGCAACTAAAAATAGCTCTTAACCATAAGGACTGGGTAGTAAAAACGAGTTCAGCAGAAGCGTTAGGACAGATTGGCGCAGAAGAAACAATCAATGCCTTAATCCTAGCTCTCAACGATGAGGCTTTCTCTGTTAGAAGGAGAGTAGCATTCACGTTAGGACAGATTGGTTCTGAAAAAGCAATCGATCCCTTGATCCTTGCCCTCAGTCAGGAGTATAGTGGCGTGAGTGCAGTAGTAGCAATAAGACAGATTGGCACAGAAAAAGCAGTTGATGCCTTAATCCTCGCCCTCAACCATAAGGAGAGCGACGTGAGAAGGAGCGCAGCAGAGGCGTTAGGAGAAATTGGCACAGAAAAAGCAGTTGATGCCTTAATCCTCACCCTCAACCATAAGGAGAGTGACGTGAGAGAGTATGCAGCATCCGCGTTAGGACGGATTGGTTCTGAAAAAGCAGTTGATGCCTTAATCCTCGCCCTCAACCATAAGGAGAGCGACGTGAGAAGGAGTGCAGCAGCGGTATTAACAGAAATCTATACAATTTTAGCCTCCAACGATGGCGAGTATGACGAGAGCGCCTTGAGAGACTTTAGAGAGAGAGCAGCATCCGCGTTAGGACAGATTGGTTCTGAAAAAGCAGTTGATGCCTTAATCCTTGCCCTCAATGATGAAGAGAGAGATGTGAGGGAGCATGCAGCATCCGCGTTAGGACAGATTGGTTCTGAAAAAGCAGTTGATGCCTTAATCGTTGCTTTCAACGATGAAGAGAGTGACGTGAGAGAGCGTGCAGCATCCGCGTTAAGAGAAATTGGTACAGAGAAAGCAATTGATGCTTTAATCCTTGCCCTTAACGATGAAGAGAGTGACGTGAGAGAGCGTGCAGCATCTGCGTTAGGACAGATTGGTTCTGAAAAAGCAATCGATGCCTTAATCCCTGCCCTCAATCGTGTGAATATTTACATGAGAGCGACAAATGATGAGATCAACATCTTGATAGCGAGTGCAGTAGCGGCGTTAGAAATTATTAGCCCAGAAAAAGCAATTGAGGCATTAGTATTAGTTCTCAACCATGAGGAGAGTGAGGTGAGATTCAAAGCAAGAGAGGCATTAGAAAGGATTGGCAATTCAGTTTGTTTAAGGAAGCTTATTCAAGTACCACAAATCGATATATATCGCTCCGATATCTTCCTCCTCACGAGGTCGTTAGCCATTCGCCTTAGCAAGGCAGGATTACCTTTTATCCCAGTGTATCCAGAAAAAGTGGCAGGGATTAAGGATGAGGGATAAACAGATTCGGTGCTAAACAAAGATATGAGAGAGGACTTGCAAGCAATCATCGATCGCGCCAGAAGCGAAAATTTAGCGCCAGCAGATCTTCAAGCCCTAGTCGCTGCGATTCAATCGGGGCAAGTAACGCTGGCGACTGGGCAACAAGCCGTTGGCATTGGTGGTAGTGCCAATGGTGCGGTCGTTGTAACAGGTGATGGTAATGTTCTTCTAAATGTCACCGATACGAAAGCAGTTCTCAAAATTCTGGAACAGCTTAATTCAAATGGAGCTAACTCTCAACCTTCAAAAACTACGTTTCAGCAATTCCCAGAAATCTCTCGGTTTGATTTGACCCAGTTGATTGATAAATGCCTGAGTGAACTGCTGGGTAAGCGGGGATTGATTGGATTGGCAGTACCCTGTGGCGAAAAAGCATTTCTTAAGAACTTCTGCGATCGCCTCAAGCATGAACTGGGCAGAAGTAACATTCAAATTCGACAACCCCTATCCTTAAATCCACAGGTTATTTCTGTTAACAGAGCCGTTGAAGCGATTAAGCAATATAAAAAGCTATTGCAGACTGGAGATGTGATTTGTCCAATTCGAGTTGGCGTATCTGATGCCAGTTCTAGCATTTCTAAAGACTTCTGGCAGCAAATAAAAACCGCATTTCAGGGCAAATTTAAGTATCGATTAATTGTCGTTATGGTGGGTAGTACGGACTGCATCTTTCCACCTGATGCTATCTTCCTGAATCCACCTGAGTTTGAGAAAGTTCATGCGTTCCAATGGATTCGTGACATTACTCAGGTATTAAATTGGATGCATTTGAGCGAAGAGTGGATGCAGAAGATGATCGATCGCTGTCTCTGTGATGAACTTGGATGTTTGGATGTGGGCTTAGTTTATGAGCATTTAGACTATACCCTATCCCTGCTCCAACGAAATCCATCTCTATCTGCGGCAGATTTTTTAGATCAACTTGATTGAGGAAACAGAGTTATGTCTAAACGTGCGATCGATACCTCCACTTGGTTCTCTCAAGTTGCCTATAAACAGCTACCAGAGACACAAGCGATCGAAGATCCTGATATCGATCCCGTTCCTGACACCAATCCCCCTACTAAAACCGTTTCCAAAGAACTTTACCTGCCGGATGACAAGCTCAAAGAAGCCGTCGATTTGGCGATTGCTCTAGGTCGTCCACTGCTCTTGCAAGGAGAACCTGGCTGTGGCAAAACTCGTTTAGCTTATGCGGTTGCCTATGCATTGGGCTTACCTCTGGAGACAAGCTATATTAAATCTACCAGCCGTGCTCAAGATTTGCTCTACACCTATGATGCTGTCAACCGACTCTATGACGCTCAGATCGGGGCAGAACAGAGCAAGGATGTAAAGCGATATATTCGGTTAGGTTCGTTGGGACGGGCGATCGCACGAGCACAGTACGGACGACGTTCTGTAGTGTTAATTGATGAAATCGACAAAGCCGATCTCGACTTTCCTAACGATTTGCTATGGGAACTCGATCGCCTAGAGTTTCGCGTTACAGAAGCTCCTGAAATGCACTACGCTGTGGGAGAGAACCCTGCTTTACGTCCCATTGTCTTCGTCACCCATAACGAGGAGAAAGCCCTACCTGCTGCCTTCCTGCGTCGTTGTATCTTCCACTATGTCGAATTCCCTGATACAGAAGAACGGTTGCAGCAAGTTCTAGCAACCCAGCAAATAACCAATACCGAACTTAGCCGAAAGGCGATCGAAGTAATTCTAGAACTGCGTCAATTGGATTTGAGCAAAAAACCGGGACTAAGTGAACTACTTGATTGGGTTGGCTACCTGGAGGCAGTGCAAAAACCAATTGAGGAACTCGCTACCCTCCCCAGCATTGGTGCCTTGCTGAAACAAGAGGGCGATCGCCAACGAGCAATGGAAGCTTTAGCACAGAAATGAAAGGGCAGCTCATGACTGAAGTTCCAACGCTACCTCCTTTTCTCTGGCAGTTATTTCAGCGGTTACGCCGTCGAGGATTTGCTATCGGACCTGCGGAATATGAAGCCCTCCGAGATGCTTTGAGAGCAGGATTTGGTTGGACTTCACGGGAAGCTCTGCGGGACTTATGCAATTCTCTTTGGGCAAAGTCACGGCGAGAACAGGGCGTATTGTCCGCGTTATTTGAGCAGCTTGCCCCAGATTTGGATGATTGGCATTATTCCCTGGAGGAAGCTGATGCCAGTCCTGCTGACGTAAATCTCCCAACCACACCTGAGCAACCTGATCTTGAAGGCAAGACTCCAGACGAGAATATACCCAAGACTCAATCACAAGGAGGACTTCCACCAATTTCGTTAGCGGATGTACAGGTATCTGAACGTCCATTTGTATTTGTGCCGCAGTTTCCCCTCACGTATCGGGAAGTAGCTCAGACTTGGCGACGGCTACGACGACCTGTTCGCACAGGAGCAGCCGTAGAGCTTGATATTGAAGGCACGATCGCCCGTCGTAGTCAATTAGGTGTGGCAACAACAGTGGTTCTACAACCCAGACGACGTAATATGGCTCGACTACTGCTGCTCGTCGATCGCCAGGGTTCAATGGACCCCTTTCATCAATTTTGTAATGAAGTTTGTACTGCCATTCAACAGGCAGGTAGATTGGAGGAAACAGCTCTTTACTACTTCCACAACGTTCCAGCCGAAGGAGCCGATGATCAGGTACTAGAGTCTTTAAAGGGACAGCTATTTCCATCGCTTGATCCAGTTCTACCCCAGATTCAGCCACTGATAGACGGCTACCTCTACACCGACCCCAACCTACTTTCCCCTGTATTGCTAGCAGATGTGCTGCAATCTTATGCTACGGGAGCCGCAGTTGTTCTAATCAGTGATGCAGGAGCCGCCCGCAATCGTTATCGAGTTTCACGCCTGCTCGACACAATCGCCTTCATGAAAGCTCTTCGTACCTATTCCTCTCAATACGTCTGGCTTAACCCACTTCCCAAACACTATTGGCTGAATAGCACGGCTGCCCAAGTTGCCCGTCATGTTCCTATGTTTGCGCTCGATCGCGATGGTATTCAACGAGCCGTCAACGTGCTTCGGGGACATCAACATATAATTGAGAAACCATTATGACTTCAGCAATGGCGATTGATCTAGCACAGCGTCGGTTGAATGATTTTCAGAAACAGTGTGGAGAGTATGGAGAAGCCGCTCTCCACCTGGCATATCACGCTGCATTGCCCGTCGCGCTCAATGCTGAATTGTTGCATCTGTTACGAATTAACTTCTTTCTCGATCCGCCAGAAATTTTGCCCTATACCGTTGAGTTTGAGTTTCTGCTGTCACCACTATGTCGCGAAATTGATGAAGGGTTATACGAAATTGAACCAGAGATCCGTGATTTGCTATTAGTTGGATTAACTCAAACTTATGATACTCAACGTACTCGTGATATTGCTATTTTGCTCTGGCAATACATTGATCACTGTTTCCCTTGGGCGGATCGAGTGGAATTGGAGCGTGCTCAGCAACTAACAGCACTTAATTTCCTTAACCCAGAGAAAGCTCAGCAGTGGTTAGCAACAGTTGGAACTGAGGTCAGCCGAGGACAAGCTGCTACACGAGAATGGTTTGTAGCCATGCGGCAGAATGTCCAAAACCAAGCACAATTGCTTCAAGGCTCTATCTTAACTGAGGTTCAACAGCAATTGTACGATTGGCTGTTTGATTACATCAAACAGAACCGCCACCCTCCTTCAATACGCCAAATGATGAGGGCAATGGGCCTAAATTCTCCTGCACCTATTCAGAATCGATTAGAGCATTTAAGACTTAAAGGTTACATTGAATGGACAGAAGGAAAGGCAAGAAGTATTCGACTGACTTGTGTAGATCCACTAGAAAGTGAACATGAAGAGTCTTTCAAAGAATCCCAACACCCCACCAAAACACCCAAAGCAACCATTCGTGATCAAATTTTTATCAGTTACAGCCATCAAGACAAAGCATGGTTAACAAAACTGCAAACCATGCTCAAGCCATTGATTCGCGACAAAGTGATTTCTGTGTGGGATGATACGCATATTAAAGTTGGCGCAAAATGGCGAAAAGACATTGAAAACGCGCTGGCCTCAGCAAAAGTAGCCGTGTTTCTGGTCAGTCCTGATTTTCTCGCCTCTGACTTTATCGCTGAAAATGAACTACCATCGCTATTAGATGCCGAGCAGCAAGGGTTAACGGTAGTTTGGGTGCTGTTGAGTTCGTGTCTGTATAAGTACAGCAAGATCGTTGAGTATCAGGCAGCTCATGATCTATCGCAACCGCTCGACAGCCTCAGTCCGGCGGAGCAAAACAAGGTGTTAGAAGAGATTTGTCGAAGAATTCAACAGGCGGTTTAGGGGAAATAGATTATTGTCATCTCAGCAAAGGCGAAAGTTTAGAGCTATCTCATTTAAGTCAATGTATTTCACTTGTATACCAGCTTATTGTTTTTTGCTCCATTGTCAAACCTGCTTAACCAAACTGCTTTTACTCACCATTGTCTGTATTTCATCTCTAGAGAACCGCAGTTTTAGAAACTGGGTGAATAGCATCTACGTTAAGCTAGGGGAATGCAACACTACGATTACACTTCTCGTACTTACTATCTTATAAATACACATATGGTGGGCGATCGATCTTTTTAATGACAGTTTCTGTAATTCCTAGTTTAGTGTTAATCAAGCATCAATTCAGTAAGCGGAAAGGGAAAAAGGACATTCTTAATTAGCGATCGCGTTTATCAAAGCTTTTGATAGAGATCACGTAGTTGCCTGAAGCCCCTTTTGCTTAAAATAGTTACAATTCAGTTGTTTTTTACGGAATAAGAGTTGTCATACTGGAATTAAGTATTATTCCTGAACTACCTAAATAAGATTGACAGGATGAGTACCTCTGCCGAGTTGGATGATCTGATGAGCCGTATCAAACGGGGTCAAGTTACCGAGAATGACCTCAATCATCTACGCGAGCTTTTCTCCAGTAGAGATCAAAACGTATCTCAGCAAGGCAAGTATGGTATCAACCTGGGAGAAGGAAAAGATATCCAAATTGGCGATCGCATCTACCAAGGTGCCGATGCCGACAAGATTCGAGAATTAATCCAAGAAGCACTGGCATCTGTTCGGGAAGAAGCTACATCAAATAGTCAATCTGCCCGTCAAGGACTTAATGCCCTAACTGATTTGATGTCTGCTCCAAAAGTAAGGGATGCCGTAGCAGCTTTCCGTACTGATTTTGAAGCAGCCTGTGAACAAATAACCCTAATGGGAGACTACAAAGACCTTCACGACTTACTCCATGACCTAGAATTTCGCTGCTACAAAGGGTTGATGGAAGGAGCAAGACGGTTTCAAGACGATGAGACAACGATAGACATTTTGACTGATCATGAGCTGACCTTGCAGGACATTATTGATAAGGTCCGAGAGACTGCTAATCGGGAGAGTGTGGCTACTCAGGAGATTACTTGGCTGAAGGATCTCAAACAGGCTCAACAAGATCTGCACGCAGCCATTCAGGAATTAGACCAACGGCGGCTCAAAGGAGCCATTTGGGCGCTCAACCGGGTGTTAGCGATTCAGCCTTCACGTATCAACGACAGACTTAATCAAGCTGCCCGTGCACTACGTCTTCCAGCTTTGGTTAAAGCATTAGCCTACATCTGTAGCACACTATCTCAGGCAAGATTAGATATAGACAAGATTAAACAGTTTGAGGTCGGTGTTCAAGCTCTGTCCGCCTTAGAAGTTAAGCTGACCGCTTTGGTAAAAAGTCATAATTGGTGGCAGGAACTTGACTTAGAGCTTCGTCGAATTGAAGCAAATTTGGAGACCGATACGTTTGAATTGGAGATGTCTTGGGTTGATCTTCAATCCAAGACGGTTGCTCTTTATACAGATAGTGCAGACGAATGGGCGATCGCCTTCAAAAAAGATAGTGATGATTTAAATCAAGCAATCACAGATCAAAACCCTGTCAAAATTAGACGCTTCTTCCGAACGTACCGTAGGCGAGCAGGCGATCGTTTCTACCGAGTTGACGTAGATTTGAAACGGTTGTGTGGTGAGTTGCGGACAGTTGGTGACCCCTTGGCTTCTGTATTGAGAATGATAGAATGACTTCCTCAAGTGCTTCTGCTATTACCCACGACACAACTCTTCCGTATCCATCATTAGCAGCGATGCGGACTGTTCATAGCCAGCTTCTAAAGCGACATCGGGAAGCGGGCAATCTTCCTGAGTTACTTACTGAAATTAAAGATTTTATCTATCGTGGGCGGACTACTGGAACAGTTTTAGATAGGGATGAAGATCGTTGGGCAGCTCAAAGCTTGTTAGATTACTGGACAGCTTCACTATACCGCTTTGAACATGAGCCACCCGATGCCACCCTTTTAGAATTTGATCCGTCTCTAGCTCCCACTTTAGAGGATTCGCTGTGTCCCTATCTAGGATTAGAGGCATTTCGTGAAAAAAATAAAAATTTATTTTTTGGTCGTCAACGCCTGGTTCAAACTTTAACCAAACATCTCAAATCCAATTCATTCTTAGCTGTTGTAGGTTCTTCTGGGAGTGGTAAATCTTCCGTTGTTCTGGGGGGACTACTTCCTCAACTAAAGACCGGAGCAATATCAGGCAGCCAGAACTGGCATTATTATCCTCCAATGGTTCCAGGTGTTGATCCTTTAATATCACTAGCACGACGAATCAGACCACCCAATGTGAAGACAGAGACTTGGGTACAGGAGCAACGCAGTAAATTTTTGCATGATGACAACCATCTTCTACGGCTAGTAAGTAAGTCCGGGGGATTACCTAGTATTTTGGTCATCGATCAGTTTGAGGAGGTGTTTACCCTTTGTGAAGATGACCAGATTAGACATGCATTTATCAACAATCTTCTAGAGCTACTTCAAGCATCAAAGGTTGGGCACAGAATAATTATCACGATGCGAACCGACTTTGAAAGCCGAGTTGCCCGTGTACCTGTGCTATGGGAACAATTCAAAGCGTCGTGTGTTCGTGTCAATCCATTGGATGCCGGTGAACTGCGAGAAGCGATCGAAAAACCAGCTGAACTCGTGGGGCTAAAGTTTGAAGAAGGACTAGTAGATGCCTTACTAAATGATGTACTGGGTGAACCTGCTGCTTTACCACTCCTACAATTTACGCTATTAAAGCTTTGGGATCACCGAGATCATAATCGTGTTACTTGGGAAGCTTATCAACGATTGGGTGGTGGGCGTTTAGCCTTGTCTCGCAGTGCTGATGAGTTTTACAACAACTTGATCCCTGAAGAGCAAGTAACAGTCAAGCGAATTTTGCTGCGGATGGTACGTCCCGGTGACGGGTTAGAAGTCACCAGTAACCGCATTCAGCGCAAGGAGTTATATCGTACAGGAGAAGCCCACGATCGTGTTGATCGAGTTCTTGAGAAACTAATTCAAGCAAGGCTAATCCGACTCACTCAGGGAGAGACTTTAGATGATGCCCAAGTTGATGATGCCCAAGTTGAAGTTGCCCATGAGGCGTTAGTACGTAACTGGTCGCGCCTAGTAGACTGGTTAGAAGATGAGCGAGTGGCTCTGCGACAACGATTGGAACTCACCCGACGAGCTGAACAATGGCAAGCACGACGCAAAGAATCTAGTCTTCTCTTGAGAGGCACTCTATTAACAGAGGCTCGCAACTACGAGGACTTGAATAGGTTAGAAACAGAGTTTGTTCAGAAAAGCCTAGAAGATGAAAAGCGTAGAGCTTTACTAGCACAGCTTGTTAAAGCCTCTTTCGCTATAGGATGTGTATTTCTAGCAGTTTTATCTACCTTGCTATATGTGCAACTTCAAAAGACAAATAGGCAGCGTCAAGAGGTTGAAAACCTGAATGATGCTCTGCAAAAAGCGAATGAGGATTTAAACCAGCAAACTCAACAAAAGTCTAGAGCCTTACAAACACTAAGCCAGACAACTAACTTTACACTCCTTAATTACACGCTTCAAACGGGTCTTGCGTCAGCAATTCAAGGTGTTGGACGGGGTTTAGAAAATCCTTTAATCCTTAGCACTGCTGAGAGCACTTTACGTACAGCAATTAACAACTTCATTCTTGAACCCAAGTTCCTGGCATTATATAAACCCGATGCTCAACGAGATGTTGTAGTTGCTTACTCACCAGATAATCGTTACTTAATAACAACCGTTAGTCCAAGATTAAAACCTGGTGGCGATGCTATTGTTTGGTGGATTAACGATAACCAGCAATTAATCCGTGTCGTGACTTTAGGCAACGTTACCTCAGACATTATGGGTGTTGTTGTGAGCTCTGATGGTCAATTAATCTTCACGGCAGGGAAAGATAGCTCTTGGCAACTTTGGAATCGGCAGGGACAACTGCTGAAAATGTCACCAACCCAAGAAGAACGCCCAGATCTTCGTATAGATTTTGCGACAGCACTTGACTTTACTGTTGACAAACGTTCGGTCGTAATTGGCAGTCGTGACGGCACTTTATATTTGTGGCAGTGGCAGGACAATCAAATCCTAAAACTGTTTGATCAAGGAGAAGTTAACGGATATGTTACCTCCGTTGCTGTTAGTACTGATAACCAGCTCACTGCATCCGGATACTCTAATGGCACGATTCGTTTATGGCGTATAAATAATGAATCTCAGCTCTCACCTTGTATGAGCTTTGATGATACATCCGGCTACATTGTAGACATTAACTTTAAAGACGGACAAACAGTCTTGTATACAAATGCAGATGGTAGCCAATTTGAGTGGAGTTTGGGTCAATCAATAACGTGCGGAGATAGTCAATCCCCTCCTCAGAAAGTATCTACTGCTGCTCCACAGGAAAGTATTAGTAATGAAAGCTGGAGCAATTTGCTCAAGATTGCTTGTAATCATCCCGCACTACAAGCTTACTTGAAGGAGAACGAACAGATCTCAGACCCTATTAGACAAGAGGCTGCTATAACCTGTAGTACTTATGTCTGGAACCAGCAATAGATTTGTTACAAATCTTACAAGATAGTAACACTTAAACGCTGCTGACCTAGAACTTTATTGAGAACTTATGATAACAGGTTGATTCGAAATCCATCATTTTCTGGGATTCGCGCGGTCGCAGACGCAGGAATCTCAATCGCAAAATCCTTCATTTGAAGCTATCCCTTTGACACTTTCCGAGTAAAGCAAGACAATAGAACAAATTTTGAGTAAAAGCCAAGTTGGATTGATGCTCATCCTAACTGAGCGTCAATGATTATGATTACTCCCTAAGTAGACTGTGAGCTTCAATGCTTGACCTGGGTGCTATCGTAGAGCGATTGACTTCAAGAACGCTTAATGACGAAGATATTCAGTTTCTGAGAGAAATGCTTCAAGACAATATTTCTCAGCAGATTTCACAAGCAGGAAAATTTAATCTGGCATTGGGAAAGGGCAATAATATTCAGGTTGGTGACCAGTATGGAGTGACTATTGAGCAAATCCGTATCCTTATCCAAGAATTGAAAACCTTCCAATATTCAAGTACTGATTCTGAAGCTAATCAATCAAGAGGACAAGATAGAACCTTCCAAAAGATTATTTTGGATGAGAATACCATTGCAATAATTAACATCAGATTAGAAGTAATTGAGGAGATATCTCAAGCTGGTTATCTTTTAGAGCAGCAACAACAGGAACTAAAACAACTAAAACAAAGCCTTCTGACCTTTGAGAAACTTAATCAGAATTTACAAAACATTGCCGTACTAGCAGACAACCTCATTCAAGAGGCAATAACTTCAATGAGGAATCAATTAGATGCTCTCAAATTATCAGGAAAGATACTCACAAGGGAAGCAGTAAAATCTAGAAAGTTAGCTCACGAATTAGATTGTCATCAAAGGGAAACTGATATTCTCCAAACGTTTGTAGATAAACTTGAATACTCTAGAAAAGGTGCTGACTGGCTTTTGAAAAGTATAGATGCTCTAGTGAAGTACTCAAGTGAATCTGCCCTCAAGCAGTTTCCTGAGGTAAAAGCATCTGCGTCAGATGAATTAATTGACGATTTCAGGTTCTCAATTGAGGAGTTTTTAGAGCAAGTGAATTGGTGCTTGCAGTGGGGAAGTTATGAGATTCTCGATTCTCCAGAAATTGCACTTATTTTTCATGCTGACCTTTATGAAGCAGCCTTTCAAGCCACGAAAAGAGCTATTTCTAGAGACTTACGCCATGAAGTCATTACAGAAATTGAAGCTTGTCTTGATTATCTCATCAGCCGACTGCCCTTCTACTCGTAAAATTACCCAAACCTATTTTGGTTTTTTACGAAGCTTTCGCTTCACGGCTTGAATTCGCTTAAGAATTATGGCTGACTGGGTTATTAACAGTGGATATTCTGTCAGAAGTTTCTGTAAAACCTCTTTATTCGTGCACCCTTTACGTATCAACTTCGTGATTTCATCATCGAACTGATCGAAAAGAGACATGCGTTATTTTTAGTAGCTGAGTGACGCTTACTTTTACCGTAACTACTTACAAGATCCGGAAACAGCACCTAGTCATACGCCGATTTTTATACCTTCTAGTCATTAGTACTAGACAATCGCTTTTGCCGCTTTTGAGCCTGTTGTTCTTTAAGCTTCCGCTTTGCGGCTTCCATCCGGGTACTATGTTCTTCCACAAATTCCTTAGAGGTGGAACTTATATCACAACTATCCTCTTGTAATTGATCCAAAGCCTTTCTGAGCCAGTCAAAAGCGCCCATATCAATGGTTCTTCATCCAATTAACATCCATATCCAATTCCTTCAGAGTCTTTAGGCTTCTATCAGGAGAAGGGAACTGTATTCTGTAGATGCACTTGGGTGAGCCGTACGAACCCTCGCTAATACACTTGAACTACAATAGCAGCTAAATTTTATTTTGTAACTACCGCCAAAAATTTAGTAACCCTTCCTATAAGGAAGCGTTAGCTGCTGTAACTTCGTTTTGTTATACAACCATAACCTTCGTGTCTTCTCAGACGCAGTATGCCTTTCTTTATTACACTAATCTCAGTGCAAATGTCTCAACTGACTCTGTAAGCCAACATTAGGAGCGATCGCAGATACTGCAATGCAGTCATCTTGCTGCAATTGCTGGTGCAGGATTTTTAGCTCTCCCTCTCTTCCAACAAACTGCATACTCCACTTGGAGGCAAACTTTCAGAAATTGCAGACGGTTGAATATTATGAATATTAGGTTGAAGGGACTGTAAAGTTTGGTAGATGCCTTAAATCGCTTCAGAATCTGTAGTTTGATAAATGCGATCGCCAATGTGAACTTCTCCTCCTGTAATCTGCCCTACATTGGTATTGAACTTGCCATCCTGAGACACCCATTGGACTACATTACCGTCCAATCTCAGCGAACCTAGCGATCGCAGCTTCTCCAAATCATCTTCAGTTTGCTGCTTCTGGGCAATTCGCTGAAGTATTGGAATTACCTACACCCCGTCTACTTTTCTTACCCTGCTTTCATCAATTAACCGCGATCGCCCACAGCTCCCCTAAAAGGATACTGACATGACTGGCATCAATCCCGATTCCATCACCGGAACACTTTCGATCGCTGTCTCGCCTCAAGCTAATGGGCAATATGTTTGCCAGATGGCACCGTCTCTCAGCGATCGCTCCGTAGAGAACATCCAGTGCTATGGTCAAACACCGGAACATGCGATCGCGATCGCTCTGGAACAGTTAGCCGATGCCTATCGCCAAACGGCAGAAGAGCGGCAGAATCTCGATTGGGGTGCGGTAGAGCGATCGGAATCAGGTGAACCCGTTGAAAAGCCGTATCATGTGATGTTGCACTACGAAAACATCATTACAGCAGAATCAAAGTTTGAGGCAATGCACAATACAATCATCGGTAATACCGTGGTTGAAAATGCCAAAATTACCGTGATTCAGGTTGCAGACGGTCTGCCTGTTGCCCCATTGATACGATAGTCTTCAGCCTGATGTGCCAGTTCACATGCACTCAAAACTTGAAAGTTTGGCATTTTGGCTCTAGAACCTAAGCTTAGAACTCGGAACGCTGCGCAGATTGCCTTACCTTTGAGGTTCTAAGCTTCAGCGACCATGCTTTGATATAAACCATTTGGCTGAATTTAAAGATGTTGCCAGAACCGAAATGCCCCCTTGGGATAAACATTATTTGATACTCATTCTCCGACTCACAAGAGCATCTTGATCAAAGTCATACAAATATCCACTCAGTTCTACAGCATAGTCAGATGGGGTCTCTAAAGTTTCAGCACTCAGGTCAACCACTCCGCTCCGACCGCTATGCTGATTCACTGGTTACGCCGCCTCACTGCCATTCTGCTCACAGGCATTCTTCTTTTCTGTCTAGTACTCCCTCAAACTGCGATCGCCGCCACATGGGACGAGCAAATTCCATCCACAGTTTATCAAGGCGCACCTGTTCCGGATTGGGGCAGAATCTCACTATCCAATCTGCCTGTGTTACAGGAGGGCGGCAGTTTACAAATCCCAACTTCCCTAATGGGGCAACTGGGGTATAGCCCCTCTCGTATTTGGCAAGCAGGAGCCGCTCTTGGCGATGTATTAATGCTAGGGGATGTGCAGGATGCCTTCCAACTCCAAACTTTTAGCCTGGATAACATTGCTCAGATTACCGGATTAAATTTGGGAACGATTAGCCTGAGCAACTTCCCACTGATCCAACGACAAACGATCGCCAGTCTCGTCAACGCAATTCCAGATTTTGGCAACTTCAGGCTTAATCAAGTCAAACCATTAGAAGATCTTGTCAACCTGAATCTCCGTAATCTGGCGCTGGAGAACCTCAACTTAAATGATTGGGGCAACCAGACAATAGGAGCGATCGCCTCCGATACCGTTCTTGGACAGTTTTCGTTGGGTGACCTTTCTCAAACTCTGAACCAGTATAGCTTCACCCAAATTCCAGGTTTAGATCAGATTCCGCTCGATCGCCTGCAAGATTGGCAAACTACTTTTATCAACGGTGTACCGGGTCTGGCACAGGTACCAATGGCAAGCTATCCGAATGTTCCATTTTCGGGGTACTTCGGCTTTGTGGCGATCGCCGATGTTGCCTACGGACACATGGAACACCGCCAAACCCCCACTCGCCGTTCGATCAGTGGTAGCAACAAAGTTGGCTTCCAGTATCAGTGCGCTCAAGCTAGAGGCTGTTCCAATTTGGAACTGAGTTCCCCGACTTCTCTAGGAATCGCAGGCGATCCAACCTTACATGGAGCGCAGTGGATCAAAGGAGGAACATCCTCCGGTGGACAAATGGTTCCTGGTGGGGAAGGCGTATTAGGTGCAATCAATAACGGCATGGAGCCAACTGGACGATTGCCCTTTGGCTCGGCATTCAAAGTCGTGCTGATCGACACCGATGAGTCAGAAGGCTTGGGCAAGTTTGGGCTGTACTTCCGGGTTTGCCATCGGGGGATACCTGATCTGGGCTGTACCCCTTACTTCATTGGTCCAGTTCCCTGGTTCTCAGTTCGTGAGAAGGAACTGGTCTTTGTCGGGCTAACTCCCGGCACTCCTCCCAGTGATATTCCTCAACCGCCCCCACTGTCACCAGACGTTCAACAGCAAATTGATGATTTGATTGGAGCCAATGCCTCCGACGGAGGCTCAACCGCCATTCAATTGGATAGTGACTGTATCGCTAAGGTGATGGCAAGAGTGCCTGCCAGCGATCGCGCCTATGCCACTCAGGTTGTCCCCGCACTGCTGAGGGAGGCACAACGCGCTGGAGTCACTGACCCTGCTCAGGTAGCTTACCTTCTGGCAACCGTACAGGCAGAAACCAATTTCCACGCCAGAGACGAGGATGGGAGCTACTGTGGTCAATATGGTTCTGGGTGCTTCTATGGGCGTGGATTGGTTCAAGTGACTTGGGAGAGCAACTACCAGGACTGGACAAATCGATTGGGCATTGATTTTGTTCGTCATCCAGAGTTGATGAATCGTCCAGATATTGCTGCCAAAATTGCTGTGGTTGGAATGCGAGATGGCACGTTTACCCATCATCGATTAGGGCAATACATTCGTGGTTCAAACCGTGATTTTGTGAATGCCCGTCGCATCGTAAACGATAGCGATCGCAACCGCGAAATCGCCAGGTACGCAGAAAACTATTACTCTGCCTTGCAACAGTGCAGCGCGATTGCAACTACAGCGCCTACCGGAGTTACAACTGTTAACCGTCCAGGACAATTAATCAGTCGGTCTACTGGTAATGCAATTCAACAACGCATTGTCAATGCCATTAACGCTCGCTACAACGAATCCACAGCGGCAGGACCCGATGGTGGCAACCTTGCCTGTGCTTGGCAAGTCAACCGCGTGTTGCAGGATGCATTGGGGCACACGATCGGTGGAGCGGGCTGCAAAGACAACGTGAACTGTGTCGATGCTCAACTTCAACGTGGTGCCGGAACACGCATTAATACATCTCAGGCACATGCTGGAGACATTGTGGTTTGGTATGACAACCACATTGGATTTTGCATCAATGATGGCTGTTCTCAAGTAATTTCCAATTCTTCCAGTGCTGCCCGCTTTCGCTGGGTGGCAAGCCGCTCCTCCGTTGAGTCGTATTACGGGGTTGGTAGTCGCATCTACCGTGTCAATCGATAGTTTTTACAAGGTGATTTCAATGATTTCTAAAACAGTTCAATCCTTCATTCTGGTTTTGATAGTTACAGGTCTAATTGCATTCCCTATTGTCGGTTTGCTTTTACCACCTCAACCTGTTCTTGCAGATGTTCAAACCGATGAACAACTCGTTCGACAGGCAGTTGTTGCCGCCCTGACCCACCCCAGTCAACCCGCAGATGCCAATCCTAGAGCAACCCATGTGGCGATCGTTGGTGACTATGCCCTGGCTGATTGGCGACTGGGAGAAGGTGGCGGAGAAATGTTGCTGATGAGGCAACAGGGGAGATGGCAAAAAATTGCTCAGACGGGCGGTGTCATGAGCAGTAGCTGGCTGATTGAACAGGGTATTCCTGAATCCACAGCCATTCAATTGGTTCAGCGAATACAGGCGCAGTGGACACGGTAATATGAACCGCTTCAATCAACCGAGGTGGCTTCACCGTCGCCAAGCCGCCATTTTTCTCACTTGTTTCTTCCTCGGTCTACTCCTGGTCATACTGCCTACTAATTTAACTGGCAGTAGTTTAAGCCAACCAATGTTGCTAGCTCCCATCCCATTCCCAAATTCTACCGAACGTAGTGCGCTGGAACATCGTCCCCTACCATTTCAAACCGTTGAAATTCCAGATGAAGTTAGAGCTTGCATTGAATCCAGTGCTGAGCGAGTGGATCAACTGGGAACTGTGCAAGATCAGGGAAAAACTTTTTACCTCCTGGCTGTTTACTCAGATTTTGCCAGCAACGATCCGTTCACTGCCTCGGATGAGCTGATTTCGGTCGCTCCTCAAGCAGGCTGTATCCGACTGGTTGATTCTCAATCCGTTCGCCAACCCCTCACCGTTTATCTTTCTCCTCGCGCAGCCCAATCTCTGGAGGAGCAACGCTTTCGTCGTTACATCACCTTGTTGGGAGGGGCAAATCAACTTCAACGAACACTTAGCGATCGCATTAAGGCATCTCAGGGCAGCTATCTGCTATCCGAGGAGCAAGTGCAAGTATTGCGGCAGCTCCATATCCAAATCCCCGATACCTACAAGCTTTTGCAACCCAATACGTTTCCCGACTAACAGCCATGCTGATGCGACTCAAGATGATTACATTCTTGCTCATTGCTGGGCTTCTAATTGGCTGTAACTCCGTTTCAGCCCAAGTCTCCGTACCTTTTCCAGGCACGAGGACAGTGCTACCTCTGTTCCGACCTGCGCTCACGCAACTCCAGGAACACACTCACATTCCAGTCGTATTACCAACCTGGATTCCAACGGATGCTCTCGTTCCTTCACCCAACGGCAAACCTCAACCTTACATTGATGTGCCCTTAACAAGAGATGGACATTTTCAACAGATATCCGTTTCGATTACAACCAACGCCAGCAATGCCTACGAACTTTCCCTTGACGCGACACCCAATTGTCAAGGTGCCTCCCACTGTTCCTTTGGATTACTGGCTGGGCAGCAGGTTTACCGGGATACTCCATCAATTCAATCAGAGTATGCCTTCGAGAACCAACCTGACTTTCAACCGATCGCGCGATCACCTGAAGCAATGGGTGAAGTCACCCTGGCACAGGGAATTCACGGCTACTTTGTCCCATTCGTTTGCGGTGCAAATTGCGACACCTCAAAAATCATTTGGGAGCAGAATAGCTATCGCTATCGAGTAGGCATCCGTATGGCATCGAAGGCAACAATGATCCGCTTCGCAAATTCCGTTATTGAAAACGAGCTAAAACCATGACTACAACCATTCAAACAGTTCACACAACTGCACAACAAACGGAAGCAATTTTGCAACTCACAAAGGCATTAGAAATCGTCATTCAACAATTGGTGATTGAAGCTCCTACTGACATCTCAATCTTCTTCAATGGCACGGAAGTATATCGCTACCAATCCTCAGACGGCAACATCTTTTGGTGGGGTAATTCCTCAACTTAATTGCAGCCAGTCACAAGAGTCACTCAACATTACCACACCGCAGTCAAACAGGAATTCTAGTGTATTAGCACTTGAGCCGGAATCAAAAATGGTGTTATTTGTTAGCAAAAAGAAAGCCACAGAAGCTCTCGATTTAAGTGGTGAAACTTTGAAACGATATCGACTTCAAGGTGAATGGATTGAAGGCGTTCACTGGGTCAGAATCAATAGTCGCTGTGTTCGCTATAACCTGGAATTGATTCAAGACTGGTTCCACAATCGCCATGATCCAGTTACTCATATGAAGGCGATCGAGATATATCAGGCAAACTTATTGAGTAATCAAAAGAAATCTGGAAAGCGCAATGGTTGATAGAACAAGAAGTATCCTCGACGGGGCACTTCTTGCATGTGGTCTATTCTAGTCTTGAGGACGCAATTGAGTCAGCTTCAACTTATCAGCATAGTTCTTGTCAATCATCTGAGTTGAGGTATCACACCACTTAGCAATGATTGCACTGGGAACTCCTTTGAGAAGCTGCAAGGTAATAAATGTGTCACGACAACAATAAGGAGTTGTGTTTGGTTTGATAGGGTCAACGATCGCTAACCACGCCCGACGAGAAAAATTTCTGTAATTGATTGAATCGCCATCAGGACTGGGAAAAACCAGAGAATCAGGATTGGGGTTCTCCGGCTTAATAGACAGCAGTACGTGCTGTAACCTGGATGACACCGCAAGTTTGCGAGTTCTATTGTTTTTAGAGCCTTTAGAGGGAACTCGCTTGTTGCCAATTTGCACTAAAGCACCTTCAAAGCTGACAGAGGTGCAATCTTCTGAAATGTGTCTCCATTTCAGCCCTACAGCCTCACTAGGACGGCAGCCTGTAAAGAATAGGAATTCGACGAATGGAGCATAACCTCGATAGTTCATTCCCTTGCGATGGTCATGCTTGAATGCCTCGATGATGCGATCCCGCTCCTCCTCAGAGAAAGCATTGGGGGTAGGGTCTGTCATGTATTTGTGTTTGGGCATCTCCTGAGACATGCCATCAAACGAATTGGCAGCCACTAAGTTGTGTTTCATTCCCCATTTGCAAGCAGCTGAAAGGTACATCAACGCATCTTTAGTTCTAGATGTGGTCGTAATGCTTTCCAACTTTTTCTTGACTGCTAGAGCATCGCTGGTGCCCAAACCATCGAGCTTGGCAAACAACCTGGAAAAATTCTCATACTTCTCGATCGTCTTGGGCTTAAGACCCGATCGCTTATGGTCAAAGTATTTTGTCCACAATTCGTGAACAGGTAATCCGGCTGTCTTGAGAGCCTCAACTACGGTTAGCTGTGCCTGAGATGGCTGCTTGCCATACTTCACCAACGTGTAATCAAACCGCTCCAGTTGGATGTCTGATTCGATTAGTTTTGCCTTTGCCTCAGCGATCCGTCGATTGACATCAGTGTCAGGCAAACCGAGGGTTAAGTATTTTTGTTTGCCGCCGTAAAGTTCTCTAGGAAGTCTCAGCCGTAGCCGCCCCTGAAATGCTTCAACCCCGACTGAGCCCTTAGTTCCTTTACCTGTTCGCTTGCTATACATAGCAATAGTTCAAATGTACTAAATCTATCATAGTCAAACCATAGTCAAAATTGGGTGAAAAAGACCCAAAATTACCCAACGTCACTTGGGCAAAACACAAAGTGCCAGACAGGGAGCCGATTGAAAACCCTTGTCTGGCAAATATTTCAACGTATTTACCAGCTTTTTCTTGATATGGGCGATACTGGATTCGAACCAGTGACCCCTTCCGTGTGAAGGAAGTGCGCTACCACTGTGCTAATCGCCCTAAGGCTCTCTATTGTACACATGGATTGGGGATATAGTTCAAAAATTAGCCTTCAATTTGCTGAAAAAAGGCGATCGCCTCAGTGGAGTTAATGTGAAGCAGCTTACCTCAGCCTACTTAATCACTCGATCGGGCACAAACTCAAACCCTAAGATCAGTTGCAACGTTCCGGGTTGCCAGGGTTCATTTGCGTGTTGCAGGTTAATCTCAGTGCCATCGAGTAGTAATTGAATTTCAGGAGTGGCGTGTTGAATATCTTGCATCACCTTGTGGGTCAGCTGTTGCACCAGTATTGGGTATTGGCACCATTCGGTTTGGCGTGCCCCCTCTGGGGTATCTCGAAGAGATTGCACAACTGCATCGGTCATTAAGCCGTAGGCATTCAGTGAAACCGGGCGTCCCGTCACCAAATCGAGTTGCCAGTCGAGTTCAGGAGTTTGCAGTTTCAGGTTTATAGCCAACCGTAACGTTCCTGACTGCCACAGTTGAGTGGGTTGCAACACTTGTACTGCAATGCCTGCCATCAGTTGCATAATGTCATGGCCCCCTCGACTAACACACCAGAGCAGCCGCAAATTTAACGTATCTAACCTCCAGGTTTGATGAGGAATGTTGCGACTGGCGAGGGTAGAAGACTGTTGTAGCTGGTCAGCAATGATTAAGCCTGCGGTTACGACTTCTGTAACAGAGGTGGTAGACGACAAGTGAATAGCCGTTTTAGTATTCGACATTTGCAGGTGAGTCAAGATAGCATCCAGATGTTGCTGATTGACGATCGCTGAGTAACGGCTAGACCAGGGAGCGTCTGTAAATTGAATCAAAGGCTTGAGAGAACTCGGTTGTGGAGATAGAGTGGCTCGCTCTGCCTCAGGGGTATCTGTTGTAACTGGGGATGCCTCTAAAGAGTGCTCCTGTTGGGGTAAAGTGGTCGGCACAAACTCTAGCCCAAATTGCAAGCGCAATCTGCCTGTTTGCCAATCGTGTTGCGGGATCAACACCGTTGTTTGGATACCTACCACAAAGGGGCAGAGGGTTGGGGTCGAGCGTTGTATTTGTTGAACAATCTGTTGCACAAACTCCCCGGCCAACAAAGGCGAGTTGGGGTTGAGCGTTGTGTTTTGAATCTGGGCTGTCGTTGGCAGTTGAGGTTGACCGGGTTGATGAGTGACAAGATCAAAGGTCCAATTCACGTTTGGGCTGTCTAGTTGCAGTGCGATCGCCAATCTCAGCACCCCTGATTGCCACTCTTGCTCAGGGTCAGCAACCTGCACTTCCATGCCTTCCAGTAACTGCATCACCTCATAGCTACTACGGGCGATCGCCCACAGCAACCAGGGAGTTAGATCGGCAATCGAACAATTGTCTTGATGTAAAAATTGAGCACCTGTCGGGGATGGGATGGTTGGATGAAGTAAGGGTTGAATGGATTGCTGTTGAAGAGCATCTAGCAAGTCGTAGGCTTCTTCAGTGACGTAGGGAAGCAAGGTTTCTGGGGTTTGAGGGATCTCGGTAGACCAGCCACCATCGGGCGATCGCAACTCAACGATGACATCCACTAATCGCCGCATTGCCTCTAACACCGTTTCTGGAGTAGCTGTCATGCCTGCCGCCAGAGTGACGGGTTGCACCCCTTCTGCCAACCGAATCACGCTCTGGGCGATCGCCGCAGAGGTAGGCTGAGGAGCTTCTTGAGGAGTCTCTGGTCGTTGCGAAGATTCCTCAAGAGCAACCGTGTTTTGTGTTGCCATGACCCCTAACTCAGAACTATCCGTTAGTTCAACAGAATTAGATTGCAAATCTACGGTCAACATCATGGTAGTAAGAGGGAATTATTATTAAGTGGATATCTCGGTGAATATTCCATAGAGTGCCCAAGCAAAGAACGACTACACCACCCCTTACAACCCAGCTTCTGATTGCAAACACTGTGCCAAATCGAGTTGAGCGAGTCGTTGATAAGCCCGATCAATCGATCGCTGACCCCGCAAAAACCCCGTATTTGCACCAGGACAAAGATGGTTCAAGGTTTCTGGAGTAAATTCATCGAGCGATCGCTGAATACTTTGAATCTGTCGCCGCCAATGAAACGTTTTGGCAAATCGCAGCGGCACTGGATCGCCCTGTTGATTGGGGAGTAAGTGTCGTCCTGAAAACAATACTCCCCCAAATCCGCTGTAATAGAGGCAGGATGAACCGGGGGAGTGTCCTGGAGTCCAAATGGCACGGCTCATAGCGTTAAATTGGAATGTGTACTGAAACGAAGTCACAGTGAGTTCGGGTAACAGGTAGGCTTCTTGTTCTTGAATCACGACCTCACAGCCAAACTCTGCTTGAATCGGGCGAACCTTGCCAATGCCACCTCGGTGCGTCAAAAAGAGCCAGCGAATGCCTCCCTGTGCGTGTAAAAAGGTTTGGGTTGTCTCATCCCAAGGAGGACAGTCAATCAGGAGATTACCCGATGGCTCCTCGGCCTGAGCTTGAATCCAGTAGGCAGTTGCCCCCAGGGTGTCGCGGTTTGGCGGAAAGGCAAAGAGTGTATTGTCGGGGGTATCAAAGACAGGACGAGGAGGTTTGCCATCTACAGATGGTTTGCGATCCATAAAAGTAAGTTGCGATGTTAGATGAATTAGCAGTAAGATTATAGACTGTGTCAATTTAGGACAAACGAAGGCACGATCATGCCCAAACTTAAAACTCGCAAGGCTGCTGCTAAGCGGTTTCGTCGGAGCGGAAGCGGCAAAATTATGCGCCGCAAAGCATATCGAAATCACCTGTTGCAGCACAAGACATCAGCTCGTAAGCGTCGCCTTGCCCAACCCGCCTTGGTACACGAGCGCGATGCTGAGAATGTGGAACTGATGCTCCCTTATTTGTAGAACCCGGCTTGAAACGTCAGTCATGAGGCATGAAATTTAGTTTTTATGCGCGTGGTTTTTATGATCATCATGACAGGCAATTTGAGCGAGTTCTAGCAGGTTGGTTCAATCTTCGGTTGCAAGATGCTTCTTCGCGACATTGAAGATTGGGGGCACAGTGCCCTTCTAACGGTTCGTTTTAGTGTATTTATTCGCAAGGAAGTGCTCAGATGACACGGGTTAAGCGCGGCAACGTTGCTCGTAAACGCCGCAAGAAAATTCTCAAGTTAGCAAAAGGGTTTCGGGGGTCTCACTCTCGGCTCTTTAGAACGGCAAACCAGCAGGTGATGAAGGCTCTGCGGAATGCCTATCGCGATCGCCGCAAGCGAAAGCGTGATTTTCGTCGCCTCTGGATCGCTCGGATCAACGCCGCAGCACGCCAGCACGGCATGAGCTATAGTCAGTTGCTTGGTAATTTGAAGAAAGCCAATGTGCTGATTAACCGCAAGATGCTAGCTCAGATGGCGGTGTTAGACCCCACTGGGTTTGGCAAAGTAGTGGAAGTTGCGCGTCAGGCAAGATAAGCTATTCGACGTATCTAGCCCGTCTACTTTAGGTTTAGAACGTTCATGCTCAATTGCAAACTCAAAACAATCCTGGGGGTGTGGCGTGGCTATACCCCTATTTTTGCTAGATATTCGGCGATCGGTGGAATGATGCTGGTGATGAGCGGTTTGCTAGGTTGGGCGGCGATCGCTCCTGGGGCGCAAGCAGCAGAACTGGAAGAGATTCGAGAGCGGGGATATTTGATCGTAGCCGTCAAAGACAATCTGCCACCGTTGGGGTTTAGAGATGACTCCGGGCAACTAGAAGGTCTAGAGATCGATGTGGCGCGTCGATTAGCAGAGGAGCTATTAGGGCGATCGGATGCAATTACTTTTATCCCGGTGGCTAATCAAGACCGATTATCTGCTCTGTTAGAAGGGGAGGTTGATCTGGTAATTGCCAGGATGACTGTAACCGGATCGCGGGCTCGCTTAGTCGATTTTAGTTTTCCATATTATGTCGATGGCACGGCGTTTGTGACACGGGATGGAACTGTGCAAGACGTGTCTGATTTACAAACTCGACGCATTGCCATTCTTAATGGGTCAACCTCCATTTCAAGTGTGCGATCGCTTTTACCATCGGCAGAGTTGGTTGGGGTTGACTCCTATCAAGCGGCTTTAGACCAATTAGAAGCATCTCAGGCAGATGCGTTTGCGGCTGATGCTAGTGTGTTGACGGGGTGGGTACAACACCATCCTCGCTATCGCTTGCTGCCGACGTTAATCTCGGCTGAAGCGTTATGCATTGCCATGCCTAGAGGCTTGCAATATGACCCACTCCGTCAACAGATAAACGATGCGATCGCTCAGTGGTATGCAAGCGGTTGGTTGATTGAGCGGATTAACTTTTGGGGATTGCCAAGATAATTGAGCAATACCGTGTCCCTAAATCCCTTAAAGACTAGGGTCTTGGACTCAGGTCTCTTGCCCTAGACTGCGATCGCCGATGCATCACACAAGGCATTGCTGAGACTACAGGATTCCCAGACTTGCCCATCTAACGCCATCTGCTCAATCAAACTAGCAAGACGCAAGGCTTTAAGGGCTTGCTCTCCACCCACAGAAGGTTGGTTGCCGCCCCGCACACAATTAACAAAGTGCTCTAACTCGGCGTGGAGAGGCTCGATGTTGCTGGTGTAGACTTTTTCGATCAACCCATCTTGCCGATAGAGCACCTGTCCATAGTCAGTCAGGCAGTTGGCGGTGGTTTGCCGATGAATTAAAATTTCGTTGTTCAGGAAATCAGCTTCGGTCAACGAATTCTTGCAATGCGCCGCAATTCGGCGGATTTTACGATGAGTGACTTTACTAGCGGTCAACGTGGCGACAATGCCATTCGTAAAGCCCAAGGTTGCGGTGACATAGTCAAGATAGCCAGAGTCAGAGGCGCGACTGCCACTGGCAGTGAGTTTGCTAACGGGTGAACCCGCCAGTTCTAATAGCAAATCAATATCGTGAATCATCAAGTCCAGCACGACTGAGACATCATTAGCGCGATCGGAATAAGGACTCATCCGGTGGGCTTCTAACGCCAACAGCTCTTCAGTGTTGAGGACTTTGCTTAATTCTTGAAAGGCAGGGTTAAACCGCTCGATATGCCCCACTTGTAGAATGCAATGCGACTCAGCAGCAGCATTGACCAGGGATTCTGCTTCGGCAATATTAGCGGCGATCGGTTTCTCAATTAAGACATGTACTCCGGCCTGCAAACATGCCATCCCCACGGGATAATGTAAGCGAGTCGGGACGGCAACACACACAGCATCGACTAACCCTAACAGGTCGTGATAGTTCTCGAAGAAGCGAACTCGATATTTGCTGGCAGTATCTAGCCCTCGCTCAACATTGACATCTGCGATCCCAACCAGTTCTACGTCCTTAAAAAGGCTCAACACTCGCGTGTGATGTTGACCCATGTTGCCAACACCGATCACACCAACACGGATGGGTTCTATCGGGTTGCGTTGGGTGTGACTGTGGTTCTGCCCAAATAATGAACTCTCTTGCACTCCTGTTATCTCCTACACCATGAAGTCAAGGTGAAAAGCGTAGCCATCTTAGATTTAGACGCAATGCCGCAGTAATCTTTATAAAGAATGTTGAAGCTGAGCCAAGTTCATCATACCAGTGACTTGACTTCATATTCTGTGAGTTCTCTTCAAATCTTGTTACGCCAGGTGTGTCAGTTTGTAACCTGTCCATAGAACGCCTTAGCTTTGTTAGACTGGGGGGACTGCCACGAAGAATCAAGTTTTAAATACCAGCTATTGATCAAGCGAAAAATTACTGAGATACAGTCAATACACGGACTACTTTCGAGCGATATTCGCTTAATTTATAAGGTGACAGTGATTTTTACGTAATGTTCTAAGCCTCATGCCTCTGACCATTCTTGTCGTTGATGATGACCCTGGCACTCGGCTTTCAATCGGTGACTATCTTGAACTCTCCGGCTACATTGTGGTTGTAGCAGAAAATGGTCAAAAGGCACTGTCTCTTGTTGAGCAATATCAGCCTCACCTGATCGTGACTGACATTACAATGCCTGCGATGGATGGCTATGAGTTGGTGAGGCAAGTGCGACGTCAACCTGCCTTTCGATTGTTGCCAGTGATTTTCTTAACTGCTCGTACTAATACAGAAGAGCGCATTCGTGGCTATCAGTTGGGCTGCGATCTATATTTGCCTAAGCCTTTTGATTTAGATGAACTGGGGGCAGTGATTCGTAATTTATTAGAGCGATCGCAGTTAATTCAGTCAGAATGGCGGTCACGCGCGCAAAGCCCCGATCTTCAGAAAACAGACACGGCTGATGCAGACCAGCGTTTAGAAGATGAACTTGCTGCATCAGACTTGCGAAAGGCGATCGCCACTAGTGTGGGGCTCACTCCCCGTGAAAAAGACGTGTTGGATCTGTTGACCGAGGGGCTCTCGAATGCGCAAATTGGCGATCGCTTGCACCTTAGCCCTCGCACTGTTGAAAAATATGTCAGCAGCCTGCTCCGCAAAGCCAACTCCAACAACCGCGCAGAACTCGTGCGCTTCGCAATGGAGCACCACTTGGTGGAGTGAACCGACTATTCAAACAGGCGAAAGTAGGGGTAACGAACAGGTGCCCCTGGTTCTTTATCTAAATCGAAATTAATCACATCCCAACAGGGTTCTTGCTCTGGGTCGGGGCTAAACTCAACGGGCAAGCCATATAACCGGGGGCGCGATGCCTCAGATTGACCTCGCCAGGGAGTGCTGCGTTCTAGATAAGTGCTAATCAGCTCTTGATATCGCTTGGCAATAATGACGCGGGTCGCCCGATAACCCTGAGTATAGAGGCGATCGAGTGCCTCATGGATCTCAAAGCGGATACCATCTGGGTGGGTATGCTGGCGATACCACTCATTATTCCACTGCCGCCAGTGCCGTCCTGATTGCAGATGAATTAATTCTCCGGTTTTAGGATCTGCCTCAAAAGCACCGTGTCGCTGACAGAGATAGGTATCAGTCAGCGTTAGTGCCGGGATCATTTGATGACAATGAGGGCATTGAATCTCCGGTCCGAAGATAGGATACTGTAAGGCTGGATTCATCATGCAATCGTTGTGATTAGTACCATCTCCATGTACCGCCAAGTTGCTTTATTATAACCGGGATGTTTGGCCCACACTGCTTTTCTTATGTCGTATTGGCTTCCTCCAGATTTATCACCCGCCGCGTTCGTTGCCCCCAATGCCACCGTTATGGGATGGGTTGAGGTCGCAACGGGGGTGAGCATTTGGTATGGAGCCGTGGTGCGAGGGGATGTTGAGCGCATTGTGATTGGGCAGTTTACCAATATTCAAGATGGGGCTGTGTTGCATGGAGATCCGGGTAAACCGACAATTTTAGAAGACCATGTAACGGTAGGACATCGAGCCGTCATTCATAGTGCTCATATTGAACAAGGCAGTCTAATTGGCATTGGGGCGATCGTCTTAGACGGTGTGCGAGTGGGAGCCAGCAGCATTGTTGGGGCAGGATCGGTGGTGACAAAAGATGTTCCAGCGCGATCGCTCGTAGTAGGAGTGCCCGCCAAGGTGCTGCGGCAGATCTCAGACGAAGAAGCAGCAGATTTAATGGAACATGCCCGACGCTATGAAAAGCTGGCATTAGTGCATGCAGGCAAAGGAACTGATTTGGGGTTTGCTCCAGGACATTGAGAGAGTAGTATGGGCCAGTTCTTCTGGTACAAAAATTTGTAAATAAATGTAAAGACAGATCTAGATAATTGCGCCACCTCAGCGCAAAATAGGAAATAAAGATGAGAGTTATTCATAAATCTTTAGGGAGGTTCTTCACATGGATTTCGACTGGCGCATTCTTGTGGTTCTGTTGCCTGTGCTGTTAGCTGGTAGCTGGGCAGTTTATAACATTGGACAGGCTGCCCTAAAGCAGGTTCAAGGATTTTTGAGCAAATAATAGGGTGGGCACCCATTCATCAATGTTGGCGTCACTATTGAGTGTCGCTAGCCCTTAGCTCTTAAAATTTCTACATCAAAGAACCGATCGCTCACTGACAAGCGATCGGTTCTTTAGTCAGTAGGTAGGCACCACTATTTGTAGGGTAGGTTGGCGATCGCATAACCCATGCTGATATTGGGTTTCATGCTTCAACCCAACCTACTAGCTGGGGTCTATACCAGCATTTGTAGTACAACGCAATTCAATTACGACCCAATTCAACGGTGATCATGGGTGAGCCTTAGTTTGAATTGCTTTGAGTACCCAAGTTATTCAAGTTAAACAAGAAGGGCACTCCCCCTGAGTCATCTCCCAACACCAACACATTGGGCATTTGGGCACCTCCCTCACGCCAAGCCTCGATCGCCTCTTTTTGCAGCACGAGCTGTCCGCCAGCAGCTTTCAGAGTTTCGGCTAGCAATCGTTGTGCCTCGGCTTTCCCTTGAGCCCGGTTGATTTCAGCTTGTGCTTCTTGAGAGGCTTCTTGAGCAATATAAACTGCTCGCTGAGCCCGTTGTTCTGCAATCTGCTTCTCTTCGACCGCGTTAGAAAATTCGCGCGTAAAGTTTAGATCAACCACACTGGTATCAAGAACAATCACGGCGTATTTTTCTAAGCGTTGGCTCAGAGCAGAGTCAAAGTCTTGTTTGAGTTCACTCCGTTTGGTAATGGCTTCTTCAGCCGTGCGTCGAGCGGCAGCGATTTTAAAGGACTCCTGCGTTTGGGGAGCAATTACCTTAGAGACCAGGTTTTGCAAAGTTCCTTGTTTCCGGCGAACTTCAACAATTTGTACGGGATCAAGGCGAAAGTTAATGGCAAAACTGGCTTCTAGATTTTGCAGGTCTTTAGTGAGGCTTTGGGCAGGCACTTCAAACTTTTGCACAGTGATGTCATAGATATCAACCACGGAGATCAGAGGTGGTTTAAAGTGAATGCCTTCGAGCAACGTTCCATCGCGGGCTTTCCCCAAAATGCTAACGACTCCAGCTTGACCAGGGTTGATGATGATGAATGAGTTGAGGCTAAGAAACAGCAATGCGGCAGCAATCGTTCCTAGCACTAAACTGGACACATTCTGCGTATATTGTGCCTTCAAGTTTTACTCTCCTGAGAATTTAGTCTTTTAGGAATATTGTCTCCTGTTCCTTTCTATCATCGTTGGTTTGCGGATGAGAGTTGTTCCTAAAAGGCTTCAGAATTGTCTACCAACGTTTCAATGAGCAAATCCATCTGGTGTTTCTTTTGGGTTAAGAAGGTTTCGCATTCGTGCAGGTGGGTAACGGCGATCGCAAACTGGTCAAAGACCTCAGCCAGTTCTAAGTCACCCAT
>JANRIN010000133.1:0-3366 GCA_033764965.1 Leptolyngbyaceae cyanobacterium bins.302 | reverse complement strand
GAGGGATTTCCCAAGAAAGGTTGCCGTTGTATCTCGGTTTCTTTGAAGTGGTTCATAATGCCCGAAAGCGCGGTAAAGCTTTGCTTTCTACACTCCTGGAAATCCTACTACCCATCTCCCCAAAACAGCTATAGAGCCTTCGTAAAATGCTCTAATAGCGTTGCAGTCGGTGAAGTCATGGGGCAATCAGCGATATGGATACATGGGTTAAACCAGTATCTCACTCGCTCCCTTCCCATAATTTAGATGCGTTTGCCCTGATTAAGTTGCTAAATCTACCTGTCTCCGCTTATCTTGGACGTTAGACTGAATAGCTATCCTCATTGAGTAGAATTCTTGGACTGTAGTTACAGCCCAAGTTCAAAACGCTTCCGGCGCGAGAAGCTTGATGCAACAAGGTTGTAAGATTCAGCAATGCAGCACCGGAGATTATCATCACTTAGATCAGAGTGGTCGTATCGTTGAATCCATTTCATGCCCCGTGAAGCAAGATAAGGGGCTGGGCGGAGTCCCGGCATCTCCCGCAATAGTTCATAGTCAGCTTCAGAGGTTTTGAAAGTAATACCGGGCATTGGATCGTCATTGCGATCGCAAATTGCAAACACCTTATCGCCAACTTTCCACACATCAGAACCTCGCCACTGCACGACGTGATGGGTGGCTGGCAAGCTGCTGCAAAAATCGTTGAACTCATCTCTTGTCATCGGCTTGGCATGTCATTCGCTTGGCAAGAGTTACGATCGCATCCCTGGGCTGAGAAACGCAACTAACTGTTGAGTTGCCGATTCGATATCTTCAGGACGATTACTTTTAAGCAGCGCGTAGGGCTTTCCGGCTTCCATTAACACTCGCACCAGGGTTGAAATTACCAGGTCAAACTTCCAGCCGAGTTGCGATCGCGATTGCTCTGGCAGCACCCGCTGAAACATATCCAAAAATGCCTCTGTTGCCACCGCAAATTCTGCATAAGCAATACTTTGAATTGGCTCTGGCTCGGTTCGACAACGCCCCATAAATTTAGCCCGCACCAATCTTGTATCGTCTCCCTCAGACAAAAGCTCAAGAGAAGACTGCACAACCGCTGTCAACACCGCTTCGATCGAAGGCAATTCTGAACCTGACTTGAGTTTAGAGAGCAGCTCTAGCTCCCGTTCCACCACTGGGCGGGCAAACCTCGCCACTACCGCCCTAAATAGCTCTTCTTTCGACCCAAAGTGATAGTGAACGGCAGCCAGATTGACTCCCGCTTCACTCACCACATTGCGTAGCGTTGTCCCCGTAAAACCGTGCTCAGCAAACAAGCGCTCGGCAACGGTCAAAATTTGTTCTTTCGTCTCAGTCGTTGATGTAGCCACACGATTCAACCTTGGTTCGCGTCACACCATCGGACGGGCTTGCCCTCAACCAGGTGATCCCGCTGGATGGACTTGCTTTAGATTTTACCCTTGCTTTTCTATCAAACGTCCGTTTTAATATTAAACGAGCGTTTGAATTTTAATCAGTAAAATCCCTTCGCGGTATAGAAAGACTCAAACGATCGTCCAAAATACAGGAGTTTGCCATGCCCACCGAGAATACTGAAGCCCCGAAGTGCCCCGTGGCTCACCTGCGATCGCCAGAGCAGTTCAACCCCTTTACGCCTGACTTCAGCCAAGCTCCCCAAAAAGCATTTATGGCGGCTCAGGCAGAGCAACCCGTATTCTTTAGCCCGGTGATGAATATGTGGGTTGTGACGCGCCACGCAGATCTCAAGAGCGTGATGCAAGACACGGAGACCTTTACCTCAGGAGGTTCGTTCTCAGCGCCAGCAATGGTCTCGCCAGAGGCACTCAAGATCATGGGCGGACTGGATCACCCCGTTTTTCTGTATTCGTTCATCAACGTTGACCCGCCGCTGCACACCCGCTTTCGCAGCAATTTTCAGCAGGCTTTCACGCCCCGCCAGCTCAACCTCTTAGAACCACAGATCCGTGAATTAATCAACAATTTATTGACAAACCTGCGCCAGCACAAGCGAGCAGAAGTGATGAAAACTTTCTGTGATCAGTTGCCGCTGTTGACCTTTTGCCGTTTGGTGGGTGTGCCTGATGCCGATGCACCTGATATTAGGCGCTGGAGCATGGATTACGTCAGGATTCAAACCCCTGGCATGAGTCTCGAAGAACAGCAGCGCATTGGGCAAAGCATTGTTGACTACTATGCTTACATGCTCACCCTGGTGCGGCACTATGCAAATCACCCCGCCGAGAACTTGATTAGCAGTGTGATTGAAACGCGAAAAGAGACTGAAGCACCCTTGAGCGACGAAGAAATTGCCGGATTAACGGTAAATCTCGTCCTGGCAGGGCACGAGACAACCGCCGCCTTAATTGGTAACACCCTGCATAGCCTGCTGAATCAGCGTGAACTGTGGGACTATCTTTGCCAGCATCCAGAACGCATCACGGCTGCGGTAGATGAATTCATTCGTCATGGTAATCCTGCGATCGGGCTATTTCGCCGTACAAGCCGAGATGTCAGGCTCGGCGATGTGATGATTCCCAAGGATTCGACGGTTTGGATTGCCTATCTGGCGGGAAATTATGATGCCGACCAGTTCCCTGAGCCAGAGCGCTTAGATATCCATCGGGAAAATGCAGGCAATCACCTAACCTTTGGTCATGGCATCCACTATTGCATCGGTGCAGCACTTGCCAAGATGGAAATTCGTCTGGTGTTAGAAGAACTGACCCGTCACTATCCAAGCCTACGTTTAGAACCAGGACAAAACTTGATGCCTGCCCCCAATTTTATCTTGCGAACTTATCAGGAAATGGTACTGACAATCGACTAATTAATCCAGGGGATCAGCATTCAACCTTAATGCAATAAGGAAAAAACAATGGCGCAAACTTGGCAGCAGAAGCTAAATGCAAAAAAAGAACCCAAACTACAGGTCACACAAAAAGCAATTGCAGGAATTCCGGCAGGCGGTCAGCTATTGTTTCCAACTCCACAATTGATCAAACAATTTATCGATCAAATTCCCCAAGGCAAATCCGTGACTCTAGACGAAATGCGGCAGCAGGTTGCCCAGGCTCACAAGGGAGATGGCTGCTGTCCACTCACGACTTCCACTGCCACGCGCATCGTCGCAGAAAGCGAGGTGGCTGAAACACCATCCGGGTCTATCGGGCCGAGTATGCTAATGTAATTCAAACTACTTATTAGACTGTAATGGTGCCGTTACTGACGCAACTCTTAAATTTACCTGGGATGGAGGTCGAAGATTACCAGGATTTAGGCGACCCCTTGATTCTGGAAGTGGAAGCGTACAGTGCCAGTAGCGTATGTCCTCGTTGTGGTCAAACCAGTGCCCAGTTACAT
>JANRIN010000081.1:0-64245 GCA_033764965.1 Leptolyngbyaceae cyanobacterium bins.302 | reverse complement strand
TGTTTTAAAACCCTTTGATCCTCCCCAACCCTCCTTAAAAAGGAGGGAGCCGAACCGTTCAAAGTCCCCCTTTTGAAGGGGGATTTAGGGGGATCTCCACTCAGCACTGAGATGACTAGAAGGTTTTAAAACACACCCTAGATTACGATTCTGCTTGACTCTGGTTATCAGATTGACAAGATTATCGAGATACTCCAAACATTGTATTCGCGCATTTTGACCAAGAACTGGCTTCAACTAGCACTCAAGCCCAACCCAAGCGAAAAAGTGCTATAAGGCAAATCAGGTTTTGTTCCAGTCCCGACTCGCTGGATGATGGAGCGTTCTAATGCCTGGATGGAACGGTGTAAGAGGTCAAGACTTTGAACGCACCTTAGACCATGCGATTGCCAAGCTCAATTTTTATTTCAGTATGATGTTTGTGTTGTCAATAATCCAGTGATTGTTTTAGTTAGACAATGCTGTGAGACAGGCGATCGTCAAACAAATCAGCGCTACTATCAGAATCAACACTCGAATTCGATGCAAGGTGTCCCACTGCTTTCTGAATTGCCGCCAATTGTTTGGTAGGTTCTCTAAATCCCAATGGCTGACTTGATTGTTGATGGGCACTAATCGAGTCACGGTAAACAGAATCGCGACCAGCCAGAGAACGGCTGATATAGCTGCCAGCATGAAAGAAGTTTCAGTCTGACGCAACAGAACGGCGATCGTGATCGTCAAGATCAGCGTCAGAGCATACCAGAATGGCATAACAGCACCGTAAACACGAGCAAGGGCTTGAGCCGCAGTGACATGAGTTTTGTCATCCAGTTGAGCAATTTGAGAATGCACAAAGGCACTCACCGCAAGTTCATTCCCGACCATTAAGCCAGCGATAGTCAGGCTAACCGTTTGCACTATAATCAACAACATGATTTCTCAATCCCTTAGAACTTGGTTAGAACTTTGAAAATGGTGCTTTGCAATCCATTATTGGCTACCCCAACGACGAAGCGCCTTGGCTGCAAGTGATCTGCGCTTTGAATCAGTAAACTGCCGACTAACGAGATCGCGGTTGCGAAAGTCATTAGTTTGTTAGGTTGATGAGGAGTTGTCATGGTCGTCCTTCCAGACTGTAGATTACGGAGAGGGAGTGGAGTTAGCGCCAATACTTGAGCAACGATCGCTCTACTCCAATCAGTCGTCCAAGCTGTGCTAAACCACCAATCAGCAACATTTGCAAAACTCGTGGTGGACCGACCAGAACCAGGTCTGCTTGTTGGATCAACAGGGCAAATTGAAGTAAATTCGTGGGCATTCCTTCAGGGTTCACCTTGCCGTCGATCGCCAGCCCAAACATGCCGCGAATAAACCGATCAAATCCAGTGGCAGGTCGGTTTTCGCTGGTGAATGTGACCCATTCGTTTGAGGGATTGCGGAAACTATGGGGTACTCCCGGTGGCACTTCCAACCGCTCACCGGCTCGAAGCATCCGGACATTTCCCTTTCGCCCCACTTCCATCTCTAAACACCCCTGAAGCACAGTGAAGGTTTCACTCATGCGGGTGTGGTAGTGGAGCGGACTACCTTTGGCTCCAGGTGGCAGGTCAAACTGAAATTTGGCGTAAGCTCCGTCATTAGTTTGAGCCGAATGCAGAATTGTCATGCGATCACCAGTCACTGGGTTGGTGATGGTTTCAAACGATGACTCGTCCGAGCTGGAGAAAGCGGTTACGATCATGATTCAAACCTCTGAGTTGCTTCTGTTGATGGGCGTGGAGTCGTTTGACTCACACCTTAAAGATATTCCGTGGATTTCAGCGGACGTTGACCGACTGCGCCATAGAATTGACCCAAACTGTCATTGTTCGTTGCTGTATTCAAGGACTGTATGAAAGAGGCAACTTTCTCGATCGCGCTGATTCGCAACTCTCTGCATTATGCAGCGGCTCAAGGGCTTGACCCACAGCAGTTGTGTCGGGCGATCGAGCTTGACCCTGCTCTGCTAGACCAGCCCGATAGCCGTGTTTCTGGAGAGACGAGTCGGGCACTTTGGCACGCCATCATCGAGCAGACCGGCGATCGCAACATTGGGCTGCATATCGGTGAACGGTTCAACCTGGCGGCATTGGGTATGGTTGGCTATGTGCTGTTTAACTGTCAGACGTTTGGGCAGGTGCTTGACAAGCTCTCTCGCTATATGAGCCTGTTTAGTCAAGGAGTTTCGCTGCACGTGACCCCGTTGCAAGGAGAGGTAGTGTGCGATTGGGAAATTGTGAGTGAGGTGAAAAACTATTTGCTGGAAGATCCTCGACAGCCGATTGAGGTTACCATGTCAGCCTTGCTTACAGTAGCCAAAACGTTAACAGGGCAAGCACTACGACCTCTGACAGTGAGTTTTCAATATGCTTGCCCGGTAGATATCTCAGAGCATCAACGCATTTTTGGCACGTCTATCCGGTTCTCGCAGCCTCACAATCGCATGGTGCTAGAGGCGGCTTGCCTGGATTGGAGAGTGATTTCTGCCAATGCTTCACTCCTAGCAATCTTTGAGCAACACGCTCAGTCCATGCTGGCAGACCTGAATCAGACCGATACCTGCACCTATCAAGTGACACGCGAGATTACGCAATTGCTGCGGGGAGAAGTACCTGCGGTCGAAACGGTGGCCCAGCGTTTGATGGTGAGTGTCCGCCATCTTCAGCGATCGCTACAAGCGGAAGGCACCTCCTATCAGCAGATTTTGGATAGCACCCGTAAAGACCTGGCAGTGCGCCATCTTCAGCAACCCCACACTTCCATTCATGATGTGGCATTCCTGCTGGGTTTTTCTGAACCCAGTGCGTTTCATCGGGCATTCAAGCGCTGGACAGGTCAAACCCCACGAGATTACCGATTAACGACTGGCGATTTACAACTGTCAAAATAGCCGTGCTGGTCGTTCGCGCTTTTGAGTCCAGACGCTTAACCCTTTACTTAAGAATCAGCCATTTTCTCGACGATATTGACTTTCCAGATTGTGCTTCTGAATGGATACTCCCGTTAAATCCACCACATCGCAATTTTGGCTTGATAACGCCTGATTAATTATATGTATATACATATTTCATGGCTAAATCTTCTCGACCAATCGCTCTAGCAACGCTGAGTCAAGTTCCTGAAGTCTGCATGGGGATGCACATTCCTAGGGCTTCGTCGCCCAAATTCGTAACTTCACACCATTGATGGAGCCTGTCCAGAGATAACTAAGACCAAGTAAATGTTTTACCACACAAAAGGCTTCCTCGAATGCGCCAGCGGCGATGATACAAGTCTGCCACAATTGGAAATGACCTTGTTATCCAAACTGGGAGCTTGAGATTGATGAGCATGGTTCCGATTAGTGCGTTTCGATTTCGCCACAAGAGGAGTCGGCAACAAAGATGTTCCTTTACCCTCCCATTGCTGCCTCCTCCCATAAATTGAATACTTTTACTTACTGACTATTCTTCCCTGTTCTTCGCTTGTTGGCGATGACCCTAACCAGTCTTTATCCACGAACTCGGGGTTAGTAGTCAAAACGGCAATTTTGCGCTCACCGAATAGAACAAAAACCCTTGCATCAGGTCAATGCGCTCATCGGCACTCGAGTTGCCCCGGTTATCGAGCAGTAAGTAGACGACTGGAAAGGCAATCTCTTTATGCACAATGCCCAAGGTCAAATGTTGAACACACAGCCCCCCAACTGCCACTCCGTGCTGTCAAGACTGAACATCCACGGCTCTGGAATCCCCATTACTCGCACCACAGTATGGGCAACTACAGCGTAATCCATCTCAAGGTTATTTCATAAACCCCTTTCCTTCCAACTATTTCAAGGTTTTGTCCTGGACTAAGGTAAGTTACTTCAACTGGATTTGGCAGCATAGTCGTTTCAAAACTACAGCTATACAGCGAGCAGGATTAACGTCGCGATCGCGGAGGTGGCACGACATTGCCATCTATCCCACATTAATCTCATGCACGATCAAACACGGCTTTGCCAAGGAAGTCGAATCAGTGCAACTGCTTGCTCATAGCCAGTAGAGTGCTTTTTTTCAATAACTCTGTCATTCTTGTAACAGATCGGTTTGCAATGCGATCGCTCTTCCAAATTTTTGTTGCCGTCAAGAATTAAAATAGCTCGAAAAATTTATATAGCAGATTCCGTTTTTTGTGAGCTATTCTTTTTCTATTCCGTACGATTTTTTTGGCGTAAGTAGTAGAAGCAGCTATGCAAAGTGACCCATATTCGCGATCAGAATTAAAGGACAGCAGGCGCTTTCAATTACTGCCACCATCTGTTTTATCCAAGACTGGAGACGACGAAGGCGGCTTGAATCTGGGGCAGGTTGTTTCAGCTTTGCGTCGAAGGATTCCAATTATCTTAGGGGTAACGACTCTTGTAACCTTTGCAGCAGTGCTCAAAGCACTAACCAACACCCCCATTTATCAAGCAGGATTCGATATTTTGACAAAACCAATTACCGTCGAAGGAGAAGTAATTTCTTCTTTACCTCAAACCCTAAGTAGTAAAGAGCAAAATCAGGAAACTGCACAAAAAGGATTGGATGCAACAAAACTTCAACTTCTAAAAAGTCCTAAGATCCTGTCTCCGATCGCTAAGCAGCTACAACCGAAATATCCTGACATTACCTACGATGCCCTTGCTGCCGGATTAAAAGTTACTCCAGTTCCAAGTACTGAAATCTTGAGCGTCAGTTTTCAGGATCCAAATCCTGAAAAAGTCAAGGCGGTTTTAAAACTAACATCTAACGCTTATATTGCCTACAGCCTTGAAGAACGGTTATCAGATGTTAAGCAAGGGATTGATTTTGTTGACACTCAATTACCTCAACTGCAAAAACGGGTTGAAATCCTACAAGATGAGCTACAGAGTTTTCGACAGCAGTTCAATTTAATTGATCCTGAGTCAGCTAGTAAGTTGTTATCCGACCAGAGCAATGCAGTTGGACAACAGTTAATTGATGCTCAGATTAAGTTGAGCGAAGCCCGCGCCCTCTATGCTGATTTGAACAACCAATTATCAAAGGTAATGGAGGATGAACCAACAGCATCATCTGCCCTCCAAGACAGCAAGCGTTACCAGGGATTGCTCGACCAGCAATTGGAAGTAGAAAGTCAAATTGCCAAAAAGAAGAGCCGCTTTCGTGAGGTTTCTCCTGTCATAGAAGGGCTTCAAGGACAGGAAGACAATTTACAACCATTGCTAAATCGAGAAGGCAAACGGGTTCAAGAACAAGTTGCCAGTAAGATTCGGGAGTTAGAGTATCGAAACCAAATTCTTTTACAAACGCAGCGCCAGTTGAATCAGCAGATTAAACAACTGTCCGTGATCTCGCGACGTTACACGGATATTCAACGAGAATTGAAAATTGCCACAGAAAACTTGAACCAATTTTTGACAAAACGAGAGGCGTTTCGTATTGATGCAGGTCAAAAGCGTGCTCCCTGGCAAATCTTAACCCCTGTAACAGATCCAATTCCTTCCTCCGCCAGTACCAAGCGATCTACCATACTGGGTATTATTCTGGGGTTGTTGCTAGGGACGGGCGTTGCCCTGCTGCTTGATAAACTTAGCAATGTTCTTCATTCAGCCGAAGAGGTAAAAGATGCCAGCAGACTGCCTATTTTGGGTGTTATTCCCTACAATGCAGAGCTTTCGGGGCTTGAAAAAATTGATTCGGTGGCAAGCAAATTGACATCCGTGGCAGATGTTATTGGATTCGTTCAACAGGTTGGTCAGAAGTTTGGGTTGAACCACGGTACAAAGCTTTATTATTCAAGTTCTCCATTCTTAGAAGCGTTTCGTTCCCTGCACGTCAACATCCAGTTACTAAACTCTGATACCCAAATCTGCTCTCTTGTAATCAGCTCCTGTACACCAGGCGAAGGTAAATCAACAACTGCTGTTTACCTTGCCCAAACGGCGGCTGCGCTGGGACGACGGGTATTACTGGTAGACACAGACCTTCGCTTACCCCAACTACACAACCGTCTGGGATTACTGAATTCCTATGGACTCAGCAATGTAATTTCCTTAGATTTGGATGTTGAACAAGTGATTCAACAATCACCCCTGGAAAATAGCCTATTTGTGCTAACAGCAGGGCAAATCCCACCTAATCCAAGTAAACTGCTTTCATCGCAAAAGATGCAAAAGCTGATGGAACAGTTTAGAGAAACATACGATTTAGTAATTTATGATACTCCTCCCCTGGTAGGTCTGGCGGATACGAAATTATTTGCTCCCAAAACAGATGGCATTGTTATAGTTGCAGGCTTAGGTCAAGTGAAGAGTTCAACCTTGGCGCAAACATTGGAGGGACTCAAGCAATTTAACATTTCAGTTTTAGGAATCGTAGCGAATGGCTCTAAAGACTACAAAACAACTCCTTATGACTCATATCAACGTTATTACAATCCATCTGCAGAATTGGATGAAAAATCTACGGTAAAAGGTGTCTCTTCAGCAGAGGACGACCTGTAAATTAGTGTACTTTCAAATCATTTTGGCTATGGAAGTTCTAATTTTTCTAACAGTTTTAGGAATTACTGGGCTGCTTTGCGATCGCCGCTGGCGACGTTGCTTCATCTATCCACTGATGGGCATTGTGCTATTTTTTTGGCTTGTTCTGTCCGCACCAATGATCGCTCTAGCCCATTGGGGTTTAGTCTTTTCGTTACCACCTGATTTAGGAGACACTGTAGATGCCATTGTGGTTCTAGGTCGTGGTGAAGAACTTCGCGAAGGGCAAGTAGAAATTGTGAACAAACTTTGGAAAGCCCGACGATCGCCCTCCATCTTTGTAAGCGGTATGTCAAATGCCCAGGAAACAATTAATCGACTGAAAGAGAATGGACTCTCCGATCGAATATTGAGTGGTGAGCGTTGTTCACAAAATACCGAGGAGAATGCTCAGTTTACGGAAGCTGTTTTACGCCCCCAAAACGTTCGGAAAATTCTGTTAGTGACTGATTCCCCTCATATGCTGCGATCTCTACTCATGTTCCGCAGCTTTGGTTTTACAGTCATTCCTCATTCAAGTTCATTACCACTCAATTGGAGTGCTGCCAAGCGGATGAAGTTGATTTTGAGAGAGTACGCAGCACTTGCTAAATATCATTTAACAGGACGCTTCAAAGAACGAACGGCCCATGAGTTGAAGCATCCCGCTCCTCAGATCATTGAAAAGCTAACAACTTGGAAATGCCAGATTTCATAAATGTTGCTAACCCAAAGCAACGACTAAGAACTGGTTTTCTAAAAAACCTTCCGCTCAACCAAAATTCATGCAAACTCTTCTAAGAAGGTTTTTTATTGTCTCACTCTGGGTGGGTTAAAACCCCCGCCTTCAGGCGACAGCTTCAGCAGGCGCGCCTCCCACTCCAGAGTTTGGATATGAGCAAAGAGTATCGACGAGGGGCGCATACTGGTTGAGATCCACCTGCATTTGGTATGGGTGACGAAGTATCGTAAGCCTTTTGGTGGGAGATATCGGGTTGCGAGTACGAGACCTGATCCGGCAGGTATGCCAGGAGCACGATGTGACGATTATGAAAGGGCACGTCTCCAAAGCCCACGTTCATCTATTAGTCTCGATTCTCCCTCAAGTGACCATCAGTCGGTTGGTACAATGGCTCAAAGGCAAAAGTGCGTACAAGCTGTTGCGAATTTTCCTTGTTAAAAAATAAGTTTGGGGGCGGCATATTTGGGCAAGAGGATCTTTCTGCTGTGGCAGCGGGAATGCGACGGATGAGGTAGTGATGGCGTACATCGAGAATCAAACGCATGAAGGAGTCGATGATGATTTCCGAGTGGAAGACGAGTGACTTTAGCCTGCATAAGCAGGAGACTTTGAGCCGAGCTTAGTTCGGAACTAGGGCTTACAGCCCGTCGTTTAAAGCCACCGGTCTTTCAGGCGATGATTGTTTACTAAGGCTTAGTAAAGTACCTATAGGTGCTTGCTGGAACGCTATAAAGCAGATCAAAGCAAAATTGGTAGAAAAATGAATGTGAAGAATCGATAAAGACACGATGCAAGTTACTCAATTAATTTCAGATTTGCTGTAAAAAAAAGATGTCTCAGTAATGTTGCTGAGATTGTTGTAAATAACTCAGAGTCTATAGCTTTCGTTTAGCTGTCGTATCGATGTTCTGCTTCTTAGCTAGTAGCTGCTGAAGCTAACGGTTGATAGGTGAGGCTTATACCAGTGTAAGGATCAGTCTTCCAGCACTGACTTTTTCCAAAACCCAGCGAGATGAAGCATATGCTCCTAATTAAAAACCCTTAGTAACCGAAATGTAGCATTCCTCACTCTAATGAAATGCGCCCGTTTGGCTGATGCTCACGATAGAGGTTTATATCGTTTCAGTTGAGTATGTTCGATAACCCCTTAGTTGAGCGCTTGCACCAAACGCTCACGCCCTGCAACCTGAAAGATCAATTTCATGCAACTAGGAATCTCTAGAGAAATGTCTGATACATCATCAATAGAAATATCTGATACATCATCGCTCACTGGTACGGTAGAGATTAGAAACGATTTTCTGAATGAGACGAACGGATCTCTGCAACGCTATGCAAAAAAATCTCATCAGACTTCTAAGCAACAGAAAGCGTTTGTATCCCTAGTGACTCCTGCTTACAATGAGGCACTTATTCTTGAGAAAAATTTAGCTGTGTTGTGCAGCTATATGGAGTCGTTAGAAAGTGAATACGATTGGGAAGTGATTGTTATTAATGACGGCAGTCGAGATAGCACTGGAGAGTGTGCAGAAGCTTTTGCTAAAACTCATCCAGGCGTTCGAGTCATCCACCATTTACAGAATTGTGGAGTAGGGCAAGCCCTTAAAACTGGTTTTGAACATAGTCGAGGTGATTACATCATTACCCTTGATCTCGACTTGAGCTATTCTCCTGAGCACATTGAACTGTTGATGCATAAAATTCGTGAGACAGGTGCAAAGGTGGTGGTTTCTTCTCCTTATACTAAGGGGGGAAAGGTTTCTAACGTTCCCTGGTTACGATGGGTTTTAAGCCTATGGGCAAATCGATTTTTGTCGTTTGCTTCCAAAAGTGATTTGTCCACGTTGACGAGTATGGTTCGTGTGTATGATGCCAATTTTGTTCATTCCTTGAATCTGAGGTCAATGGGCATGGAAATTAATCCTGAGGTACTACACAAAGCAAAACTGTTAGAAGCAAAAATAGCTGAAGTACCAGCTCACCTCAAGTGGCATTCTCAGAAAGCGCAACCCAAGTCCAAACGCCGCAAGTCTAGTATGAGAATTTTGAAACATACTTGGGCTATATTTTTCTTTGGTTTTTTGTTTCGTCCAGTGATGTTCTTTATTTTGCCTAGCTTGATGTTTTTTCTGATCTCATGCTATGCCAATGCTTGGGTTATCATTCACTGTTGGAATCAGTATCGCCTTTTAGGGTTACACACTCCATTTGTTGATCAAGCAGTTGCGGCTGCTTTTCAGCAGTCACCTCATACCTTCATCATTGGTGGAATGTCGTTAATGCTGGCAATTCAGCTCTTTAGTCTTGGTGTACTGTCGGTGCAAAATAAGCGGTATTTCGAGGAAGTTTTCTATTTGGGAACTTCAATTTACAAGTCAACTCAACGGAATTCTCAGCGCGAAGAATGACTTCTTGCTGAAGACAATCGCCTTCCTGTAGGTGAGTAAAAGTTTTCTCTTTTGTTGTTTGCATTTCTTTTGCATTTCTAAGTAGAGATTTGTTCAGTTAGCCTCAATATATGGAGATGAGCACATGGTAGATGTATTACCAGTTCAAGGAATCGTTCAACCTAAATTGATAAATCTTCCATCAGACCAGGACGCATCTGGAAGAACCCTTGGTGCCGAGGAAATCGCCTCTTTAACAGAGGCGATTCAAAGTGGTACTCTGACTAGCACAAAAGGACATTTTGTTAAGTCTCTGGAACAGAAGTTTGCCCAACTATTGGGCGTTAAGTACGCCTATGCTTGTTCATCTGGTTCAGCAGCAGTTCATACCGCGATCGCAGCCATTGACCCCGAACCCGGTGATGAAATTATCACCACATCCATTACTGACATGGGTGCGCTAGCGCCAATTCTTTACCAGGGTGCGATTCCTCGCTTTGCCGATGTGGATCCTAAAACCTGGAACGTAACTGCTGAAACAATCGAAAAGTGCCTCAGCGATCGCACCAAAGCCATCATCGTCACGCACTTATTTGGCAATCCCTGCAACATGACCGAAATTATGCAGCTTGCCAATGCTCGTGGTATTCCAGTGATTGAAGACACCGCTCAGGCATTTCTGGCCCAGCATAACGGTCAATATGTAGGCGCGATCGGTGCGATCGGCTGTTTCAGCCTCCAACAGGGCAAACATATCACAACTGGCGAAGGCGGCATTGTTACCACGAACGATGAGGCTCTAGCCCGTCGCATATTCTTGTACATCAACAAGGCTTGGGGTTATGGCGATCCAAAGCCAGATCACTACTTCCTCGCTCTCAACTATCGCATGAATGAACCTACTGGTGCGGTTGCAGCGGCTCAACTGTCTAAACTGCAAGGAGTGGTAGAGAAACGACGGGCAATGGCTGCCAAACTCACCGAAAAATTGCAAGGAGTTCCTGGCATCGAAACGCCTTACCACGATCCTCGAAATGTTCCAGTGTATTGGAAGTACTGCCTTAGTGTGGAAAGCACGGTGATTGCCAACGGCGCGGTTGGTTTGGCGAAAAAACTGAAGGAGGAAAAGGGCATCTTCTCTGCGCCACGCTACATCCAAAAGCCAGCCTTCCAGTGCCAAGTCTTTGTTGAACAGCGCACTTTTGGGAATTCGCGCTTCCCCTTCACCTTGGCAACCCCAGAAGCACTCAATTATGCTCCCTCAAATTTCCCTGGCACTTTCGAGGGTTTGGAAAAGGTGCTGGTACTTCCTTGGAATGAAGCCTACACCGATGAGCACATCGACTACATTGCCGATGCCATCCATCAAGCAGTTACCCAGTTGACGCAGTAATTCCACAACTCAAGTAACTCTCAATTAATTCAATTAGCAGACAAGACAAGCAGGTACACATTATGACCGAGAAAGTGAGGTTTGGATTAGTAGGCGCAGGTGGGATCGCCCAAGCGTATGCTCAGGCATTTGAATCCTGTAATACGGCTCAACTGGTAGCTGTTGCCGATGTTCGCCCTAGTGCGGCAAAAGCAATGGCGGAGCGGATGAAATGCCAGAGCTTTGATTCCTATCAAGCAATGGCAGAAAACGTGGAACTAGATGCAGTCATTGTTTCGACTCCCCCCACGAGTCATCCTGAAATCAGCATCTATTTTCTGGAGCGCAACGTTCACGTTCTTTGCGAAAAACCCCTCAGTATTGACACGATAAGTGCTCGAAATATGCAGGCAGCGGCTGAAAAGTCAGGGGTAATTTTGACAATGGGTTCTAAGTTTCGTTATGCCCAAGATGTGGTGAAGGCGAAGAGCATTGTTGCCTCTGGAATTCTGGGTGAGATTGTGTTGTTTGAAAACGCTTTCACTGCTCGCGTAGATATGTCTACGCGCTGGAACTCCGATGCAGCAATCAGTGGCGGTGGAGTGCTAATCGACAATGGGACTCACTCTGTAGATATCATGCGCTACTTTCTGGGTCCTTTGGCAGAAGTGCAAGTGGTAGAAGGTAAGCGGATTCAAGGTTTATCGGTTGAGGATACGGTGCGAATTTTCGTCAAAAGCATGGGCGGCGTGGTTGGCAACATTGACCTATCCTGGAGCATCAATAAAGAAATCGATTGGTTTATTCGGATTTACGGTTCTCAAGGGACGATTTCAGTCGGTTGGAAGGAGTCAAAATATCGACAGTCATCTAGCCAGGATTGGGTTGTGTTTGGTAAGGGTTATAACAAAGTCCAATCTTTCCAGAGCCAAATTGAAAACTTCTCGAAAGCAATTCGGAAAGAAGAAGCCTTGCTAATTACAGCAGAGGATGCAATCGCATCCGTTGACGTGATTGAAGCTGCCTATGCCGCCCTAAATCAGAGTCGTTGGACTCCGATTGCAGCGAACGGTGTAGCCAAAGCCGCTGACACAAAAGTTCCTGTCGCAAGCAGGGCATAAACATGGGTGTCCGTATTCATCCAACCGCTATTGTGGAAGACAATGTTCAGATTGGGGATAATAGCTCGATTTGGGACAATGTTCACATCCGTCACTCGACTCAACTTGGCGAACAGTGCATTGTAGGCGAGAAGACATATATCGCCTACGGAGTACAGATTGGTGATCGCGTCAAAATTAACGCTTTTGTCTATATCTGTAATGCCGTCACGATCGAAGATGGGGTGATGATTAGTGCGGGCACGATTTTCACCAACGATCGTTTCCCACGCGCTACCACGTCTGATCTCAGGCAACTGCGCCCCTCCGATCCGGACGAACACACTCTGCCTACCCTGGTCAAAGCGGGAGCCACAATTGGTGCTGGCTGCACAATTGGCAATGATCTATCGATCGGTCGCTTTGCCATGATCGGTATGGGTTCTCTGGTGACCAAATCCATTCCCGATTTCCATCTCGCGATTGGGCATCCAGCAAGATCAATCGGCTGTGTCTGCCGTTGTGGACAACTGCTGATGCGCTTTCCTGATCGCGAGGAATTCGAGGAATCTATCACCTGTTCTAGCTGTGGCTTGAAATATCAGGTGAAAAACCGTGAGGTGATCGAACTGACTCCTCCAGGCTAAATGAATCCCTAGGGGTGTAGCTGGCTATGCCCCTAATACCATTTCAACAGATGATTCATGACCATTTCATCCCGAGAAAGTTGGGCAATTGTGGGCGGCGGTATGTTGGGCATGACGCTTGCTTTGCGCTTGGCTCAAGCTGGTAAGCACGTCACGTTGTTTGAGAGTGCTGATCAGGTTGGTGGTCTGGCGAGTGCGTGGCAACTGGATAACGTTGTTTGGGATCGGCATTATCACGTTACCTTACTGTCGGATTTCAGACTGCGATCGCTGCTGCGCGAACTGGAACTGGAACAGGATATGCAGTGGGTGGAAACCCGGACCGGAGTGTATGCCAAGGGCAAGCTTTACTCGGTTTCGAACGCGATCGAATTTCTGCGTTTCCCGCCGCTGGGCTTGATCGATAAACTGCGACTCGGACTCACTATCATCTATGGTTCCAAAATTCGAGACTGGCAACGGTTAGAAAAAATTTCAGTTAGTGATTGGTTACGTCGTTGGTCGGGAAACAATACCTTCCAAAAATTCTGGCTACCGTTGCTGCGGGCAAAATTGGGTGAAAACTATAAGAAAGCATCTGCCGCCTTTATTTGGTCAACGATCGCCCGACTTTACGCGGCTCGTCGTACTGGTTTGAAGAAGGAAATGTTTGGCTACCTTCCCGGTGGCTATGCTCGTATTCTCGAACGCTTTGCTGAGGTGCTCACAGAAGCGGGTGTCGAAATTCGGCTGGGCTGTCGCATCTGTCATGTAGAACCCACTCGCCACGATCGCATTAACCTTGAATTCAACAACGGACAGCAGGAAACCTTTGACCAGGTTGTGCTAACTACTGCTGCCCCGATCGCGGCTCAAGTTTGTCCCGGACTTACTCAAGATGAACACGATCGGCTCAAAACCATTCAGTATCAGGGAATTATCTGTGCCTCTTTGCTGCTGAAAAAGCCGCTCTCGCCCTTCTACGTCACTAACATTACCGATACCTGGGTTCCGTTTACTGGCGTGATCGAAATGACCACTTTGGTTGACCCTAAACAGTTTGAAGGGCGCACTCTGGTTTACCTGCCTAAATATATCGCCCCTGACGATCCAGCATTTTCCCTGTCGGATCAAGAACTGGAGAAAACCTTTGTTAGCGCTCTGGAGCAGCTATATCCTCATTTCCACCCCAGCGATGTGTTGAGCTTTCAGGTGTCGCGTGTGAAATACGTGCTGGCAATCTCAACGTTGAACTACTCTCAACAACTGCCACCGATGCATACTTCGATTTCCGGTGTTCACATTATCAACTCTGCTCATATTCTCAATGGCACATTGAATGTTAATGAAACGGTGCAATTGGCGGAAACTGCTGTAGTGGAACTGCTAACGCTATCGAACCCAACGGGGATGAAGATACAAATATGAGACAACGCCGTCAGGATTTACGATTACTGCCTGAGACTGCTTTAATCAAAACGGGTCCAGTCGATCATGCCGATTGGAACTTTCGTCCGTTGTTAGGTTGGATTCAGCGCATGCGGTTCAAACTGATTCTGTCGTTAATCCCGCGGCAGCCCATTCAGCGAATACTTGAGGTTGGCTATGGCAGTGGTATTTTGATGCCAGAACTGAGCGATCGCTGCCAGGAGCTATATGGCATCGATATTCACCCGTGTAATCAAGAAGTTCAGGCTCAACTCAAAGAGTTTCAAGTCGATGCTCATCTGTTTTCGGGTAGTGCCGAAGCTATGCCATTTGAAGACCAATTTTTTGATTGTATTGTCGCCGTGAGTAGTCTGGAATTTATAGAGCACGTTGAAGTTGCCTGCAAAGAACTGCGTCGGGTGCTCAAACCTGATGGCTGCTTAGTTATGGTGACTCCCGGACACTCTCCACTCGTTGACCTTGGTCTGAGGCTGCTGACAGGTGAGAGTGCTAACAGGGACTATGGCGATCGTCGCCACTCCCTCATGTCGGCAATCCTGACACATTTTACAATTCAAAAGCGGCGCACATTTCCGTCGATCGGCACCTCCCTAATTCTGCTCTACAACACCCTGCGACTGTTACCCCGTTCGACGACTGTAGACAGACCGCCTGAACAATCTTTATCCATCTCTACCCCGAACCTGCCATGAAACCTTTAGCCAGTCTATCCCTCGATCTTGATAATCAGTGGTCTTACATGAAAACCCACGGTGATCCTGGCTGGGAGTCCTACCCCTCCTATCTAGATACTGTGGTGCCGCGTGTACTGGATTTGTTGAAGCAGCATGGACTGGTAATCACCTTCTTTATTGTGGGACAGGACGCTGTGCTGGAGAAGAATCGGAACGCACTACAAGCGATCGCTGCCAATGGTCACGAAATTGGTAATCACTCGTTCAAGCATGAACCCTGGTTACACCTGTACTCCGAACCTGAAATTGAACAGGAATTGGCAATGGCAGAAGCAGCGATTAAGAGCGCTACTGGACATCACCCAGTTGGATTTCGGGGTCCTGGCTTTAGCGTATCGGATAGCACCTTACAAGTGCTTTCGCGACGCGGATACGCTTACGATGCCTCCACTTTCCCTACCTTCCTGGGTCCCCTGGCCCGAGCTTACTACTTCATGACCAGTAAGTTAAGCAGGGAGGAAATGGACGATCGCAAATTACTCTTTGGTAGTTTCTGGGAGGGATTGCGTCCCTTACACCCTTACCGCTGGCAGATGAAAGACCGCACATTGATTGAAATCCCTGTCACCACAATGCCGATCTTCAAGCTACCGTTCCATGTCAGCTATTTGCTTTATCTTGCTAGCTTTGTTCCCTGGTTAGCGACGCTGTATTTTCGCATTGCGTTGTGGTTATGCAAACTAACCCGCACTCAACCGTCGCTGTTGTTGCATCCTCTAGACTTTTTGGGCGGTGAGGATGTCCCCGAACTTGCCTTTTTCCCTGCAATGAATATGCCTGCTCGGAAAAAGTTGGCTCTGGTCAGTGGCTTCTTGAAACTCTACTGCAAACACTTTGAAGTGGTGCCGATGGGACAACATACTCAAGTGATCGCTCGCCGCTCCAAAATTCCCCTTGTAGAACCCAACTTCCCTCAGCCAGCCTAAAGCACTGTGCTAACGCTTGAATCAGATGTCTATCTTGCTTACTTAATTGGCAAATACGGAGAACCTACAATGCAAACTGATATGGTGTCCCTGATTGTGGAACGAGTCCACGAAATTGGAGCAGAACAGGAAATTGAACTTCCCGTTGATTTGGGAAACGAGACTCCCCTGTTTGGACAGCATGGGCTTTTGGATTCCTTAGGGCTGGTGTCACTGGTGGTTGCTGTAGAACAAGCGATTGAAGATGAGTATGGTGTCACCGTCAGTTTGGCTGACGAAAAAGCCATGTCTCAAAAAAATAGTCCCTACCGCACGATCGGTTCGCTAGCCGCATACGCTCATCATGCCATGCAGGTTTGAAGAGAATGGAAATTTTGGCGTCGCTAACGCTATCGCAATCACCATTCATGCTAACGTTATCGCAATCGCTATTCATACGGATGTTCACTAACACCGAAAGCCTTTTAAGACCACATTCTGCATAACTGCAATGATGGCAATTCTCAGTTGAGCGCAGTACAGCTTGGTTAGGCAGAGTGTAGGTTGTGGGGAGTAAGGAATGCAAGTGAGAACCGCTATAAAGTCAGAGAAAAGCCTATGGATACTCCCATTACCCTAATCACTGGTACCCGCAAAGGCATTGGTAAGTTTCTTGCAGAACACTACACGCAGCAAGGTCACAAAGTGATTGGTTGTAGCCGTCGTGAACCGGAGTGGAGTCGAGCAGGGTATCAGCATTACACCTTGGATGTTGCAGATGAACAAGCCGTCAAAACTGTCTTCTCTGACATTCGTAAGCAACATGGACGATTGGACAACCTCATCAACAATGCGGGTATAGCATCCATGAACCATGCCCTGCTAACACCGATTGCAACGGTTCAGAATATTCTACAGACAAATGTGGTGGGTACCTTCTTGTTCTGTCGAGAAGCCGCTAAGGTTATGAAAAAGCATCACTATGGTCGGATTGTCAATTTCACAACTGTTGCAGTGCCATTGAAACTGGCAGGGGAGGCAGCTTATGTCGCCTCAAAAGCGGCTGTCCTTTCCCTGACGCAAGTGTTAGCGGGGGAATTGGGTGAATTTGGAATCACGGTCAACTCAGTGGGACCAGTTCCAATCGCAACCGATCTAATTCGTGCCGTTCCTCAAGACAAGATCGATCAACTTTTGAATCGGCAAGCGATCCATCGATTTGGAAACTTTGAAGATGTGGCGAATGTAATTGATTTCTTTCTGAAACCTGAGAGCGATTTTATCACCGGTCAAAATTTGTATTTAGGAGGTGTATAGCAATAAGCAGGAAATTGTAATTTGGCTGATTGCTTAAGCTGAATGTAATGTACCCAAAAATGAGCCAGTTTTTTTTTCCTCTGTCTTGAACGAATGTTATTACAATGACCTAGAAGCTTTGATGTTTTTTAATTCACAGCAGGGCAAGTTTGCTTCTGAAGTGATGCGATCGGTTGAAAAATACGGCAGCCCCAAAATTGTATGCGTTGGAGATCAACTGCGGATTTGTGTAAAAAATCTTGAAGGGGTTCAAAGTTTGTTTGGATTTGACAGCGATCGCTCAAATGCTGACTTGGTCGGTGTTATCCTCTATACTCGTGAGCTTGTGGAGCAAATTACAATTCTGCATATTGCCATTCGTGAGGAGTATTCGACATCAGGTGTTTATGCCAATCGATTGTTAGCCATGTCTCTGATTCAAAAAGTTCGAGAAGCGGCATCCCAGATCAAAGGTGTCCGTTTGATTGCCTTGATGTATGGGGAGTCGCCGTTGCGAAAAATACCTGTCCATCATGCTTTGAAACAGCCAATTTTGAGTTGATAAGGGGAAATTTCAATGCCAATCGATTTCTTACTTGGTGTGTTTTGGGACAATCAGGGTAAAGACGCGATCGTTTGGAAAGATCAGATTTTTTTCTACGCTTGGTTACTGGATGCCCTACAACGTTGGCGGACTTTTTTGAAGGATAACGCTGTCACAACCGGGACCGTGGTAAGCCTGGAAACTGATTTTTCACCAAACTCGATTGCCCTTCTGCTGGCACTGATCGAGCAACAATGTATCATCGTTCCTCTGACGCCATCCGTTGAAGCCAAGAAGCCAGAATTTCGCGCAATCGCCGAAGTGGAAGTTGCGATCACAGTTGGGGCGGATGATGAGGTTCAGGTGCAGCGAACGGGACTGGTTGCATCTCATGCTATGTTGCAGCAACTCAAGCAAGCTCAACGACCGGGGTTAGTTCTGTTCTCGTCCGGTTCCACGGGCAAAAGCAAGGCAACCGTGCATGATCTGGTTCCCTTACTAGAGAAGTTTAAGGTGCCGCGTAAGTTTTTGCGGACGATTACGTTTTTATTGTTTGATCATATTGGTGGTATTAATACCTTGTTCTACAGCCTATCCAATGCTGGATGTATTGTGACTGTGCAGGAGCGATTGCCGGATGTGGTATGCGCTGCGATCGCGAAGTACAAGATTCAACTTCTACCAACATCGCCGACCTTCGTTAATCTGCTGCTGATTAGCGAGGCCTACAAGCGCCATGACCTCTCCAGCCTAGAGTTGGTCACTTATGGTACGGAGGTCATGCCAGAAAGTACGCTGCAACGGTTCCATGCTCTGTTTCCTAACATTCGCCTGCTCCAAACCTACGGGCTATCCGAAGTTGGAATTATGCGATCGCAGTCCAAATCTTCTGACTCTCTCTGGGTGCGGGTCGGAGGAGAGGGATTTGAAACTCGCGTGGTTAATGGCATGTTGGAAATCAAAGCACAGTCTGCCATGCTGGGTTACCTGAATGCTCCCAGCCCGTTTACCGAAGATGGCTGGCTGGTCACAGGGGACGCGGTAGAGGTAGACGGTGACTACGTTCGCATTCTGGGACGCAAGTCTGAAATCATTAACGTGGGAGGTGAAAAGGTCTATCCTGCTGAAGTAGAAAGCGTGTTGCAACTGATCGAGGGGGTTGAAGATGTGGCGGTCAATGCTGAACCTAGTCCGATTACCGGACAAATGGTAAAAGCACGAGTGAAACTCAGTACGGGTGAAAGTGTGGCAGATTTTCGCAAGCGGATGTGGGTGTTTTGTCAAGACAAACTCCCGAAGTTTAAAATTCCTCAGAAAGTGGTACTTGTGACAGAGACAATGCACAGCGATCGTTTCAAGAAAATGCGGCGAGAGTAAGCACAATATGACTCAGCGGCGACTATGAAAAAGCAAGGACGAATCCCTAGCGATCACTATATGGAGGTGGACTATCATCAGTTTTCTCCATCCAAAACTTTGCGTTTGGCAATGCAGATGGCTGGAGTCCTGTCATGGCCGCTCGTGCTACCTCTGGCATTGATCTCCCGCACTTCTGACTTTGTATTTCGGACGATATCGGAGTTGCTGGCGATCGTGCCGTATGTGTTTGGGACGATTGTGCGGTACGAGTTCTATCGCTTCACGCTGACTCGTTGTGGTAGAAACGTGGCAATCGGCTTTGGCACAATCTTTGTGTATCGCGATATTGAAATTGGCGATCACGTTAGCATTGGCAACCACATTACGATTCATTACTGTGACATTGGCTCCTACGTTTTAATTGCTGATGGCTGTCAGCTACTCAGTGGCACTCGATACCACCACTTTGATCGCACCGACATTCCGATCGCCCTCCAGGGAGGCAAACTGCGGCGCATCACCATTGCAGATGATTGCTGGATTGGTGCTGGGGCGATCGTAATGGATGATGTGGGAACGGGCGGTGTGGTCGGTGCCGGAGCAGTAGTGACTCACCCGGTTAAACCTTACACCGTTGTTGCGGGTAATCCAGCACAAGCAATCCGGAGGCGAGAATGATGCAGAACTTCTGTTATCGAGTTTTGCTGATCGGGTGTATGACAGGAGTCATCCTGAGTTGCTCATCGTCTTCGTTTAGCCCTGCTCTCAATAGTTCTGCAAAAGCGCTACCAGACTATTCTCGTACTCCCATCTTGTTTATTCATGGTTCAGGGCTAGACTCTAAAACCTGGAAGCCTATGATTGAACATCTAGTTAGCACTGGTTATCCGACAGAATACTTGAGCGCGATCGACCTGATCCCTAATGATGGCTCTAATGTACGAGCCGCGTCAGAGATGATTGCTCCAGCCGTGGAGTCTCTGCTTACCCAAACTCAGGTAGCTGCCAATCGGGCTGGCTTTAAGGGCAAACGCTCTCAAGAGGTTGATTTGGTGTCTCATAGTATGGGAGCCGTGAGCAGTCGGTGGTACATTGCCAAGCTGAAACCCGAACGAGTGCGAACCTGGATTGCGATCGCGGGGGCTAATCATGGCACCAACGCGATTTGTCCCTTCCCTAGTGATGGGAACAGCGAAATCTGTCCTGCCTTCGCCACCTCTTCAACCAAGAATCCACTTCAAATCGCCTTAAATGGCACTCCCACGGCTCCTGTTGATGAAACACCTTATGGATTAGGCAGGGATCACGCGCGAGTTAAATCTATCTTACCCAATCGCACCCGTCGCATCCTCTATTTCACTGTCCGAATTGAGCCGGATAGATGGATCAAGCCAGAGAACAGCGCAGTCATTGATGGGGCAGGTGGAGCAGCGATTGCAATTCCCGCTGGAGTCCCTGTGAAGGAAACCAGTCCGGGCAATTACCTGTTTCAAGCACAGGTTGACCACGACCCCCTCCCTCAACATCCTGATTTAATTCGGTTTGTCACGGCTCTCTTGACCACACCTCATCCTCAAGAGGTGCCATTGTGAGCCAGCCGCGGTACCAGATCGTTTGCTTTAATGCTGAAAAGCGTCCTCCTGTACAAGATTTGGCAAAACTTCATGCCGAGTTGCTGCCAACGAGTCCGGTCAGCCTCTTGGGGCGCCAATTTATGCAGCATTTCTACTACCGCTTCTTGCCCCGCGATGGACTGATCTTTGGGGCAGTCGCCTATGTGGACGATATCCCGGTTGGGTTTATCGTTGCCACTGCCGATGCCACCGGATTTATGAGCACTGCCCTGCGCCATCATTGGTTGTACCTGGGATGGATCTTGGCATGGTCTATTCTGCGAGAGCCGAAATGCCTGATTGCAGTGTGGGAGGCATTGCAAATCATGCGACACCAACCCCCTATCCCCAAAGATGCTGCTATCAACGGGGAACTTTTGTCTCTAGGCGTGCTGCCAGTCTACCGATCTCCTCGGTTCATCAAACAAACTGGTCTCCGCATAGCCCATGACCTGGTGCAGACAGCGGTTGCCCAACTCAAAGCACAGGGAATTCCACTGATTCGGGCGATCGTAGATGCCGACAACACGGAAGCCAAGTTCTTCTACCTGGGAATGGGTTGGGAACTCGATCGCACCAGTGTTCCAGGCTGGAAAGTTGCCACTGTGGAGTTTGTATGCCAACCATGAAGCGTCAACAGTTCCGGCATCGCTGGATCTACATCATATTGGGAGCAATCATTACCCTCGGTTTGCTGACTTGGGCACTGCGGGGCGTATCGCCAATTGTTATCTGGAGCGCGATACAGACAGTCCGCTGGGAATGGTTAGCACTCAGCTTGCTGACCTACCTGGCATCGTTTGTTGTTCGGGCTCATCGTTGGGGCATCTTATTAGATGCACGCCATAAACCTGGCAGCTTCAAGGTTCGTCTATCCGCTATATTTATTGGCTTTGCAGGCAATGCTATCTTGCCTGCCAGTGCTGGAGAAATGGTTCGGGTCGCCGTGCTCCATCGGTTCAGCAAATTTCCCTTTGGTGTCATCATTGGCAGCATCTTTACAGAACGCTTATTGGATGCTGCTATCGCGTTTCTATTCCTGTTCATTCCTCTACTAGCTGGCGAATTGGCTAACCCAGCAGGATTGAGAACGTTGCCTATTGGCTGGATTGGAGCAGCTTTAGCTATGCTGTGTGTTGCGTTTCTGGTTGCGGCAAATCATCCAGAAGCGATCGCGCATCTGACTGCAACCCTCAGTTGTAAGGTTGGGTTAGAACGATTCAGTTCCCGCATTGGCACAGCCGTTCGGTCAATCTTGGAAGGACTAGCGGCTCTCCGATATCCTAAACGTGGAATTTTTGCCATTCTTGAATCGGTGCTAATCTGGAGCCTGACGGCGCTAACCTATTGGACAGGCTTACTCGCGTTCGGGATTACGTCTCCAGGGTTGATCGGTGCGTTCTTCATGCAAAGCGTCGTCGCGTTAGCGATCGCCCTACCGTCGTCTCCTGGCTATGTGGGTCCGTTTGAGGCTGCAATTCGATTCAGCCTTAGCCTCTATGCTGTTTCCCCAAATACCATCATTGCCTACGCCTTAACCCTCCGCCTACTCATGTTTGTCAGTCTGACATTGATCGGCTATGCGATCGCCGCTCATTTAGGGCTTTCTAAAGCCGACTTCATCCCAACAAAAACTGCTTCGCTGGATGATACAAGCGAACCCATTTCACGTTGATGTCCGTATTGTCTGAGTTTGTTCAGTGACGTGAATAAGCCATTAACAAGGTTGTAAAAGGAGGCAAAATGGTGCTAAGAATTATGCCCGTGGGTGATTCAAACACCCACGGTTACATTACAGATTTTGATTCTGAAAGCGGTGGCTACCGAGGCTATCTCTGGAACTCCTTAGTGGCTGATGGATTAGCTGTAGACTTTGTGGGCACCCGCTCCAATGGTCCAAGCACAATCGATCGCAATCATGAGGGATACTACGGTTACAGAATCGATCAAGTGGCTGGCATTGTAAACAACTTGTTGGATACCAATCAGCCAGATGTCATCCTGCTGATGTTAGGCACCAATGATCTGATTCAAGACACGGACGTTAGTAACGCACCAAATCGTCTTGCCGCCCTGATAGACCAAATATTTAGCCAACGACCCAATGTTCAGATCCTGTTGGCATCACTACCTCCCCTTACCTATTCCGATAATGACCCACAACAGGTAGTTGCCTTCAACTCTGCTGTGTCAGGCATCGTCACCTCCAGAGCCGCTCAAGGGAGAAGAATCAATTTTGTTGATATCTACAATTCCCTGACTGCCAATGACTTGGCAGATAGAATTCACCCAACTGCAACGGGCTATGCTCAAATCGCCAACACCTGGTATGGCGCAATTCGTTCCTCTGTGAGCTTCGACTTTGTTTCCTTCAATGCATCCAACTTTAGTGCTAACGAGAATGCCCCCTCAACCGCTGCAGTCACCCTGACTCGCAGTGGTAGAATAAGTGAAGAAGTCAGCGGCACGATCATTTTATCAGATGGCACTGCCACAGCCCCAGCCGACTATGACAATACGCCTCTAAATTTCAGCTTCCTAAGTGGGCAAACAACCATCACTATTCCAATACCCATTGTCAACGATACTCTCGCTGAGGCTTCAGAAACGATTACCTTAACGTTGACCAACCTTTCAAGCGGCTTTCGAGTAGTTTCTCCAAGTACGGCTACTTTTACCATCTTGAATAATGATGTGTTAAATCCCACTGATTTCACAGGGGATGGTCGTGCTGACATCCTCTGGCGCAACCAAGTAAACGGTCAAAACAGTCTTTGGCAGATGAACGGTAGCACTTTAGAGCAAACCTATGCTCTACCCACTGTCGCTGACCTCAACTGGAGCGTTGTTGGAGTTGCTGATTTTACAGGGGACGGTCGCGCTGACATCCTCTGGCGCAACCAAGCAGACGGTCAAAACAGTCTTTGGCAGATGAACGGTACCACTTTAGAGCAAACTTATGCTCTACCCACTGTCACTGATCTCAACTGGAGCGTTGTTGGGGTTGCTGATTTTACAGGTGATGGCAGGGCAGATATTTTTTGGCGTAATGCTACCAATGGTCAAAACGCCATCACACAAATAAACGGGAGTGCTTGGGAGTGGCAGCTTCTTTCTTCCCCTGTTGAGCCAAGTTGGTATATTGTAGGTTAATTCTAATCTGCTTGCGATCGCGAATTTTTAACGTTGTTGGAAATCGCTTTTGGGACGCAACAACTGAACGCTGGAGCCATAAAATGTCTGCGCTTGTTCAATAGTATAGTATTTGTTAGCAAACCCATCCAACGTTTGACAGCTTTTTTGATAGAACGGGACTGTGCAAAGCACTCGATCAACAACTAGCCAAAGTTGTTGTGAATTCCCATTTTGGCGAGCAATCGCATCCGCAATTTCCTGCTCATCATCAAGTACTAGTTTGTCCCAGTCATAGACTTCATAGTTCTCCTTTTGAGGTAGCGGAATGAAGCGATTACTTCCCCTGTAGTAATACTTCATAATGTCTTCAACTTCGGGCGTATAAAGCACAATCGGCTGACCTAAGCGCTCTGCTGCCGCGATGTAAGAGGAGACGCGAATCCAATCTCCTTGCTTTGCCATAGGAGTGTATTGATTCACTAGGGAGATAAAACTGGCAAGTACCGTAATAACTGTCCAGCCGACGATGACCTTCCGTCCTAAAGAACCTCGAATTAAAGCAAGTGCTGAGAAAACCGCTACAGTTGCAATGGGAAACAACGGAGATAAGTAATGTTCAAAAATTAGACCTGTCCGCAAACCAACAGTGATAAAAATGCAAGTTAGCACCAATACCGTCAGCCAGATAACTATCTGCTGCTTGGTAATTAACCGATGATAGCGAATGATGATAAATGCTAAAAAAGCAACAGCTAGATAGCGAATTCGTCTCCAAACATCAAATAGCCCTTCCGATGGTCCCTGCGCTGGTAGCACATACCTTAGCGTACCTGCATACACTGTTTTCAAAGTGTGAGAAAGAGATTTTTCCAGCACAGCTCCTTCGGCACGAAATGATTGTAGGGCTGCTAGTTTGGCGGGAAACACAAACAATAGAACTGGTGCAAATGAAATACTAACAATCACCATACTAATGAGATAATCTCGAAGCTGCTTCCAACGCTTTAGGCACAACAGCACAACAGCATTCGCAACCAAAATAAACCCAATGAAATACTGAGTATAAAGCCCAATAATAGCTACAAGAGTATACAGCCACCGAATCCAGCTTTGAGGATCCTCAGTGAGATATCCATCGTGAAACAGCAGGAACAATAATGCTGATAGCAGCATAAATAGAGCAGGCACTTTGAGTTCGATCGCCGCCCAAATCAAAAAAGGATTAAGACAAATACAAGCTGTTACCCAACCAGGATGAATACCCCGAACAAATCGTTTAGACAGTTCAGCAATGACATAGATTGTTAAAGCTGCACAGATTACTGAGAATAAGCGAGCAAAAAAAATACTGTCGTTCAGATTGCGCCATAGATGCAGGAGAACGAAGTATGTAGGGGGCTGAATTTGATAACTAATTGAGTGGTTGATGGCATAGTAAAGATCTCTCCCAGTCGTGTTTAATGCAGAAATTTCGTCTCCCCAAAGATTGAGCTTTGCTGCTAGAGATAAGGTTACACAAAGGTGTAAACACACTAGCAATGAAATCACCCAATGAGTCGAACTGAGTTGACGCAACAAAAACTTAACTCGTTTATCAATCTCATTGAGACTTTGCACAGACTGCCGTAAGTGACTTGTCATCTCTTATTAACCAAATCAAGTAGACGCGATCCGCTGTGGCGGTGTATGGCAATGAATTGTTGAGGAGCAAGCCATCTCCTACTCTCTTTTCTTGCTTAGTAACGCCAAACTGCCAGGTGGCTAAAGCAAATCATCTAGTCAAGTATTTATAATTGCTATGAAACCCAAATCCTCACCATACCAACCCTAAAACAAGCAGGCATCCAAAAACCCGCACCCTGGCAAGGCACTGAACGGGCAGAACTCTCTACCTCGTTCGATCTAATCATCAAAACCTCATGAATTAGGCTTAAAGTTACTTTATTTCTTTTTGATTTCCCATTCCTAGAGTAAATTATGGTAAGTTGTCTAGCAAGCGCTCCTGAAATTTAAGATATCTTAAACTTCACAGCAACTATATGAACTTGAGATCAATTTTAGGATGAACTCCATCGGTGTTATTACGGGTTATGGGATAACTCTGTTAGTAGGTTATTTGCACCAGTCCAACTCTCTTTCCTTCCTGTAAACCTTGGGAGTGGACATTTGGATGGACAATTGATGCATCTGGCACATATTCATTACCTCAAGTGAGAAACACTTAAAGGAATGCAGACTGGACATTGGAGTGACAAGGGTGATGCTTAAGTATTGGTCAAAGTTTGCATATATCCTGGGGTGTGAGTGGAATAAGCTCCTCCTGCTCATCCTTTTGTTTCTGGTTACCTCCCTGTTAGAAACAATGGGGGTTGGATTGGTAGGTCCATTCATTGGGATTGCAACAAACCCACAGTTGATTCATCAAGCTTCCTGGCTGAATCAACTATATGTCTCATTCAGGTTTAGCTCCGAAATGCAATTTATTTGCGTATTGGGTTTGGTGATCGTCATCGTTCTATACCTGAAAGCGTTTTTGGGCTTTTGGGCTCAAAAATACATTTTTGATTTTGGCTTTGGGCAGCAATCGATCTTGAGATTGCGACTGATGCATGCTTATCTTAAAGTTCCATATGTCTTTCATCTCAGCCGCAACACCGCTTTACTTGTTCAAAACATTGTCAACGAGGTTAGCCGATTTGCCAATGTTGTTCTCATGCCGATATTGTTTTCACTTTCAAACTTAGTCGTCATTGTCGCGTTGTTAATCTTGCTTGTTTCAACAGATCTAGTGGCAACAGCTAGCATCTCAATTGTTCTCCTCATTATTACTGCTTTCCTCTATCAATTTAGACAGAAGCTAACTCGCTGGGGACAGGATTCTGCAGAAGCCGAAGTGGAAATGATTCGTATTGTCAACCATAGTTTGGGTGGGTTGAAGGAAATCAAATTGATTGGCTGTGAGCCTTACTTTGAAGCACAGATGGCAGAGCAAGCCGAGCGTTTCAAGGTTGCAGCCACATCCTACAATACCTTTTCATTACTTCCTCGTTATTCTCTAGAAGTACTGCTAATTTCCTTCCTAATCTTCTTTGTTATCAGCGCTCTACTAGCGAACAAAAGTCCCCAAAGTTTAGCGGCAACTCTGGGTGTTTTTGGTATGGCTTCTATTCGATTGATGCCAGCTCTCAGCAACTTCATGAATGCTTTTGGCAGCATTAGAAATTCTTTGTATGTTGTTGACAAGCTTTATTGGGATCTGAAGGAGTTAGAAAAAGTTGAGAAAGTAGCAGCGTACTGGGATGGGAATGGTGTAATTGTCGATGGTTCTTCTCGAAGAGCAAACAGACCTTCAACAGATTTACTTGCGTTTGAATCCGAAATTTGTCTGAAACACGTTGCGTACAGTTATCCCAACACCGCTGAACCTGCTTTAAGGGGAATTTCACTAACTCTCTATAAGGGCGAATCAATTGGATTGATTGGTAAATCGGGGGCTGGTAAAACAACCTTGGTGGATGTTCTCTTGGGTCTACTGCCTTTAGAGGATGGTGATATTAAAGTAGATGGGCTATCGATCAAATCTAACCTTCGTGGCTGGCAAAACTTAATTGGCTATATTCCCCAATCAATTTTTCTAATTGATGACACGATTGAGCACAATATTGCTTTCGGGGTGCCAGATCATTTGATTGATCAGAAGCGATTGCATGACGCAATCGCTTCTGCACAGTTGCAAGATTTAGTTGACCAACTTCCTGACGGTGTTAATACCCTTGTAGGTGAACGGGGTGTTCGTCTATCAGGAGGGCAACGGCAGCGAGTAGGCATTGCGCGATCGCTATACTACGAACGAGAGATATTAGTGTTAGATGAAGCAACAGCTGCATTAGATAACGAGACAGAGGGGTTAGTCAGTGAAGCGATTAAATCATTAGGTAGTACGAAAACAATTATTATCATTGCCCATCGTCTTTCCACCATTGAACATTGCGATCGCATCTATGTGCTGGAAAAAGGGCAAGTTTCAAAGTCAGGAAGCTATCAAGAGGTGGTACTGAGTCGATGAATGTCAACAATCTACGAGCTTAGATTGAGAAACACTGCTTATGAATTTATTAGATGAGTTAAGAATTTTATTAGTCAAGCGTTCAGGAACCGCCTGTAGGATGGTACTGTCAAGACTTCCTGTGCCTAAATTTGCGCCTAAACCCTCCATGGATTTGACCCTAATATCCATGTGCGGAGCTAATCACATCGGTTTCCTGCAACAGTGTTTGTATTCGCTCCACCAATCGTGGTCGAGGGTGCCCAGAGTGCATATTGTCTCAGATGGTAGCCTAACAGTGGCAGATTTGCAGAATGCACTGACTTGGTGGGCAGGAGAGAAATCTTTCAGTCATTGGAAGGATGTCGTTGACTATCACCACCAACACGGACGGGAGGCGCTGGTGCAGTTTGCTAACAACAGCATCTTGGGCCGAAAGTTTGCAGCGATTTTACAGTTTGCGGAACAAGGCGCAACCCTGTGGTGTGATACCGATATTCTTTGGTTCAAAGAATTGAAGAGTTTACCAGTTTTTGACAGCAACAGCAAGACTCCTGTCCTTAAAATTGCCGAAGACTACCAAGAGTCTTATGACCAAAACCTTATCAATCACAGCTTAGAACATCTACATACTCCCCCTTACTTCAATACAGGGTTGGTATTCTTGCAAGGAAATTTGCTGCAAGCCTGTGATGTAGAGGGACTTTTAAGTTTAGCAGCTAAAACCTCAAATCATTTCACTGAACAAACTCTGCTTGCAGTGGCATTCTCTCGTTTAGGGCAGGATTACTGGTCTAAAGAAGAGATTGCCTGCTTTGAAACAGACAAACTGTCGCTTGCTCCCACCTATTTAGGTCGATCTTGGACTGCAAGGCATTATGTCGGACCCGTACGCTACTCTTTTTGGCGCGATGCACTTGTCTTAAGAGTGTTTAGTTCAAACAATTCAGCGTCATAAAGATTTTTAATTTTGAACAATCTAATCAATTTGTTGTTTACAAACTCTGTCTTCTCTTTTAAATTGTTTACTGTTTAACCCTCTAGTTTAATAATTCAGAGAAGGTGGAAAATGATTCAAATAGATGCCAGAACACACATTCAGGTACCCATAGATCCACTACAGATTCCTTGCTCCTATCAGGGAATCTTTGAAAGCGATGGCAAAACAGTTTTGAAAAACAGTCACCCAATTTATTTGTCACTTGTCATTCCTACCTATAACGATCGCTGGACATTATGAGCAAGACAAGAAGCGACAAATTATTAAGCGATTCCTCAAATTTAATATCACTTGCTTAACGGGATTAGTCCTGAAAGTGCTGTTATTAAACTTACTGTCCAATGGGCTACATATGAATGTTTACCTGGCAAATTTACTGGCAGCTTTAGCTGTAACTTTGTGGAACTTCTGGTTAAATCTGAAGTTACTTTGGCGTGTAGCTGAGATTGAATAGGCTTATCTTTATGTATTGCTGTTATGAAAAGAAGTTTTCTGAATTGCGAGAGAAATCTGAGAGGAATCTTTTAAATTAGGGATTCAAACTATGCGTCAGTATTTAAAGGTATGGATTCGGATATTGTGTATCATACTAATAGTATTAGGTGTATTCTTTCGATTCAGTGATCTAAATAAAAAAGTATACTGGCCCGACGAATTTGCGACCTCACTGCGAGTTACTGGTCATACTCTTGGTGAAGCGGAGTTTGTTCAACGACAAGCAATCAGCGATCTTGATGGAAGGATTGTTAGTGCTGACGATCTTCAAAAGTATCTATTTCCTCCACTTAAAAGAGGGTTGCTTAGTAATATAACTCAATCGTCGGCTGATGAACCTCAACTTCCCCCTCTCTACTTTACGCTAACAAATCTGGGAGTACAGTGGTTTGGACATTCAGCGAATGTAACAAGAGGAATTTCTGTATTAGCAGGCATTCTAGCATTTCCCTGTCTTTTTTGGCTCTGTTTAGAGTTGTTCAACTCAGAGATTGTTGGATGGATAGCGGTTAGCTTATTTGCAATATCACCATTCCATATGATGTATGCACAAGAGGCAAGACCATACAGTTTGTGGACTACGACTATATTGTTATCGAGTGCTGTGCTATTACGGGCGATCCGGTATCGTACACGAATTTGCTGGGGACTCTATTCCCTTTGCCTTGCGTTGTCTTTCTATACGTTCTTATTTTCTGGATTTGTAGCTATTGGTCACGGAATTTATGTTCTTGGTATTGCAGGTTGGCGATTAAACAAAACCGTTAAATCTTATTTGTTGGCATCTACGTTAGGCTTGATTGTTTTTATTCCCTGGCTTTTGTCTGTAGCAACTAATTTGAGGCGAGTCGGAGGACTAACCTCTTGGGTTTGGAAATCACAAGGAACTTCCCTACTTTTAATAGTTCAGACGTGGCTTCTAAATCTTAGTCATATTTTTGTTGATTTATCCCTTGATCACAATTCAAAATCATTTGGAGATATTAGTTTCTACAGCCTACTATCATATTTATCTATTCTTTTAGCTGGGTACTCAATTTTTTATTTGTGCAAAAATACTTCAAGACGAATTTGGCTGTTTGCTTTGACTTTGATGGTAATGCCCGCATTAGCTTTGCTCATTCCAGACATTCTAAGAAATAGCAAACTCTCTACTGTTGCTCGCTACTCAACTCCTACCTACTTGGGAGTGCAACTAGCCGTAGCCTACCTGTTCGCAACTCTTAGTATAAAAGGGCTATCTGCTCTAAAATGGCAATTTCGATTGACAAGAGTTCTTCTAGCAATGACTTTATCTTTTAGCTTACTTTCCTGTTTTGTTATCTTGCAGTCTAAAGTTTGGCGGAACAAGGTAGATCAGCCAGAGTTTTTAGAAATTGCTCAACTAGTCAATCAAACTTCTAGACCACTCGTTGTTAGTGATGATTTTGGCTTGGCTTATTTTAGTTATTTAGTAGATTCAAAAGTTCGGTTTCAGTTAATTGATATTCAAAATGATATGGGTTCAAATCTTGAAGAATCCTCATCACTGATTGAGATTTCTAACTCCGACCAGTTTCAAAAAATTTTTTTGTATAATATAGATGCCTTTCAGCCATCTAAAGAACTTCTGGAATCATTTAAAGCTAATCCTCGCTATCAGTTGACTTTGATGATTCACAAGGAATTAGACCCTTTTCTAAAGGTAGAGGTAGAACTCTGGCAATTAGAAAAGCGGGTAATATCTTAGAATTTAATTGGACTTAGCCGACTTTGTATACATAAATCGTTGACCCATGGAACCAAATGAAAACCCTTGCACTAGTTGACACTTTTTGGCATGGACATCACCCGCTATACTTCAGGCTTTTTACCAAGGTTTTACTGAAGTTGGGGTATAAAGTTGCAGCTTTCTGTCAACAAACTACTGAGATCAACGAATGGATTGAGCAGCAGTTGCCTAACGCTAAAGCCAATCTGAGTTTATTCCTAATTCAAGAGGGACCGCCTAGCAAGTTTCCAATTGGTCGTATTCGGCGTGCCCAAATGACATTGGCACGATGGGAGACTGTCGCGCAAACGTTACGTGATTGCCTACGTCATGCTCCAGATTTAGTCCTTTTCCCTTGTATCGAACCTTACCTATCGCCATACCTGTTGTATCGGCAAGTTGACCAACGGTTCCCCTACGATTGGGCTGGCTTGTACTGTGGCTCTACCTATTTGCGTGTTCGGCAACCGATGGCATTTGCTCGACGAGGCTGGTTAGATCCCGATGAAGTCCTCAAATCATCTCACTGCCGTGCTCTCGCAGTGCAGGATGAGCAGACAATCCCACTTTTACAAAACAAGCTTGGGTTCAAGCCGATAATAGTATTCCCAAATGCTGCAGAGAACATTGCACCAGACTATGATTATCCATCGTTAGCACAGATTCAAGCGAAAGCTCGTGGTCGAAAAATTATTGGATTATTGGGATCGCAAGGTAAACGCAAGGGGGTATTAACGCTTCTAGAAGTCGCACAACAATCTGTTCAGGAGGATTGGTTTTTCCTGTTTGCAGGAGAGTTCGGTGCCAACTCGTTTAGTGCAGATGAATTGCAAAAAATTGAGGCGATCGTCCAGTCGCAACCCGATAATTGCTTCTTTCAATTTGGGCGAATTCCGGGAGACTCTCAGTTTCATGCCCTAGTAGAAATTTGTGACATTCTGTTTGTGGTCTACGAACAATATCCGTCTACCAGTCAAATGCTGACCTTAGCTGCTATGTTTGAAAAACCTGTTGTTGCTAACAATACATACTGGGTAGGTGAAAAGGTGCGTCAATTCAATTTGGGGGTGTGTGTGCCAGAAGCTGATATATCTCAATGTCAGGAAGCGATTCGACAATTGTGTAACCCGTCATACTCGATTGAGCACTGGTTGCAGCCGAATTTTCGAGCCTACCGTGATTTGCATTCAACTAAGCAACTCCAGGTTGCCTGTCAGGAATTATTAAATGCAGCTTTTACATAATTATTAGCCAAAGTAAACCTGCATAGAAACATATCACTGTCTTGTTGTAATTGCAGATACTGAAATCAACATAACTCGGTTGAATTTCTATGATTTATGAACTCACGACTTGGAGTTTGAAGGTGTGAAAATTCTACATCTTGCCATGCATGAAAACACGGGTGCTGGACGTGCTGCTATGCGTCTTCATTTGGGGTTGCTCCAAGAGCAAATAGACTCCTCTATGTTTGTCTTTGACAAATCATCTGATTTATCTTCAGTCATTAAGCCTAGTAATCGGGTCAAACTCTACAAACTTCTTCAAACAAAGGCATCTGCTGCTGTGTTGGAGAAGCTATTTAAGTGCCAGACTACGTTTTCTATCAATGCAAGCCCATCGTTGATTCATTCCCAGATTGATAGTTTAAACGCAGATATCCTGAATTTCCACTGGATCGGTCGAGAATTTCTCAGCATAGAAGAGCTTAAAACCTTTAAGGTGCCGTTGGTTTGGACGTTACAAGATATGTGGCCTTTTACTGGAGGTTGCCATTACAATGATGGCTGTACTGGCTATACCGAGGTTTGTGGTGCTTGCCCCCAACTTGCCAGCCATAAGAAGTCTGATTTATCCCATTGGGTGTGGCAACGCAAAGCGAAAGCCTGGAAGAATTTAAACTTAACGATCGTGACTCCTAGCACCTGGATGGCGGAATGTGCCCGGAAAAGTTCTTTATTTCGAGATTTACGAATAGAAGTCGTTCCTTTCTGTTTAGATACGCAACAGTATCGACCTGTACCACAAGCAACCGCCCGTGAACTGTTGGGTTTGCCGCAAGACAAACAGCTAGTTTTGTTTGGCGCACTGAGCGCAACCACCGACCCACGGAAAGGCTTTCAATTACTATTGCCGGCATTACAAAATTTGAGTCAGGCGAGTTGGGGCGATCGCATCGAGTTGGTGGTGTTTGGAGCATCTCAGCCTAAGCAACCGATCGACTTAGGGTTCAAGACTCACTATCTGGGCAACCTACACGATGATGTATCACTGCGATTAGTTTACTCCGCAGCTGACGTAATGATTGTGCCATCAACCCAAGAATCCTTTGGACAAACCGCTTCCGAATCTCTTGCCTGTGGTACACCAGTGGTTGCATTTAATGCAACTGGATTAATGGATATTGTGGATCATCAACAGAATGGATATTTAGCGAAGCCTTATGAAGTCACAGATTTAGCACGAGGGATTGCCTGGGTTCTGGAGGATCGCGATCGATTCCAAAAGCTACAAATGCGGGCGCGAAAGAAAGCTGTGCAGGCGTTTTCATTAGAGTCGCAAGCCCAACAGTATATTTCTCTCTACAATCACCTCTTGACCAACGAACAGTCAAAGCAACAATTTAAGGTAAGGAGATGAGACATCGATTCGTGTTTGCTGAATTGTTTGCGGAAGTAGGCACAGAGCCGGTTCAATGTACGACATTAGATCTTCTTTATGAAGAACAAGAACTAAAAGCTGATATTGTCAAGATTGATACTCAAGGGGTAGAGTTGCCAACTCTAAAATCAGGCAGTTCTCTTTTGGAAAACACTTTTCGTATTGAAGCAGAAACTGGTTTCGTTGAAGATTATATTTGGGAAACAACCTATGCTCAATTGGATGAATTTTTAAGATCAAAAGGTTTCACTATGATGAACCTAGAAAATCATCGAGTGAGTAGAGGTAACTCTCTAGCTCTGTATAGCAAACCTCAACCTATATGGTGTCAGCCTCTCTGGCTATTTGACGTGGTTGGGAATCAAGTAACTCCTAAACGAGAGCAAACTCTCAGATATTTGAAAATCTATCAAACATTAGATTTCTTTGATTATAACTATGAGTTAGTCCGCTACTTCAACCAAATCGGTATTTTAGAAGTGGAGATTTTTCAATACTTAGAAACGCTAGATAGCTGGATCAAAGAGAAATCGTTGCTATCAAGATTTGGACATCATTTACTGGGCTGGCTTCTCGAAGGAGTTAGTAGGAGATTGCTACAGAAGTTTCAACAACTATTTCACTACGGACAGATCCGTTGATTAGCAACATAAATTCTATATTGAGCAGAGCTAAACTATGATAGCCAACCCTATTTCTCAGTCAACATCAGTGAATAAATGCACGGTACATTCTCGAATTGCTTGGCTGCTTCAAGACGCTGGTGCCTACTGGCAGCCGATTTTGAGTGAGTTTGCTCAGTTATTTGCTCATACCAAGGTTTTTACTGCTGTTTGGGCGGGCTTTTTACCCGAGTTTGAAGATTCCTTTTGTGTAGAGCAGGTCGGAACCATTAAGGTGCTCTCAACGACGGAACGGACAAAAGGTTATGCCCCATCCGTAACCTATTTGTCTCCTCAGATTGTGCCATCTCTTCTGGCGTATAAACCGGATGTCGTATTTACTACAGCCTTTTCCATTTGGACTACTTTAGCTGTGCTATTTAAGTGGTTTGGACAATGGCGGGTTGTGATTGTCTATGATGGCAGTTCGCCTGGTGTAGATCATCGGGGCAAGAGTTTACGATCGCTTATGCGAAAAGAGCTAACTCGTTGGACTGATGGGTTTATCACAAATAGTGATGCGGGTCGGCAGTATTTGATCGATGAGTTGGGAGTTAGCCACGATCGCGTCGTCGTTCGTCCCTATCTAGTTCCCCATCCTAAAACCTATGAGAGTAGCTGCTCTGAGACTACCCTAGACGACTTACAGTTGCGCCACCCTATTTTTATGTTTGCTGGATATCATATTCCCAGAAAAGGATTGCAAGAGCTACTCAATGCTTGCGTAAGCTTAAATCAGCAAGGGTATCGCGACTATAGTTTGTTGATTTTGGGGGATGGACCGCAGCGATCAGAATTAGAAGCGTTTGCTGGAACACAGGATTTAGCATCTCAGCTTCACTGGGTTGGTAGTGTTCCCTATGAGCAGGTAGGAGCTTACTTCCAGAAAGCAGATGTATTTGTATTTCCCACACTGGAAGATGTTTGGGGATTGGTTGCAGTAGAAGCCATGCTTTTCGGCAAACCGATTCTGTGTTCTAAATGGGCGGGAACAGTTGAACTGGTTGCTGAGGGAAAGAATGGTTTTGTGTTTGATCCCCATCAGCCTGAACAATTAGCTGAACTCATGATTCAGTTAATCGAAAATCCAGAACTGATTTCACTCATGGGTGAGCAATCTCGTCTCGTAATGGCAGAACATACTCCGGATCAAGTTGCCCAAACCCTGGCTGAGGTTGTTGAGTTGGTACTCTGCAAATGAAAGAACCTGTTTTCATTGTTACCCCTGTTTATAACCGTAAGCCAACGACTCTAACCTTTTTGGCGCATTTACAGCAAACCGGCGATTTACAACGGTATCAAATGGTGGTTGTGGATGATGGTTCAACCGACGGCACGGCTGAGGCAATACGCCAGAGCTATCCAGATGTAATCGTTTTAAGCGGTAATGGTGATCTTTGGTGGACAGCAGCCATAGCAATGGGAATGCAATACGCGGCTCAACATGGAGCCGAATTCTTTATTTGGCTAAATGATGACTGTTTACCTGAAGCAGATACTTTACCAAAGCTGGTTGAATTTATGACGCAGCATCCTGGAGCAATAGCCGCTCCTACCTGTTATGTGTTTGATAATGGAAACTCTGTTGCCCAACATAATGGGTCACAAGGGAGAAGGGGATGTGCTGCCCAACCCGGAGAAATTCTGGAAGTTGATGGTATGTCAGGTTGGTGTGTTGGCATTCCTGGATGCGTTGTTCAGGTCATTGGTGTACCGGATGCCTATCGTTTTCCTCATTATTCAGGCGATGATACCTACATTTTCAGAGCCTACCGATCTGGGTTTAAAGCGTATTTGGTCGGCGATTTGAAAGCAAATTTGATTGGACCTGTGCATGAGCGACTAGGAATTCAAAAGTTTTTCGCCCCTGGACGATCCGCTGCTAAAACGTTTCAGTCTCTATTCTTGAGCAAAAAGTCCCCCTACCGTCTCCCAACTAAGTTCTTTCATTGCATTGAGCGCTATGGAGTTTGGCTAGGGACTTGTCTTTTTGTCGTTAAGATAATGTCCTGGTTTAGTCAATGGACAAGATTCCAAATGATCGCGTATTTCAAACCTAACGGGTTGAACTAGCCCCAAAACGTAATTAGATGCAGGATGGTTAGAAGGGGGCAGTACACTTCTTAAGTCGTTGAATCAACAAGCGGAGCACTCCTTGGTATGAACGTTTTACTATCAGCCTACTCCTGTGAACCAAACCGAGGGTCGGAACCTGGTTTAGGATGGAGTGTGGCGCGGGAGATGGCTCGACATCACAGCGTTTGGGTTTTAACTCGACCTGATGAAAGCCGTGCAGCGATCGCGGCAGAACTGGAGCGAAATCCAGTCCCCAACTTGCACTTTGTCTACTTTACTCTCCCCTTCTGGCAAGACAGTTTGCGTTGGGGGCAGTCGGGCGCAATGCAACTGCACTATTACCTCTGGCAAATTCAAGCTTACTTGGTTGCCCGTCGCTTGCATCAGGACATTGGGTTTGACATTTGCCATCACGTCACATTCAACCGCTATGCTACTCCCAGTTTTTTGTCTTTACTACCCATTCCCTTTGTTTGGGGGCCGGTAGGTGGAGGAGAATCAGCGCCGCTGCCGTTTTGGAAGGATTTCAGTACAAAAGCGAAGTTGTACGAAACTGCACGGGCGCTTTTTCGCTGGTTGGGAGAACGGGATCCGTTTGTTCGTCTCACGGTTCGCAATAGCGCTGCCATTTTTGCTGGCACCGATGACACGGCCCAGCGGCTATATCACTTGGGAGCAACCGATGTGAAGGTAATGGCAGAGGCTTGCTTGTATCTAGAAGAAATCGATCGTCTTGCCCAGACCCCAACTCCCCCTGCCCAGCCTGTGCGATTTATTAGTATGGGCAGACTGTTGCATTGGAAAGGATTTTATCTGGGCATTCAAGCATTTGCTCAAGCAGGTTTGCAGGATGCAGAGTACTGGGTTGTTGGTGAAGGTTCAGAATTAGAGCGACTCCAAAGGTTAACTGAGAATTTAGGCGTTGCGGACCAAGTCAGGTTTTGGGGTCGTCTGTCTCGGTCTGAAACCCTAGCCCGACTTGCAGAGGCTCATGTTTTAGTCCACCCAAGCTTACACGACTCCGGTGGATGGGTCTTGCGTGAGGCAATGGCAGTAGGGCGACCAATCGTGTGTTTAAATTTGGGCGGACCTGGCGTTCAGGTAACAAACGACACTGGAATTAAAGTTTCTGCTAATAATCCAGAGCAAGCTATTCAAGAGCTGGTCGTGGCAATGAAGCGATTAGCCAGAGATCCGGAGTTGCGTCAACAGATGGGGCTTGAAGGTCAGCAACTGGTTCGACGGGCTTACAGTTGGGAAAAGAGAGAACGATTGTTCTCTGAGTTGTATGAGAAACTGGCGAAGTCTGAAGCCGCAAAGTCTTCGCTCAACTCCAAAAACGCATCTGCCACTTCATAAACCTTGGTAAGCATGGGGTTCTATGTCTACTCTCAATGTTCCATCAGATTTGCAGACACGACCCTTACGGGTTCTCAGCGTTCATAATCGGTATCAGATTCGTGGAGGTGAAGAAGAAGTTCGTGATGCCGAGCGATCGCTGTTAGAGATGAAGGGGCATCTTGTTGATATTTACGAAGATTCTAACGATCGTTTAGATTCTCTAGGGGCAATCCAGACTGCAATCAACACAATATGGTCATCACAAACTTACAAAAATATTAAGTGTCAGCTTAGCCGTGATTCCTATGGCGTGGTTCATGTTCATAACACACTTCCTCTGATCTCTCCCTCAATCTATTACGCCGCCAAAGATGTTGGTGTTCCAATTGTGCAAACCTTGCACAACTACCGACTTTTATGCCCCAATGCTCTATTCTTCAAAAATGGGCAAGTTTGTGAAGAATGTTTGGGAAAATCGATTCCCTGGCCAGGCATTAAAGATGCGTGTTACCGAGACAACCGCATCGCAAGTGGAGTTGTCTCTGCTATGCTATCTGTTCATAACTTTCTAAACACCTGGTCAGAACAGATTAGTCTTTACATTGCCTTAACAGAGTTTGCTCGAAAAAAGTTTATTGAAGGAGGAATTCCTGCTAAGAAAATTGTAGTTAAACCGAATTTTGTTAGCCCAGACCCCGGTATTGGTGATGGAAGCGGACGCTATGCTCTCTATGTTGGTCGCCTTTCGGTTGAGAAGGGCATTGATGTATTATTAGGTGCCTGGAAGTACTTAGATGGGGTCGTTCCGCTCAAAATTGTAGGAGATGGTCCACTACGAGAGCAGATTATTCAAACCTCTCAAACGTTGTCGCAGGTTGAGTGGTTAGGGCGCAAACCAATGACTGATGTGTATGACCTGATAGGGGAAGCCATGATGCTAATTGTTCCATCTAAGTGGTACGAAACCTTTGGGCGGGTCGTAATTGAAGCGTTTGCAAAAGGAACTCCAGTTGTTGTAGCAAACATTGGGGCGATCGCAGAACTTGTTGATTCTGGGCGAACAGGATTGCACTTCCATCTTGCCGATTCTGCACACTTAGCCGCCCAAATTGATTGGTTAATCTCTCATCCATCTGAACGAGAAATCATGCGCCAAGAATCTCGAATTGAGTTTGAGAATAAATATACGGCTGAGAAAAACTACCAGCAGTTAATCGAAGTTTATGAATTTGCTCGATCCCTTGAAAGGGTCGTTTGAAGAGTCACTGCCTGTATGGAATCATCTATTACTGCCCAACCAAAAAAAATAAAGGGATTTGTCAAAAGCTCTACTCTACTTTTGCTAGCCATTGCGTCAGGACTTTTCCCCAGGTTATTGACTACTCTAAAAATTCCATCTTTAGTTAACTTCTTGCATTTTGCGCTCGTTCCCTTTGCGTTTGGCTCTGTCCTGCTTAAGAGTCGAACAAAAGATATAACTCAACGAGCAATTACTCAGGAAATGGTATTTGCTTTATGGCTTTTCTTGACGATCGAAGTTGCCAGTGCCTTACTCAATGATGCTGGTATCGTCAATGTCATCCTTAGCTATCTTTTATGGGTAGAACCTTTCATCTTGCTGGCAACAATCATCTACTTACCGATGACTATAGAGCGATTTGAATGGTTTAAGTCCTGGATGAATCGCTTCATATTTTTTCATTTTTTTCTGATTTATGTTCAAAAGTTCGTTCTACGTCTTGAGCGTTTAGAAGGGCAAAACGACAATATGCAAGGGATCTTTTATCGATCTGGTTCAGGTCATGTCGTCGGGGCATCCGTATCCTGTAGCTTTGCCATCTATTACTTCCTCTGTGCTAAAGATCAACCCTTGTGGAAACGGACATTAGTTGCAGTTTTAGGCTTTGGCAATGTGATCGTTTCAGATGCTAAGCAAGTCGTCATTACTTTAGTGCTCGGTTTTCTTATTCTGAGTCTGACTAAAGTTCAAAACGTAGGTAAGTTTCTGTCCTATGTTATTGGTATAGCAACCTTCTGTATCGCTTTTACCTGGGCAATTTACAACGTTGAAGCACTTAGTGCCTTTACAGGATGGATCAGACCGGAAATGTACGGTTCTGATGGACCAGTTGCCGAACTGAAGTTTTCGGGTATCCAACTGACAATTGAGCAGTTTCACTCTCCCCTAAATTGGTGGTTGGGTCTCGGACCTGGGCATACAGTTGACCGCTTAGGCGGTTGGATGCTAAAGGACTACAGTTCCCTCCTATCTCCTTTAGGAGCTACCAGGACTACGATTGGAGAGCAAACTCGGTTTTTAATGGAATCAAGCTGGCTGATGAGTAGTTTTTTCGCACCGTTCTGGGGATGGGCTGCTATTTGGTGTGATTTGGGGACACTCGGATTAGCTTCTTATCTCTATCTCTGCTCAATCGTGTGGCGCAGAATTTGTGTGGGCGATTTGCCCAAGTTTCTGATGCTGACTGTTATGGTTCATGGTTTTATATTTACTCAGATGCAAGAGCCTGGTTACGTGCTATACGTGGCAAGTTTAATTGGGCTTTACTGGCATCAGAAGCGATTTAACATTTAGCGATTTAACATTAATGTAGATCAGCATCCACTCTACATATGTTGAAAAATAGTACGAGCAAAGTTCTCGGCCGAGTTTTGTTCAGCAAATGATTTCATTTTCGCACGATCGCCTAAAGCCTCAGGAGCTTCTAGAATAAACTGGGACAGCCCCTTAGCGATTTCGCTAGGATTTGTTGAGTCAACAGCTAAACCCAGTTTCCAGGAGCGTGTCAACTCTCCTAGTAGACCATAACTTTGAGATAGAAGAGGCTTCTGTGCTGCAGCAGCTAATACCAAAATACCGCTCATGCCGATATGTTTTTGATAGATGGCTAACACTGCATCAGTAACCTGAAAATACAACGAGACGTGCTCATCCGGGACAAACGTATCTCGCACAATCACTTGAACTGGAGCACATCGTAAAATTACTTCAATATCTTCCTGAGTCTGCTCATTACCTAAAGTTTGTCCGACGAATAACAAACATACTTTCTGGCGTAACTCAAATGGCAACATAGACAACGCCAGGGATAACTGATGAATCCCCTTACGTGTATCGTAAAGAGCACCAAAAAGGAGAAAAACTTGCCTACCAGGTTCAATGCCTAAATCTTCTCTAAAGTGACTGACTTCCTCCTCAGAAAACATCTCTAAATATACTGGATCGGGAAGATACACAGCAGTGGTTTGCTTATATATTCGGTTTAAGCCTTTAATTACGTAAGGATCCAGACAAAACAACACCTGCATTTGAGGATGACGCATAACCAGCGATAGTATAAATTGTTCGCGCCATCGCTGAATTCGTTCCTTCAGAGTAGAAGAATAAGCTGATAGTGTTGGGTAATGGAAAGTTGGTCTGAAGTAGATACCGGAAAACTGGCAAGGTAATCTTTTTCCTAAAGAAATAGCAGTTTGAAAAGAGTCAAAATACAAGAGTAAACAGTGAGTTGCTTCAAGTTCTGTTGCATACTTATGAACAAGATGCCATTCCTGTAGAGCCCGACGAGCACGGTTTAGAGGGGAGCAACGAGGAATCAGATTGGACTCTTCATGTGAAGTTATAACAATAAAGCGTAAATTCTTACCCAAACTATCTGAAGCAATTTCAAGAACATCAGGATGAAGTTGAGCAAATTTTGGAGAAACAACAATGGTTAAATTTCCTGAATATGCCTGCTCTATCCAATATTTTGCAAGATGCTTAATATAGCTAGGATAGTGCCCGGTATAACCTAGCTCAAAAATGAGGATATTACGCTCTGGCGAGATTAAGTTGATAGAATCATGAGCCTCATCGACACCTCGCGAATAACTAGGTGTGGAGATCTCATCAGTACAACGGTTCAAAGGTTCAATCTGCATTGAAAAGTACGCTAACCATCCCGGCTCTTGTATAAATCTTGCAGGTGATCTCACCGATTATATGTATCAGTAACCTACAATTAACGGAATGAGAAAACATTTCGGTCTGTTTCTAATAATTCAGTTGACATTGAATACAATCTATCAACTCTTCTACTGACAATACCAATTGATTGTCCTTTTTAACCCCTCCTCAAACTCAATCTGAGCAGTAAATCCAAACGCTTGTTTTGCCCGCTCTGTGTCCAAGCAGCGACGAGGTTGCCCATTGGGTTGCTCTGTTTGCCAGACAATTTCACCATCAAATTTCATGAGTTTGCAAATCAATGTGATTAGGTCTCCAATTGAAATTTCGTATCCTGTTCCCAGGTTTACAGGGTCAGGATTGCTGTATGCCTGAGTCGCCATGACAATCCCGCGGGCGGCATCTTCAGAATAAAGAAATTCGCGGGTTGGACTGCCATCCCCCCATACAGGAATCTGGCGATCGCCCCGTTGTTTTGCCTCATGTACCTTGCGAATTAATGCTGGAATCACATGGGAACTGCGCGGATCAAAATTATCTTCAGGACCATATAGATTTACTGGCAGCAGATAGATGCCATCAAAGTTGTATTGTTGGCGATAGGACTGAAGTTGAACAAGTAATGCCTTCTTGGCAATGCCATAGGGAGCGTTGGTTTCTTCTGGATAGCCATTCCACAGGTCGTCTTCCTTGAACGGAACTGGAGTGAACTTGGGATAGGCGCAGATTGTGCCTACACAAATGAACTTTTGCACTCCTGCTTCGTAGGCAGCATGGATGAGCTGCGTACCCATCATCAGGTTGTCGTAGAACAACTCGGCTGGCTTCTCTCGGTTTAAGCCGATGCCACCAACGTGGGCTGCCAAGTGAATCACCAGATCTTGCTGGTCAACTGCTCGCTGGCAGGCTTCCATTTTTCGTAGGTCACAGTCACGCGATCGCAGCACCGTAATCTTATTTGGATCAGCCCCAGATATGCACAGTTGCTTCACAACTTGCTTGCCTAGAAATCCTGCACCACCAGTGACAAGAATGCGTTTACCTGTGAGATTAAACTGTGCGATCGCCATCAAAAAATACCTCCGATCACCTACAACCTGTCCAAACTTTAGGCGTTGCTGAAAAGCAGTATAAATCGAAACGAATTTTCAAGCATACAGCACCTTTTGCATACCCAGAATCCGCAACGCCAAACTTTAAGATATTGAACCAGCTACGGTCGATCGCATGGTTGCAATATCATTGACGGTCCGCACTAAATGTCCGTTCAACGGAATCAAGCCTAGTGCCTTTAGGTCAGCTTCTACCATCAGGTGCACCAGCTGCTCAAAGGTCACAGATTGCTCCCACCCCAATGTTACCTTTGCTTTTGTCGGGTCCCCAATCAACAGGTCAACTTCGGCAGGACGGAGATAACGCTCATCAAACTCCACATACTTTTGCCACTCTAAGTTGACATAGCCAAATGCAGCATCCAGAAACTCGCGAATTGAATGAGTCTCACCTGTTGCAACGACATAGTCATCGGCATGGTCTTGCTGGAGCATAAGCCACATCGCTTTCACATAATCTTTGGCATATCCCCAATCACGCTTTGCATCCACGTTGCCCAGATACAATTTCTTTTGCTGTCCAGCTACGATCCGAGCGAGCGCGCGAGTGATTTTGCGGGTGACAAAGGTTTCGCCTCGTCGGGGAGATTCATGGTTGAACAGAATGCCGTTACAGGCGAACAGATGGTAAGATTCCCGGTAATTAATCGTTTGCCAGTGAGCATAGACCTTGGCACAAGCATACGGGCTGCGCGGGTAGAAGGGGGTCGTTTCCCTTTGGGGAATTTCCTGAACCAGCCCAAACATCTCAGAGGAGCCTGCTTGGTAGAACCGGACCTCGATCCCGGTTCGTTGCTGGTATTCTCGAACGGCTTCTAAAAGCCGAAGCGTTCCCATCCCCACAGAATCAACAGTGTATTGGGGAGAGTCAAAGCTAACCCGAACATGAGATTGAGCACCCAGATTATAAATCTCAACCGGCTGAACCTCTTCCAAAATACGGCGCAGGTTAGTGCCATCTGTCAGATCTCCATAATGGAGAAAAAGTTTAGCTTCTTCTTGATGGGGATCCTCGTAAATATGATCAATGCGATCGGTATTAAACGTCGATGTCCTTCGAATAACACCATGAACCTCATAGCCCTTTTCCAAAAGAAGTTCACTCAGATAAGAGCCATCTTGCCCAGTAATGCCAGTAATCAGAGCGCGTTTATGACCTGTCATTTTGATAATCTCTTTGACTGAATGATATCTATTTTCAAACCAAGGCTTAAACAGACTCCTACAGTTTTTCAAAGGAAAACAGCCTGAAATTTTGTAGCTTAACTTTGAGCAGATGTTTGTCTTGAGGTGAGTAGTTGCTTACACGCTAACCAAATAAATATGGGAATCGTACTTCTATAACGCCCCCATAATCTTCGAGGTTCTTGAACTAATCGATAGAGCCATTCAAATCCCATTGAACGAACTACTAAGGGTGCTCGCTTGTGGATGCCAGCATACACTGGAAAAGCTCCTCCCAACCCAACCATGACAGAGTTAATCTGCCCTTTGTGTTGAGCCATCCAAGTCTCTTGCTTGGGGCAGCCCAATGCAACAAAGGTAATACCTGCACCACTCTCATTAACTTTCTGAACAATAGCTCTATCTTCCTCTAAAGTCAGAGGCTGATATGGTAGAGGTTCCATTCCTGCAATAGCTAGGTCAGGAAACTCCTTCTCCAACCTGTCTCTCATCTTGTCCAGGATAGCCCTTTGGGAACCCAGGAAAAAAATACTAATCCCTTCTGAAGAAGCCATTTTGCACAGTGCCTGAAGGACATCTAGACCAGCGACACGATCTTGATCGGAAGCTCCCAACATCTTGAGCATCCACACTAGCGGCATTCCATCTGGAGTCACCAAATCCGCATTGCGCAGTACAGCAGCAAAATCTGGCTGCTGGTAAGCCTCAATTAACATATGGACATTTGCAATACATACAGCCCTACTACAACGCTCCTTAGCCCAGATCAACATTAAAGCGATTTGACGTTCAAATGGCATTGCTGTTACAGGGAATCCAATGACTTCCTTGGACTGAGGATAGCTGTCTGAAGCCATTTCTATGGTGCATTGTGAAATCATAATCTGAAAGCCATAACCTGAACTGCAAGAGGGCATACAACAACCCACCGCTGGGACACATTTCGCACTCCAGCTGAAAACTGTACAGCACGTAGCCTCCAGCACTGATAGCGTTCTCAACCGCCGAGGCACTCGTTCGCTAAAATTCTTTTCAGCAGATTAATGCGATCTATAGAAACGCAATCTCAGTAAATTAACGCATCTTCAATCTATCAACTTACGACATTACATCCTGATGAGAAGGATACAAACAGAGAGCTAGGTGCGAATATGAATAAACTCATCACCCCGTGGGATGAAGTTTTGGAAACTCTCCATACGAGAATATACCGATTTTCTACCAAGTAAATCCTGCAGGCTATAAATTCATCGCATCTTTACAAAGAGGAAAATAGTTGGGTTTTAACTGGCGGATAGTATAGTACGATACAAAATATGTGTGGAAAAATATTAACTATCTAAAGACTTTATTCATCCAATCTTACTAATACTGCTATCCACATATCGTTGGGGGATGAATAATACGTGAGGTCTTGGATGTTGTATTCTCTAGTTTTTCCATCTTGCATCAATAAAACGCGATCGCCCTTCTTAACACCTCTCTTCTGAGCAGTCATGTATCCCTTCTTATTCTTTTCGTCTGTTATCTGCTCAAACACATAATCTATTCCATTCACCAATTTGCTATAGTCGTGTATTTGGTTCTGCCGTCGAAAATTATCTAATAAGTGAGCTAGCCAGTTCAGCCAGCCAGTACTTCTGAGTTTGATTGCAAAATCGTCCATAATTCTGATTCCTTGATCTATTTGCTCCCATGAGTCTTTCTACGTTCAAGTAGAAGAAGTTATAAGTCTGAGTAACTGGGGGCATCCAACTTTTGCAACGCGTACAATTACTCAGTGCCAGACCCCGTTTAGCAAGGGCTTTTGAAAAACTGTCTCAACTCTAGTCTTACAGAACCAGGATGCACTCTGGTAACTTCCCTCACTCAGTTTCTTCAATGGAAGCAAACTTCTGGTGTAAGTGCACAAAACCATTTAATGGAATTGCTTTTCTTCGAGCGAGGTCTATAACCCTTATCTCATTACAGAGACAAGAAAGCGTGGAGTTTGTGCCAGTAAAGCAGCGGTCTCACCTCAGTTGTTAATGTTACTGCGGTTAATCGATTTCAAACCAAGCAGATCTAAACTGGCTAGACAAAACCTGCTTTCTTTAGCCATTTTTTCGAAGATGATACTTTACAAGTATGCTTTACATAAATTTACACTAGGACAGTTCTAGAGCTGTCATAAGGCTTCCTATCACGATCTCAGCGGATCTGGTGTGCAAGCAAAGGAGAGAAGAATTAGCCTGAGAATATCACCTTACATCCGCCTTCAAGCCTTTATGCTTGCCCCCCTTTACGTCCATCCACTAGATGACACCGAACGAGTCACGCTAGAGCAAGGACTGCGTTGACAGTTCGGAAAATCTCGTTCGACTTGGACTTTGGACTTGATCGCCGCAGTGTGTTGGGAGCGGGGCATTACCACCAAACAAGTCAGTCGCACTACAGTTGAGAAAGTGCTGCCAGCACTGGATGTTACCTGGAGTCGAGCCAAAGCATAGATTGTCTCACCCGACCCGCAGTATGAGCTAAAAAAGCGCCAACGCAACCGACTCATCGCTCTGAGTAGGCAACACTCGGACTGGATTTTAGGATTTCTCGATGAGGTCTGGTGGAGTCGGTTGCCAGTTTTTGGGAGTGGGTCATCGGGCAAGTGGGGGCGATGGGCAAATGGGTGATGCCACTGATTTAGGATTATGCAACGTGGTACTTATCCAAACAAGTCCAGCAATGGATTCGCAATCACAATCGACAAGTCAAGCACTCTGGAATGGGAGTCCGGTTGATTGAGTGTAAATTGCTTGTTAAGAGTCCTTGGTTGAATGCGATTGAACCCAAATGGATTCATGCCAAACGAGCGATTGTTGAACCCGATGGCACATTGACGGCACAACAGTTAGAAACTAGAGCCTGTGATTATTTTGGCTGTCCCTTGTTAGCCCCTGTCGCAAAAAAGGTCTCCTGAAGATGCACTAAGAAGTCAACTTGGCAATTTGCCTGGAAAAACAGACTGTTTTTTGAGGTGTTTCTGCCATCAAGGTTTCAGCGGTTCGTGAATAATCCAGGTTAAGCAATATTTCGCTACCAGCATCAAAAGTTGCTATGGACGCAATTAATTTGAGACTCGACAATTGAGTATCATCTTTGACTACAGCAAGAGAATAGAGTTGCTTTACCTTATAAAGCAACAGGTCTAGGGGATGCTCGTAAAACAGCATCGCCGTGAGTGTATCCCACTTTTGCGATGAGTATAAAAATCAAAGCAGCGAAATTGTTTGCTGAGATAGCTGTGGCTGTTGAATCCGCATATTAACGCAATGTCCACGATCGAGCGATCGCTGGTATTTAGCCTTTTTGCGGCTTTTTAATGCCGACAGCACAAGGTCTACTACGTTGACGACGAGCCGCAAATAGACCGCTCGCACCCAGCAGCAGCCCTGCTACCGTAGTGGGTTCAGGTACAGCCGCTACCGATTCACCTACAAGCGGAGGTACGCTCTCCGGGGGACGGCGATACAGCGTTGCCTGCTCAAAAGCGTAGGCGAGTCCTAATAGAGTTGGTTCGCTATAAGCTTTACCAGAGAAGGTAATCCCAAACGGAGCGCCACTTTCCTGGTAACCCGCTGGCACAATTACACTTGGGTATCCTGCACGAGCAGCAATGTTGGCACCTCGAGTTCCGGGAAAAAAGATCGCATCAAGATCGTATGTATCCAGGTAAGCATCAATTCCTTGCTCCTTTGCTAACAACAGATCCTGAGCGCGGTCTGCGAGATACTGTTGGGTGTCTGCACTGAATGGACCTAAATCTCTGGCTTGAGATGCAAGGGCGAGGACTTGTCCATACTTGAGTGCAACTTCTGGATTGGCGTTGTTGAAAGCAATGATATCCGCCAGATTTTTAACAGGAGCATTCTCTCCCAGGCTAGCCAGATAAAGATTCAGATCACGCTTAAATTCGTAGCTCAACACGGAAGAACTGGGTAAAGGAACAGTGGTAATGTCAGCTTCAACCACTTCTGCTCCTAAAGAGCGAATGACGTTCAAAGCATTTTCGGCGATCGCCGCTTGCTCTGTAGATACCCCAGTTGTCCAGAAAAACTCTCTAGGTACGCCAATGCGTGCTCCACTGAGGGCATTGGCATTCAAGAACGGCGTGTAATCCGTATAAGTTTTGCCTGCACTGCTCTCCGTTGCAGCATCCTTAGGGTCTACGCCAGTAATGGCACCTAACAGAATGGCGGCATCTGTTACCGTTCGGGCTAAAGGTCCGGCTGTATCTTGGCTTGCGGCGATCGGAATGATGCCATCTCGACTAGCAAGTCCCAGCGTTGGTTTAATCCCTACCAAAGAGTTTTGGTTGGCTGGGCTGAGAATGGAGCCAGAGGTTTCAGTCCCGATCGCAACGGCGGCAAAGTTGGCGGCAATCGCGGCTCCAGATCCAGCACTGGAGCCACCCGGAGATAGCATTGGTCTACCATCGCCGTCCTGTAATGGCATTGGATTGTAAGGATTAAACACATAGCCGCCCAGCGAACTGTAGCCTGCGGGCATTCCAGTTGTTAGGTAATTGGCATACTCCGTCAGATTTGTTTTACCTAATATGACTGCTCCCGCATCGCGCAACTGCCGAGTAACGAATGCGTCATCCGGCGGAATTGAACCCGCTAACGCCACAGAGCCAGCAGTTGTTGGCAGATCGAAGGTATCCACGTTGTCCTTCAACAAAATTGGAACACCGTGGAGCAAGCTTCTTGGTCCTGTTTGTTGTCGTTCCAAATCGAGCGCTTCGGCAACCGCCAGAGCATTCGGATTGAGCGTCAGAATCGAATTAATCTTAGTTTGTGGCTCCGACTTGTCGTAAACATCGTAGGCTTCAATTCGGTTGAGGTAGAGTTGCACCAACTGCTTGGAGGTCAGCAAGTTTGCCTCAAACGCAGACTGAATCTGCGGGATAGTTGCCTCTTGCAAGCGGAATGAGGTTGATTGCCCTAAAGTGAACGCGATCGCGGGGGCAGTCGTTGAGAGGGTAGAGAGCACGGCGGTTTGAGCCGCAATGACAGTAGCAAAGCGTTTATTAATCTTGAACACCCTGGTTCCACTCCTCAAAAAAAGGATACCCATGAAAGTAAGTGAAATTACAGGCGAAAACCGTAGTTCACTTAACAACCAAAGATTAGCTTCACAGAATCTTCACAATCGTTGGCTGGTTAATTATCCCTGTTTGAATTGTTAGTCCAGATACAGTATTTACACGCAATTTCACCAAAACTTAAGTCAAAAGCTAGGAATCCGTCAGAGCAGATTTGAGATCCCTCTCGGATCTGCAAAGCCCGGTTCTCAAGTATTTCGCGGGTTTTCAGCTCGTCGAAGCGGTCTTAACAGACCACTCGATCAGGTAGAACCCTAACGCTATACTCGCTGCAAAGTAAGTTATTTTCTGGGTTTAACAACTAGCTGGGACGGCTCAATCAGTAGGAGTATCTGCGTGCTAATTCTCTTGAAACAGGCAGCAACAGCGATCGTCGCTCCGGTTGCCTTCGTTGTACTTGCAGCCGAGACAGTCAGTGCTGCCACATTTCGGCTTGTGGAAGCGACCATTGCAGACATCAATCTGGCGATCGATTCGGGAGCACTCACCTCTGAACGACTGGTGGAACTGTATTTGAACCGAATTGCCGCCTACGATAATCAGGGTCCATCCATTAATGCCATTCGCGAACTGAACACGAATGCTTTGACGGTTGCTCGCCTGCTCGATGAAGAGCGCCTCGCTCGAGGACGGCGCAGCCCACTGCATGGTATTCCGATTCTGCTTAAAGATAATTACGACACGGTTGATTTACCCACAACTGGAGGTTCGGATGCACTAGCTGGTTCAGTTCCAGCGGATGATGCGTTCGTTGTGCAGAAGCTGCGGGAGGCTGGGGCGATTATCCTCGGAAAATCTGAGCTAGACGAGTTTGCCATCTCCGGGTCTGGCTACAGTTCTCTCGGTGGTCAAACCCTCAATCCTTATCAATTGAATCGCCAGTCGGCAGGGTCTAGCGGCGGCACAGGAGCCGCGATCGCTGCCAGCTTTGCTACTGTTGGCACTGGCACCGATACAGGGGGTTCTATTCGAACCCCCTCCTCATTCCAGGCTCTAGTTGGTGTGCGTCCGACGCGGGGTTTGGTTAGCTTAGACGGCATCATTCCGTTTGCGTTGTCACGCGATGGAGCGGGACCAATGGCGCGAACTGTGACCGATGCCGCACTCACATTAGCAGCCATGGCTGGGTTTGACCCGAATAATCCAAGCTTTGAGACTCTCGTTCCAGCTCCAACTGTCCAACCCGATAAATTTTTCAGTGACTACACCCAATTCTTAAAACCAGATGCCCTCAAAGGTGCTCGCTTAGGCGTAGTTCGCAACTATTTTGGCGACGGTATTAATGGGGTTGATCCAGAGGTGAATCAAATTCTGGAAACTTCTCTGACTCAGCTACGCGGATTAGGTGCAACGACGATCGACATTACCTTTGAGAACAGTTTCTTGCAAACAATGGCCTCGGCTTCATCGACGATCGCCCGCGCTGAACAAAAACCGTACCTCGACGAGTATCTCCAAACTCTGGCACCAGAGTATCCCGACCAGGTTGAGGACGTGATTTCAATTTTGCGATCGCCAGAGGTGACAAACTCACCCACCCCGTCAACAATCATTGGTACATTGGATAACACTGTTGCTTTTGGCGGCTTGACCAACCCGCAGTACTTGAATGTGGCTAATACGGTTATTCCATCGCTGCGGAATACTGTGTTGAACGTTTTTGATACCAACGATCTTGATGCGTTTGTGTTTCCGACGATCGGTACCTTTGCCCGTCCGTTGCCGGGAACCACAGACCCAACGTTTGTGAGTCCGCCAGGGGCACCACCAATTCGTCAGGTTGAGTTTGCGAGCTTGTTAGGGTTTGCCGATGTTACGGTTCCAGCCGGATTCGGTTCCCAAAATTTGCCAGTGACGCTCTCTTTGACGGGTCGTCCTTACAGCGAATCAACCCTGCTGGGATTTGCTTATGCCTTTGAGCAAGCTACCCAGGTACGACGACCTCCCTCACTGCTAGCAGAACTGCCAGGAGAGGTGTTTGAGTACGCGGCGATTCCAGAACCAAGCATGATACCAGGTGTAGTGATTGTGGGTCTTGGGTTTATGGGCGTGCGGTTGGTGAAGCGTCGCCAGCCACTGGCAAAGTTCAACCCAGGTGCGCCTGTTTGCCACAAATTCCCTGGAAAGTAACCCAAGCGGGCATCAGCATCGCCCACTAACACTGGTTCACCTGGCTTGGTCAACCAGCACACTAAGTGCACCGCATGAGTATGTGAGTGCACCAATTTGTCCTGATGGTGCTTTGCGCCTGTCCTTAGCTCAAGTTGTGCAAGCCAAAGTTGAACAAGTCTACGGCAATCGGTCTGGGTCATTCCCTTTGGTCATTATCAGCGACGGTGCTACCGCGATGCGTAAACGTTGGACGCAAACCTTGGGTGAGTCAATTGTGGTAGTACTCGACGGGTATCACCTGACCCAGAAGCTGCGAGACTTGATGACCATGACTGCCCGCAGTAAAGCCGAAAAGCAAGATCATCTCAAGGTCTTATTCGCTCAACTTTGGACAGGTCAGGTGCAATCGGCGCTCGACTACATCACTCATCAGGTCGTCCCACGCAACCGCAAGAAGTTGCAAGAGTTGTTGACCTATCTGGGTAAACACCAACATGAGATCGTCCATTACAAACGACGGCAAAAAGCGGGTAAACCGATTGGCAGTGGACGAGTCGAAAGAGCCGCCGTAGACCAAGTGATTGGTTTCCGGCAAAAGCACAAGGGTCAAAGTTGGAGACCTCAAGGCAGCGGGGCACTGGGGTTACTCAAAGTCCTTGAACTCAATGGAAAATGGCACCAATTCTGGTTCTCACGTCAGCCCGCTTAATCAACTCAAAATTTAGAGGTGAAGTTTTTTAGGAAATTCCCTCTGCCCATAGTTCCACGGCTTCCCACCCTAAGCCACGCCGCACCACGATCGGTTCTTCGTCAGTCATATCCAGAATTGTGGATGTTTGGTAGCCAGGTTCTTCGTCATTGTCTACAATTACGTCCACCATTGACTCCAGACAATCAAACAGTTCTACTTTGGAGGGTTGCTTGGGGACTTTGTGGTCCAATGGGGTGCCATCGTCAAACATATGCGCCGACGTGGAAATAATCGGATTGCCCAACCCATTTAGCAGTGCTTGAGAAACTGCGTGGTCGGGCACCCGAATTCCTGTGGTGCGGCGTTTGGGATTCATGACGACCTTCGGCACCAATTTTGTGGCGGGTAGCAAAAAGGTATAGGGTCCGGGAATCAGTCGTCGCATCAGCCGATAAGCCGCATCACTCACCACCGCATAATGGGCGATGTTTGACAATGAGGGGCAAAGAAAAGTGAGGGGCTTATCGTTAGAAAGTTGTTTGATCTGGCGAACTCGTTGAATCCCGCTTTTGGAGTTCAAATCACAGCCGATCGCGTAAATGGTGTCCGTGGGATAGAGCACAACGGCTCCATCTCGCAGTTGTTTCACAATCTGGTCGATCGTGCGGGTTTGCGGGTCTTTGGGGTGAACGGTGTAAATCGTTGCCATGAGAAGGGAGGGGGGATGGGGAATGGGGGTTAGGGGGTGGGGTGGGAGAGAATGGAAGAGCAGGGGCAGGTTTTGTCAAAGTCTTCAGCATTAACACAGCGCTCTGTTGCTAAACCTGCCCGTACAGGTATTTTGTTTCCTATCAATCTCCTAAGTCGTTAGATGATAGAGGGGAGGGTGCAAAACCGATTATCTGGTTTTCATTTCGACACAACTTTTCACTTCGACACAACGAAATCTCATGAAAATTGCCTACTTACAGTGCCCGACTGGAATTGCAGGAGATATGTGCCTGGGCGCGATCGTGGATGCAGGTGTGCCGTTGGAGTATTTGATCGAGCAGCTTGGACGGTTGGGAATCGCTCAAGAGTACAAACTGTGGACAGAGTCGGTGCAACGCAATGGGTTGAGGGCAACCAAGTTTCATGTGGATTTGGTGTTTGCATCGGGTGAATTGGTGAATCCCGATCGCTTTAACACCTTTGATCATCCTACCCATGATCAAACCTTTCACCATCCTAGCGATTCCCGGCGAGAATCAACATTTTTGACGGAGCCAGAAAGCCATCCTGCCCATGACCATTCCCATGAGCATCCCCATCCTCACTCGCACTCGCACTCGCATGATCATCCTCATTCGCACTCACATGATCATCCCCACTCCCACCCCGCCCAAGCTCACGAAACAGAGCCAAATTCTGCCCCCTCGGTTCCGGTGCGGCATTTACCCGAAATTGAACGCTTGATTCTCAAGGCTCAATTACCCGCCAGAGCCGCAGCCTGGAGTTTGGCGGTGTTTCGCAAATTGGCAGAGGCAGAGGCATTGGTGCATGGAGTTTCGGTGGAACAGGTGCATTTCCATGAAGTTGGAGCAACGGATGCGCTGGTAGACATTATTGGCACCTGTTTGGGACTGGACTGGTTGGGCATCGATCGCCTGGTGTGCTCTGCGTTGCCCACCGGGGGTGGTACTATTCGGGCGGCTCACGGTCGCTTACCCGTCCCTTCTCCGGCGGTGCTGAAATTATTTGAATTGGGACAGGTTCCCGTCTACAGCAATGGCATTGATCGCGAAATGGTGACCCCCACCGGAGCCGCGATCGTCACCACTTTGGCAGATCAATTTGGTGCGCCCCCAGCAATGACGATCCACAAAGTTGGGTTAGGGGCTGGCTCCAGCGAATTTGCTCTACCAAATATCCTGCGCCTATGGCTAGGAGAAACAACTTCTCCCACACCCCCACACCCCCACACCCTCTCACCCTCTCACACCCCCCTCCCCGTTCGGTTGAGCGCTCACGTCGAAGCCCATCCCCCATCCCCCTCTGCCTCAACCACCGAAACCATCTTGCTGCTAGAAACTCAGATTGATGACTTGAATCCTCAGGCAATCGGGTATGTGCTGGAACGATTGCTGGAGGCAGGAGCACTGGATGTGTTTACTCAAGCGATCGCGATGAAAAAGTCCCGCCCTGGAATTTTGTTGACGGTGGTGTGTCGTCCCGCCGATCGAGCAACCTGTGAAGCAATTTTGTTTCGAGAAACCACAACCCTGGGGATTCGGTGCTCGCAGCAGGAACGGCGAGTGTTGCCACGGGAGATGCAAACCGTGGAGACGGAGTTTGGGCAGGTACGGGTCAAGGTGGCATGGGCAGAAGGGCGCGATCGTCCCCCTACCAATGTTCAGCCCGAATACGAGGACTGCGCTCACCTGGCGAAAACTGCGAAGGTGGCATGGCGAGAAGTTCATCGGGCAGCATTACAGCATTGGTATGAGCAGCATTGATCTATCGACTGTCCATTTCAGTTAATTGGTGGAACTGGGTTTTGGTTTGGTGGCGATCTGGGGCAAGACTCGTTGCCAGGAGACATTGCCGCTGTCATCGGTGGTGACGGTTACTTTTTCAGTTTGGGTGACTGCGATCGGCTTTTCTGCCTTGGCTGGCTTGCCTTTTGCCGATTTAGCAGGTTTGGGGGCTGGTTTGAGCAGCTTGTAAGTAATTTGGCACTCAAATCCTTCTCCCGGTTTCACCGCTTTGTAAATTCCCCCGCAAGCAACGGTAGGTTTGGAGCCAATTTCGGTGGACAGATTCTCTTGAATCACGCTCTCCAGTTTGGGCACATTAACTAACCCTTTGGCATGGGGTACATCCCAGGTGAAAGCGGTGCCTTTGTCGTCCTGCGGCTGCACGGTAATCGTAAACGTGTAGCCATTGTCCATTTCGCCCACACACTCAAAGGTCTTGCCCGGTTCAGGCTTAACTCCACTGGGACAAGTTACTGTTTTGAGCGACGTGCCACCGTTGGCGGTGATGTCTTGCTGAATTTGTGCCGCGATTTTCTGACTATCGTTGCTACAACCGACGATCGCGATCGCCCCCACTCCCAACCACAAAACCTGATTTATTTGAGTCCACCCACGTTGCATCATTTGAATTCTTAGATCAATCAGTTTCAGCAAGAATTTAAGATAATTACCCGAACATTAGACTATCGGTTGTCGGTAAAGCTCACGTTAAGCCACTCTATTTATTCAATTCTCGCCAGCGTTGTTGAATATCGCTGATTGAGAACAACGACTGAAAGGGAATACCAGCATTTTGATAAGTTTCGGCTCCGCCCTGTTGGCGATCGACCAATGCCAAGATGCCATTCACTTGATAACCACCTTCGCGGAGGCGTTCAACGGCTTTGAGGGCAGATTGTCCCGTTGTCACCACATCTTCCAACACGGTCACGCAACTCCCCTCTGGCAAACTGGGACCTTCGATGTAGGCACGGGTGCCGTGTCCTTTGGCTTCTTTACGAACAATTAATGCGGTGAGCGATCGCCCCTCATAAGCCGCAACCACACTGGTTGCTGTCACCATTGGATCGGCTCCCAGGGTGAGTCCGGCGACTGCCAGCGTTTCGGCAGGCAACCGGGATAACAGCAGTCGTCCCACGGCTAATCCCCCTGCGGCGTGGAGCGTCACTTGTTTGCCGTTGATGTAGTAGGAACTGGGTTGTCCAGAAGTCAGCACAAAATCCCCCTCTTTGTAGGCGACCTGACAGATGAGATCCAGGAGTTGCTGCTTGAGGGCGGGTAAATCGAGGGTAGCGATCGGCAGTGGAGAGGTCATTTACAATTTGCAATTATTTTTTGGAAGGGCACTCTTTGAGAGTTTAATTGTTGAAAATTAAGTACGCACTTTCAAGAACTATGAGTACAATTGACCAAGAAATGGTCTGTCTTGATCTCTAGACTGTTGGGGAACTCTTGATTCAAGTCGATCTGGTTTTTCACAATCAAAGCTGCTAGCTATTGAACCATTTGCCAATCCTGATTTTAAGCGAAAAACCAGGCAACCACAGGTTTAAATTCGAGGAGTCGTCTCATGAAAATTGGGGATTTATGCGTTGGTATTGGGTTCAAGGGCGCGATCGTAGGACTTTCTACTATCACCCTCTCAACCGTTTTTAGTGCGGCAGCGATCGCGCAAGATGCAGAAGATTTTCCCCTGGTTCAAGGGGTGCGGTTTGGACAAGTTGCCCACGAATTTGAAGATGCCTTCTTCTCGCACAATCGGGACTATGTGAGAAATCGCAGCTTCACGGGGCAGTTGAAACGAATTTTTGGACCCTTCCCCGAAAATTCCATGAATCGGGATCTGCGGGAAGTCCATGATCTGTATCAGGAAACATTTTTTAAGCAGATGAATTCCGGTCCAATCCTGCGGACGGTCGATCTGCCTAGCCCATTCCAATACTCTTTGAGGACGCTACCCCCGCCCGCAGTGGTTGCCCCGATTGAAAGCCCTCCCCCTGTGGTGATTACGCCTCCAGTTGCCCCGGTTGCCCCAGTTGCCCCTGCGAAGCCCGTCCCAGCCTTGTGGTAAGGATGGCTTGAGTGGACTTGGACGAGGAATGCTGGCTGAAATCCAGGGTGCAGGGGTCGAACCTGCCTGAGGCGAATTATGAGTTCGCTGCCTAAACCGCTCGGCCAACCCTGGTCAGCCCCCATTGTATCCTGAAATTTTTAGGTTGCCTGAACGGAGTTTGCAGTTGTCAGCTCCGTTTTTGCATTTTTTTACGAATTCGTGGTTAAACTTTGCCCATCCCCCTCTAAAATTGCATCACTTGATTAGAATCAGGACAAGAACTGTTCCCTACTTCTCCTCTTTTTTGCGATCGCACCTCTGCTAAATCCCATGAAACTTAACTCCACTATTGGACTCACCCTTGTTTTGCTGACCTGTATGTTGGTTGCCGGAATCTTCAGTGCTGTTGCCGGGATGAGTGTTGGGCGGGAAGCCTTAAAAGGGATTACCCAACCAGACACCCGACCCACCAATAACCTGACCAACCGCAAAGGGGAGGAGAAACGCAAGAACGAAGTCACGATTTTGCAGGAAGACAAAATTTTGGCGACCGTCAAAGCACGGATTAGTGGGAAAGCGGTCGCGGCTCCTAAGGCAGTTGCGGTTGCCACTGCAAAAGTTGACGCTGCCAGCAAACTCCCGATTTCCACGGAGAGTGAAGGCGTAACCCTGGAAGTGAAATCGGTGCAAAATCAAGGTGATGCCTTTGTGCTGTCCCTGAACCTGAAGAATGAGATGGGCGAACCCGTTAAATTCCTTTACACCTTCCTCGAAGTAAAAGATGATCAAGGACGAGTGTTGAGCGCCAATACGGAAGGGTTACCCGCCGAGTTACCACCCGATGCAACGCCCTATTCCGGTACTGTTCGGATTCCCATCACCTCGATCAGCGGCGCAAAAACTCTCTCCGTGGCGCTGTCCGACTATCCCGATCAACGGGTTCAACTCAAGCTGTCTAATATTCCAGTCACTCGGTAGGATGAGTACGGAACGCCTTGAGTATGGGCTAAATGGACAGGTTTGCTGATTTTCCTTTGTCAATGCTTCCGCTGGTTCAGGAGTTGGCTGCTGAAACGACTGTGAATTTTACAACAGATGCAGTACTGAAATTACTGGCAGTCTTCCTACTAATTGGGATTAACGCATTTTTTGTGACGGCTGAGTTTTCGATCGTTTCGGTGCGACGATCGCGGATCAGTCAGCTAGTTGGGGCGGGGGATGTGCAAGCGCGAACGGTGCAAGATCTGCAACGTAGCTTAGACCGATTGCTATCCACGACTCAGCTTGGGATTACCCTCTCCAGCTTGGCATTGGGTTGGATTGGGGAAAGTGCGATCGTTAACCTGGTGGCAGACTGGTTAAGCGTGTTGCCGTTGCCCTCTCCGCTGAGTCAGGGGTTCTCGCACTCTCTGGCAATCGTGATCACGTTTTTGGCGATCGCTTACCTCCAAATTGTGTTGGGCGAGCTATGTCCCAAGTCAGTCGCGCTGATTCACTCGGAAGAATTGGCGCGGGTGTTGGGTGCGCCCAGTCTGGCGATCGCCCGCATTTTTAATCCATTTATCTGGATCTTGAATCAATCCACCCGAATTTTGTTGCAATTATTTGGCATCGATTACTTTGGGCAGGGTTGGTACAACCAGGTTACGTCGGAAGAACTGCAACTGATTATCACCACTTCCAGCGAATCCACCGGGCTGGAGGCAGGGGAACGGCAACTGCTGCAAAATGTGTTTGAGTTTGGCGAGGTCGCGACCGGGGAAGTGATGATTCCCCGCACTAGCATTGCCGCCATTTCCCACACCGCCACCCTGAAAGCGGTTTTGGAGGAAGTGGCAACCTCTGGTCACTCCCGTTACCCCGTGATTGGAGAATCTCTGGATGATATTCGCGGCATTATTCACTTAAAGGAATTGGCGGAGCCACTAGCTCAAGACTCCCAACTGGATCGCTCGATCGAAGCCTGGATTCGTCCCGCCCGCTTTGCTCAGGAATATATGCCACTGAACGAGCTGCTGGTGATGATGCAGCGCTATCGGCAACCGATGATCCTGGTTGTGGATGAATTTGGTGGAACCGCAGGACTGGTCACGATCGAAGATGTGGTGGCTGAAATCTTAGGAGATTCCGTTGAAATGGACAGCACTGAAGAACCGATAGTGCAAGTGCTGGCTCCCCATACCTTTCTGATCCAAGCCCAAATTAATCTGGAGGAGTTGAACGACAACCTCAAACTCAACCTGCCTTTAACCGACGAATATCAAACCCTGGGCGGGTTTGTGTTATTTCAACTGCAACGCATTCCCAAGGTGGGAGATGTGCTGAACTATGAGGACTGCGAATTTACCATCATCTCAATGGAAGGACCACGTCTGCACCAGATCCAGATTCATCGGCTAGAACCGCCGCCCCAGGAAGACGAAAAAGACGTAGATCAGTCGCTTGAGGGGAGAGATGGGATAGACCGCGATCGCTCAACTGCAGACGATTGAGTTAGGGAGTCGATATCTTGGGTAAGGCATAAACATCGTGTCCATTACCAAGGGCGAATTTCAGCGAATAGGCAAAGGTTTTGCTGCACAGACTCATGAAAATCAGCAATGCCAGAAATACCAGGACTGCTGTGACTCCAAACAATCCTCGATAGCCCAGTTGCACTGCCAGGTAGCCAAATATGGGACCAGCTAACGCCATGCCCAAATCAAACCCTACCAGCACAAGCCCAAACGTCCGTCCGCGCTCGTAAGGATGGGAGCGATCGGCAGCCAGGGTAATCATCATAGGTAACAAAATGGCGGCTCCCGCCCCTTCTAAAAATCCTGCCAGTAAAAATGTGGGAACCGTGTGAGCCGTACACAGCAAACTTAGCGCCAAGGTATACAGCACCAGGCTTGCCGTGATAAAGCGACCACGACCAAAGCGATCGGAGGCACGACCAACCGCAATTCGGGCTACGAAACTGGCGATCGCGGCGGCTGTGTAGAATAAGCCTGGATTTAGTGGAACTCCTGTTTCTTTAATGAATAAAGGCACAAAAATCGCCAGCGTTCCAAATGCAGCACCCACCAGCGACAGGACTAAGGCTGGAATCCGAAAACGCGGACTGAATAACAATTGCCTCATGCTTTCAGTTGATGTGGGAGCTTTTCCGGGTTCTCCCACGATCGAGGGGCTACGCAGTTGATGAATTAAGCCAATCCCTAAAACGCCCAGTCCGGCTGAAACTAAAAATAGAGGCGTGTAGCCTGCCCACTCCTGCAAAAAGCCACCCAACGCTGGACCAATCGCAACGCCGATCGGGTTTACCAACGTCATGTAACCAATTACCTCGCCACGAGACTGAGGCGGAGCCAGATCCGTCACCAGGGTGCTAAATCCCGTCGTGAAAGCCGCAATGCTTAAGCCGTGGAAGGCTCGAAGTAGGAACAGCAAGGGAATCGATTGAGTGGCGAGATAGCCCAGAGGGGCGATCGCGGCGGCGGCTAATCCCACATACAACACAATTTTGCGATCGTGCTGATCGGCTAGCTTACCTAGCCAGGGGCGAAACAACACCAGTCCGATCGCAAAGGCACCCATAACGACCCCAACCTCAAAGTCACTGGCACCCACATCTTTGATGTAAAGAGATAGGGTTGGTAGCAATGCCGTGAGGCTTGCCCAAAACAGCAAACCTGCGCCAAACAAAAAGCCCAGGTTCCTCTGTTGGACGGGTTCTAGAGCTTTAAATACATTCAAAATTCGATTCCTCAGTAAGCATCCTCTCCTCATCATGATGAAGAGATTTAAAGCGTTTTGCTATCCTCCCATTGGGCGGATGATCAGCGGCTCACAAGGCTCACGATCGCGTTAGACTGCCAAAGCGTTATAGAAAGTTGAGTCCATACCATGCATCGGTTAGCCGCAATCCCAGGAGGCTGGAATCCAGAGAGCGAAGGAGTTGTATTTGTTGAGCAAACTCCCGCACCGATCGTCGTGTTAACTGCTGCGGATACCGACATTCAAACCCTTGCGATCGCTGCAGAACGCCTACCCTCAGACTTTCCCGCCATTCGAGTTGCCAACCTCCTGCACCTTCAGCAGTACCTCAGCATCGACACCTATGTTGACAAGGTATTGTCCCAGGCTCAGGCGATCGTTGTTCGTATCCTAGGCGGACGTGCCTACTGGTCTTACGGCTTGGAGCGACTGCAAGAACTGGCAGCACAAACCCAGGTTGCCCTGTTTATTCTTCCTGGCGATGATCGTCCTGATCCAGACCTGATCAGCCATTCCACGGTTCCTCTCACCCATGCCAACCAACTCTGGCGCTACCTGACCGAAGGTGGCGTTGACAACATGACCCACGCCCTGCAATTTGTTGCCGATGTCGCGCTAGGCAAAACCTACGATCCTCCCAAACCACAAGTTGTACCTTCAGTAGGGAGATATTTTGGAAAGCAGGAATCAAGCGACAGAAGGCAGAAGAATCACTCAACCCTCAACCCCGTCTCTATCCCCCATCCCCTATCCCCTATCCCCTCGGTCGCCATTCTCTTCTATCGCGCCCATTATTTATCAGGCAACACCGCTCCAATCGATGCCTTGTGTCAGGCATTGCACGATCGCCAGTTGCACCCAATTCCAATCTTTGTCTCCTCCCTGCGCGATCCAGATATTCAAGCCGAGGTGTTAGGACTTTTGCAGCCCAAAGACGCTCCCACCGTCGATCTCGTCCTAAACACCACCAGCTTCGCGATCGCAGATTTGACCGAACCCCCAACCCCCAACCCCCAACCCCAACCCACCGATCCACCCACCCACCCACTCACTTACCTCTCCCCCATCCCCCATCTCTGGCACCACCTCAATGTTCCCGTCCTGCAAGTTATTTTGAGCAGCAGCACCATTGAGCAATGGCAAAGTCAACCACGGGGACTGACTCCACGGGATATGGCGATGAACGTCGCGTTACCAGAAGTAGACGGACGCATCATCACCCGTGCGATTTCGTTTAAAGCAGTACAAACTCGCAACGATCGTCTACAAACTGATGTCGTGACCTATGAACCAGTGAGCGATCGGGTTCAGTTTGTGGCAGAACTGGCAGCAAACTGGGTCACGCTGCGCCGCACTCCCATTGAGCAACGCAAAATCGCTCTCATTTTGGCAAACTACCCCACCCGCGATGGTCGCCTTGCCAATGGAGTCGGGTTGGATACCCCTGCCAGCGTTGTCGAAATTCTTAAAGCATTGCAGCAAGCAGGCTATCAGCTTGCAGACTTTCCCCAAACCAGCGATGCCTTGATCCAGCAATTAACCTCCACCGTCACCAATGATCCCGAAGGGCAGTTATTACGCCCAATCCGACAAAGCGTTAGTCACAACGACTACGCTCAATACTTTGCCCATTTGCCAGAAGCCGTTAGAGATGGAATTCGCGATCGCTGGGCAGAACCCTTTACCCAAAAAGACGAGCACTCAGCATCTTCCCCATCCTCCATCCCCCATCCCCCCCTCCCCATCTCCGGCATCCAACTCGGTAACATCTTTGTCGGCATCCAACCCGCTCGTGGCTATGACCAGGATCCCGCCCTCAATTACCACGCCCCCGACTTAGCACCCACCCACGAATACCTGGCGTTCTATCACTGGCTACGAGCGCATTTTGGCGCACAGGCGATCGTCCATGTGGGTAAGCATGGCAACCTGGAGTGGCTTCCAGGCAAAGGCACCGCCTTATCTGAAACGTGTTACCCAGAGGTCGCATTAGGGGCGCTACCCCATCTTTATCCATTCATTGTGAACGATCCGGGGGAAGGTGCCCAGGCAAAACGACGATCGCAAGCTGTCATTGTGGATCACCTCACGCCACCCATGACCCGCGCCGAGCTTTACGGTTCCCTGCAACAACTCGAAGGTTTGATCGACGAATACTACGAAGCTCAAAGCCTGGATCCCTTTCGCCTGGGTGTGGTTCGCGATCGCATTACTCAACTACTGCAACAGGAAAGTCTAAATCAGGATTTGGAATTGAGGCACAAGGTAGCAGACAAAACTTCTGACACATGGGTAGAGCTTTTAGGACAAATTGATGGTTACTTGTGCGAGCTGAAGGAGTCCCAAATTCGAGATGGGTTACATATCTTTGGGCACTGTCCAGCCGGTCGGCAACTGCGAGATTTAATCGTGGCGATCGCCCGTTCCCCCGGAGCCGGACGCTTAGGCATCACTCGCGCGATCGCCCAGGATTGGCACCTCGACTTCGATCCCCTTACCGCTGATCCTGCTGAACTGTTGGGGGAGCATTGCGTTAAATGCCCCTACGATCGTTCTTTGCGGACTGTTGGTGACGCGATCGAACTGCTCGAACACCACGCCGCCCACCTTGTTGATCAACTGCTATCTTCTCCCCCATCCCCCACACCCCACACCCCACACCCCACACCCCACACCCACCACGAACTTCACTGGATCACCACTGATCTACTGCCCGCCTTGCAACAAACTTCCCAAGAAATCATCCACCTGCTGCGGGGATTGAATGGCGAATACGTTCCTGCTGGAGCCTCCGGTGCTCCCACTCGTGGTCGTCCTGATGTGTTACCCACCGGACGCAACTTTTACTCCGTGGATATTCGTGCCATTCCCACAGAAACCGCTTGGGACGTGGGACGCAAAGCCGCCGAAGCTCTGATTGAGCGGCATTTGCAGGAGCAGGGAGAGTATCCTAGAACGTTGGGCTTATCGATTTGGGGCACATCCACCATGCGAACCGGAGGCGATGATATGGCTGAAGCTCTGGCGCTGTTGGGAGTTCAACCCGTTTGGGATGGCATGGCGCGACGAGTGGTTGATTTTGAAATTTTGCCGTTGTCGGTGCTGGGTCGCCCCAGAGTGGATGTGACGTTGCGGATTTCGGGCTTCTTTCGAGATGCCTTCGCTAACTTAATCGATTTGTTTGATCAAGCCGTAGCTGCGGTTGCCGCCCTGGATGAGCCACCGGAACAGAACCCTTTAGCCGCACAAGTTCAACAGGAAACCCAATCCTGGCTGCAACAAGGTTTACCCATTGAGCAAGCAACAACACGATCGCGCTACCGCATCTTTGGCTCTAAACCAGGTGCCTATGGTGCCGGACTCCAGGGCTTAATCGAGGCGCAAAACTGGACAGATGATGCGGATCTGGCTCGTGCCTACATTAACTGGAGCAGCTACGCCTACACTGGGCAGGGCAAGGGACACTCTGCCCCCGAAGCCTTTGAGCAACGACTCAGCCAGATGCAAGTAGTGCTGCACAACCAGGACAATCGCGAACATGACTTGCTCGATTCGGACGACTACGATCAGTTTCAGGGCGGATTGACGGTTGCCGTGCGATCGCTCCAGGGCAAGAATCCCCACACCTACTTTGGCGATCATGCCCGCCCCGAAAATCCCAAAGTGCGCCGCTTACAGGAAGAAATTAATCGAGTCTACCGTTCCCGTGTCGTAAATCCTAAATGGATTGCAGGAGTGATGCGACACGGTTACAAAGGAGCTTTTGAAATGGCTGCCACGGTAGATTATCTCTTTGCCTACGATGCGACGGCGCGTTGCGTGGAAGACTTCATGTATCAGGGGATTGCCGATGCCTATGTGCTAGATGCGACCGTGCAGACCTTTGTGC
>JANRIN010000080.1:0-7563 GCA_033764965.1 Leptolyngbyaceae cyanobacterium bins.302 | reverse complement strand
AGCGCTACCGAGGTTTAACTGTCATGTCTAGCCCCTACTACCGATCGACAAGCTTTGAAGAACAACAGCTATACGATCATTTAATTACTTGCCGCAAACTGGAATCTCCTGAAGCGTTATTAGAAAGATTCCGTTGCCTGTTCGTGGATGGGACTCAGTATGCGGAGCCTTATATCTTAGAGATCCTGCATAAGTTAGCAATTTCTCGACTCTCTCACGCAGAATTCAAGTTTATTCTAAATCGTTGTTGCCGAATTCTCATCAACTTTTGGTGGTTTCAACCCGCCTACCGTTGGGCAATTCCGGATCTCGTTTACACTTTGCAATCACCCCCACGGGGCAGAACCACCTACCTCAACACCCAAGGACTGCGGCGGTTAGTCAAAGAATTTACAACCACCGAAGAATACAAAGCACTGCAACGACTGGCGCAAGTGGTGGAGGAAGGGGTCGAGCTAGACGGATCTGACGTTCCTCTGTATGCGCGATCGCGTCGAGCCTCTCCAGAAGCATGGGCGCAGGAAGAAACTCAGGCTCATCTGCACCCCCACTTCATCCACCGCTACCCTTACCTCTATCCCTACTGCCTCACAAGCAACAACGGCGATTCTCAGTCTGAGTTCGACACAGTTCGCCATCTTCAAAAGGAACGTCAACAAAAGTTTGAATGCGATCTAACCCGCTACGTCACTTATTTAGTGCAAAAGTCTGATGGTTCCGCTCGTGCCTCCAAGCCGATCGCCAATCCCACCCTGCTCACAGATGCCCAACTGCGATCGTCTATCAAGCACTTCACCGGACAAATCGATCGTGCCGGGACGTACAAAGATCACGCTCGTCGCTTTCTCAGTTATAGCGCTCAGTTTGAAAATTACCGCAGCTTCAAAGAAGGACTTTATCGCTATCTGATTGCATCCATTGATGCCACCAAGCCAGACTACGGTAAGCACCACTTTAACCAATGGCTGCATACTCAATTGATTAACACTCTGCCTCAAAGTGATAATCAACCGCTCAGTAGCTTTTTAATTACGCGCACCTGTCATCAACTGATTGAATTGCTTGTGGCTTCTCCCCAACAAGTCAACAACCACCTGGTTTTTGTAGACTTAATTGGCAACGTTGGTGCAACTGTCACCACGGGGCTACTGCTCAAATTATTGTTAATTTACAACAATCTCAAATCCAGCCTGGAAAAACGATTGGCAATGCTCTACAAACACTACGAACCTGTAATGGATGGGGTGCGCTGGTTGATTGAATCTTTGGAGAATCTGCAAATCGCCTTTTCTATCCATTTTGGTTCGATGAAACTGCCCTGTCTGAGTGCTTTGTAGGTGGCAGGACGAGCTTGACTGGATCGCCCCACTCCAGCTTCAACCGCTGATGAGCGTTGCCGTTAACGATCGCAATTTCCACCCAGCCATGACTGCCGATCAATCCCACGAGCGTTCCGGTTGGACGATCACTGTAAGTTGTCACGCCTGGTAGAACTTCATCTTCCAGGTCAATCGTCCACTCGCACCCAATCACAGCAGCAGCAGGAATCGTTGTGATCAGGTTGCCAAAATGGTCGATCGCCTGGATCCTGCCCAGGATGGTGTTTTCTGTGTAAATCAGGGCTGGCAGTGACAGGCGGGTCAAGGTTGCGGGTGCGATCGACTGTCCCAGGTGCTGAAGCGGAACTCCACTGGCGAGGTGGGCAGCGATCGAGGCAAAGATATCTCGCCCGTGGAAGGTGTGGCTGGGTTGGGGCGTGCGCCAATAGCGGGGATTGTTTAGCTCAACCGCTTCTAATACCGAGTATTGCTCCACAATGCCGCTGAATAAGCCGTTGTCTGGTCCCACCAGCAGACCGCTGACTTCGGTGGTGCCAACCGCGATCGCCACGCCACGCCGTGCACTGCCCACTCCTGGATCCACCACTGCAAGGTGAACGGTGCCAGGAGGGAAGTAGGGGAAGGCACTCATCAGCACAAACCGCGCCTGAGCAATCTCTTGCGGCGGAATGTGATGGGTCAGGTCGATCGTCTGAAGCGTGGGATTGATCTGGGCGATCGCGCCTTTCATCATCCCCACATATCCATCGCGACTGCCAAAATCACTGAGCAGGGTGATGGCGCGAGTTGCACTCATGGCACGTTCCTTGTCGTGAACTTTTGGTAACAAAAACTACAGTTTGGTTTCTCCTGGTGTTAGAATAAACCAAGCTATACATAGGTTAGGGGAAAGAAAAGTCCATGTTGAACAGAAAACGTCAGGAAAAGGCAGTGAAAGTCGCTGAAACCCACAGAATGAACTTGCAAAAGAATTTGCAGCGTCGTCTGGAAGCTGCTCGTGCGATCGGCGATGAGACTCTAATCCGTCAATTGGAAGCTGAAGCAAGCTACATCGGATTAAACTAAGTCTGATTTTATAAGGCAAAACTAGAAAGGCAGAAGGCAAGAGGAAATGCTCGTTGGCTTCTGCCTTTTTAATACCAATTTAAACAATGATAAGGGCACATTCCTTGCACCGATCCCCCTCAATCCCTCTTGGTAAGGGGGAAGCCGCAGGCAGGAGGATCTTAATCTGTAACGTGTCGAAAGCAAATTGGTATAACGTGAAGTGATTTTAGCCTACGTACTCTGTATCAATTTCAATATCCAGGCTATCTTCGTCAATTCGCACATAAAGCTGATTGGGTCGGCAGCAAACCTGACAATCTTCAATGTAGGATTGTTGTCCGCCTGCACTCAAGTCAACAAACGTTGTGTTGGGTTCGCCACAGAAGGCACAAAAAAATTCAGCCGTATTTTCCATGCTCCAATCGTGATCCTTGCGCTGCAATCTTTTATCATGCGGGGTTATGGGGGCGCTGACACAAAATTTTTGGATTGGCTGTGCGTTGTGGGGCTACAAGCCTTGGGTGGGAAGCTTTTTCCCGCCAGAAAGTCGATCGATTCATTTCTTGGCGCTTTATAGTGAACGGTTTACCGCCGTAGAAGGAAATACGACGTTTTACTCGGTGCCGGATGCGCCAACGATCGCCCGTTGGGTGAGGGATACGCCCAGCGGGTTTCGATTTTGCCCCAAGTTTCCTAAAGCAGTGACCCACAAGGGATTGTTACAACCCCAAATAGCAGAGGCGATGCAGTTCATTGAACGGATGCAAGGATTGGGCGATCGTCTGGGTCCGTTATTTATCCAATTGCCACCCCGATATAGTCCTGCCGCATGGGATGATTTAAGCCAGTTTTTGACCCAACTCTCTCACATGGGGGTCGAAATTGCGCTGGAGGTGCGGCACCTGGATTGGTTTGAGTCGGTTCAGGGCGATCGGCTGAATGCTTTGCTGTCCTCCTTACAGGTTGGGCGAGTTTTGCTGGATACCCGTCCCATTTATGAAACTCCCAACGATCCACAACTAGAGGTAGAACGGAAAAAGCCCAAAGTGCCCGCCGTCTTTGATATCATGGCACCCTTTAGCCTGATTCGCTACATCAGCCATCCCACCTGGGCAATGAATCAGCGCTTTTTGCAAGATTGGAGCAAGGTGGTGGCTCAGGGATTGCAGGATGGCAAACGGATCTACTTTTTCGTGCATTGTCCCGTCGAGGAGCGATCGCCTGCCAATGCTCGATCAATTCAGCAAATGTTTGAGCAGCAAGGACTTGCCCTGCCTGCGCTCCCCTGGAACCACATTGAGCCGCCCAGCACGCAACTTAATCTACTCTAAAGTTTTCCAAATACGCTCTCAGTAATTGTTGTGCTTCTTCTTTTGTCGAAAGACGTTGCTTCACTTTGAATAGAAACCCAGCTTCGCGCGATTCGGAACCTCGCGCCATTTCCCACAAACAGAAAGTTACGCCATTTCTGTGAGGGATGATCTGGTATCGGACGGTATCGGGAATGTTAAAGATACGCATGAAAACTCACTTCACCATTCAACAGGGATGCATTAACCCATTCACACGAGCACCCACATTTTTTCGGTTACGTAGAACACAGTGTCAACTGCTAGTTATATCAACCGCTGGTAGATGAGTCCTGATTCTAAAACTGGAACCAATTCGATGGACTTCTCTATAGTTCAACAGACTCTACCGAATTTGGCTCGTCCGCACGGGTGAATGTCCATATTTCTTAAGAAAGAGGTCAATATCCAGAGGATTGGGACTCGTAAGCAAATGAAGTGGACTTTTGACAGCATTTTGTGCGTTAGGCTTGTAGTACTGGGTGCAGCGTAAACCAAAGATAGGGAACTTTAGCAATTAAGGAGACCATTTGGCAATTAATTAAATCGCGATCGTGGGTTGATGAAATGTAATGTTTGAAACTTAACGGAGAGGGGAAACGATGGGCGAGATCAACACAGCTGAGTTATTGGTTCAGTGTCTGGAAAACGAAGGAGTAGAATACGTTTTTGGATTACCTGGGGAAGAAAACCTGCACGTTTTGGAAGCACTCAAGCACTCAAAAATACAATTTATTACTACTCGGCATGAACAGGGTGCTGCCTTTATGGCGGATGTGTATGGACGTTTGACCGGTAAAGCCGGAGTGTGCTTGTCAACGCTCGGTCCGGGGGCAACCAATTTGATGACGGGGGTTGCGGATGCCAATCTCGATCGCGCTCCTCTGGTGGCAATTACTGGGCAGGTGGGCACTGATCGGATGCACATCGAGTCCCACCAGTATTTAGATCTGGTCGCGATGTTTGCCCCTGTCACCAAATGGAATGCCCAAATTGTCCGCCCCAGTAACACGCCAGAAATTGTGCGTAAAGCCTTTAAAATTGCCCAAACCGAAAAACCAGGTGCCGTTCATATTGATTTGCCCGAAAACATCGCTGCCATGCCTGCGATCGGCAAACCCTTGACCACCGATGGGCAGGAAAAGACCTATGCCGCCTTTACCAGTGTAGAAAAAGCAGCGGAGATGATTTCTAAAGCCCAAAACCCCTTGATTCTCGTGGGGAATGGGGCAATTCGAGCTAATGCCAGCAAAATGTTGACGGATTTCGCCACAAAGCTCAATATTCCAGTGGCGAATTCTTTTATGGGCAAGGGGGTGATTCGCTACACCCATCCCCTGGCGCTCTGGGCAGTGGGCTTACAACAACGGGATTACATCAACTGTGGCTTCGATCGCGCCGATTTGATCATTTGTGTGGGGTATGACCTGATCGAGTACTCTCCCAAAAAATGGAACCCCACTGGCTCAATTCCTATCATTCATATCAACTCCACCTCCGCTGAAGTAGACAGCAGCTACATTCCTAAGGTTGAAGTGGTCGGGGATATTTCTGATTCCTTGCACGAAATCCTGTCTCGCGCCGATCGCACGGGCAAGCCTGATCCGTATGCGCTGGAACTGCGAGATGAAATTCTCAGGGATTATTTGTTCTATTCCAGCGATGATACGTTCCCTGTCAAACCCCAGAAGATTGTGTATGACTTGCGTCAGGTGATGGGACCAGAAGACATTGTGATTTCGGACGTGGGTGCCCACAAGATGTGGATGGCGCGTCACTATCATTGCGAACGTCCTAACACTTGCATTATTTCCAATGGCTTTGCGGCGATGGGAATCGCGATTCCGGGCGCGATCGCGGCAAAACTGGTGCGCCCCAAGCAACGAGTCGTTGCGGTTACAGGCGATGGTGGTTTCATGATGAATTGTCAGGAACTAGAAACGGCGCTACGAGTTGGCACTCCCTTCGTGACGCTGATTTTTAACGATGGCGGCTATGGGTTGATCGAATGGAAGCAATACAACCAATTTGGGGAATCGGCTTTCATCAAGTTTGGCAATCCGGATTTCGTCAAATTGGCAGAAAGTATGGGGTTGAAAGGCTACCGAGTTGAAAGCTGTACCGATCTGGTGCCCATGTTGAAGGATGCGTTGGAGCAAGATGTGCCTGCGGTGATTGATTGCCCGGTTGATTACCAGGAAAATCTGCGGTTCAGTCAACGCGCCGGAGATTTAGCTTGTGAAATCTAGCGGGGTTGGCTAGGGGCGCAGCATTGGTGATGGATTAGAACTGTGGGTTTCGACTCCGCTCAACCCGCACTCACAGTGTGTTGAGCGAAGCCGAAACACAGATCTAACACACTACCCAACAACGCGCGATCGTTCTTCTGTCCGTTGCGATCGCCTGATTTTATCCAGAATTCAAGAAAAGTAGAAAAAATCAATATTCCGCTCAATTCCCCGTTAGCTCTTCAAAGTGATGGGGAATTCTTTGTTTAAAGTAAGTAGGAAGCCCCTTATCTTGCTTACAGAATTCGTTTAACCATCACAACAGCAGGATTGCCCTATGCCTCAAACAACACTCAACAAATTAATTCAGGATGAGATCTCCCGTCTGGCTGAATTAAACACAATCAGTTCATCAGTTCTCGAAGAATTTGCTCAGTTTGTCATCGAGAATCACAAGAAAAAAGATCCAAAGCCCAAGAAAGTTGCTGCACCTAAAAAGCTAAAAGTTAAAAAGCTAACATTAGCTCAAGTAAAAGAGGCTATCTATCAGCATTTCAACGTTGATAATACGAATGAATTGAAGAAATCTGACAATTTTCAGATGGCAGTATCTGGAATGGAAAAAGTTGACTTAAGTAAGAAAGACGGTTGGGAAGCTGTCTATCGAAAAGTGATTGGCATTCTTCCTGGAGAAGAACAGGAAGAAGGATACGGCTGTATTAACGGAATTAATATCTTCAAATACGATCTTCCTTGGAAAGTATTTAACTTAGATTCTCAAAACGCAACGGATGAGGATGTGAAATTTGCATATCGAGAACTTAGTAAAGCTTACCATCCAGATAATTCGGAAACTGGAGATTCTCAAATCTTCGATCGGTTGACCACTTTCTACAAGAGCCTTACCTACAAATTCTAATCATGGCAAAAATTTTTATTCCTAGCAAAGAACTCATCACTACTCTCAATATCAGTGATCAAGAATTGATTGCGATCGCAAAGTTTTTTGACTCAATTCCTGATGATGAATGGGAATTAGTAGAAGGCAAAGACTACAGAGTTGTGGCAAAAAATGGGCTGCGTGAATATACAGAATCAGGAGCTTACACGATTGCTCGCTACTTGGAAGAAACTAGAACAGTAAAAGATGGATTCTGGGCACGATTGCAAGAATGGATTTTTCACACTAGAGAAAATATTCGAAAGAGCTTTGTCAAGAAAAAGATACTTGAAAATTCTTCTTCACTTCTACGGCGACGAGATCAATTTTGGATCTCTCGTGCAGATGCTATTGCTGTTTTTGGGACTCGCTCAGACTACTTAACAAAAATGGCTGATCATACTCAAAAAACGACTTTTCCCCTAATCAAAGGAGAGGACTTTGACGAATTTATAGATGAAGGTGGTCTATATTTCTCTTTGACAGGAATTCGTAAATTATCCTTTGCTTTCTCAGAATGGGCACTGGTTCCGGTGGATAGGAGCATTGAAAGCATTGACGAGTAACAGTTATAAGGCATAGCGAATCGTCAACAGTTGCAACCAAGATATGCCAATTTCTAGAATTCCTAGTTTCACCGCAGGGACAACTTTGGTTGT
>JANRIN010000077.1:0-30311 GCA_033764965.1 Leptolyngbyaceae cyanobacterium bins.302 | reverse complement strand
AGCGCTCAAATTCTGCTTGAGTCAGTCCTGTCAAGCTTCTGAGCACTTGAGGTTTGCTTTGAATTTTGGCGTACGATAGCATTGCCGGTTCCGAAATTATTTACTTTCTAGGCTAACCTATTTCCGATTAAGTCTAATGTTGCCAGACTTACTCTCTGAAGATGACAATTCAGGTTAAACAGGTTTTATTATCATCAGAGTTTATATGGTTAAAAACCATATAGCTAGGAGTAATTAAAAATATCTAAAAATACCAATTCTTATTCTCAAAATCTGGGTTATCTTATTTCTAAGCTGCGTTTAAACGGAAGCGTATCACCTTCTGCGTAGGAAAAGCAGAATCAAGAAACTCTCAGTAGCTAAGGTGATGTGTCATGACTCCTGAAGAAGAACAAGCAATTGCCTATCACGTCCGAGCACTCGCCAAGTTGTTGTACAAAGAAGCTGATGCCAGTCGGATGACCAGTTTAGGGAAGATTGAAGCGGTTGTGCGTGAGCAAGTTCAGACGCATGTGACCCCAGAGATGGGCATTTTTTTATCGAAACAGTTACAGGCACAAGCGCAGGCTACGAGCGGCACCTCACAAGCATCCTGGGAGAACTGCGATTGACCAGCGAATAGGCCAAACACTTGGGGGTGGGCAAAGGGAGTCAACTGAGTCCGTTTCTGGAGATGTGCTGTCTGAGAATCAGTGCCAATGTGTCTTATGCCCATGCCAGTGAAGAGGTGGCGTTATTGACAGGAGTGAGCGTAAGTCCGTTTACCCAACAACGTCTAGTGCAACGCCAATCATTTGCCCAACCAAGCGTGCAACCGCCAGCAGCGGTGAGTCAAGTCAGCGTGGATGGGGGACAAATGCGCTTTGTCACGCCCAAAGGCGAAGCATCCGAGTGGAAGCAATACAAAGCCGTGCGACTCGACAGCGACGGGATGGGCATGGCGTGGTTTCAGGACAATCCTACTTTGACCCATTGGGTGAGGCAACAACCGTTAGAGCACCCGTTGTATGGCGTCGGCGATGGTCATCCGGGTATTTGGAATTTAACCGCCCAATTCGTCGAGGCGGAGCATCGCATTGAGATTCTCGACTGGTTTCATCTGATGGAAAATCTGCATAAAGTGGGCGGGTCAGGTCAACGCCATGCCGAAGCTCACAACCTGCTCTGGCGCGGACAAGTCGATGCTGCCATTGCGGTGTTTGATGATTGTGCTCTAGAGCAAGCAAGATGTTTCCAGAACTATCTCCGAGAGCATCGCCATCGCATTGTCAATTATGAGTATTTTCAAGCCGAAGAGCTATGTGCAATTGGCTCTGGAACTGTTGAGTCGTGGGTGAAACAGATTGACCGTCGAGTGCAATTATTGGGATCCCGTTGGAATCCCCAGCATGCCCCACAAGTGCTAGCGCATCGCTGTGCTTATCTCAATGGGCATCTCGACCCTCAACACCTTTTCCTCTCAAGAAGGTGACACGCTCCCCGTTTAAACCTTAAGGGTTAGCGCGGCAAAAAACTGAAAAAGTCTTGGCAATCTGCGTGAAGATCCGCTAGTACCTGGGGTGCTGGCGGCTTTTTGTATTTTACGATTTTGCCTATATCACTTTAGGAGAAGTGAATTGGATTATCAATTTATTGGCAAACGAAAGGCAGCAGAGCTACCCCTCTTCGGTCACATTAACGAGAGGAATTTAGGATAGGAGTAGACCATTTGAGAAGGTGCCCATTGTCCTATGCCTGCATCTAGAGAGGCTCGACCAACCATTCACTTTGTCGATGAGTATTGCCAACTGTATGCCGATTTGTTTTCAGATGTGCGGAGCTTTGAAGCCTTCAAGTCCTTACATCTGGGGATGATCAGCGAGATTAAACGCAAATCTTTACCAGCGATTGCCAAAGCGGTTGGACTCGCTAACCAACAAAGCTTACATCACTTTTTATGGAAGTCTCCTTGGCAGGCACAGCAGGTTCGCCAGAGGCGATTGGAACTAATTCTCAAAGTGCTCAACGGTCGATCAATGATGCTGTTGATTGATGAAACTGGAGATTGCAAAAAAGGGAAAAGTACCGATTATGTCAAACGTCAGTACATCGGCAATGTGGGTAAGAAAGAGAATGGGATTGTGGCAGTGACCGCTTATGGTTTAGTCGATGGCATGATTGTGCCATTGACCTTTGAAGTCTACAAACCGAGAGAACGACTCAAAGACCAAGAGGAGTATCAAAGCAAACCGCAAATTGCGGTTGGGATGATTCGCCAATTACAAGCGATGGGATTTAGGTTTGAACTGGTGTTGGCAGATAGCTTGTACGGTGAAAGTCAGGTCAACTTTGTCAACGTTTTAGACGAATTAAACCTACCTTACATGCTGGCGATTCGCATTGACTAACTTGACTTCAAACCCCTGAGTTTCAAGAATTTGGAACACAGGCATCCAATAGACTCCAGTGGCTTCCATTGCCACCGTTTCAATCCCACACCCTTTGAGCCACTCCGCCATCGCATACAGGTCAGCCGTAAAGCAACTAAAGCGCCGGATACACTGCTCATCACACCCTTCCGGGACACTCACCCAATGGGAATCTGCTCCCAAGTCAATGCCAGCCCCTTTGGGATTGACAACTGATAATTCGCTCTTGGGTTGACTCATCAACCGATCCTCCACACATTCAGTGCATCCTGCCCTGACCCAGATGGTGCTGCTGATATAGTCTCCTAAACGGGATGATGTCTCCACTTCACCAATGTCTTAACCACCATCATCTAGAACCAGGCTGAGATACGGGTACTAACGCACCAGTGATAAATCGGTCTTTGCTGTCAGGCATTGTCTCAAATCTATACCAAACCAGCAGCCTTAACCCTTGTGTTTCTTCCATTCCAAACGAACGGTACTCCGTCCCTTAAAGGCTCAGATCTTGCACCCTACATTCCGCAGTTCATGCCACACGAGCTTCTGCTCAAACTTCTTCAACGCCACCAAAGTGTCCGCACACTTGCTGCATTTGCGTTTGTTGTCGGCTGGCTTGACCGCTTAAAGGTTTGTCTAATTTCTTCAGGTCATCAAGGATGAGTAATCAACCGCAAGGTTCTAAAACACTGCCTAATGCCTCAATGGGTGAGTTCACTCGTTGTTCTTGAATCAGTGTGCGTTGATAGATTTGGTCATGTTTAAACCAGTGCCAGGTACGGGCGCGATGAGTGTTGCATGGACTAATTTGAATCATTTCATAAAGATAAAAATCTGGAACGTTTTTGTACGCAAACCAGAGAATCAGCGTGGCACCATCAACTTCCCAGGCATGACCCTGGATGCGATCGGTATCAAACCAGAGCTTTTGGTCACGGTAGGTGCCGGGAAAGCGATGTTCTTCTTGTTTGCCATTTGCCCAGGTGTAGCGATTGATTTGATAATACTGCAACGGTTCCGCTGCCGGAAATTTGCAGGTCAGGTGAGATTGGTGGCGATCGAGCACGTTGCCATCGCAATCCATCAAGGTGTAAGTGCCTGCCCAAACGCCTTCGTGTCTTGCCAGCACAGGCATTGCATCGCGCAGAGTTGTCATCATTGCCTCCTTGTAGGATTGAAATCTATGCTTGAAACCACCAGGGATTGGGAATCGGCTTTGTTTTAATTAAATACGCTTTCTTTCGCATAAATCGTTGCAAGGCAGCGGCTCCCATGCGCGATCCTCCCATGCCGGAGTCGTTGAAAGCATTCTTCTCGCCTTCATAGATCAAGGCGGTGAGGGCGGCATCATTAATGCTGATGGCTCCTGCTTGAATGCGATCGGCAACTGCAAAAGCTTCGACCTCCGACCCAGCAAACACCGCAGCACTCAAGCCATAGATGGTGTCATTTGCCAGTTGGATCGCCGTTTCTACGGTGGCGAACGGCATGATCGGCATGATCGGCGCAAAGGTTTCTTCCCTCATGATTTTCATCGTGTGATCCACATGGGTTAACACCGTGGGACGACACCACCAGCCCCCTTCCAGGTTTTCAATAGTGCCCCCACAGCGGACGATCGCCCCTTTCGCGATCGCCTCTTGCAATTGGTCTGCAATGATCGTTGCTTGGCGTTCTGCAATGATCGGTCCGATATCCCCGCTGTCCACCGTTGGATAAGCCAGCTTGAGTCGATTTGCTTTGGCAACCAGTTGTTCGGTAAACGGTGCAGCGATCGCCTCTGCCACATAAATTCGCTCAATCGAGAGGCAAGACTGTCCCGTGTTGACCACTGCCCCCCACAAGATGGCAGAGGTTGCCAGATCCAGATCTGCCGACTCCAGAACGATCGCCGGATCTTTCCCGCCCAGTTCTAAGAAGGCAGGAATGAAGTGCCTTGCCGCAGATTCAGCAACCTGTCGCCCTGTTTTCACACTCCCGGTAAAACAAATTAGATCCACCTGTTCCAGCAGCGCCGCTCCCGTCTCTCCTGCTCCTGCAATCAAGCTGAAGATTTCCTGCAATGGAGGAACCGCATCTATGGTCTTGAGTAAGGGCTTGATGAATCGGGGGGCAATTTCACTGGGTTTCACCATCACTGCACAGCCCGATAATAAGGCTGGAATTGCATCAATCATTGCCAGTAATAATGGAAAATTCCACGGACTGATAACACCCACGAGGGGATAGGGAACTGCGTCTTGCCGTAGATGAATATATGGAATTGCAGTTGTTTTTTCGGTATTGTGTAACAACTCTGGAGCCAGCAAACACCAACGATCGAGACTTGATAAGACAGAATCAACTTCTAAAGCAGAGACTCCTAATCGACCTGTATCCGCAACCAGAGCTTGAATCAGTGCTTCCCGCTGCTCTTGCAGGGTTTGTTTCCAGGCTTGTAAGACTGCAATTCGGTGGTCTAGTCCGGCGGTTTGCCAGGAGGCTTGAGCTGTGCGGAGACGATCGCAGTCTGCCGAAAGCTGTTCTGCGGTCGGAGGCACAATCCAGTCATCGATCTCGCCCGTGCGAGGATTACGAACAGGGATGGTTAACATAATGCTAATTTTAAGCGGATCATGCGGCTTCAAATCACCTTCAGCTCAACTAAACGCGCGATCGTGGCAACTTGAGTTTGAATAAAATGTTTTCGCTCAATAGAGCCGTTGAGCATGGTATTCCGGGGATAAAATTGCGAATTGGTGTAACTATCAGCGTAGGCATCTAACCGTTGTCGCGACAGCAGATTCATTAAGCCTGGTTGCCGCCGACAACGCCGCAAAGCTCCCAAATCTACTTCAGCAAAAGCCGCCATACTTTCCCCGGCCCCGGTTTCAGCCAGCACTAAACCACGATAATCGACGATTTTTGACCCACCATCGACCGATGCAAACGGAATTGTACTATTCGCAATGCCTGCCGTGTTAGTTGAAATCACATATAGTAGATTTTCCACAGCACGGCTAATTTTCGCGGCTTCCTTTGGCGATCGCGGTTGTCCATACACTTCGGAGGTGGGATGAAGCAACACCTCCGCACCCCGCATTGCCAGACAGCGAGCCACTTCCGGAAACAAAATCTCATCCGAGGCGATCGCTGCCAAATTGCCAATTTCAGTTTTGGCAACTGGAAAAACTCCATCCAGTCCATAGTGTTCCAGATAACGATCCCACACGTCATGGGGGGTCGGAGCAAAAAGGGAATTCAGCCGCCGATAGCGCAGCACCACCGATCCGCCCGGATCTAAAACGAAGCAGGTTTGAAAGTATAGCCCTGGAAAGTGTGGATCAACTTCATAGGCATTACCCGCCAAAAAGATTCGATGCCGTTGAGCAATAGTTCCCAGGGAGTCGTATTCTACCCCTGCCATCTCGATACAGGCTTTTTCTGCCCAATCTTCCAGGGACTCACCCAGGGGAAACCCCGTCAGGAAATACTCTGGCAACACGACTAAACGACAGTCAGGACCAATAAAAGCGAGACTTGCTGCAATCTGTTGTCCCAAGCGTGCGATCGCCTTTTGCATCAATGACTGCGCTTCCTGGCGATTGGGGCTATGGTTGATAGCATGACAGGTCACTTGCAACGCCAATGCTTTATAGGCAACAAGCCCGCGAATTGTCGGTTCGTCAGTCATCGTTTTACTCGCTATTGACCACTAAGGGAAATAGTACTGTAAAGATCACCTCTCCAGCGTCGCTTGCTGCGTGGATCGTGCCGCCCAAATTTTCAACTAATTTTTTGACTAATGCCAGCCCTAACCCCGTGCCCCCATGCTTCCAGGGGTCAAGACTGGGAATCCGATAAAACTTGTCAAAAATGCGATCGAGTTCCCTAGTGGGAATTTCTACACCGGTATTACCAACAGTCAGCAACAAATTTTCGCTCGCGATCGAGGCTGAAACGGTAATGGTTGCGCCAGAGGGCGTATATTTGCAGGCATTATTGATCAACTCTGTCAGAATTCGTTCAAAATAACCCAGATCAGTTGCAAAGGGCGGAAGATCCTGTGGAATGTTGATTTGAAGCTGCTGTTGTTGCTGCCGTGTGCGTGCTTCAAATGATTCTGCTATATGAGGAATCCACAACTTTAAGTCAATGGTTGTCGAGGCTAATGGCTCTGTTCCAGCATCCAATCGAGCCAGGTCCAAAAGATCATTAATTAAATGAATCTCGCGATGAGTTTCATCTTGAAGAATTTGAAAATAGTGATTGACTGTATCCGGTAGCCGATTCTTTTCTTTCACAGGTTTGAGGCTGATTTCTAGCATCTCAAGCGACATCTTGATATTCGACATCGGAGTTCTCAGTTCGTGAGAGACGGTGTTGAGAAAATCATCCTTGAGGCGATTCAGGCGTTCTAGTTCTGTCACCTGTTCTTGCGCTGCATCATAGAGTCGGGCTTGACGCACCGCGATCGCGCATTGATTTGCGACTTGCTCGACTAACCGGATTTCTAATTCATTAAAGGCTTGTTGCTTTGGCTTAAACAACCATAGGTTTCCCAGAACTTCTTCGTTATCCATTAAGGGACACGCCAGACTAGAAAACTCCGCTTGCCCCGCTCGGATGAGTGTATCCGATGTGAAGCAAAATTGACTCGTTATTCCTTGAAATAGCTGGTCATGAATACTTTGGGCGATCGTTTCTGCAATTTGAAATTCATATCCTTTGGATGCGGATAAGGTCGTTGTGTATTCATTACAAATAGTACAGGTAGTTTTGTCTGCATTGTAGAACCCTACATCGCAGCAGACTACACCCAGACCTAACGCTAACTCTTGCACAGCAGTTTGCAAAATTTGGTCTTCATCCAGACTGTCCCGCACTTTGTCAGTAATTCGCTTCAGTAGCGACTCAAACTCCAGCGCCCGCTGCAATTGGGCAGTTCGTTCCTGAACTTGTTGTTCTAGACTGGCGTTAAGCTGTTGCACTTGTTGATGTAACTGAGCTTGCTGAATTGCAATGTTGAGCGGAGTCATCAATTGTCGCAGCAAGCCAACTTCCCAAGACTCCCAGTGGCGCGGAGCGGAGCAATGATGGGCAACCAATAAACCCCATAAGGTATTGTCATACAGAATCGGCAGTACAAGATTTGCCCGGACTTGCAAGCTTTGTAAGAGATTAAAATGACAGGGTTGAATATTTTCGGTGTAGATATCTGCGATCGCGCTAATACGCCCTTGACGGTAGAGTTCCTGCCATTGGTTTTCAAAGCAGGGATCGTAAATTGTTTGCCCTGAGATGGCAAGCGTGTCAGGACTGACAGATTCCGCAATGATGTTACCAGTCCAATTTGAGCTAAATCGGTAGATCACAACGCGATCGATACGGAGAAACTGCCGCACTTCATCTACAGTGGTGTGTAAAACCTCATTCAAATCAAGGGATTGGCGGATATGCTGCGTAATAACCCCTAAAAGCCGTTCCCGATCTGCCTGTTGCCGCAAAATTTTTTCTACCCGTTGGCGTTCAGCAACTTCTTGTTCAAGCCCTTGGTTCGCAGTTTCCAATTCGGCTGAACTGGGAAGTGCCAGGAGGTTAGGAACTAACGGCATTAACCGCAATGCCGTAAACACTGAAGTACCAGCGGTCAAAGCTTTAATTATTCCCGACAACCAATAAGTTGGATGCCAGAGAGTCCAAACGTCCATAATGTGAGTTGTTCCGCAGGCAACAATAAAGGCTCCAAACAACAAAAATACCCAGGGATAGGGAATATCTTGCCGTTTATAAACAAAGTAAATCAGCGTAAGCGTAATTGAGTAATAGGCGAGGGCAGTTAGGGTATCTGAAACGATATGGAGGCTCACTAATTCTGGCTTCCAGAGGTAGCAGTGCCCATGCGGAATAAACGAATTAACAAGCAACAGAGGGTTCAACATCTTGGCAGAATCAATGTCTAAGCGAGAAGGTTGAGAGAAAAACACGCGCTGTTTCAGCATCAACAGGTTCAGAGAAGAAGTGTCCTTGCGCCTGGTTGCAACCTAATGTCTTTAAAAAGCTCACTTTCTCTAAGGATTCGACCTCTTCCACGATCGTCGTTAATCCCAATTTTTTGGCTATAGCCAGAATCGCTTTACTCACCTTCCATGTCTTATTAGTGAGCAATGAGCATTTAACTTTCAGTGTATCGATCGATAAATCTTTAAGAATATTGAGGGTAAAGTAACTAATACTGAAATCAGCCATACAGCATTGAATCCCTAGCGCTTTGAGGCTGGCAATTACGCTGAACATTGACTCATGATTTTGAATGAATGAAATTTCTGCGATGCTTAAACTGAGGTTGGCTGGAGAAATACCCGTTGCTTGAAGAATGCCTTTGAGGGTTGGAATAAAGTTAGGTTGTAAAAACTGAGCAATAGAAAGATTGATATTGATGGTTAAGCCTGTATGGATCGGGTATTGTTGCTGCCACACCCTCAATTGTTGACAAGCTTGCTCAATTTGCCATTGAGTTAGTTCTTCAATTAATCCAAGCCGTTGGGCTAAGGGCAAAAAAACAGGTGGATCAATCCATTCATCCTGAGAGTTTAGCCATTTCAAAATGACTTCAAAGCCGATCATTTCATTACTCTCAATAGCAATAATCGGTTGGTAGAAAAGCTGAAAACTGTGTTGTTCAAATGCTACGATTAAATCATTTTCTAGTTGAAAATTTTTGATCTCTGAAGCCGATAGGATTGGGGTTGAATCTGTCAAGTTGTGTTCAATTGCGTGGGTTAGTCGCACCAGCCGAGCTACACTGTTCATTGCAATGTTGATAAACGATCGCCCTTCGTCTGACAGTGAACCCAAGTAACCCGCTTGCAACAGTCCAAGTACGCCTGTAATTGAGGTGAGGGGAGTTCTCAATTCATGACTGAGGAATGTACTGATGCTATCTGAGTCTAAAAGGAATGCCTCTAAGTAATCATTGGGTTCATTCTGTTCAGAATTCGCTTGAATCAAATCATTTGCTTTACCCATACCACAACGCACCTTGGCAAGTTTGCCTTTCTTGATTTTTCATGACTACGAAACAGGTACTACGAGGAAAGAGTACTCAGCGATCGCAAATTTAGCCATACACAATAGCTCTTCTTTGACACCGTAATACATACAGCTAGTCCTGTTTCAACTTGTTCACTAGCGGCTTGATATGCTTGTAACCGCTCCTGAGAGGAGTATGCCCGAAACAGAGTATAGAGTTCATTGCCGTAGCGCATTCCCTGAACAATTTCCTGATCCCAATAGGTGAACAGGCAAACTAGCCTTTCATCTAAAACGGATGGAAGTAGCATTTCTCGTTGTTCCGAAACAACTTTTGAAGCAGTCTGTAAATTGGCAAGCATCATTGAGCAACACTACAAGGGAATAGACACATAGTTAGATAAACCGCTTCTATCAGGGGTTAAATCCCATGCCCACATAATAGGGACCAAATGTGACATGAACGTGACAGCTTGAGCGCTCCTGCCTAAGCAATTTGCCTGAAATTTGTGCGCGTTAGTGTGCCTGTCACAAAATTGTCACATTTGTTTCTTATTCTTGAACTAAAGACAGGTTTCTGCGACCCAAGTATGAGAATTCAAAGTGCCACAGTTGCTTGGCTTTGCAACCGGGGCTTGTGCCTGACAAACACCTCGCAGGCGACTTCTTAATGCCTCAAGTTATCCACTGGTCAATGCCGTACCATGCCATCCATGTTCAGTCATTCTCGTCGTACAACACCCGCACTTCCAGATTTGGGCACCCAAGTCAAGCAAGGATTGTGTCGTTTCACCATTGGTCAAAAAATTGCTTTGGGTTACGTGGTTACACTGGGAATTGCCCTGAGTGGTGTCATGGCGGGCATTTTGATCGGGAATTATTATCACTATCAAGCCAGGGAACAGCAAGCGAAGGTCAAAGCAGACTTTCGTTTAGTAGCCGCCCTTAAATTCAACCTGGCTAATGCCCAAATTCATGAACGCACCTTGACAGCATTGCTGCAAGCATTCAAGAGTGGTTCGATTCAAAAAAAAGCCTTTTACGAAAGCTTTCAAGAGGAAGGGGATGAGGTGCGTGAATATGCTGAAGCGGCAAATCGGCTATGGTCGAATCTGAAGCAAACCTATGAAAATGCAGCGATCGCAAAAACCTCGATTAATCCATCGTCGTTTCAAGCCTTACTCAAGCAGCATGATGGACTCACTGAAGCTTACGTTCAACAGCTCAATACTTGGATTCCCAAAATGATTGCTGGGGAAAAGCAGTCGCCAGATCCAGCAGTGCTTCAAAAGATGATGATTCAGTTGGATCAGCATACACTTTCACCCAAATTTCATGGATTTGTTGAGAGTGTTGAGGAGTTATTTGAAGTGCTACTGAAAGAGGAGGAGGTGGCAGAACGCCAGTTAGATCGAGCCGAGCAAATTGGAACTCAAATCATTACACTGAGTTTGGTGTTGTCATCCGCGATCGCCATCCTGCTTGCACTCCTGACCACCTGGGCAATTGCTCATCCGATTCAAACAGCAACTCGTGTGGCGCAGCGAGTTACGGAGGAAGATAATTTTGATTTGCAAGCTCCTATTACGACCAAAGATGAAGTTGGTATTCTAACAACTTCGCTCAATAACCTGATTCAACGAGTCAAGCATTTGCTGATAGAGCAAAAGGCAGCAGAAACCAGATTGATTCAGAGCGAGAAAATGTCAAGTTTAGGTCAATTGGTTGCTGGGGTTGCCCATGAAATCAATAATCCGATTAACTTTATTCATGGTAATTTGTCCCATGCTCAAGCCTATACCCAGGATTTAATGCAATTGTTACAACGCTATCAGCATCATTATCCAACGCCCCATACCGATATTCAGACAGAGATTGAGGTTGTGGATCTGGATTTTGTGATGCAGGATTTGCCTAAGTTGCTGCGATCGATGCAAGTGGGGACTGAGCGCATTCGAGGCATCGCCCTATCTTTGCGGAATTTCTCTCGGTTGGATGAAGCGGAATTTAAGGTTGCCGACTTGCATGAAGGAATTGAAAGTACGCTCATGATTCTGCAAAGTCGCTTGAAAGCCAGATCCGATCATCCAGGCATTCAAGTGCAAAGAGATTTTGGCGAACTACCATTGGTGGAATGTTACCCCGGACAGCTTAATCAAGTATTTATTAATCTGCTGGCTAATGCGATCGATGCCTTAGAGGACAATGACAGCCGACGAACGATCGAAGCGATGCAGGCAAATCCTAGCGTCATCCGCATCTGGACTGAGGTGATTCCGCGCCAACGGGTGGCTATTCACATTGCCGATAATGGCATTGGCATGGGCGAACTTGTGCGTGCTCGTTTGTTTGAACCATTCTTCACCACAAAATCTGTGGGAAGAGGCACTGGGTTGGGGCTATCCATCAGTTATCAAATTGTGGTTGAAAATCATGGCGGCAAGTTGTCCTGCTATTCGACCCCTGGGCAGGGAACAGAATTTGTGGTGGAGGTGCCGATCAAACAATGCTCTCCCAAACTTGCTTGCTAACTTATTAACTTGGCAACAAAAGACTTGGCATTACCTAACATACCCTACGCATCACAATGGACTTTTAGAATGTGCAAGAACAAACATTGCTGGGTTAATAGGAATAAGAATTGATTAACATCGAGAAGTTGTCATTCTGAGCGGCTAGCGACGCAAAGATACGGGTTATTTCCTTCTGTGGAAATCGCCTGAATTCTCTAGCTCAATGATCTATGGCTCCACGCTCCAGTTTAAGGCTGTTTCAATCTGGGAGGCTAGGGTGGCTGGATCGAAGGGTTTGATGATGACGGCTTTGGCTCCCAGGGCTGCATATTCTGGCTGAGATGCTACTTTGACCGTGGCAGTTAGCAGAATCACCGGAATTAACTGGGTTGTGGGGTTGGCTTTCAGGGCTTTGAGCGTAGCTAGACCATTAAACTGTGGCATATTAACATCCAGCAGAATGGCATCTGGTGTGTGGGTTTGGACGATCTCAATTCCTTCCTGCCCAGATGCGGCTGTCAACACGTCCCAGCTTCGAGTCAACTGTAAACTGGCTTTCGCGATCGTGCGAATTGGTGCTTCATCATCAATAAATAAAATCCGTCGAGTTGCCATTGTTCCTCACTCGTGATCGTGGATTGGGTGACTCCGCCAAAAGACTTATGATCGTCGTTGCCGACTGAGACGATTGCCCAGGCGAGTGACGATTTCTAATTCTGTAAATGGTTTCGCTAAATAGTCGTCGCCTCCTGCTCTGAAAAGCTGTTGAATAGTTGCGGCATCCTGGTGGGCAGTGAGAAACACGATCGGCAGTTGATTCCATGCGCGATCGCTGCGAACAACCTGACAAAGCTCGATACCACTGATGTGGGGCATTTCAACATCCAGAATTAAAAGATCGGGGGTGACGGTTTTGAGGGTTTGCCAGAACTGGTGCGGATCTTCCAGGGTAAAGAGCTGAATGCCGCACCCCGAAAGAGCTTGTTGCAACACTTGCAGCGTCAATGGATCGTCATCGACTGCTAATATTCTGGTCTGGGCTAAGTCATTAGATGCCAAAACATCTTGCACAGTGGCAAGAATATCACAGGGTGAAGTGGCTTTGGGAATCAACTGACAGCGGCAATGAAGAGCAATTTCCAGGCGATCGTCCAGATCATCGCGGGGCACAAAGACGAGCACAGGTAGATTGAGATACTCAGCGGCTAACTCTTCTAACCAGTTCAAACTTGCCTGGGAGGGATGTTGCGAAAACAAGTCCAGGAGTACTGCCGCTGGAACTTGCTGCATTAATTTAAGCTTCGCTTCGTCTATGTCATTGATTTGCTCAAATTGCACGCCGTAACTGGTTCCTTCTTGCTGCAAGGATTGAACAAACGCGGCATCCTGGCTGATCATGAATAGCGAGGGCGATCGTCCCAGCAAGACCGGCGATCGGCTAACCTGACTGGCATCACTGAAGGTCGTCGCTGAATTGGGCTGGGACTGAAGCACTTGATGCAGTCTAGCCACAAGCCCTGCTAGGTGAGGCAAGTCAATCTGATCCTGACGTGCTTGTAAGCAATGCTCAATGTCCCGTGCCAATTGCGACCCTTGAGGAAAGCCAAACATCCCCAAAGAGCCTACCAGCTTGTGAATCACCTGATTTGCCTGTTCCTGCTGTGCTGAAGCGATCGCACCAGATTGGAGTAGAAACACTGCATGGTCTACGATCGCCAGTTGTTCCAGGGTTGGGGCTTTAAATTGCTCCCAGGCAGCGATAGCCGCTTCCCGTGGATCACTACTATGGGCAACCGCAGCGCGATCGGCTAAGGGCTTGAGGCGATACCCCTGACCATACAAGGTTTCAACGATGTCCTCAGCCCCAGCTAACTTGAGCTTATGTCGTAATCGCTTCACCAGAGTTCTAACGGTTTCCTCTCCGGGAGAATCTTCAAAGCGCCAGAGATGATCAAGAATGCTGGCACTATTGAAAAACTGCTGCGGGTGGCGCAGAAATAGCTCCAGCAAACTGTATTCCTTAGAGGATAAGGACACCAGGTTGCCTTGATAGGTCACTTCGCAACGGCTTGGATCCAACTGCAAGGCTCCCCACTCCAGCACAGGCATAGCCGATCCCTGGTGCCGGCGTAGCAAGGCTCGAATCCGAGCGCAGAGTTCTTCAATATCGCAGGGTTTAACGACATAATCATCGGCTCCAGCATCTAAGCCTGCCACTTTATCATCAGAGTCACTCTTCGCAGTGAGGAGCAAAATTGGTTGCTGGTAGCTTTCTCGCCGTAAGCGCTGGCAGAGATCAAGCCCACTCAGTTTTGGCAGATTAACATCCAGCACGATTAAATCGTAGGTGGTTGCTTGCACAAAATTCCAGCCATCTTCTCCATTGCTTGCCACATCTACCGCATAGCGCTGGGCTGCCAAGCGATTGGTCAAAGCTTGAACGAACAACTCATCATCCTCGACTAGCAAAAGCCTCATAACCTTAAACTGATGTAGCCTCCGCTTTAGAGTGCCCCACGGCAGAAAATTAGCACAAGAATGTGATCTGGATTTTGTTTCGATCGTAGCTTACCGTTATCTTTGAAGGATGGGTGCTGCGATCGCTCTACTTTTTATTTTAGGAGTGAGAATTGGATAAACTCGAGTTTCTTGGGTTGGAGCACAGCCCTGCTTTGCCCTTACAAAACGTGCTTCTGGCAGCTTTTTAATTTTTGTTCTTAGGACGCAATTCCAAATCCTCTTTATCCCATGCTTATTCAACGTTTCAAGACCTACTTCAAACTTCGACGAAAAAGATCTCAGCCGACTTCCGATGCAGCACTGCTAGAAGTTTTACATCCCAACCAACCGCAGGCTGAACGGTCAAGTATTCGTCGTTTGAATCAGGCGGAAACGGAACAACAACCTGCCGCAGCGCCCTGCGAATCGGAAACTAAGTTTGCCACCATCTTTCGCTGTAGTCCAGCGGCGATCGCCATTTCCCGCTTGACCGATGGGCGCTATGTGGATGTGAACGAGACCTTCGAGCGATATACAGGCTATTCCCGTGAAGAAGTCGTTGGGCAGGTAGCGACCGAACTAGATATCTGGATCAACCCGCAGCAACGGCAACATCTGGTTCAGCGAGTGCAGGCAGAGGGCACAGTACACAATTTTGAACTGCAAATTCGGCGTAAAACGGGAGAACTCAGAACAATTTTGATGTCGGCTGAACAGTACGAATTAGCTGGCACTTCTTATTTGACCACTGTTGGCGTGGATATCAGCGATCGCCAATTGGCGGAAGAAAACCTAAGATACAGCGAAGCCAGACTACAACGCCTTGCAACCAATGTGGTGGGAATGCTGTATCAATATCTCTTGCGGGCGGATGGTTCTGAAGACTTTACCTACATCAGCCCCCGTTGTCGCGAGATCTATGAATTGGAACCAGCGGAGTTGCAGCAAGACTTTGGGCAAGTGTGGAAAATGGTTCACCCAGAAGATATTGAATGGTTGCGCCGGAAAAATCAAGCTTCTGCCCAACAGTTGGAGCGGTTTGATGCAGAATTTCGTCTGATTCCGCCTTCTGGACGGTTGAAATGGGTACGGGCAGTTTCGGAGCCAGAACGACAGGCAAATGGAGACATTATTTGGGATGGGCTGGTTCTGGATATTACGGAACTCAAGAAGCTGGAGCATGAAGTGAAGCAGCAGAGAGACTTCCGAGAATTGTTGTTTAACGAATCAAATGATGCGCTGTTTTTGGTGGATCCTGTCACTATGCGAACCGTAGACTGTAACCAGCAAGCAGTGGCAATGTTTGAAGCGACAAATAAAAACGATCTGCTCGACATTGAAGGGTACAGTCTGCAAAAGCGACAGTTTACGCCTGGAGAACTGGCTGATATTCAAGCCCAGATTGAACACCAGGGGTTCTGGAGTCGAGAGGTGGAGTGCATCACTTGCCAGGGGCGAGAATTTTGGGGCGATCTTTTAGCCAAGCGCATCACATTCGGATCACAACAGTTCAACCTGGTGCGAGTGGTTGATATCAGCGATCGCAAAGCGGCTGAATTTGCCTCGCAACAACAAACCCAGCGAGAACAAGCGCTCAATCGAGTGATTCAGTCCATTCGGCAATCTCTAGATTTAAACGCCATTTTTGCCAAAGCCACCTTCGAAATTACCCAACTGCTACAAGCGGATCAAACGAATGTGTGGCGGCATATGCCAGAGCAGCAGCAGGTGGTATCCGTTGCCTTCTACAGAAAGTATCCAGATCAGCCCAATCCAATGGGGATGGTGATTCCAGATGCGGGCAATCTCTTTGCAACTCGGCTAATGCAGTTTGAAACGATCTGTCTGGATGACACCAATACCCTGGAGAACGAAGTCGCCCAGAACGTGGCTCAAACGTTTCCTGGCGCGTGGCTACTGGTGCCTTTAGTGGCGAATGGCGTGTTTTGGGGATGCTTTGCTGCGGTCAAAAATCAACGCTGTGTGTGGAGTAATGAACAAGTGGCATTGGCACAAGCGATCGCCGACCAGCTAGGAATTGCGATTCAGCAAGCAGAACTGTATCAACGCTTGCAAGACTCTGAAGCAATCCTAAAAGATGTTTTAAATAACGCGATCGCTGCCATTTACAGTTTTCGGGTGTTTTCCGATCGCACCTGGGCCTATGACTTTTATTCAGCGGGAAGCCAAGAAGTGTATGGATACTCCCCAGAAGAACTCACCATCAACAAACATCTGTGGCTGTCGCGAGTGCACCCAGAGGATTTCGATCAGGTGATTCTGCCACTCTATGAAGTGATTTTTGGCGAGGGCACAGCCACCTACGAGTATCGCTTCTATCACAAGGACGATAGCCTGCGCTGGCATCTTGCCACCCTAACCTCCCGCAAGGACGTTGCAGCGAATTCTTGGAATGTAACCGTGGTTGAGGTTGACATTACGGATCGTAAACAAGCAGAGGAAGCCTTGAAGGAAAGTCAGGCTCTCTACGAATCATTAGCGCAAGTGATGCCGATGTGCCTGTTCCGCAAAAACAGAGCAGGGCAGTTTACTTTTGTGAATGCGGCTTTTTTGGAATTTATGGGATTGTCCCTGGAAGCCATCATGGGAAAAACAGAGGCGGAAATTGGCAATCCTCCCGATCTAATCGAGGAATACACCACAACAGACTTGCACGTTCTGCAAACGGGAGAAATCTTGGACCTGGTTTGCTTGGTGGAAGTTGCTGCCACTCGAAAACGCTACTACGTCCAAACTGTCAAGGCTCCTGTGCGTGATGCGAATGGGCAGATTGTGGAAGTGCAGGGAATTTTTTGGGACATCAGCGATCGCCTCCATACCGAAAAATCCCTAGAGCTTCAGAGCTTGATTGTGCAAAATATGGCAGAAGGAGTTTGCCTGACGCGAGCCAGTGATGAAGTGATTGTCTATGCCAATCCTAAGTTTGAGCGGATATTTGGCTATGACCCTGGCGAATTGAATGGCAAACACATCTCCACCATCAACTATAAGGATGAGACTTGCAATGCTCAGGAAATTCATCGTCATATTGCCTGTCAGCTTGATGCTCGCGGTGAGTACACTTGCGAATTAAAGAATGTTAAAAAAGACGGCACTCCGTTCTGGAGTCGGGCTACGGTCGTCCGGTTTGAGCATCCGGAGCATGGCAGCGTGTATGTCGGCGTGCAAGAAGATATCAACGATCGTAAACAGATGGAGGAAAACTTACGGCTGAGTGAAGAACGCTTCCATACCTTCATGGATAACAGCCCCATGCTGGCATTTATTAAAGACGACGCTGACCACTACATCTATGTGAATGCTAACTTTGAAACCCTATACGGCAGAAAGCGAGAAGATTTTCTCACCATCACAGAATTTGATGTGCTGCCCCCGGAGGATGCAGCCCGCCTGCAAGCCCATGATCACCATGTGCTCGAAACGGGACAACTAACTGAGTGGATTGAAACAGTGCCGGATACGCAGGGAAATTTACTAGATTGGCTCTCTTTGAAGTTTCCCCTCACCGGCGCAGATGGACAAAAGCTCTTAGGCGGCATCGCGATCGATATCACCGAGCGCCGACGGGCAGAAGCCGCTCTCCAAGAAATGAGTACGGCTTTGAGCCATGCAATTGAAGGAATTTCGCGTTTAGATCCTCAAGGACGTTATGTCTCAGTAAATCATGCCTATGCCACCCTTATGGGATACTCTCCCGATGAAATGATTGGGATGGAATGGTATCAAACTGTGCATCCAGACGACCTGGAGCGGGCGATCGCTGCCTACGAGGAGATGGTGAGGCTGGGTAAAGTGGAGATAGAAGTGCGCGGAGTTCGCAAAGATGGCTTCTGCTTCTATAAACAAGTTGTGATGGTGACGGCTTACAACCGCAATCAAGAAATCACTGGACACCACTGCTTTGCCAAAGACATCAGCGATCGTAAGCAGGCAGAAGTGGACCTGCAACGAGCTAAAGAAGCGGCTGAAGCCGCCAACCATGCCAAAAGTACATTTCTCGCAACCATGAGTCATGAACTCCGGACTCCACTCAACGCAATTCTCGGCTTTAGCCAACTCCTAGCCCGTGATTCAGCCTTAACGTCTACCCAACACGAACAACTCAAAATCATCAATCGCAGTGGAGAACACCTGCTGCACCTGATCAATGACTTGCTGGAGGTGTCCAAAATTGAGGCGGGTAGAGTGACGCTCAATCCCAGCAATGTGGATGTGCATCAACTGCTGAACAATCTGAAGGAAATGCTTCAGCTTAAAGCCAGAGATAAAAACTTATCTCTGGCTTTTGTTCAAACAGCAGATTTTCCTCAATACATCCGCACGGACGAAAGTAAACTACGCCAAGTTTTATTAAACTTACTCAGTAATGCAATTAAGTTTACAAATAGTGGTAGCGTTACACTCCGCGCTTCGGTTGTCTCTCAATCAAATGCTATAGCAGATCGTTCTTCTCAATATACGCTGCGATTTGAAGTGAGTGACACTGGCTGTGGCATTGCTGCGGCAGAAATCCCCAATTTATTTAATGCCTTTGTGCAAGCTCGATCGGAACAAAACACAAATGAGGGAACTGGTTTAGGACTCACCATTAGCCGCCATTTTGTGAATTTGATGGAAGGCGACATCACAGTTCAAAGCGTTGTTGGTCAAGGTAGCACCTTCACCTTCAATATTTCAGTGCAAACGGCTGACACTACGGCTCTGCAAAACTTCACCCACCCAGGGCGAGTCATTACCCTTGCGCCAAATCAACCCTGTTACCGGCTCTTGATCACTGAAGATCAGTGGCAAAATCGTCAACTCCTGGTTGAGTTGTTTTCATTGATTGGCTTTGAGCTTAAAGAAGCAACAAACGGGGAGGAAGCGATCGCCCTTTGGCAAACCTGGCATCCCCACCTGATCTTGATGGATTTAAGAATGCCTGTGATGGACGGTTTTGAAGCAACCCAACAGATTCGCGATCGAGAACGCAAGCATCAAGCACAATCCGAAGCGACCTCCCAGCTCCCAACCTCCGCGCCCCCGCTTCCTACCAAAATTATTGCTCTCACGGCTGATGCCTTTGAAGAAACCAGGTTGGCTGCACTGATGGCGGGATTTGATGACTTTATCCGCAAACCCATTCAGGAACAATTCCTCCTGGCTAAAATCGCTGATCATCTTGGACTTTCCTATGTCTATGAATCGATCGCAAACAGCGAACCCGAACCAACAGAACAGGAAGGCGATCTGGAGTCCGCCCTATCTCTCATGCCCACTCCCTGGATTCAACAACTGCATCAAGCTGCCATCGAAGGGTTTGACGATCAAATTTTTCAACTCATTCAACAGATTCCTGAAACCTCTGCCGCTCTCGCTGGAGTGTTGACTCAATGGACATCGAACTTCCAGTTTGAGCGGATTACTCAACTCACCTTGCCCAGACTGAATTGAGCCGCGATCGTCCGATCCATCGCCTTCCCGACTCACCCAAGTTGGTGTCTTCCAATCATCTCTGTAGGTGAGCCAGAATAATCAAGTCCATAGTTCAACTCTTAAAGTAAAATTAATGACATCTAACACTGCTCTCAGTAACCATCCTGAACTAAAGTTTGGGCTAACATCTTAAATCAATTAAAACTGACTGAAATGTTGACTGGGAAAGAGTTTTAACTGCGAACAACTGCCCTTTCCTATTCCCCTGGGATAGAGCGTCCAGTTGAGAGTCGTGCAAGCTCTGAGCAAAAGTGGGTCAGAAAGCCTACTCAGGTTCAGTGTTTGAGCGGTTGGTTTTGTCCTGAGTTTCGATCAGAGTATAGTAAGCTGAGTCCCTGGCTTTTTGATCCAACATATATCCAGAAAATTGTGCACGATCTTTGGAAGGGGTTCCGATGAGTTACGACGACCAGGTAGATGTGTCTAAAAGTGACATTTTAGTGGTGGATGATGCGCCGGATAATCTGCGTATTCTGTCTGCAATATTGACCAAAAGAAAGTTTAGAGTTCGCAAATCCTTAAACGGACAAAGTGCGATCGCCTCAGCCAGAGCAAATCCTCCAGATATCATTTTGCTGGATGTTCGAATGCCCGAAGTGAATGGATATGAAATCTGCAAGATGTTAAAGGCAAGTCCCGAAACTAATTATATCCCAGTAATTTTCATTAGTGCTTTAGATGATATTGCAGACAAAGTGAAAGCATTTAGATCGGGTGGCATTGACTATATTACAAAACCCTTCCAGGAGGCAGAAGTTCTGGTCAGGGTAGAAAATCAGCTACGTCTACAGAAGCTGCAACGCCAACTAATTCAACGCAACGAAGAATTGGCACGCTCGAATCAAGAATTAGAACAGTTTGCTTATGCAATTTCCCACGATTTACAACAACCCCTGCAAACCATGATCGGTTTTGCTCGGTTGATCGTTTTAGATCATCAAATTAGTCTGAATGAAATCACTTATGAACATCTGCATGAGATCATTAAAGCTGGCGATCGAGCGCAGCAATTAATTCAAGACTTGCTGAGTTATGCCCAGGTTAAACATCAGAATCAAAACTTTGAGCCAGTAGACTGTAACTTAATGCTGGTGAAAGTGTTAGACAACCTGAAAATGATGATTTCCACTAAGGATGCCGTCATTCATACAGACTCACTGCCCACCATCATTGGAAATGAATCACAATTAATTCAACTCTTCCAAAACTTGATTGATAATGCCATTAAATTTAGCCATCCTGATAGTTCACCTCAAATAAGCATTTCAGCCACGAACCAAACGAATGAGTGGCTGTTTGCGATTCATGACAATGGGATTGGAATAGCCGCTCAATATCTAGAGAGCATTTTCGAGATCTTTCAGCGGGTCTACACCTTCGAGCAATATCCTGGCAGTGGAATTGGGTTAGCAATTTGTAAGAAAATTGTCGAACTGCATGGGGGGCGCATCTGGGTAGAGTCGCACCCCAATACCGGAACAACTTTTTACTTCACCTTGCAAAATTGATTTGAAGTTTACTCGCCTCAGTTTTGCAAAACCACTTCCACCCGTCGGTTCTGTTGTCGTCCCGCCGGATTATCAGACCCATTTGGGTTCGTGTTTGCAGCAACAGGGCGAGTTTCCCCCAGCCCTTTTGCTTGAATCCGAGTTGGGGCAACCTGAAATTGATTCACCAAGTAGCCTCGAACTGCCTGCGATCGCTGTTCTGAAAGTTTTTGATTGTAGCTATCTGATCCTTTTGAGTCTGTGTGCCCTTCAATCAAAATGGGGGCATTTTTGTAATACTCTATGAGTTGATTAATCTTTGCTAGAGTCACTTTAGCATCCGGGCGAATTGTCGCCTTATCAAAGTCAAACAACACATCGCCAGGAAGAGAGATGACAGTGCCGCGATCAGTTTTTTTCGCGTCAAGCTCAGATAAGGTTTTCTCGATCGATAATGGTGTTGATTGTGGAGCTTGCTGAATCTGAACTGATGAAGCTGTAGTTGCCGTGCTCTCATTCTGACCTGGTGTTGCAGTCTGAGATTGCGCAGTCGCAGTTGACTCGGTAGACGCTCCCTGCGTCATTTGAGAAGCAGGCATTTGAGAGATCTCGACTGTACTTTCAGGTGGTTGAGTCGTCGTAACTGCGGTCGTTTGGTTACAACCCATCAGCACTAGAGATAACACTCCCCCTCCAATCCAGAAGCACGATCGTCGGGAAAACTTTTTCAGGATTCGTGAGAAAGTCATAAACAATTGTCTTGAAAAACGACATTTTGAAAACAGGAATATGGAGTCCTCAACTGAGGAACTCCACAAAATCTGAATCGTTACTGGTTTTATCGTTTAACGGGAATATCTCCTACTTGGAAAGTTGGCATCCGCGAATATTGATTGGTATCCGAACCGCCATTTCTCAAATTTGTCACTAACGTCAACTTCGTAACGTTGCTGGGGATACTCCCCAAAAACACAAATTCACCGCGAGCCGTTGTTTTAGCAGGCACTTTCACATCTGGATTGGTTTGGGGGGCTGAAAGATTATAGGAATTCCCCTGGTCATCCTGCAAATACATCCCTTTGCCAAAGGAGTTGAGGGTGATGTCAAAATCAGCCCCATTCGTAACGGTCATTGCTATGGCAATGCTGTCTGGAGAGAACTTGACCTGTTCCACTCGCAAAGTAGAGCCATTCGGATGATTCCGTTGAAGATTCAGTCCGGTTAAGGCTGGTGCTTGCCCCACTTGCGGTTGAGCAGGGGCAGTCTCGGAACCTGATGTGTTTGACTGAGTTGAATCTAGATTTGTTGTCCCTGGCTCAACCGCCTCAGATGGTGCAGACTGAGGGGCTTGAGTGGTGGGGGATGCAGGGGCGATCGTTGTTGGTTGAGGCGTGTGACGCAATTGCGTAAACCACAGAGCTGTACCCAGCAATAGCCACAGCACACTACTACTCAGAAAACCTGTTAAAAAGCCATTGCCATAGCCAGAACGACTTTGGGCAGAATCGAATGGAGCAGGGTAAGTTGGTGTAGAGCGGTGGGCATCTAAATCAAACCGATCCGAGGGGTCAGCAGACCGTTGGTCACGAGGATTAGCATTAGTCATACTGATTGCCAAGTAAACGCCAATACTAAATTATCAAGAACTTTTATGAATGTCCCTGACCTTAAGATAGAGGAGTTTTTACCAGAATTCTTTATAATCTTTTGCAACTCATGACTTGTATCAATCCAGAGACAGTTGCTGGAGTAAGAGCCAGCACGACTGGAAGCGATTTTGCGGCAATGCCCCAGTTTAGAGTTCATGATGGACGGGACTGAGCGTTCGATCGACCGCCCCTAAGACCCGGAGCAGCAGGATAATTACAGTGGCAAGAAGAAGCACCATCGCGTTAAAAATAACGTCATTGATGGCAAGATACGGGATTTCAAGGCTTTGCACCTGCTGGAGTCACGATTCGACAGCCAAAGAAAAAGCCTCACAATCAGAGTTTGAGGGCGACTGATAAACGGAACAATCAAACAATTTCGAGCGAATGGTTGAGATTGAACATCAGATTTGGGGGCATCAAACGCTGCAATACTGTATCATCAACGCTCAAAATCAGTCTCTATTGTCACTTAATAACCGTTTGAGGAGCGCAGAGGGGGGGCAATGTTCCTTCGGTGACAGGTAAGAATACCTTGATTTGAGTGCCGCGATTGACTTCACTCAACACCTGCAAAAATCCGCCGTACTCTTTGACAATACCCAACACGGTTGCCAGTCCTAATCCGGTGCCCTTTCCAGATGGTTTTGTGGTGAAAAAGGGATCGAAAATACGATCGCGAATTTCTGGCAGAATTCCGGTGCCCGTGTCCGCAATGGTAATCACAACATAGTCTCCCACCTGAGCATCCAGATTTGCTTGAGCAACGGCTTGATCCACAAAATTATGCGTCACCGAAAGAGAGAGTATTCCTCCGTTGGGCATGGCATCGCGGGCATTGACGCACAGATTCATCAACACCTGATACAAATAGGTTGAGTTCGCCAGGGCAAACCAAGGGCATGGATCAGGAAGGTTGGGGCGAATCTCGATCGTTTTGGGAAAAGACTGTTGAATAATGGTGAGCACTTCTTGCACCACGACGCTAACCCGTACTGGCTGACGCTCTTCTCCGGTTCCCCGTGAAAAAGTCAGAATTTGCCTGATCAGTTTTGTGCCTCGTTTGGCGCTAGTTTCCACAAGCTGCAAGAGTTCTTGCGATTGAGCCGTTAAATCAGGTTGCTGCAATCGTAAAAGCTGAGAAATTGCCAGAATGGGAGTTAAGACATTGTTGAGATCGTGAGCAATGCCGCTGGCAAGCGTACCCAGGCTTTCTAACCGTTGAGCACGATAAAACTGAGCCTCCAGTTGTTTCTTTTTGGTAATATCGGTATCAACAGCAAGAATCGATTGGGGTTGATGGGCTGCATCCCGCACGAGTGTTGACCGAGATTCTACAATCACCACTTTGCCCATTTTGGTAGTTTTTTGCATTTCCCCCCGCCACTCTCCCTGAGCCAGCAATATTGGCATAACTTCAGAGAGTTGATCAGGATTAACTTGCAATAACTCAGGCGCAATCTGCCCGATCGCTTCAGTGGACTGCCAGCCATAGAGGCGTACTGCCCCCTGATTCCAGTAGAGAATGCGATGATTCAAGTCCCGCACAGAAATGGCATCAGAGGTAATATCTAGCAGTGCCGCTTGTTCCTGGATTTTTTGTTCTGCCTGTTTGCGATCGGTAATATCCAGCTTAATGCCGCTGAACCGCACGGGTTCCTCCGCTGCATTACACGTCAGACAACCGCGACTGAGTAACCAACGAATGCCGTGGTGGGGATGAACAATGCGATATTCCAATTGGAACTCTGGTATTTTTTGCTCGATGATCTGGGCGATATAAACACTCACCCAATCGCGATCGTCCGGATGCAAGAACGTTTCATACCAGATCTGATAATGGGGCACCTCAACGGTTGGATCGAGTCCATGCAGTTCATAGGTTTTGGGCGACCAGGTGATCTGATCCGTTGTTAGATCCCAAGCCCATGTGCCTGCGTGGGCACCGACCAACGTCAACCGTAACATCTCCTCATTTTGGCGCAGAGCAACTTCGGCACGCGCCCGTTCGACGGCTGCCCAGGTTCGCTCGGCGGTTTCTTCAACCAGTCTAACCTCGGTTTCGGTCCACTGGCGCGGTGTGGATTGATGCACTGCCAACAGAGCGACAAACTGGTCATTTTTAATCAGTGGCACATCAATGTGGGCAGCAATCTCCAGTTCGCGGTACCTCGTCTTCTCCGCCTCTGTATATCTTGGGTTATGGGGGATATCGGTAACGATTTGGGTGTGTCCAGCCTGATGATCTGCAATCAGGTTCCGTCCGTAGTCTTCTAACCGATATTGCCCGCTCAACTCTGCCACCCCGTTGGTGTAGTTGCGATGCACGATCACCTCCTCACCCTCTGACACGACCTCAATGTAAATGACCCGTGTTGCCTGCAACGCTTCACCCAAAATGCGAGCAGCGATCGCTTGAATTTCTGAAGCATCCGTGAGTGGGCGCAGGGCATCAGCCAGAGAGACCCGGAACGCATCCAATTCGGCAGTTTGGCACGAGATTTTTTCTGCCTGTTTGCGATCGGTGATGTCAGCAAACAGCGCCGCAACCAAGTTTTGACCCGGCGCACCAATGGGAAACGCATAAACATCAAAGATGCGGTTCATGGAGGGTACAGCGGCTTCAAACCGGACAGCTTCCCCCGACTTTGCCACCTGCCCGTAAAGTTCCGCCCACTGCGGTTCAAAGTTGGGCACCAGTTCAAGAATGGTTTTTCCGACCGAATTAACTAAACCGCTCTGCTGCTCAAATGCCTCGTTAATCTCAATAAAACGGTAGTCAATCGCCTTGTCGTTGGCATCAAACAACAATTCGATCAGGCAAAACCCCTGATCGATCGATTCAAACAGCGATCGATATTTTGTTTCCGATTGGGTCAGCTCGGCTTCAGCGCGGGCGCTTTCCAGACGGAACCAGATGCGATTAGCCAGTTCGCTGATCAACTGGATTTCGTCCGTTCGCCATTCTCGTGGTGCCGTGTCGGCAATGGTCAAACTAAACTGCCACCGACCCATCCGCACGAGTGGCACATCGACAAACGCACCGACCGAGAAGGCAGCCATTTGCGCGGCATTCGTCCGTGGGTCACGGGCAGTGTCATGCACGATATAGGTTTCTCCTCGGCAGCAAGCTTGGCAGAAATCCTCAGTGTGAAAATCGTCGATGCGATGTCTGCCTTTCCAACTGGGTAAATCTTCGCGCTTCCACTCGTAGAGGACAGTGGCAAACTGCTGCTGCTCGTCTATTTCACTGAAGGCACACACAGAGGCGTTGAAATATGCACCGATTTTGGCACCGAGTTGGTTAATCGTATCGTCAATGTTTGTCAGGTGGGTGAGATCCTGGCTAACTTCGGCTAAAAAGGCAAGATTCGCTTCACGGCAGTTGCGTTCTGTCATGGCACTCTCGCGGGAGTAGCCCAACATCGCCAGTCCAATTTCATTGATTTGAATGATTCGCCCTTCAGCATCGAGTAAATGATAACGATTGGAATCGCGATCGTGAGACATCTGTTGTTCGCTGGGATGCTCTGCTAACTGCCGTGCTAACTGCTGCTTTTCTTGCTCCAGGGTTTGATTCGCGATCGCCAATTCCTGATTCTGCTGCTGCACCGCTGCCAGAGTCGATCGCATCTGCTCTAAGGTAGCGCGTAGTTCTTCGTTCACGGTATTGATTTCAGCGATTTGAGGTGCCGTGAACTGATCAGCCATTTTTGTTAGATCAGATGATGCGTAGAGTGGATTTAATTGATAGCCCACTCGATGTTTAGTTTTAATTAGATCTTTAGGCGCACCAATCGCCATGAGTTTTTGTCGAACTCGTTTAATATGCACTCGAACGGCTTCCTCTCCAGGAAATTCTAAAGAAGTCCAAGCACGCTCCACAATTGTTTTAGAACTGAGTATATTTTGAGGATTTCGCAACAGCAACTCTAGAATTGCATATTCTTTGGGAGTGATAGAAAGGATATGGTTGCCATAGGCAACTTTGCGGGTACTGGGATCGATCGATAATTGTCCCCAGGTTAAAATGGGCTGGCTGGTTGCCTTGCCACGCCGCAACAGCGCCTGCACCCGCGCCACCAACTCCTCTGCATCAAACGGTTTCACTACATAATCATCTGCCCCCGCATTGAGAGCGATCGCTTTTTGGGTTCCCCCTGCCTGACCCGTCAATAACAAAATCGGAGTCTTATATCCTGCTGTGCGAATCTGCTGGCAGAGACTAATACCGTCCAAACGGGGCAAAATCACATCCAGCACAATCAGGTCATACTCGTAGGCTTCCGCCATTTCCCAACCTGTTTCCCCATCTGCCGCAACATCCACTGCGTAGCTATAGCTTGAGAGCAGAATCCGTAAAGTTTGCGCGATTACTGGATCATCTTCTACAACCAGGATTTTCATCACTATCCTCCCAAACAACCTGCTATCACCTGGAACTGATCGATCTTTTTTTGCAGGAAATGATAAACATGGAGTATAGATAATGTCTCAAAATGTGGTTTGCCAAATAATGTTGTGAGAGATTGATCATCGCTTTCAAATCAAAACATTTCACCAAAATATATTTTGTAAAAATCTTAGCAATTAAACCTGAATTTGGCGTTCTCTTTCCATCCTTCACAGTTTTGTCACAAATAATCGCGAAACTATAGGTTGTGGAGTGGATTACTCTTTCTTACTAGCATCTTAGATTAGAGAGTAACACCTCCAAGCCTTCTCTTAAGGGGTATGACGTAAATAACATCCGGAGTTGGTCATCCTGAACAAGCGGAGCGAAGTGAAGCATCTCTGCGATTCTTTGCTAACTGCTCAGAATGACAACCTCTCGATATTAGTTAACTGTCATCCTTAAGTCCCTAACAACTACGAGGTAGAAGTCGAACCCATCCCGATTTTTTGCCTGCCAGAGTTTGGATAGGGAAAGGTTTTTATGCAGAAGAATCAACGCAAATTGATGAATCTACAGGGGCAAGTGCAACCGCTCTTTGCTCCTTTTTCTTTTTTATTCTACCAAATTATGAAAACCATTCTCGTGATTGATGATAATGAATCATTTCGTCTGACGTTGGCTGAGTGGCTAAGATTTGAGGGGTTTCATCCACTCACCGCAGAGAATGGTTCTGAAGGCATTCGGCTAGCTCGTGACCATGCTCCTAATCTCATTCTTTGCGATTTCAATATGCCCGATATCAACGGAGTTGAGGTGCTTAAGCAACTACGAAATGATCTCAGTACATCGCGTATTCCCTTCTTCTTTTTTACTTCAGATAAAAGCCTGAATCCAAAATACATCCAACAACTAGGCGCTAATGGAATCCTTGAGAAAGATGCAGAAATTTACAAACTACGCCAGGTGATCTCCGTGGCTTGTTCGCCTGATCTGGAAAAATTCGATCGCTGATCCCATTAGCGTCTACCCGGAACGTTCTTGAGATTAAATTACCTGCTGATGACCTCATGAGCAACGCCTGCAACCATCGTTTACCCCTTTTCGGTCTTATTGAATTCACGATCCTTAGAAGCTGTTTGTAACCGGGTGTAAACGTGGCTAAAAAGTAATCCCTGAAACGATCCTCCCTAACCCTCGTGAAAAAGGGCAAACCAAAGCCCTAAATCTGAAGTTCCCCTGGTTTAAGGGGGATTTAGGGAATCGCAATATTGATTTACAAACACTTGCTTATTCATTTAAAAACTCAATCACAATCTGAGAGATTTCCTCCGGGATCTGATTCATCATGCAAATGGTTCCGCCCGGAATTTCAACCACTTTGCCGTGGGGAATTGCTTGTGAAACAAAGTAACGATCCTTTGCCAAAGCTAATCCGAGATGCTCAAACTCCTGCACATCGTCGATTCCCCACAAAATCAACGTTGGACACTGGATCGATCGAAATCGGTCCGCTGCATCAATACAATAGTTGCCCACCGCCCAAACGGCATACAACGGATAGCCAAAACACTTCAAGTCGTCTAAGACCCAACGATGATTCAATGCTGCCGAGCCAACATAGCGACTCCGAGCCAGCCAGCGCTCCATGAGATGAGACCCATCCGGCTGAATCACAAACCCTTCCTCAAACCGTCGCATCAATTCCACTTTTCCGGCTTCCCCAAACCCAGCAACATTGCCCAGAATCAGCTTGTTGACTCGATCGGGATAGGCAACTGTGATTTCTCCGGAGACGAATGCGCCTGTGTGATTTCCTAAAATATCCGTTTGTTCAATACCAAGTTCATCGAGTAGAGCGATCGCAGTTTTAGCATAGTCCGCAACCGAGTACAGGTGAGGTGGTTTATCAGAGTCCCCAAACCCCATCAGATCCATTGCAATCACCTGTCGCCCCTGTTGAGCCAGTAGAGGCATTAACTCGCGATATTCGTCGCTACTGCGGGGATTCATATGCAGCAGTAACAAAGGTTTTCCCTCACCACCTATGCGGTAATGAATCTGACCCTCTTCCGTATCAAGAAAAGCACGTTTGATTTTGGCAACCATAATTTTAATAATCCATAATAAATGGAATCTAGGTCATATTTTAAAGCTCTTCGATCCTCCCGGTGATGGATTAAAAATGTGGGTTTCGACCCCGCTCGACCCGCACTCATCGTGTGTTGAGCGCAACTGAAACACAGATCTAACACACTGTCCATCGGTTGAGTGCTCAAGGTGAGTAGCGATCCATGAGTGCGATCGTCAGCCAGAAGTTTCAACCCAATAGTCTTCAAACACGACTTCGTAGCCGTTGCCCTGCGGTGAGGCACACATCACACCAACTTGCAGGGGAATCGCGTCAGGCAAGTAAGTCATTCTAAACGGTTGGTAGCCCGTTTTTGCATTCCAGGAGGCAAGGTGGATTGCTTCTCCCACCCGTTCCACGCGCAGTTGGAAGGTTTCGGGTGGATTGACCAATGGAGTCATCGACCAATCCGAATACTCGTGGGTGACAACTGCGCTTAAATGTTGCATCCCATCGACATATTCAATTCCTGTCTTGATCCAGTGTTTGTCATCCACGCGAATCATCAACCCTGCTTGATCATAGAGATCCTTGTACTGACCTCGGAATTTAACGGAAACTGTAAAATCACTCGCGATCGCATCAAAAGACTTAATCGGAAATAGGTTAGCCTAGAAAGTAAATAATTTCGGAACCGGCAATGCTATCGTACGCCAAAATTCAAAGCAAACCTCAAGTGCTCAGAAGCTTGACAGGACTGACTCAAGCAGAATTTGAGCGCTTG
>JANRIN010000061.1:0-39488 GCA_033764965.1 Leptolyngbyaceae cyanobacterium bins.302 | reverse complement strand
CATATCGAAGCGCCAGTTGCCGAATCGATCCCTCTCCTTTCTCATAGGCGCGAACAACTCGTTCTCTAAGGTCGGTAGAGTAGGTTGTCATGGCACATCCTGATTTCTCTTAGTTTATTTCTTCAATAATTGTCCCATTTTGTTGCGGAAAGTGCTGTAAGCTCCTGGCTTTGCCCAAGTGATAGAACTGGTTACGAAGGGAATTCCAGTAAGCAATGTCTGCTCATAAACTTCAAAGCGGTTGAGTGCCTCTGAAAAGTTTTGCCGCCTCTGGTAAGTTGTGAGATCAGTAGAGACTTCATAGCCTCGAACAGATTCGGGAAAGCTTCGATACGTTTTTAGCAATTCGTTCCAACTATATGGGCGGCGATAGCGTACTAGCAAATGACGAGCGATCGCGATGGCGCGTTTCTGTACTTCAGACAAACTTTTGAAAATCGCATCATGCGAATAGCCAGTTAGCAATGTCCATAGTCCAGTAGTAGGCTCAGTTTCACCTGCCACTTGGCTTAGTAGATACAGTCCCAATTCTGCATCTAGCAATTCTCGCACCTGTGTTTTTTCTGGCAGTGATCGGATTGAGGGCTTTAAACGGTCTTGCCATGCTGTAATCTTACGCATTTGTTTTTTTCTGTTGTTGACGCACTAGCTGAATAAAATCGGACTCAAAAAGCACTTGTTCTGGTCGAAGCTTGATCGAGCAAGTGTTGAGAAATACTCTGATGTAAGCCTCGCCTTCGTGCTTTAGTTCGTCGGCAAACACAAAAAATGATTTCTGGTGAGGCATGGTTTCAATTTGAGGAATCGCTTCTGTGATGGATTGCCCTAAGTTGTGAGCTTTTTTCCAGAACTTGACATCGATCGCCCAACTTGAGCCATCGTCAAAATTCAGGTGTAAATCGTAAGCGTCGCGTTCGGGGTATAGCAGCACTTCCACCCCAAGGCTACAAAGTTGTTGTTCAATCCTCAATTCCACTGCTCCAGGTCGATGCCAGAAATGGCGCAAATACCGTTTCAGCCGTAACACCCGAGCATTTTCATCACTTTCAAATTGCGCAGGAGGCTTTTGATATTGAGCGCAATAAGCGTTTTCACACCGAAGTGACTCCATTCCCCTAGTTCCAGAAATGCGGTGCAGTAGTCCACCACAATGCCCACAGCACCAAAACTTTCCCTCATAACGGTAGGACTCCGGAGCAGGCTCGTAGCTCAGTTCGGCTTGAGGGTTAAGTAAGTCACTAAATTCCTCGAACTCTGTAATGCGTCGAACCTCTAACTCGCCCAAACAAATTACAGGATGCTCAGTGATGAAACACCGAAGATCTGAGTACCGGCTGGGCTGACAAGCCGATCGCTCAAACACTGCCTCGAAGAAAATCTTTTGATTCTGTTCGTCCTCACTAAATTCAGGCAGAATCTCGATGCAGAAGGCACTGGGTGAGCCTTGTTCAAGAAGAGTTTCACTTGCCCAATCATCAGGCAACTCCAGCAAGATGCCCCACTCCTTGATTGGCTGCTGCGCCCAGGAATTGAGAAATTGGGGAATGCCAATTGGTCCGGTTTGTCCTTGAGTCAAGCACAGAGCTTGAAGGTGTTCAACTGCTCGGTGGAGTGGGCAAGGGAAAGACCGATAGGTTGACTTCTCTAAGTCACCAAAGTGGTGAACGATACCCCTGGAGAGGTCTTGGATTAATTGCCCTGAATCATCTTTGAGCATTTGAGTGATGGAGAGATGCGAACATTTGAACTAAATTATAGAGTCGTAACCTAAAATCAAGAATTAAAAGTAGCAAAGCTGATGCTGTGAAAGTCCAAATACCGAAACCATTTTTAAACCTGAATGTTGAGGCAGAAGAATTAGTGTGCCTCATCTACAGCGATCAACCCTTGGTCAACAGCGCCAGCCACTATCGTTAAAATCGAGCCGATCTTCTAGTTCAAAATATCCTTTTTGTGTAGAACCAGTTTCCTTGAGCAGGATATTAGCGCTCCTTAAGAAATTTGTCAACACTATCAGGAAAGCTGTATCCTGTTTAAGGACGTTCCTAGGAGCACAGCAAATTCTAAGAGTGAAATCCGCATGAGTTTGATAGAGTACATCGGAAGGCGAATTCGGGATCTGCGAACGAACTACGGCGGTGGAGAAGGATTGTCTCAGGAAGCCTTAGCAAAGGCGCTTGGCATTGCTGCCAACACGATTTCTCGTTGGGAAACCGCCACTTACCGCCCTACAATCGAAGACTTAGAAAAATTAGCTCGATTTTTTGGTGTATCTATTTTGAGCTTCTTCCCACCTGAGGAGATGCAAGCTAATCAAGCCAATGAGCAGGCGATCGCTCTTTTGCGTGCTGCCGAGCAGTTGCCTCCTGAGGATTTAGAAGAGCTACGTCGATATGCCGAGTTTCGCAAGGCTCGTAGCCTACAAAAACAAGCGGAGCAATCGAAATCAGGTCGTAAAAGGAAGCTAGCGGAATGAGTCGGTATGAATATTACGAGGAGTTGAAGGAACTCGCACGTCAACAACGACTAGAACATGAACTCACAACACCGCGAGTTCTTCGGTCTGATCTTCGACGCATTTATAAACAGCACGGTATTCGGCTGGACTTGTGGCCGCCAAAAGGAGCAATGTCTAATGGTGTGATTAAGACTCTGCGCGGCGCTTTTTTCTGCGATGAGTATGGAGTAAGTGTCATGATCAGCCGCACCTTACCTGATGCGCCAGCCATTTTTACAATGGCACATGAATTCAAACATTTTTTGGTTGATCGTGCCTCTGGTGCAATAATGTGCGGCGAGACTAACCAGAATGAGCGGATCGAGATTGGAGCCGAAGTCTTTGCGGCTGAGTTTTTATATCCAGACCAAGATTTTAGAGAAGATTTACTTCAAATGGGAGTAAAACCAGGGGAATGTACGCCTGAAGATCTGGTTCGATTAAAGCACGAGAGACAAGCAACGCTTTCCTACAAAGGGATGTCTAAAAAAGCTGAATTTCTTAAATTTGCTTCACTAGAAGTGTTTGAGGGAGTGAAATGGCAGAGTCTTGAAGAAAAAATTTATGGTATCCCCATCTACAAGCAGGTTCAGCAGTATCGTAAAAAGTTGGTTGACACAGCTTAGGAGAAAACCTGTTTTTTAAGTGTGGAAGGAGGCTAATTACCTGAAAATTGGTGTAATATGTTGTTCTTGATTGGTCAGTGTCGAGCAGCACTCGCTCGGTTGATCCTTGTTTTGCCTCCCGAATGTGAAGCCGCTTGCCGTCATAATCCTCAAGGTTTAGATGAACTGCCTCTTCTGCCCTTAGTCCGTGGCTTAAGACTGCCAGCAGTGCAGTACCGCGCAGACGTAATTGCCCTCGACGCTCTAGGACAGCGTACAGTGCTTGAACTTGAAGATCAGTTAGTTCTTTTGACTCGGGTTCTGCCTCACTAGGCGCGCGCACCGTCAGTGTTGGGTTCTCCGTGATGTAGTATGCTTGCTGCATCCAGCGGAAAAAGCTTTTGAGCGATCGCACTGCCAATGCCACCGAGTTAGATAAGATCTGCCGCTTCGGTATGTCTGTTTCTGGATCTTGAATCACTGCTGTTTCTAGATGGTCTTTGTAGCCCGTGATATTCCAAGTTGTCACTTGACTCCAAGGCTTATCTGTCCAGTTCCAAAAGCGCTTTAATTCTTTTGTGTAGGCGCGATCGGTATTCTCCGCTAGATCCTTGGCAGTCAACCACTCCTTTACGTACTCCCATCACAGATCACCAGAGGGAGGCTCCTTCAAGTCAGGCATACATTGTTTCTGCCGTTTTCGCTCAGATGAATTTGGAATTGGGTGAGGGGACTCAAAAAAGCTGCGTCCTGGGGTGTTCATGCTGTAGCTATCAACACAAGAAGGCTTTTTGCTCCCAATTGTGCCGACTGCCAGTGTAGTTTTGGTGATTTACAGCGAACAACCTCATCATTTCAAATCCGGCGAAACTCCTGTTCATGCAATTGGAGCCGAATTGTGGGTGGGGAAAGAATTTAAAGAACAAATGATTCCTGAATTTTGCTATGGCAAGCGGGGTGATGAGGTGGCGCTGCTGCCGCCGCTCATCCTTGAAGAGTTTTCTAAGCGATTTGCCCAATCGTACAATCAGGGCAAGCGGTTTCAATGATTTGCAGCAAAAGTGCATCGCCATATTGAAGATTGTCCTATCGCGAATCCATTTCAGCCCATGTCCAGTAGTGCCGCGAAGTAGCAATAGCAATGCAGCAAGCCGCAACTGACCTTTGGCAGGAACTCAAGGATGGAGTGGCAATGCCTCAAACTGCCAATTTAAAGCGGTTGTGCGAATTGCTGGATTGGGTGATCGCTCAGCTACCTGAAAACCAACAGCTTGAAGTAGCAGGTCAGGCGATCGAGCAAATAGCGGAGATTTATGCACTACGGTTCAATCTATTAATGGGAAATTGGGAGGAGGCTGACGCACTTTCAGAAGTGGAATTACCTTTAATCGATCTTGAGGTGCTGGAGGCGTGGGTTCGCCAATCGATGGCTGTAGATTTAGATGCCCTAGTTGACCAACCCAAGTCAAAACGCAACCGCGATACGCAGACTCTTGACCCTACTGATTCTGTTGTAGCGGTTGTGGAGCCAGAAGTGATGTTGCAAATGGTGGAGCAGATTGAGGCGGAGGAGCAAAACCAGATGATTCGACAGTTGGCGGGGGAGGAAGATCCAGTGAGATGGTCGGCGGCAATCGCTTGTTGGATGGAGGCAAATGCTCCAAAGCAAGCAGTTCACCTGTGCAAATTGCAGTGGAGCTTAAAGATGCCGTGGGTAGAGATCTGGCTAGGACTGCTTTTAAGTAATGAGTTTGGCTTGGAGCAAGCGGGCAGATTCTATAGCAATGAAATTTGGGTAAGGTATGAGACTATCAAAGATGCCTCACTTTAATGCTTTACAAGTGTTTAGGTTTTGTTGAGTTGAAGAGCGGTGGGAAATAACAGGTTTGCAAATGTTGACATACCAGTTAGAGAACCTGACGATGACTAAAGTGTGGTTACCGCCGCAGGTTCAAATATGAAGAATGATGAAAATTGGGAAACGTCAAGATATTGGACACTGGTTCGATTAAATTCTGCGGGTGGACATCAGGTTAATCAAATTCCTCAGGCTCATGCTTATCTCCAGCAGTTTTTTCCAAACTTACAAGCAGAACCTAAGCCTGACCGGGTACTTCAAAGACAACTCGTTCAACGATTTCAAGCGGGTGATTTAGCAGCGGGTTTGTGTCTGCGCTGCTACATTTCCCACGTAATTTTGCAAGAATGCCAAGCTTTAGTCAAACAGTTTGGGAGCTATTATGGCTTTGACAAAGCAGAATTATTGTCCTATGTCCTGAATGACGAGGGCGAGATTATCCTTGGCAGCTTCAAGCCCTTGGGGTATGAGATTTTGGAGAAATATAATCCTGAAGTTGCGGCGTTAAGCACTTGGGCTGCACGATTAGTGCGACAAAATGCTGATTTAAAACGATGTTTGAAGGATTATGGGCTTTTGCTCATTTCAGATTGGGGCTTACTCAATGACACAAAACCCCGACAACTTCGACGCATTTTAACGCAGTACTTTGATGAAGCTGAAGCCCCGACTAATCAAGCAGTATGGGTACATGAAGCTTATCGATTTGTTTACTTACCCGATCGGCCAGGTAGCCGAGGAGAAATTTGCACGGAACCGACAGCAGAGCAGTTGCAGCGAATGGTGTCCTATATTCAGACAACGTTTCATCAATCCATGTCTTCTACGATGGTGATGGCTTGCCTGCAATGGAGTGCAACGCGGCTCCGTCAATATCGACTCAAGCAGCAACCCAAATCATTTCAACGGCTTGAACCGCCTGCTGCACGAGAGGACGATCGCGAGATGAATAATTTCTTGCGCGACTATCAGCAGCAAGTCTTGCAGTGTTTGAACCAATCCATCGACATCGTTATGAAGGGGCGAAGCCAGGGAACGTCTCGCCGCATTCGCGTTACAACCGTCGAGAATTTTTTGCAGGCACTCAACTCCTATTACTGCGAAGGACTATCTCAAAGTGAGATTGCCAAGAAGATGGAGGTTGGTGGGCAGGACCGGATTGCTAAACTGCTAAAGCTCACTCAACTTAGGTCGGAGATCAAACTTCATATGTTCACCTGCTTGCAGAACTATATTCAAGCAGTTGCAAATGTGGGGGATGATCCCGATCAACTCCTTGCCATTGATGCCGCGCTGACCGAGCAACTGGATCAACTGATTCGACAGGATCAGGATTGGGGATTTACGACAAAAGCCCATCTTCAGCAACAAGGCAGTTTGCTCGGTCAGCACATTTGTGAATACCTCAAAGGACTTTCGTTTTGAAACCGATGATTCACCCTCTCACCTTGTTCTATGTTTTCTGATTCTGTTAACTCCATTCCGTTGGACTTTATGCCGCAGGTGGACGATCGCGTTGATCTCAATTCAGCGGCGATTGATCGTGCTGTTGCCCTCAGTCAAATGCTGCCTGAACCAATTCGATGGCAATCTTATCTGGCATTGCTGGCACTAGAAGGGTTTGTAACCTGGCTAGAAACCCAAACCCTGCCCATTCAACTAGAGCAGTCAGACACCAGATTGATTCAACCCACCCATTTTGATGTACCAGCGGCAATTACTCACTTGGTGCTGAATCAACTAGAGGTTTGCTTAATTGCGGTAAGCATCGATGATGAAGAGGCGATCGAATTGCCGATTAGTGTAGTCGATGAACCATCTCAAGTGGCTCACCTGTATATTGCTATTGCTGTTGATGATGAACATGGGCAGACAGATGTGCAATGTTTTATCCGCTACGATCAGCTTGCTCAGTATCGGCAGCACACTGATTTGCTGCCAACGAGCGATCACACCTACCTGCTGCCGAGAGCGATCTTCGATTCTGATTTGCATCATTTATTACTGTTTGCAATTGGGTTACGAGCAACCGCGATCGCCCGTCCCAGTTCCTCCACTACCACGTTGCCCACGGTTCAGCAAATTCTGTTACAACCAATCATCAATACGGCAACCTGGGCGCAGCAACAGATTTCAAACCTGGCAAATGAGTTGCATCAGTTAAGCACTGAAATTGTGTTGGCATGGGCATCACCAGAGATGCAGACTGCTAGTGCAATGAGATCGTCTCAGTCAGCCGCAACCCAACCGGAGGCGATTTTCTTTGCCATCCTGCAAGATCTGCGAAGCCAGGGATATGAGGTGCCTGAAGCGATACGGGCGGTTTATCAGGATGTGTTGATGGGTGAACAGACATTGAGGCTGTCGATCGTCACCTGGCAACTGGCGGCAGATCCAAACGAGGCAGAGCAAGAATGGTCACTCCTGGCGATCGTTGAAATGGTACAGGGAGTTCCCCCCCTGGAAGGAATTCGGTTATCCATTCAAGAGCAACAGACATTGATTCTAGAGAGAACCTTGCTGCCAGGAGTTGCCTATGAAGTAGCCCAGGCGATCGGCTATCTGAATGAGCAGTTCATGCTTACCGTTAGCCTCCCATCTGGCAGCAGCGTTACCCTGCCCCCATTTGCATTTGAAGCGTAATGAATCGTTCCCTGCTAGCTCACGCTCATGTTTTCCAGCTCAAGGTTCAAGCTTTAGGGCAAATCTGTTTATTTGAATTGGTTTGGGGCAAGGGACAGAGCTTAACCGTACAGGTGGCCTATCCCACCGACGTTATCCAGGTTTATCAGGACTGGCAACAGGCATACTTGGGGTTCTATCAATCGGGGCAACTTCGAGGACGTGCAGGCAATATTGCTGTATCGATGGATTGGCGGACAAAATTGAATGAAACTGAGAAGAAATTGAAGGATCGGTTTCACTATTGGTTACGTAGCGCCGCGCTCTACGAACTGCGATCGCGCATTACCACAGCAGGACAACCATCCAATCTTAATCCTTCCCGCAGTGCGGCATCTATTCAGCTATTTTTAACTTGCAGCCCGATCGAACTGGAACGATTACCCTGGGAAAGCTGGAATCTGGGTAACGAATTTGGACTGACAGAAGATGTGCAAATTTTGCGATCGCCCCTCAACGTGCGAGATGCTGCGTTCCAAGAGGTTAGCCAGCCAAAAGGCAAACGAGCAAGGATTTTGGCGATTTTGGGAGATGATACCGGGTTGAACTTTGAGGCGGATCGGCAAGCGGTAGCATCGCTGCAAAAAGTGGCAGACATTCAATTCGTGGGGTGGCAACCCAAACAAACGGCGACTCAGGTAATTCAACAAATTACTGACGCGATCGCCCACCCGTCCGGATGGGATGTACTATTTTTTGCCGGACATAGTAAAGAAACGGAACTGACGGGGGGAGAACTGAGTGTTGCTCCAGGAGTTAACATTACGCTGCAAAGCTTGATGCCTCAACTGGCGATCGCGAAACAACACGGATTACAGGTTGCCATTTTTAATTCTTGCAACGGTCTAAGTTTGGCAAATGCCTTGATTGATTTAGGGTTGAGCCAGGTGGCAGTCATGCGCGAACCGATTCACAACGCGGTGGCACAACAATTTCTGTGGCAGTTTTTAGGCAGATTGGGACAACAGCTTGATGTGTATGATGCCATCCAGCTAGCACGAGACTTTTTAGAAACGCAACAAAGCATTTATCCCTCCACTGCCCTGATTCCCTCCCTATTTTGTCACCCAGGAGCCGAGCGATTTCGCATTCCTCACTCCGTGCCCCATCGATTGCGAGCCTTGCGACCCAGTTGGGTGGAAGCGATCGCCCTCTGCACTGGATTAACGTTGAGCTTACAGATTCCGGTGCAAGATGGGTTGCTGGATGCTCGGTTGTTATGCCAAGCCTACTATCGTGCTCTGACCAAGCAAGTTCCGGCCCAAACGGAGCCTGCTATTGCCCTGATTCAGATTGACCAAGAATCGATTTACCGACAAGGGTTGTCCCAAGTGCATCCAATCGATCGCAGTTATCTCGCGCAACTGATCGATCGGATGCAACAACTAGATGCTTTAATCATTGGAATTGATATTCTGTTGGACACACGCCAACCGGGAGACAAGGCGTTAGCAGCAATTGTTCAACGGGCAGTGGAGCAGCAAACCTGGCTGATATTTTCGGCAATTTTGGATGGTGAAGGGGAACTGGGTGTTAGTCAAGCCACAGGAATTGCCAGCCCCAACTGGATGATGCAGGGCTACACAGATGCGCTCTCCTATTTTCTAGAGATGCCTAATCTGGAAGTGTGTGAGCGCACATGTCCGTTTTCCTACTTGCTGGCTCTGGTGCAATCGGCAAAGCAGGATATGCCTCACCTTCCCCAACCGGCGCTGACTCGTGATACCGATCTACGAACTGAATTTTTACAAAGAGTTGGTGAAGCAACCTCTACGAGTGATCAATTAACTGCGCTCAAAACCATACAATCCCCTCTAGGGTTGCAGCCATTGGTTGATTTTTCGATACCACCCGATCGCGTATATGAACGCATTCCCGCCTGGAAATTGCTTGACCCCAACGAATCTCAATCCCTGCGAATCCAACCCAACCAACTGGTGTTGATTGCAGGTGGGTGCGACGATCGCTTGGGGTTTTCAATGCGCCAAGCCGATTGTTTCCCTGCCCCGAAAGCGATCGCATTTTGGACTCAACAATCTGGGTTAACGGGCGGAGAACTGCTGGCATATATGACCCATCATTTTCTCACCCAACGGTTGGTAGTGCCCATCCCCGATTGGTGGATGGTTGGACTCGCTGCCCTGATCGGCAAAGGTGTCGTGCTTGGCATCAGTTACTCCCAGCGCAACGGCAAGCGAATTCAGCGCTACCAAATCTTAGGAGGAACGGTGGGAGCGATCGCAATTTATGGGTTAGTAACCTTACAACTCTATATATCTGGAGCAATTTTGCTGCCCTGGCTGCTGCCATCAGGTATTTTTTTGATTTATATTTCAGCCACTTTAAGAGGAAAACACTATGACTAACCTGCCACAATTCAGCCGATGGTTTAGTGGAGTTGTCATGACCAGCCTCATGCTTCCCCTCACTTCCTTGCCTATAGAGGCAATTTCTCCAGTGGTTTTAGAGAGTTTCCTGGGACGAAGTGAATTAGCTCAAGCACCCCCTCAACCCCGCTCAAAACCCGTTTTCTGGCAGCGTCGGAAAGACCCTCGAACGATTCGCGGCATGATTTGCACGCTTGCTCCAGGGCTAATCGATACGCTGAATGTCTGGCACGATCGCCCCCTATTTATTTGGCAGGGGCAAGGAATCCAACTCCGGGTGCGGGACTACAATCAGCGAGACAAGATCTTGTGGGAGCATCCCATTACGGCTCAAGCACCCCTACGGTATGACGGTCAAGACGCGCTACAACCCGGTCAACTCTATCAATGGCAGGTGGTCGCGCCTGATCCAGCAAATTCCAATCGTCGAGTCAATCAGAATAACTGGGAAACGTTCAGAATTTTGCCAGCCGAGCAGCGGCAAACGATCGCTACGGATCTGCGAACATTGGAGCAACGATTGCAACAACAAAAAGCATCGGCTGAAGACATTGCCTTGAGCAAAGCCGAGTTTTTTGCTGATCGCGAACTCTGGTCCGATGCCTTGCAGGTACTTTACGAAGTCAACAATCCATCTGATCAGTTTGTTCAGCAGCGATCGACTTACGTTACAGGACTGTGTAAGTCCCCTACTCCGTAGACAAAGCAAGCGATGAATCAGAGCAAATTACATTTAATGTGTGCTGTCCTAGTCAGCAGCAATTTAATGCTGAGTGAAGCTTCTGCTCACGCTCAAATTGACCCCGATAGCACACTTGGGGCTGAACAGTCGCGCCTCACGCCGAATGTTTTGATTAATGGCATATCGAGCGATCGCATTGATGGGGGTGCCCAGCGCGGCAGCAATCTGTTCCACAGTTTCACCCGATTCAACGTGAACGATGGACAACGCGTGTACTTCGCCAATCCTGCTGGGGTGCAAAATATTCTCACGCGCGTAACAGGTGCGGAATTGTCAACCATTCGCGGCGTTTTGGGGGTTGATGGCACTGCTAATTTGTTTTTGCTCAATCCAAACGGGATTTTGTTTACTCAAACGGCTGAACTAGATGTACGGGGTTCGTTTGTCGCTACAACTGCAAATGCAATTCAGTTTGGTACACAGGGAACATTTAGTGCGGACAATCCACAAGCTCCGCCACTGTTGACGGTTAATCCGTCAGCCTTTGTATTTAATCAATTGAACCAGGGAACCATTAAGAATCAGTCACCGCCGCTGCTTGGTTCCAGACCTTTTGGAGGATTGGTTGTCCCAACCGGACAATCCCTACTTCTTGTTGGTGGCAATGTAGTGATGGAGGGTGGTGCTGTTTTTGCACCGGGCGGAAACATTGAGCTAGGGGGTTTGGCGGCAACTGGTGCAATTGGTTTCAACGCCGATACCTTCCAGTTAAGCTTTCCCGTGGGCGTTCCTCAGGCAGAAGTAATCATGACTCCGGGGGCGCGAGTGGATGGCGGGCAAGGTGGGTTGATCAACATCACTGCAAACAACATTCGCTTAACAGCCGATGACCCGAATGCTAGCTTAATCTTCGTCAGCACTCAGAACGATCGCCCCGGACGAATTAACCTGACTGCTCAAAGCGCCATTGAGATCGTGGGGAATCGGGCGATTGATTCACAAACATCTGGCTCGGTTGCTGGGGGAACGGTGCAAATTCAGACGCGATCGCTCACCGTTCGCAATGGTGGATCGATGAGAACCTTGAGTTTACCTGGTGCTACAGCGCAAGGCGGCAACTTAATCATTACCGCCACCGATTCAGTGAACGTGTTTGGTGCTGATCCGGATGGGCAGTCAGGGTTTGGTACGGCAACTCAGGGAGGTGGACCCGCTGGAAATGTGATTATCAACACCAGTCGCCTCAGCATCCGCGAGGGTGGGGTGGTTTCTACATCCAGTTTGAGCGGCAGCAGTCGGGCTGGAGATTTAACCGTGAATGCAGAGACTGTTGAAGTGGTGGGCACAGAGTTCAACGATCGACTTTATCTCAGCATTTTGCGGACTGAAACTTTCGACCAGGGCGATGCAGGCAATCTCACAATCAACGCCGGTCGCCTCAGTATTCGTGATGGAGGTCTGGTTTCGACCAGAGCGTTTGCTGACAGCACAGGACAAGGCGGGAATTTGACCATTCAAGCGGCGAATGTGGAGGTGGTGGGTGTTTCACCAGATGATCCCAACTCTCCCAGCCTATTAACCGCTCAAACGGACGGGTTAGGGAATGCGGGCAACCTTAGTATTCAAAGCGATCGCCTCAGTATCCGAGATGGCGGCGTAATTTCAACTGAAGTTAACCAAGATAGCTCCGGGCGTGGCGGGCTATTGACCATTAATGTTGCAACCGGGGTGGAGGTAATCGGACGCTCATCTAACGCCAGCCAGCTATCCACCCGCACCAGCGGACTAGGCGATGCCGGAAATTTGCTGGTCACCACGCCCCAACTGCAAGTCTTAGATGGAGCCGAAATTACTGCATCTACTGATTCTCAAGCCAACGGGGGCACCATTCAATTTCGTAAGTTGAATAGCCTGCAACTTAGCAACAACAGCTTGATTGCTGCTCGTTCAACCCAGTCCGGTGCAGCAGGCAACTTACTCATTGATGCCACAACCGTAGACTTGAATGGGCAAAGTCGGCTTTCTGTTGAAGCAACCCAGGGCGGTAGAGCAGGCAATCTGGTGCTGCAAACCCAACGGTTGACTGTTACAGAAAATTCTGGCATCACTGTTAGCAGCCCAGAGGGTATTGCCGGACGACTGGACATTACCGCCGATCGCATTACGCTTAATCGCAGTAGACTCACAGCTGAAACCGGGCTGAATGATCAGTCAGGTGAGCAGGGAGCTGAAATCTTTCTTCGAGGATTCGATCTCTTGCTATTGCGCAATGGCAGCCAGATTAATGCTAGTGCAAACAACTCTGCCAGAGGTGGCAACGTCATCATCAATGCACCGGGAGGATTCATCGTCGGTGTGAAGTCTGAGAACAGCGATATCTCTGCCAATGCCTTTTTGGGCAATGGCGGCAGAGTGGACATTACGGCTCAAGGCATTTATGGTGTTCAATTTCGTCCACAGCCAACTCCCTTCAGCGATATCACCGTCAGTTCCACCTTTGGACTCAGTGGCGTTTTTATCCTCGACACCCCGGATGTTGATCCCAGTCGAGGCTTGCAAGAGTTGCCTCTTGACCTGGTAGATCCCTCCCGACAAATCGCTCAGACCTGCCCGCGTGGGGTGGGTAGCCGTGAACTGGGCACATTTGTTGTCACCGGACGGGGAGGATTGCCCCAAAATCCAACTGATTTGCTGCCTGGCAGTCTTCCAGCAAAACCTTTAGCAACTCTGGATGAGTCCCCTTCCCAAACGATTTCTAATCAAAACTCTTCTTCTGAGCTAAAATCTACCGTGCTAACCCCAATCGTTGAGGCTCAAAGGGTTGTTCAAACGGCTGACGGGAAGTTTTTCCTGGTGGCTGATAATGCCATCCCTGCTGTTCTGAATAGTCCATCCCAATTAAATTGCCCTCACCCCACCCCATAATGTAATTCGATTCCATGGCTCACCCCTGTCATTTCCTCACCTTACTACCTGGTCTTTTTACGCTCGCTATCGCTGGCTTGCCTCTCCCTGCTGTAGCCCAAACCGCTGGAGATGGTACCTTGGGAACTCAGGTGAATGGCGACTTGACGGCTCCCTGTAGCGGGACTTGCTTTATCACCAATGGTTCCGCACGGGGAAGCAATTTATTTCACAGCTTTCAACGGTTCTCGCTACCCAACGCTACAGATGCGGCTGGATTTGTGATTACTCCAGCCATCCAAAATGTGATTACGCGGGTGACTGGACAGGGTAATGCGTTCGTTTCAAATATCAATGGCACCATTGCAACCATTGATTCAACAGGTGCTCTCACTCCAGCCAATTTCTTTCTGCTCAATCCCAACGGTATTATTTTTGGTCCGAATGCCACACTGCTAGTCGGTGGTTCATTCCTGGCAACGACTGTCGATCGTATGCAGTTTCAGGATGGAACAGTTTTTAATACTCGTGATCCGGTCCCTTTACTAACAGTCAGTGTACCCACGGGTTTACAAGTTGGACAAAGCCCAGGCAGCATACAGTCCGCGATGCAAATTAGTGCTGGAGCAAATGGACTGTTCACAGATGTTGCCTTGATCGGTGGAGAGGTAATTCTAGACGGATCATTTATCATCTCGCCGGGAAGACGGGTAGAAATTGGTGGGTTATCGGAAGGTACAGTTGGGCTGAATGTGAATGATGGCTTGAGTCTGAGCTTTCCCGGTAATGCGTCCCGCTCAAATGTCACTTTGCAGAATGGCAGTGTAGTTGATGTGATTGCGGCTCAGGGTGGAGCGATCGCTATTACAGGTCAAAATATTGGCATTGATGGCAGTTTGTTGCTTTCGGGCATTTTGGGCAATAGTGGCAATGTTCAAGCTGGAGATATTACGCTTAACGCTACAAATCAATTGACAATCGCAGGTACTTCTAGCGTTCTTCCCAACAGTGCCATCATTAATGCTGTTTTGCCAAACTCTGTTGGTAATGGGGGGAATGTCCAAATTACCGCAGGTTCGCTTCTGATGGATGACAGTGCTAGCGTGTTGGTCAACACCACAGGCGAGGGTAATGCCGGGAATGTGTTCGTTCAGGCTCGCGATCGTGTCACGCTCAATAATACCTCCACAATCCAAAGCAACGTCACGCAGACCGGAGCTGGTCAAGGAGGCAATATTCAGATTGTTGCTGACAACATTGCCCTCAATAGCGCCTCCCAAATCCAATCGCTTTCCGCCGGACAAGGAAACTCAGGCAATGTCAGACTTGATGCCCGCGATCGAATAACTATCAGTGGTCGTCTAGCCAATGGAGCCAGTGGCATTGTTACGAGTATTCTGGCAACCGGCATTGGGCAGGGGGGCACACTTCAACTCTCGTCTGGCACCCTGGAATTAACAGATGGTGCCCAGCTTCAAGCAGCCAGTGAGGGACGCGGGGATGCGGGTGATATTGTGATTGATGTGCGCGATCGTGTCCTGTTTAATGCAGGGGCAGCATTAAGTTTAACCCTTGGCGTAGGTAATGCAGGTACGATTCGGATTGCTGCCAACACATTAGAATTACTCGCTTTTGAGTCTACACTTCAGTCAAGTACTATAGGCATAGGTAATGCAGGCAATATTGTTCTCAACATTCGCGATCGCGTCACTTTTGATAATAGCAACGTAGTTAGTGCAGTTGATCGAGAGGCAGTGGGACAGGGTGGTGATATTCAAATTTCGACGAATGTTTTGGAAGTGAAAAATCGAACACAGCTTAATGCCTCAACCTTTGGCAGGGGTAATGCTGGAAACATTTTGATTGATGCGCGTGATCGCGTGTCACTAGATGGTGCTGATGTTGTTAGTTATGTCCAGGATGGCGGACTTGGGGATGGTGGAATAATTCAAATCTCTACAAAAACATTTACTGCCAACAATCAAACTGGACTGAATACGTTAACCGCTGGTACAGGTAATGCTGGAGGAGTGGTTATTCAAGCTAGCGATCAGATTTTGTTTGATGATTCCTTTATTACCAGTCGCGCATTACCCGGTAGTACTGGAGGCGGCAATGATATTGTTCTCTCAACGAATCGCCTCCAATTGACCAATGGAAGCACGATCAATGCCAATACTGAAACTGCTTTTGCGGCAGGGAATATCCGGGTTGAAGCTAATTCAATCATTATGACCGATCGCAATCCTCAGACTGGTCAGCCTAGTGGCTTGTTCAGTCAGACAGGAGGAACTGGCAACGGCGGCAATATTTTTGTCAATGCCAATTCTTTGCGGCTACTCAATGGAGCATTACTTGATGTCCGCACGGTTGCAGATGGAGATAGTGGTAGCATTACGGTCAATGCCAATACAGTTGATTTGCTCAACGGCAGCCTGTTGAATGCAGCGACAGAAAGTACAGGTCGAGCAGGGAACATCAATGTCAATGCCAGAGATCGTTTGACCATCGCTGGAACTGATCCAGCATTTGATCCCGCACGACAGAACACGCTGCCAAATAGTGGCATCTTCGTTCGCTCCCAAAACACTACAGGGGCAGCAGGGAACATCATCGTCACCGCCCCTCAAGTTCGGCTGGATCAAGGCATCATCAGTGCTGAATCAGCCGCCGTAGATGGGGGCAACATTAATTTGAATATGCGAGATTTTCTCTTCTTGCGAAACGGCAGCTTAATCTCGGCAACGGCAGGAACCGCAGCCGCTGGGGGGAATGGGGGGAACATCACCATCAATGCACCGAGAGGCTTCATCATTGGGGTGAAAGGGGAGAACAGCGACATTACTGCGAATGCGTTTACGGGCAGCGGTGGCAGAGTCAATATCACTGCTCAAGGCATCTATGGCTTGCAGTTTCGTCCCCAACTCACGCCCTTCAGTGACATCACCGCCAGTTCCACCTTTGGCTTTAGTGGCACCGTCACCCTCAACACGCCAGATGTTGATCCAAGCAGAGGTTTGCAGGAGTTACCTTTTGATCTGGTAGATCCCTCCCAACAAATTGCCCAAACTTGTTCCCGTGGAGTGGGTAGCCGTGAACTGGGCACATTTGTTGTTACGGGTCGTGGAGGATTGCCACAAAATCCGGCTGATCTGCTTCCTGGCAGTCTTCCCGTCAAGCCATTGGCAAGCTTGGATGAGGGTACGATTCAAGCCAACTTGAATCCGGCTGCTGTTACCGAGCTGAAATCTGCTGCAACTCCCGCGATCGCTGAAGCTCAAGCAATTGTCAAAACTGACCAGGGTGAAATCTTGTTAGTTGCTACTACACCCGTTCCTCTCTCGATAAAAAGTTCAGCACTGTCGAACTGCCCTCAATTTCCCTCTGAACCATGAGAAGAAACACGATACTGAAACGGGTAAAGCGTCCGTTCATCCGGCTGGTTGTACTCTTTTTGCTGACACTCTCACTGGGTCTTGCCTTACCTGGCTTAATTCGCCTTCCCGCTGTCGCCAGTTTTATTAGTCAATCTCCATCTGCCGTTACCCTGGAGCAACAAGCACGATCGCGCTACCAATCCAAACAATTCTCTGAAGCTGCTGCCCTATTCCTGCAAGCTGCCAAAGCCTATCAAACTGCTGGTGATTTCATGCGTCAAGCACTAAGCTTGAGCAATTTATCTTTGTGCCATCAACAGATGGGAGCCTGGGAGGAGGCAAATCGCGCCATCCTCGATAGTTTAGCAATTTTACAGAATCAGGTTGATCTATCTGGTAGAAACTCGTTCGTACTCGCTCAAGCACTCGATATTCAAGCAGATTTACTCTTATCCAGAGGACAAGCCAGAGATGCCTTAGCCATTTGGGAAAGAGTCATATCCCTCCATCGACAACAAGGACAAGCGAATCGTGTCTTAGAAAGCCAAACCAATCAAGCTAAAGCATTGCAGCAGTTGGGACTGCATCGACGGGCGATCGCTCTCCTACAAACGGCACTTAATCTTCTTGCCAAAGATTCCGATTCCTTAACCACTCAATTGACTAACGTTGTAGCCTCTCCGGAGTCTGCGATCGCCCTGCATCAACTTGGTGAATCGCTGCGAGTCATTGGCGATCTATCCCAAGCAAAAAGTGTGATGGAGCGTTGTTTAGCGATCGCCCAACAATTGCAGTTGCAGGATGTGATTGCCCTTGCCCAACTCAGTTTAGGAAACATTGCTTATGGGCAAACAGACTTTCAAACTGCATCTACGTTCTATCAACAGGTCGTGGATCAAGGTTCAGACAGTTTGCGAGTGCAGGCTCAGTTGAATCTGTTGAAACTATTGATGAAAACTGAGCAGATGGTGATGGCTCAACGCCTGCTGCCCCAGACTCAGCAACGGGTTGAAGCTCTGCCTACCAGTCGAGCCTCCATTGAAGCAAGAATTAATCTGGCACAAACCCGGATCAAGTTGGAAGATACACCAGATTTGACAGCAATCGCGAAGTCGTTAGCAACCACAGTGCAACAGGCAAAGGAACTCGGCGATCCGCGTCTGGAATCCTACGCTTTAGGAAGCTTGGGAAGTATTTACGAACGATCCGCACTCCGTTTGAAAGATGCAACCAAGCGATCGCAACAATGGGTAGCCGCAGAACAACTTACGCGGAATGCGCTCCAACTGGTGCGATCGCGTGATGCGGGAGAACTGACTTACCTCTGGCACTGGCAACTGGGACGAATTCTCAACGCAGAGGGTAAGAGTGAAGCTGCTATTGCCTCCTACCAGGAAGCGGTTTCCACGATCCAATCACTTCGTGCTGATTTAGCAGCCGCCAACCCAGAGGTGCAATTCTCGTTTCGAGATACGGTGGAACCCATTCATCGACAATTCGTTGAGTTACTATTGCAATCCACTCAGCCCGATCGCCTCAAAACCGCACGAGACATCATCGAGTCATTGCAATTAGTAGAACTCGACAACTTTTTCCGAGAAGCCTGTTTGAATACCAGTCCAGCCCAGATCGATCAGGTTGATCAGCGGGCAGCCGTTGTTTACCCAATTTTGTTGGAGGATCAACTTGCCATCATTACCAGTTTCCCCCCCAGCGCCAACTCTACCAAGCGGGAATTGCAGTATGCCAAAACCCCCGTGAAGCGCGCAGAAGTCGAAAACCTGGTGGATATTTTGCGGGATGACCTGGATCAGGAAACCGCTTCAGAGTTGACCTTACCCAAACTTCAGCAGATGTATGACTGGTTGCTTAAACCGATCGCGGCTGATCTACTCACCCATCCCGTCGAAACGTTAGTGTTTGTGTTGGATGGCAAACTTCGCAATATTCCCATCGCCGCCCTTTACGATGGGCAACAGTTTTTGGTTGAAAAATACAGTGTTGCCCTCACTCCAGGCTTACAACTGATATCGCCGCGATCGCTCAAACAAGAGTCCTTGAGCGTGTTTGCTGCTGGGCTGGATGCAGAACGTTCCAACTTTCCACCGCTCCCCTATGTGGAACGTGAAATTCAAACAATTCAATCTGCACTACCCAATCGAGTTCTATTCAATCAAACATTTACCAGTACTGCATTTCAACAACAAATCACAGCCATCCCCTTTCCGATCGTTCACTTAGCCACCCACGGGCAATTTGGTGGCACGGCTGAGGAAACCTTCATCCTCACCTGGGATGGCAAACTCACGGTGAATCAACTCAGCAGCACCCTCCAAAGCGGTGAACTATCACGCACAAAGCCTCTAGAGCTACTGATATTGAGTGCTTGTGAGACGGCAGATGGAGACGATCGTGCTGCCTTGGGATTGGCAGGCGTGGCAGTGCGATCGGGTGCCCGGAGTACGGTCGCCACGCTCTGGCAGATCAATGACAAAGCGACATCAAGTTTAATGGGTAAGTTTTACAGCGAATTGGCACAAATTAACAAAACAGGGATTTCCAAAGCCGAAGCTCTCCGTCGTGCTCAACTCTCCATCTTGAATGACCCCCAATACAAAAAGCAGCCCTATTTCTGGGCTGCCTTCGTGCTAATTGGAAACTGGACTTAGGATGGAAATTTAGAATTTTGTAGCGCGATCGTAGAAGCCACATCACGTACTTCCAGCAGACACAAATATCCCGCACGCTGATTCAACTACAGGGCTATGCAGTATTCTTGTCACACTGCCGCTTTACCTGAAGTAATTGTCTTGCTTGAAGTAACTGAATCTCATTTTCTATGATGAAGTACTGTGCTTGAAGCGGCTCTTCATAGCCTGCTACTCCAGCTCGCTGCTTCATTGCTATTGACTTCTGGAGTCCTCGTGCAATTTCAAGCTGCTTTTCTCGAAGAGCAATTTCTGCCTCTGTCACTGCTGAGGAAATCGGTTGAACAGATGACATCATAAATGATGAATTAAGCGAATCAGAGGGTAAGGCTTGGGTTCGGAGTTGCAGCAACAGGATGATTGCTAGAACTGCCAGGATGCATCCTCCAATCCATGATCTTTTTAGCAAATATTTTTGCATCTGAGTATTCCTCCATACTGGACTGATTATTGGCTATTGAAAAACTGTTTAATGGCTGCTCGTTTGAATTTTTGGCAATAGATTCTATCTGTAGTGCCTAACTCACTTGACTCGGACAAAGTCGTATTTATCGCCACCTTCATCTCGACCAACTTTCTGAACTTGAACGAGGACTCCAACTCCACTGGTAGACTTGCGATCGCCAGAAGGTTCAAATTGCACCAATCCTACAACCCCTTCCGCTGAAAAATCTGGACTCAGCAGTTCTTGTCTAAGCAAACTGCGATCGGGATTTTTGCCCAGTCTATGCAATCCTTCAGCAATCGCCTGAGTTGCTTCGTACGCTGCGGCACTACGCCAGTTAACGGCTCCAGTTCCCCAGAGCATCTGAAAATCATCGATGAAAGCTCTTTCAGATGCAGAAGGACGACTACTCCTATGCCACGGCACAGATAACACTAAGTTCCCATCAACAGATTGCGGTCCAAATTCTTTGAGCGTCTTTGGGACATACATTGCATCACCACCCAGTAACCTCAACTTTCCCCTATTTGCACTAACAACTCGTAATGCCACATCAATCGTTGTCCTATTTCCAGGAGTCAAAAGCAGTACTTGTGCCCCTTGTTGCCTAGCTTTACTCACGCAACTGTCACCGCCAACACCTGGATTCGACAAATCACATTCAGGAAGATTAATTGTTTGTTCGCCCTTCTCTACAAACTGATCCTGAAACATGCGGGTAAGAGATCGACTGTAATCATTGCCAGTATCAAATGCAACGGCAGCTTTTGTATAACCAAGTTTTCGGATGTAATTAACAAGATTTTTAGCTGCGACTTCATCATTGGAAGGTGTTCGGAAGACGTAATCACTAAAATTAGATAGGCTGACAGATGTGCTTGCAGGCGAAATAACAACCAGCTTACCGTCCTCATAGATTTTCCCAGCTTTGAGTGTCACATCACTGGAGAAGTGCCCAATAGCACCAAGAATCGAAGGATCTTGGATAAGCTCCCTGGCTACTCTCTCAGCAATTTGAGGATCATCTTTGTCGTCATAAATTTTGACCTGTATCAACTTGTCATTGACCCCAATGCATGTCGCTAGACTTTGAGACCGAGAAATTGCAGCCTTAACCCTTCTAATCTCGCTACAGTTCCATTCACTTTGGGCTTGGGCGACTCCCCGCAAAAGCTCTTCAGAACCACTGGGTGTTTTACCAATAGGAACACTTACTGCAATCCTGAGAACTGATTTGAGTCCCAGCTTATCTTGCTGTGCAGCGATCGCATTATTTAGGAAGATTAGAGCCTCTGGATCGTTAGGCTCTTTCCTTAAAGAGGCTTCAAAATGCTGGATCGCTGCACTAAAATCCTTGTTATCAAAAGCGATCAGTCCGTTTTGTTTATCAGGATTAACACGAATCATCTTGCGTCCTCCTAAGCTTGAGGATATAGAAGATTCATCTAGTTGTGATGAGCTTGGCGGCTTGATATTCTCCCTAACTAGCCACCCTCCCACTACCACTCCAGCCAGTGCTGTCAACCCTGCTCCAACTAAAGCTGCCTTTCTCCAGAAGGAATTTCGCGTAGGTCTTTGTGACGGCCATACCAGTTCTGGCTCTGTAGGATTTTGACAAATAATAGGCAACCAGGTTGCACATGGGTAAGGGTTCTCACGATCGCGCTCTATCCACTGCAAGCGATGTCGCGCCTCGCGTACTGCTAAGTAAAATGGTTTACCTGTTGAAAACTCCTCCAAAAAGTATTGTAAGAAATAGCGGGCTATTTCATCTGGAACTGGTTCCTTCATAACAATCATGTTGGGAACTCCCAGCCGCGCTAAATAGTCCGCGATCGCCAGACCATCGCAGGAGTTAAAGATTGCTAGCTTTAATCCCCTCTCTACTGCCTTACGGAGATCATTCTCCAGATCATCAAGAGTAATAGTTCTGCCATCACTAATTTGAAGCTGACCGCCATGATTTGCCATCTGGCTAGAACTATGACCTGCAAAAAATAAAATATCCCAATCCTGATTCCATAATTTGTCATGAAGCTCTTGTCTACTAGGCTGTATCAAAGGAATAATACTGGCTCCATTCCGCTTCAGCGTCATTAGAGCATTCTGATCGTCTTCCAGCTTCAGTCCTCCCTCACTGCTACCAAAGATGGCTAGAATACTGACAGGTCTGCTAAAGGGATGGGAAGTGGCACTGTCCTCAGACAGCAAAGCTAATTCTGCCTTGGGGAGCAGTTTGAACAAATCCCAGAAATACCAGGGTATTTTTCGTAGCAGAGGGTCTTGTGTGTCAATGATAATTGGGGCTGAATCATCCTCCTTAACCTTCGCCAAGATACGCCCTCGTAGATCTCTAAACGAGGCATGCTCAAACCATTCGCGCAAGCATTTCTCAAATGCCTCGGTTGCCTTCTGACACTCCATCACACTAGAGTAATGTGTTACCTGCCCGGTAGCTGGCTTAATATCTCGCGTCCCTTCTAGTTGTTTGTACTTGCGTCTCCAGTCCTCATAAAACTGAGGCATATCTGGGGCTGAGGGCAGCGGTGAACACTCCTTATCACGATAACGGCGCTTACCCTGTTCCCAAACTTCAAATGCAATTGGAAATCCTTGCGTGAAATTGCCACGTTGATCAATTGTAAGGACAATCAGCTTGCTCATAAGAAGTGGTCATTGTTGGTTGAAAATGAAGCATCAAGAATCATTGATAAACTCATTCAGCTTGTTATTAGCCAGTTAGCAATAGCAGGCTGGTGATGAGCATATCAAACTACGAAGCCCTCTGTAACACTATCGTTGCCTAGAACGACTCTGACACTGAATTGATCTCCAGAATCAGCCGTGAATTTGTATTGAATGTAGTCATCTAACTTTCTGGTTGCAACTTCAAAAAACTGCTCACCCGTCTCCTTTAGTCCAAGCAGTCGTAATCCGGGTGGGAGATAGCGACGATCGCCCATTGGGTAAGCCCGCAGTAGAATTGACATACTCGCGGCAGATTTAGGCAAGATTGCGACCATGAGCGCAACTGAAGAACCAGCCAACTGTATGCCCAAGTCGATCGCTTTATGCACTCCAGTGGCAGGATTACCAGGATCAATTTCCCAAAGTAATTCTGCGGCTTTCCATCGAGTTTCCTCATCCTGAGTCGTTTCAAGAAGATGTATTAGTGCTGGGATAGGATCTAAAGTGGGAGGATAGTTTTGTAACGGAGAAGCACCCAGATGGTTAGCATATAACTGTTCAATGCGTTTGGTGGCTTCCTCAGAAGAAGTTCCGGCAAATACAACACCAGGAGTTTTTGGCAATTCTGTCAGCGCTTTCCATTTAGTTCCGAACTGATTCTCTAGCCATCGACCTAACTGTTCTAGAGGTTGCTTAGCGTCTGGTTCTTCAGACAGACAATCAATCAACAGTTCCAGAGGTTGAAGCTCACTAATGGGAAATTGCGTTGTTGATACCTGTGGTGTAAAACCAAGAATTTTTCCCTCTTTATTTGCCTCGTCAAGCTGCACAACGACATAACCAATTAAGTCGTCCCAAGCTTGGGGTGGAATGAAACAGGTGAGATCGCCTACCCTGATTGGGCGGCATTCTAAACGACCTGATCCCATAACGTATAAGTCGGCAAGATCAGCAGCAATACGTCCAGCCGGATTCCAGCTAAAACTGGCTTTCAGATCCGTTGGAACATCCAGCATCACCAAGTAATCACGCACAATCAAAACGGCTAGTGTGTTCTGGTAAATTTGGGCTGCTTTGTCAGGCACTAGCTGCTCTTGGGCAAATTGTTGAGCAATTTGATGTGCATCTCCCGTAATTGGAAGTGCAATAGGAGTGTTTTGGGTACAGTACATCATGGCTGAAGAAATAAAGGACTCGAAGTAACATAGAAAAGGGCTACAAATACCCCTCTGACTCACCAAATTCAATTAAACGAGGGAAACACTTTCTGAAATAGAATACTTCCAAAGTAGATAGCGGACTGTCAAACTTTTTGGCTAATTCCTCCCAAGATGTTTCGGGAGGCAAGCGATGCTGAATCAGCACATAACAGTTAATGTCTGGGCGCTTCCGAACGTGGATTTGCTGCAATTGCTCAACTTCTCGCTCAAGCCACTCGTGAACTGCCTCTAACATAGAAGGTATCTCCGGTGGCGCTGGTATTCTGTCTACTGGATCCACTAGCTCACCATCCTCTGAGATATACGGTCTCACAGTTTGAAATTTCTTCTTACTGGGCTTCAGTCTAAACTTCAAATGCGCGTTAAACCAGTTGATCACACTACCTTTATCGGGGTTGTATGCGTCACGAGCAGTGGTTACCTCACAAAGATTACGACAGAAATAAAGCCAAGATTTCTGGAGTGCGTCCTGATAATCATACACACCGTCACCATGCTCAACAGTTCCTCGCCAAATTCTTCCTGATTGCTGCATTAATGCAACAATTTCGTTTAATTTCTGTCGCCGCTCCCGAGTCTTAGGCGAATAACTCCGGGCTTCTTTGACAAGTTCGAGTAGACGTTGATCTAACTCGCTTGATTCTTGCTGTTTAAATTCGTCCAATTTACTCATAAGTCTGACTTAATGGGAATTAGAAAGATTGGAGAGGCACAAGAGGTATCTGTTGTCCAATGTGTGATTGACATAATTGATGTCATGCTGCCGATAATGGCAAAAAATCAGTAAATCGAGGTGAACCAGCGTATCCATATAGCTCTCTTCGAGATTTGATAAACATATGTGAAAAAGAGAAACTCGTTACATTTTTTTACTTTCCGGTTTGATTGGTAGCCGACCCTAAAGTCATAGGGGTATTTGATATACCTGGCTACCAGGGCACTCTGTTATTCGTCTCAATTTTTCTAGAACACCTGCTTATCGTTCGGTATCGCTTGAGGGTATGCAGTTTGAATTGAAAATGGGAAAAGCAGCCCCGTGACAGGGCTGCTTGGCAGTTAGTTGATAAATTTGACAAAAGCGTGGGATACCCGACTATACCGTAACAAGAGGCAGGCTAGTGTTAGGGGGAGTAGCTTGCAAGCTCAATATGTAGTTGGAGTAGTCATCAAAGCTGCTTGTGGCTTGGGCAACCCGGACAAAATAGTTGCCAGCACTTAACCCTTGAAGGTTAATCGCTTCAGACAAGGAGCCTAAGCGGGCAGATTCAGCAATGAATTCATTGGATTCTACAAAGCCATTGTTGTTCAAATCTCGGTAAACTTGAACGTTGAGATTACCTGTTAAACCCGTTAAATCCAAATTAAAGTTACTGGTAGCCCCTAAGTTGAAAGAATACCAGTCTGAGGGTCGGCGATCGCTAATCGAACCACCAAAGCTTCGTAGCCCATTTAACGTATCAACAGTTCCAACGTATCCCGGTGATGGTGGTACGCCAAAACCAGGAGATGCTTGTAAATTCAGATTGTAGTTGGTACTAGTTCCAACTTGAGGCGCATTAACCCGCACAAAATAGTCACCTGATCCGAGTCCTTGAATGTTTAGCAATTCTGAGGATGAACCGGCAAGAGTTGAACTGGCAATAACCTCACCAGAATCAACTAGCCCATTGTTATTGGCATCTCGAATCACTTGCACATCCGCATTTGCAGTTAACCCAGTTAGACTAACTGAAAAATTGCTGGTAGTCCCCAAGTTAAATCGGTAAAAATCGGCAAGGTCGCCAGTAACGAAGGAGCCAAAAATGGGTGCAACTTGATTTACAAAGCCGCTAAAGTGTCGAGTTCCATTTAGGGTACTCAAGTCAAACGCTTGGCTGATTGAATTATTTGGTTCAGGTGCAGAGCCTAAGCTTGGCATTCCTTGCACACTCAGCGAGTAACTTGTAGAGCTATTTAGGCTGCCTTGATAGACTTGAACAAAATAGCTACCCATTCCTAATCCCTGAAGGCTGATCGCTTCAGAACTGGCACCAAATTGAACAGATTGAGTAAGAGACTCCCCAGCATCTACAATGCCGTTATTGTTAGAATCTCGAATCACTCTCACCTCAGCATCATCACTCAACCCATAGAGCGAGAGATTAAAGTTACTACTTGATGCCAAGCTAGAAAAATGGTAAACATCAGACGTATTGGAATTGCTGATACTACCAGTCTGAAGGATAGTTCCAGTGCCAACATTACCCAGCTCAAACTCGTTGGGCAACAGATTGCTAACAGCATTAGTAGAAAGGTTGAGCGTAAAGTCTGTACTGCCCTGGTATTGATTGACTTGAATGTAGTATTCACCCGCTGCCAAACTGGCAACGTTAATGGCTTCATCTTGGGTGTATCCGTAGAGGAGAGAACTAGCGATCGTGAAGCCTGCACTGTTTAGTAAACGAACATCAGCGTCAGCCATTAGATCGGTCAAGGCTAAATTGAAATCGCTCACTGTGTTAAGAGTCAATCGGTAGTAACTATTGGGGCGACTGCTACTTACACCCAAGGTGTCGTAGATTGTTTGAGTGCTGGAAAGAACACCTAAGTTGGTGGCACTGCTGATGGTATTACCTCCTGGAGTAACGATTGCTGTTGCCAGGGCATTAACGTCATAACTTAAATTGCCTGAAGCACTGGCACGTCCGAGCAAATTGGGTGATTGCAAAGCAATATCTAGATTGGTTTGGGAAGTAGTCAATGCTGAGGTTGCAGCATACCCCAAAGTACCTGTGTTAGAGGTATGCAGTGTGGTAGAAAAGCTAGATTGAGAATCCGAGCCAAAGGTAGATAGCATAGTTTAACGATTAAAGGTAGTAGACAAAATCAACAATTAGATTTCGTCGTTTGAACATCTGCTTATCATTCGGGTGAGTTGAACATATGCAATGATGCGTGAATGTTACAGAAGTATTAACGTAGTCGTTTCAGATCTTCTGCTTGCTGAAAAAGATCCCAAGTGAAGATGCTGAGAACACTACGATTTCTGCTCTTAATCGCGGCGTTGAATCCCTGAAGGAGAAATTTCTCTAGAAATTGCATAGGTTTCTGAACTGAGAACGATAAACTGACAAACGATCTTTCTACCCAGAGGGAACAATGGATGCGATCGCGTGGCTGCTCGTCTCAGTGACATCATCTTTGTCAGCAGTTTTTACCTTTCCCACCAAATCAACATTTTTCCCAAAATTGCATAAGTTTTCCCCCTTCAGAAAGACCTTATAGGTGTACGTCGAAAAACACAGAAGCAGCAGAATAGTCAGATGAAAGCCAAACAGTATAGATATGATGAGCCAATCACTCGATCCGTTTAGTTTGAAATTCAGCCCAAAATCGTTGCTGGATGTGTTGGAGTACAGAGCAGAGCATCAGCCTGAGCAAATCGCTTACACCTTTTTAGTCGATGGTGAATGCGAGGAAATTAGCCTGACTTATGAAGAGCTGAATCAGCGAGTAGACCGTCTTGCTTGCTATTTGAGCACCTTGGTTGCTGCGGGAGAAAGAGCATTACTACTTTATCCTCCTGGTTTGGATTACATCATTGCTTTCTTTGCCTGTCTGCGATCGCGCCTCATTGCAGTGCCTGCCTATCCGCCCCGCCCCAACAAGTCCATCGCTCGTTTACAGGAAATTGTAAGGGATGCCCAGCCCAGGCTGGCTTTGACGACACAAGCGGTATTGCTCAAGGCAACGGATCTATTCATGCAAATACTCAGTTCAAACCCGTTGCAATGTCTCGCTACGGATGTTTCTCTTCCTGGTTCGGTGAAGGGCTGGGAGGCTCCTGAACTCGATCGTCAGATGCTGGCATTCCTGCAATATACATCCGGTTCCACAGGAACGCCGAAAGGGGTGATGATTACTCATGGCAACATCCTGCACAACTCAGGATTAATTTATAACGCCTTTAAGCATCGATCGCAGAGCAAAGGTTTAATCTGGCTACCTCCCTATCATGACATGGGCTTAATCGGCGGAATTCTACAGCCACTGTATGGTGGATTCCCAGTCGTACTCATGTCACCCGCCCACTTTTTGCAAAAGCCTCTGCGTTGGTTACAGGCGATTTCTCGCTACCAGGCAACGACCAGTGGAGGACCTGATTTTGCTTACGATCTGTGCATTCACAAGGTGACAGCCCAACAAAAAGAAGAGTTAGATCTGAGTCGTTGGGATTTGGCATTTAATGGTGCAGAAGTGATCCGCACAAAAACCTTAGATGATTTTGCCAAAACCTTTGAATCTTGCGGCTTCAGCCAGAAAGCATTTTACCCCTGCTATGGCTTAGCGGAGGCGACTCTACTGGTTTCTGGAGGGCCTAAAGCCAAAGAGCCATTGGCTCACTCCATTCGCAAAACAGACCTTGAGCAGAACCGATTGACCTCTGATGTATTGGGAAAAGCAGTAGAAGCGGTTGTGAGTTGTGGGCAAATCAGATGTAGCCAGGTGGTGATTGTTAATCCTGACACTTTAACGGAGTGTTCCCGTGATCAAATCGGCGAAGTTTGGGTGTCTGATCCCAGTGTGGCGATCGGGTATTGGAATCAGGAGAGTGAAACTAAAAAGACTTTTTACGCCTACTTAGGATCTGAAGGTCCCTTTTTGCGGACTGGAGATTTAGGGTTTTTAAGAGATGGACATCTATTTATTACTGGGCGAATCAAAGACATCATTATCATCCGGGGCTGTAACTATTACCCTCATGATATTGAACGAACTGTAAATCAAAGCCATGTTGCGATTCAATCTACTCCCGGAGCCGCATTTTCTGTAGACATCAATGGCGAGGAGAAATTAATCGTTGTGCAAGAGGTCAGACGAGACCATCTTCGCAGGGTGGTAATCAAGGAAGTTTTAGCCAGTATCCGCCAATCCGTAGCCGAGCAATATGGTTTGCAGATATTTTCTATTGTGCTCATTAAGCCAGGCACTATTCCAAAAACATCGAGCGGCAAGATTCAGCGATATATCTGTCGAAGACTCTTCTTGAACTCAGAATTTGATGTGGTTAAAGAACATGAAGGAAATACAGAAACAAACAAGGATTGTTGAATGACAATGAAAAAATTAACTCTATCGAACGAGTATCTTGTAAATCAGCAAAAGCGCTTTGCTTTAGCAACGGTGTTAATTCCTTCTATCGGTTCCCTAATTGCGCTTGGGCTGCTCTGGCAAATTGGGGTAACTCCAGTCGAAATCGGATTACTGGTTGGGATGTACGCTCTAACCATTACTGGAATAACGGTAGGATTTCATCGGTTGTTCTCCCATAGTGCCTTTCAGACCAGTAACGCACTTAAACTATTTCTGGCGATCGCAGGCTCAATGGCATCTCAGGGTCCTGTGATTCACTGGGTGAGCAATCATCGTCGTCATCACCAACACAGTGATCAAACGGGCGATCCTCATTCACCCCATCTTGCAGGTGACGGAAAATTAAGCTGGCTGCGTGGATTGTGGCACGCCCAAATTGGCTGGTTATTTGCCGATGAAGTCACAAATTCTGCAATGTTTGCCAAAGACCTACTGCGTGACCCAGTGATTGCCAAGGTAAATAACTACTATCTGGTCTGGTTAACATTGGGTCTGCTTTTACCGGCTGTCATTGCAGGAGCTTTACGACAAACCTGGATTGGATTTCTTTCAGGCTTTTTATGGGGAGGACTCTTAAGAGTGTTCTTAGCCCATCATTTTACCTGGAGTGTCAATTCCGCCATGCACTTATTTGGAACGCGATCGTTTGAAACCTCTGACCAAAGCACAAACAATATTTGGTTTGCGATTCCGACCTTTGGCGAAGCATGGCACAACAATCATCATGCCTTCCAGAGTTCAGCTAAATTCGGACTGCAATGGTGGCAATTAGATATTGGGTATTGGGTTATTGCTTTTTTTGAAAAAGTGGGGTTGGTGTGGGATGTGAAAACTCCTACGCCAAGCATGATCGAGGCAAGAAGAAAAATATAGCCCTATTTTGTTAATCAATCCGCTAGCAAGGAGATACTCAAAGTGGATACTCAGAATCAGTCAAGCAAACAGATAACCCTGGTAGAGATTGAGTCTTGGTTAACGACTTACTTAAGTGAACTGCTTGATGTTAGTCAAGATGAAATTGACTCTCAAGCAACTTTTGATGCTCATGGATTAGACTCTGCTGCCGCAGTCGGTTTAACAGGTGACTTAGCAGATTGGTTGAATATTGACCTTGAACCAACCTTGCTTTATGAATATCCCACCATTCAGAAGTTAGCTGAATTTCTAGCTGTAGAACTTGCTGCTAGAAGCAAATAGCAAACTAGGCATTGTTGCCATACCAATTTGATTGCAATACGCTACAGATTGAGATCCCCCTGCCTGCGGCATCCCCCTTGTCAAGGGGGACTGAGGGGGGGCAGTGCAAGGAATGTGCCACTATCACTGTTTAAATCAGTATCAGAAATATTGGAATTGAGCACTGTTCGCACCGCTAGTGAGTAGGGGATGATCAAGTGGAAAATATTGGGATTATTGGGATTGGCTGTCGATTTCCTGGCGCAAATAGCCCGGAGGCTTTCTGGAATCTCTTGCATGACGGAATCGATGCCATCACGGAGATTCCGCGAAACCGTTGGAATGTTGACGCTTTCTATAGTGAGAAGTCGGGTATTCCAGGAAAGATGAATACGCGATCGGGTGGTTTTTTGCAACACCCGGATGAATTCGACCCAAGCTTTTTCGGCATTTCTCCGCGTGAAGCTCAGTATATCGATCCTCAACAAAGATTGGTTTTGGAGGTTGCTTGGGAGGCATTAGAACATGCTGGAATTGCCCCAGATCGTTTAGCGAACACCGCTACTGGTGTATTCATTGGTGTGACGAACGCTGATTACCATCGAATGCTTTACAAGGATTTAAGTGCTATCAATGGCTATTGTGGTACGGGTACGTCTTTTAGCATCGTCGCGAATCGTCTTTCTTACCTGCTAGATCTTCGCGGTCCGAGCATTACCATCGATACAGCCTGTTCTTCATCCCTCGTCGCATTACATTATGCTTGCCAGAGCTTGCAGAGTGGGGAGTCTGATTTGTGTATTGTTGGGGGCGTAAACGTAATCTTAACCCCAGAGATGCATATTACATTCTCTCAAGCCGGAATGATGGCTGCTGATGGGCGTTGTAAAGCATTCGATGCCGCTGCGGATGGGTATAGTCGGAGCGAGGGATGTGGTGTGGTCATCCTCAGGCGATTATCGGATGCTATCAATAGCAAAGATAATGTCCTGGCAGTGATTAGGGGTTCAGCCGTCAATCAAGATGGGCGTAGTAACGGCATTACAGCACCTAATGGCTTCGCCCAACAATTGGTGATTCGTAAGGCGTTAGAAAGTGCTAACGTCAGTCCCGATCAAGTCAGTTACGTTGAGGCACATGGTACAGGCACGCCGCTCGGAGATCCCATTGAAATTAAGTCATTAAAGGCGGTGTTGATGGCAAATCGATCGCCGAATCAACGCTGCTGGATTGGGTCAGTCAAAACGAATTTAGGACACCTGGAAGCTGCGGCAGGAATTGCAGGTTTGATTAAGGTCGTACTATCTCTACAGCACAAGCAAATTCCAGCCCATCTGCACCTGAAGCAGTTGAATCCATATATCTCTTTACAAGATACACCATTTCGCATTCCGGTTGAACGTCAGGATTGGACAGTAGAAAGTCAGCAGCGAATCACTGGCATCAGTGCCTTTGGGTTTGGCGGAACCAATTGCCATGTCATCCTTAAGGAATTTTTGAGTTCTAGCACGTTGCCTTGCCCTATTCAACGACCTGTTCATCTCCTCACGCTCTCAGCAAAGAATGAGCAAGCATTGAAGCAACTCGCTCAAAGGTATATCGATTTTTTTGCAGCCCACCCCGAAGCATCCCTTGTAGATGTTTGTTCTACAACGAATCAAGGTCGATCGCATTTCGATTGTCGTTTAGCTATGCCTGCTCAATCTAACACTCAAGTACAAGCTACTCTAAGTGCGTTCGTGAACGAGCAACAAACTTCCAATCTCATAACGAACAAAGTAAGTCAGAATAAAGAACCGCAGATCGTTTTTTTATTTACAGGACAGGGTGCTCAATATCAGGGGATGGGTGCTCAGCTTTACGAAACCCAATCCGTGTTTCGTGAGGCAATTGAGCAATGTGACACAATATTGTCTGCCTATTTAGATCGATCGCTAACCGATATTCTCTTCTCAAGGAGCGATTCATCGCTTTTAGAACAACCTGTTTATGCCCAACCTGCTCTTTTCGCCATCGAGTATGCCATTACAAAACTTTGGCAATCCTGGGGAATTGAACCTGCTGCCGTCATTGGACACAGTCTCGGAGAATATGTTGCCGCCTGTATCACAGGAGTTTTCAGCCTTGAAGATGGATTGAAGCTAATCATGGAGCGATCGCAATTGGTACAGTCCTTACCCAATAATGGTGAAATGGCGGTTGTTTTTGCAGATGAGGCGACAGTTAGAAGAATCATCCAGGATCACGCACCCACAATTTCAATTGCTGCCATTAATGCCCCGAAAAACACTGTCGTTTCTGGCTTTTGTCAAGATATGAGTAAGCTCACTACTCATCTAGCAGAACAAGGAATTCACACCAGAAAGCTCACCGTATCTCATGCTTTCCACTCAAACCTACTTGAGCCAATATTACCCATGTTTGAGGAGAAGGCAAGCCAAATCAGCTCTCAAGCCCCCCGTCTGCCCTTTGCTTCAACATTAACAGGAGAATTCATGCCTTCAGGATTTGTTCCTGACGCGAAGTACTGGAGAAACCAAACACGGGAAACTGTAAGGTTTATGGATGGACTGAATGCTCTTTTGCAGCAAGGATACAACATATTTTTAGAAGTTGGACCGAAACCAGTTTTATCAAATTTAGGCAGAAGTTTTCAGGCAGGAGCCAATATTACCTGGTTGCCCTCCTTAGCTCAAGGCAAAGACGATTGGGATGTTCTGATGGAAAGTCTATCTGCTTTGTATGTGAGCGGGGCAAGCATCAATTGGGAGGGCTTGAATCTTGATTATGCGACCCAGCGGATACCCCTTCCAACCTATCCCTTCCAACGTACTTCCTATTTAGTGCAAAGGAAGCAGGAGACACCCGATTATTTGAATGCAGAATTTACAGCTTCTAAAACCTCTATGGACACAAGCAGCCACACTTCCCAACATGCAGAGATCATCTCTAATTTACGTCTTATCACTGCTGAATTACTTCAATTAGATATTTCACAGGTTGATATTCATGCATCTCTTCTAGATCTGGGTGCAGACTCGCTTGTGTTGATTGAAGCAGTCCATAGAGTTGAAAATGCCTACAAAGTAAAAGTTGCGATTCATCAGTTATTTGAAGAACTAGCAACATTGAGTGCTTTAGCTTTATACATTCAAGAGCAATTAAGCTCAAAAGCAATCGCAAGTTCTGAAGTACTCGAATCTGGTGATGATTTTGATGTTCAAGCGATCGCCTCAGTTTCACATATCTCATCGGCAAGTGAGGAGTTCAGGAACGCTGAACCAGTTTTAGAAGAGATCATTTTGAAGCAGCTTCAAGTTATGTTGGAGCAATTGCAGATTCTTCAAGGTAAAAAAAAAGATAAGTTAGATGTCATTTGGTATCCCCTGAGTGATTCTCAAAAGAGGTTTGCTCGCCTAGCCAAACTAGGATATGAAGGCAAGCAGGCTGGCAATATGGGGTGTGCGATTCGGATCAATCGAGAAATTAATTCGTCACTCTTGAAAAAAGCTTGGAAAGAGGTGTTGATACGCCACGAGTGTTTGTCAAACGTGATTGATATAAATGGAGAGAGGCAACGGAAAGGCAAATTTTCAGAGGCTTCTTTTATTGAGATAGACTTATTGGCTTACCCAGATTTCACCTTAGAAGCTGTCTTAGCACAGCAAGGGAATTATGAGTTTGATTTGATGAATGGTCCTCCAATTATCCTGTCTGTGATTAGGGGAAGAAACTCAGAATGCTATTTATCCCTAAACGCCCACCACTTTGTAGGAGATGGGTGGTCGTTTTCTCTATTGGTTGGTGAGTTATTCAACCTTTATCAAGCTTATGAGGAAGATAAGGCTATTGTGCTATCTGCACCTTCCTCATATTCTGAATATGTAATGAACGAGTCAAATTACCTTTCAGAACTGGCTTTGCAGTATTGGGTGAAGCAGCATTCTGAGAAGCAACCTGAGATGTTATTGTCCGTTATTGATGGTAGCATTCCACCGTTTACTGGGAAAAGACTGCTTCATGTAATTACAGTAGAATCCATCAAAAATAAATTAAAGCGTTTGGCGATGCGGCTAAGATGCACTACATTTATTCTGCTGTTTGTTCTGTTTCAGATTTATTTGTGTGAAACCTACGAAAAGGAAAGCTTCACTGTGGCAGTGCCAACGGCAAACCGACAGTTTAGCGGAGGCGATGCTTTAGTTGGATGTTGTGTCAATTTAATGCCTATTGTCTGTTCATGTAGAGCCGAGAACAATAGTCCAGAGGCATTTAGCCGGACTGTCAAAGAGTCATTACTAGATGCTTTCGCAAATCAAAACTTTAGTTATAGCCAGTGGTTCTCAGCGATCGCTCAACTTAACCCTCCTGAATATCAGCCTGTGCAAATTACTTTTAATCTGGAGCCTCAGCTCGCTTTATCGAGTGAGAGCCTCAAGGCTGCAAGCTTTCTCCTGCTTCCAGTTCGTTATGTGGAGTTTCCATTAATGCTGAATATTTTAGAACAAGATGATGAACTGTATCTGAAGTTTGATTATCAGATGAGATATTTCACCGAAACCCAAGCGACAGAATTTTTAGAAGGATTTGCTCTGATGATTAAAACTCTGGTGCTTACGCCCGAAGAGGAACCTTTCAATTGGAATTGACAATGCCGATACACAGCCATCCTCCATGCAGCCTCAATCGGGTAGGGAATCGAGACCTTGTAATGCTGTGAAACCTTGCAGGGACGGATAGGCTCAAGCAATCTTTTCCTAAAAGTTGCATATGTTCCTGAACCAAGAATGATAAATTAACGAACAGTCATTCTACCTGTGGAGAATTGAGTATGCGCTCTCATGTCTCGTGTTCCCGCGTTGCCCTGGCTCTGGCGTTGATGGCTCAAGTAGTGCCTCTGATACCGAGTATGCAGTCCTTGGCAAACGCACAGGCTGTTGTTAGTGAAACAACTGAGGCGCAGTCACCACTGAAGCAACTGTTGGAACGAGGAAAGCAGCAGTTTCGACGAGCAGATTTCAAAGGAGCGATCGCGACTTATCAACAGGTACTAGCTGATCCTAAAGCTGATTCACGATCAAAGGTAGAGGCATTCTACCAACTAGCTGATATTGATCTGTGGATTGGACAGGTTCCACAAGCGGAAGACAAGGTGAAGCAGGCGCTAAAGCTAGCCGAAGAGAATCGCGATCGCAGAGGAGAAGGACGATTGCTAGTACTTTTGGGTGCGGTTGAGCGCAGTAGAGGAAATTATGCTGAAGCGACTCAATTAGTGAATCAAGGATTAAAAATTATTCAAGAAGCCGGAGACCGCGAGAGTGAAGCTTTAGCCCGTTTGCAATTGGGCATCATTGCAAGTCTTCAAAAGCAGCATCCAAAAGCATTAGAAATATTTCAAGAGGCTTTGAAAATAGCTCAAGCTAGTGATAGTCAGGATGTAATTGCTCATCTTTATGACTGGATGGCTGAAACACAGCGAGGACTCAAAGATGTTCAACAAGCAGAAACTCTGATTCAACAGCAGCAAGATTTGAGCAAATCAACTGGTTATCAGTTGGCAGAATATGATGGTTTGCATACAGTGGCTAGACTGAGGCAAGCCCAGAAACAATCAGAGCAAGTACTCGCTGCGCGTCAGAGACAACTGAAAATTGCTCAATTATCAAATAACTCCTGGTTTGAGAGAAACACACTCGCTGAAATTGGCGAAGTATACATTGAACAAAAACAGCTTGATCCAGGCTTAAGTTTTTATCGGCAGGCTCTATCTGTAGCAAGGACGATCGATGATATGTCGGTGGCAGACGTACAGTACCAGATTGGGATGGTGCATCACCGTGCTCAGAAATACCCCCAAGCGCGAGAGGCGTTTCAGCAAGCTTTAGTAATTTATCGACGGCTCAACAAGTTACCTCAGCAAGCCAACACACTTCTCTCCATTGGTTATACTTACAGCATTCAGGGGGTTGCGATCGATGAGCAAAAGAATTTTATGCAATCTCGAAAACTGTATGAGCAGTCGGTAGCACCACTTCAAGAAGGTTTAGCAATCGCACGAAAAATTCCAGATAAACGGTTAGAAAGTCTTCTGCTGGTAGCAATCGGGGGAGCGCATGGTAAACAAGGTGGAACATTCAGCATAGAAACTAAGTATCAACAGGACTTAGAGCTATCTTTAAAGGGAGTTCAATTTCAAGAAAATGGGCTGACTCTTGCTAGAGAAATACAAGATTCTGAAATGACTAAAATAGCACTAAATTCAGTCACTTCTAGCTACTACAGTGTTTTCAGCATTTATAATTCATCTGGGCAATATCAATTAGCACTGGAGTGGAATCGTAAACTTGAAAAACTCATTGAGGAGACTCAAGACTCAAAGTGGGAAGGTGTTGTTGCATCTAATGAATTGAACGTTTACTTCAACCTGATCAATACTTACAATAAGCCTCAACACTACAGTAAGCTCTTGGAAGCTGCTGAAAAAGCTATTACACTAGCTCGCACACTTAATCAACCAGATTTAGAAATCCTTGCCATATTGAATTCCGCACAGGTTCATCGTTTCTGGGGGCAGTATCCCAAAGCTCTAGAACTTTACCAGCGAGGATTAAATCGAGCGAGAGACACTCAGAATTATTTAAGAGAAATCATGGCTCTACAAGCCATTGGTTTGACCTACGACTATCAAGCCAATTATGCTCAAGCAATTGCTGCTTATGAACAGGCAGCACAAATAAGTCGTCAGAAAAACCTACTGGTGCATGAAGTAAATGCTATGAACAACATAGCTACTGTTTTTGCAGCACAAGGAAAATACACTGAAGCACTACAGATTCAAGAACAAAACTTGGTTTTGAGTCAACGAATTTATGAGCGGTTTTCTAAAGGGTTAACTCCAGATAATATTCGAGCAGTATGCTTGGAGAATGATGACTTTCAGAAACAGGAAGAGAGCTTCCAAAAGAGAAATAGCTCTACTCAATCGAAAACTTTTCCATTTAAAGCACAATGCGATTACCCTGAAGAAATTTCACCGCCCTTTATTCGTGATGTATTTCAGACTCTGATTGATGGAAATGCTCGGCTCGGACGACATTTTCTGGGTACAACCTTCGGCAATATTGCCAGCATTTATAGTGGTCAGGGAAACTATCCCAAGGCAATCGAGCTATATGAGAAAACCCTTTTAATTCGGCGAGAGATGCAAGAACCTGGGGGAGAAGCTGATGCTCTAAACAATCTAGGAACTGTTTATCAAAGTCAGGGTGACTTGGCAAAGGCAACGGAGATGTTTAAACAGGCATTGAAAATTGCTATTGAACGAGGTGATCGCTCCAGTGAAATTATCTATCGTCGTAATTTGGGTTCTGCTCAAGAAGATGCTGGGCAATATACCGAGGCTATGAAGGGTTATGAGCAAATGCTAGTGCTAGCACGGCAATTTGGTCAACCTTCTCAGGAGGCTGAACTTCTAAATGCGATCGGGATTAGCTATGCCTCTCAAGGACAATATGGCGAAGCACTAACTTACTTTCAGAAATCCCTCAAAACCCGTCAAGACATTGGTGAGTTAGGGAACGTGGCTATGGTCATGACCTCGATCGGAGGTGTTTACAACAGGTTGGGATCATTTCAGCAGGCGCAAGAGTATCTACAGCAAGCCCTTACCATAGCTCGGCAAATCGGCGATCTTGGAATGGAACCTACTCTATATTCCAGTATCGCGTTTGGTAATCGTGAGCAGGGGGAGGTTGCACAGGCTCTCAAGAATTTACAGACATCTTTAACTGTTGCCAGAGCAATTGGTAAGCTCTCTGATGAAAGTAGTTCGCTTTCTAGTATAGGCAGACTTTATCTGAAACAATCCCAGCCAGAAAAGGCATTAGAAGTATTGCAGCAAGCGTTCAGAATTCAGCGCAAAACAGGGGTTCTTGTCAGTCAAGATGATACTTTGAGCTACATGGGACAAGCTTACATTCAGCTAAATAACTATATTGAGGCTCAAACGGCTCTTCGGAAGTCTCTCACCATAGCCAGGAGAACTAATGATCGCTCAACAGAAGGTCTTGCTCTCAGTAGTCTTGGCGAACTCTTGTCTAAACAAAATCAACCCGAACTTGCGATCGCCTTCTACAAGCAATCCGTTAACACCTACGAGCAGATTCGCACAGGTATTCAAAAACTACCTCTGGAGCAACAAGCCTCCTATACCCAAACCGTTGCCTCTACCTACCGCGATCTCGCAAACCTCCTGCTTCAGCAAAACCGTGTCATGGAAGCAGTTCAGGTATTGGATTTATTGAAAGTGCAGGAATTGCAAAACTTCCTTCGCAACAATCCCAATACGGTCACTCGCAATATTGAAGAGATTGCTTGCAAAACTGATAAAACTGGCATTGATATCTTTTCCCAGGAACAAGTAATCTTGGATACCTTCAACACCCAGCCATCTCAAAACTCGGTGAAACTTGATCAGGCTCCTGCGATTCGAGCCGCGATCGCAGACCTGAAACGCACCGCGATCGATCAAAGCTTACAATCCTGCGGCTACAGATTTGTGCAAGCCAGTGTGCAAAAACTGAGTCAAGATGCGGCTTTGTTTTATCCACTGGTGTTGAGCGATCGCCTCGAACTCGTTGTCTTCATTCCTGGCAAAGCACCGATTCGTAAAACCGTTCCTGTCTCCCAAGCCACCCTTGAAGCTACCATTCAGCAGTTTCGGCTTGACATTGGTGATGCCTATGGGAACGGCATTCCCAAAAGCGATCTCTCTCAAGCAAAAGCTACGGCTCAAAAACTGTATACCTGGTTGATTGAGCCGATCGCACCCGACCTGAAAGCCGCTAACATTCAAACCATCCTCTACGCCCCAGACGGACAACTCCGCTACATTCCCCTCGCTGCCCTCTACGATGGCACCACTCAACAGTGGCTCACTCAACGCTATCAGATCAACCACCTCACCGCCCTTGCCCTCACCCCTCTGGCAGGGCAAACGCATCTTATTGAGCAAGGACTTTCGCCAAATAATCATTGTCCCAGCCAGCTTTGAGTCGTTTTGCCTTGACCCCACCTTTAGATGACTTTTCATGCGTCAGGAGGTTGAGGGCGATGTGCCGAACGAGG
>JANRIN010000056.1:0-3530 GCA_033764965.1 Leptolyngbyaceae cyanobacterium bins.302 | reverse complement strand
TGGGCAATTGGTTGAAACTCCCAAGTTTCGGAAGTTTGCAACGGATTATGTGGCAGGTAGATGGCGAGATTTAGCGATTAAGAGCGGCTACAGCCATAGTTCTGGTATGGCGATGCCATCGGATGACTTACCGCGTGGCACAGTTTGTGTGCCTCATCTGCCAGAAGGCGATGTGATTCTGACCCGCTACCCGATCGTTAACTCAGACAATATTCGTCTCTACCGCAACAGCCACGACCCGGAGCTGAAGAAAACTCGCAATGTCATTTGGATAAATCCCAAAGATGCTGAGGAATATCATCAGGCAGACTTCGATGGTGATCAACTCATGGTTAGCTCTGCTAGCCAGTTGCCTAACCTTGCCCAAGAAACGCTGCGAGCGGGCGAGCCAGGACGGTCTGAGGCAGTGAAGCAACGCCCCAAGCTGGCTTATACCGAAGTTGTCACCGATGAGGGTGGTTTGAAGTACCAGAATCTGGCTCAGATCGCGGCGGCGGCGAATCAGAACAAGGTGGGATTGGTGGCAACCAACATTGGGCGGGTGCAATCGTCGATGCCGGGGGAAGGGGAGAATGTCGAGCGGTTTGAGCGCCGTCAACGAAAACTGCTTAACCGTCTGTTTCAAGCACTTCAGGTCGAGGTCGATTCACCCAAAAGTGCAGAACGGTTGGAGGATATCAAGGAGATCGAAGGGGAGAATCTGCTTTCGGATGCAAAACGCTGGTCAGAATCTCACCCCAGCCACTTTTTTGACTTTAAGAAGGACGATCGCCTCTATCGTAGTTTTGCCATGCCTGCGGATGCTCCCGGTTCGATCAATGTGCTTGCCAGAGAAGTGGTCAATCCATTGTGGGAACCAACTCGGATTCGCAGCCGCGATCGCCACGAGTTCCGCTATCTGTTCCCTAAAGATGATTTGTCTGTGGATGCGTTGGAGTGGGCAGAGGAACTGAAGACCCGGTTCCAGCAAGCCAGGGATGAGATTCAGGAGCGGGTTGGGGAAGACCGGGATGCTTTCAATGAGGAATTGGGCAAGCTTTACGACAGCTATCGAGCTGAAATTAATGAGTTGTTTCCGACTCCAGAGGAACGATTTGAGGGAGCAGCTGCACTCTGGTATACCCAGCATACGCGCCCGGAAATGGATCGGCACCGTCGGGACTGCCTGACACTGGCAGAGCAAATGGATATCACCTTTACCCTCCAACATGGGTATGAATTGCCCAGCGAAGCCCTACCCAGAGATGCCTATGTGTTGAGTGTGCCGTTTGGGTCCGATGCAACTCGATGGAAGGAAACTCTGGAGCAAAAGGGCATTCAATTTGATGCAATCATTCATCCTCAGCTACCAATGATTGAGTTTGCACTCAAAGAGATTCCCCCGCGATTGGTTGAGAAACTGGAGGCTAAGTTTGGCAAGAACGTCAATGATCTGGATACGCTTCATGTACCCGATGATTTACGGATTATTCCACCTGCTGATCATACTTGGGCGGAATCGCGGCAGGATTCAGGCGTGGGAGCGCTGGCATACAACCTGTTGACGGAGGAGGTTTGTCAGCAGCTTCAGGCATTTCAGTTCGATGAGATTAAGGTTTTGGGTATCCGCCACAATGACTTTGCCGGGGAGAACTTTGCCAGTAAGCAATGGCGTAATCAAACCGTGAGCTTGCAAGTGGGTGCATTTGAACTGCCAGAATCTCACCCCGAGTACTACCGTTACAACGGAACTCCGATCGTGCAGATTGATGACAAGAACTTGGGCACTTTTTCACCCGATACCCCCAAGTTGCCGATTGGCAGTTCCTTTGAAGCAAATCTACGTCCTGAAGGCTCTAGTGTAGTGCTGAAATTGCATCCTGATTCGATTCAACTTCCTGAGCCAGCCCTCCCAAGTTCAGAATTAGTTCAAACTTCCGAGATGAATAGAACTCAATGGCGCAGGGAGATGTTTGAAGGACTGGTGACAGCCATAGCCACAACCTATGAACGGCAGCGGTCAAGTGATTCTGAAATTACTCAGTTTAAGGTAGGCGATAAATGGACTGCTTATGTTCAAGAAACAGGGGATTTTATTATTCGTGACGAGACAAGACGAACAATCTGTCGAGGTAATTTATATACGAGCGAGGAAACACTGCCGTTATCTGAAAAACATATTGGTGATTTAGAGAAAGTGATGATAGCAAGAGAAGAAACCGCTCAGTATCAGGAACTATTAGCTATTAATCGTCAGGCTAAAAAGCAGAGAGAAACGCAATTAAGCTAAAAGCAATAAATCTGTGACTTAAAATAATTTTAATAACTCGGTTATCAGTTTTTGGAACAATTTCGTAAACTTAAAGCAATCAAGCTTAAGAATAGCAAACCCATACTGCCTGCTAAAGGATTGCGGTCAATGCCTGTTACCCAGGTTGGAATCTGATTAGAGTAACGTAGTAGCTCCCCTACATTAACAATGTAATAACCCCACACTAAGCCTGCATGAAGCCCGATTGCAAAACCTAAGCGTCCGTGATGGATCTGTCTTATCCAGCCTAGTATTAAACCCAGCAGCAACAATCCTGGAAAACTAGGCAGGGTTCTCAAGATTTCTGACCAAGGTTTAACGAAATGTAAGAGGGCATAGATGGCACTGCTATTCCAGATGGCAACCTGGGGACGATAATCCTGTTGCAACTCATCGACCAGCCAACCGCGAAATAACAATTCCTCTGCGAATCCAATTCCTAGTGCCACCATCAATCCTTCTAATAAAAACCTGGGTGAGAATTGCGTCATTTGCCAACTCACCCAGCCCAGCCATCCCTCAACAGTAAACAGACAGAACAAGCTAATGAAGCCAACACCCAGTCCTCTCAAAAGTTCAAGTCCATTTTGGCGCGTTCTAACCAAGCCATGATTTTGAAGTGGCTGGGGTTGTTGAAGCGCAATGCGTCCCCACAGCCATAAAAGCCAGACAAATTCGCTATATAAAACCAGCACAGCGATAATGCTGGCAGTGTTGCCAGTTCCCAAAAACCAGTAAACGGGAGCCGCGAATGGGAGCCATATTCCCATCAGGACTAGTAAGAAGATTCCCAGGCGAATGGGAACAGGGTATTGAGCAATGCGACCAAAATGAAAGCAAAACATAAGAGGCAAGATCAGGATGACTGCTGGGCTGCGTACATCGTTCTTAAAACTAAGCCAGGATCAACCCAGTTAGAACCGTATTTGAGTATCCAATGCAGGTGAGGTCCTGTTGTGCGTCCTGTCATGCCAACTCGTCCAATACGAAATCCTGCTGGGATCAGTTGCCCTTGCTGGAGCTGAATGCTTCCCTCTGGATCAATAAGAAATGGCTGCCCTTCAGTGACTTCGACATATCCGCTCATATGGCAATATTGGTGTGTCCACTCTCCAGATTGAATGACGGCTGATGTTCCACAGTTAGTATTGTCAGATACTTCAATTACCTGTCCACCCCACCAATTGCGAACGTAGCTTCCTTCTGGAGCAGCCATATCTAGCCCATAATGAAACTCGCT
>JANRIN010000043.1:0-1927 GCA_033764965.1 Leptolyngbyaceae cyanobacterium bins.302 | reverse complement strand
CTACGAGCTTGTTTGAGGCTCTTCTCTAGCTGCTCCAAACTCTCAGTAATCTCTACCCTAAAAGGTCGTCCTGTCATCTCACTGTCTCTGATAGGTTCTACTCTTTAGTTTGGCGCATCTTCATATCTGATTGGTATTACTGCATCAGTTCAAACAACGGGTATCTATTAACTTGATGTAAGGCAGCAAGGGCTTTGAGTAAATCTCAAGAACTAGATTGACCTCAAACAAGCCGAATCTGCTGTTCAACAAAACATACGTTTGGAGTTACATAATGCAATACACAGCAACGACTGATACTCTCCTAAAAAAATCACCTGTTCAGGGGAGTACACTTCCTGATGACCAAAAAGTTAATGTAACTGAAGGTAAAACCTATGAAATTGAAAAGTTAATTGAAACCGATGGTTTACATAGTCAAGTCGAGTTAGCTTCAGACGGAGGTATTTGGTATATCTTCTTACCTCACTGGGATACAGGAGAAGTAAAGCCAGACATTACACCCTCAACGAATGGTAAGGTTACTGCCGTGTTTACGCTCAAGCAAGCACAGAGTAACAAGTTAATTGATGGTTATTTAACGTTTTTCGAGGATGGTCACGAAAAGCTCAAGGTGGTTGCTACTTCAGGGCTTAAAGGTCATCAATATGATGGTGCTCATAAGACACCAAAAAAAGGTTGCCTACCTCCCTCTGATAATTGGAAAATTTCTACCAAAGGCTACCATTTGACCACGAAAGGGGTAGATGGAATGTTCTATCACATCACGCCCGATCCTCAGTTTGGGCGGAGTGAACTTGGTCTTCATCGTGATGCTAACGTACCAGGTTCAGCAGGCTGCATTGTTGTCAGAGATTCTACTATCTTCGAGGACAAAGTCGTTCCTTTCGTGGAAGGCTTGAAAGACAAACAATCCCAGATCCCGTTATCAGTTGTTTACACCTAACACGTAAAAGGGGTGGGAAGGAGAAGCAATAATTCCTTACACCCCGATCATACCCTCCTTCAATTAAAGAGAGTTTGCCTCTTAATTTCTGTATCTAATCGAAATCATTCACAACGCTTCGATTCAGTTGAATGATCTGCAACCTATTGCCAACCTAACTTAGAGGACTACAACTATGAAATCTATCACACCTGAACTCATCAACTCCCTGACTCCTATCTTTATCGCCACTATTGGCGGAATCATCGGTGTAACTGTTTTAATTGCGCCCTCTAGCCAAGACGATTCGGCAAAATGGGCATCGGCAATGGGATTAGCCGGAACTGCGATCGCAGGTGCTGCTGGCTTAGCGCAATCTGGCAAGGAGCAATCCACTGGAACAGTGATTGCTAAAACCGCCAATTTAAACCAATCTGGCACAAATGAATCGACTGTTCCCGAACAAAATTCAAACCCTTCAAGCTCAAACCCTTCAAGCTAAACCAGAGGACTAGCAACCCTCTCCATCAAGCTCAGCCAATGATTTGCCAGACAAAGTCCCATCTTCTGTATTACAACTTGATGGCTCTTGAATTCATTTCCAACCCTTGTACTTTTAGGAGCAAATCCGATGACTTTCACTACTTCCCAAAACAATAGTCAGAGTCAAACTTTATCTGACAACCCTGGTCAACCGCAACCAAGCGATACTTCTCAATCCAATGGACAATCTGAAAGTAGCTCTGCTGCTTCAGATAAGAATAAGGATGATTCAAAGCCAGAGATTAAGGCAGCGAAGATTCAGGCTGGTGCGGCCATATGGGCAGCATGTATTGGTGCTGCTGGCGCAGGATTATTCGGGTATGGAGTGTTTCTAGCAACGCAACACTATCAAAATGATGACGGTCGGCAAAAAGCATTGAACGAGTACACTACCAGTATGAAAGAACTGATTGTTAGTAGCGACATTGAGCGTACTAACTCTCAAATGGTGGCTGATTT
>JANRIN010000028.1:0-26023 GCA_033764965.1 Leptolyngbyaceae cyanobacterium bins.302 | reverse complement strand
TAGGGCGTGCTTTAAAACCCTTTGATCCTCCCCAACCCTCCTTAAAAAGGAGGGAGCCGAACCGTTCAAAGTCCCCCTTTTGAAGGGGGATTTAGGGGGATCTCCACTCAGCACTGAGATGACTAGAAGGTTTTAAAACACACCCTAGAACTCAATCTCCTCTAATACCTCACGTTTTACCTGGTTTTCGGATAGGCTCTTAGGCTACCTTCATAGGTATCTTTTCTACCGAATCGTCCAGTATCCCCATCGTAATACCGTTGCCGCAGGTAGTAATCACCTAATCCCTCGTCAAACTGCTCCCTGGCTAAGAGGTACTTATTCTCTACATCCCCTGTCTCGCCTAACTTTTCGCCGAAGGAGAATCTATGCAAGCCGTGAGAGGCAAGAAGAAACCTCCGATACCCTTGAGAGTAGGACGTTTCAATTCCACTCAACGATAAAACTCGGAGGCTAGTATGAAGATTCTGGCAATTGACTTAGGGAAACTCAAGAGCGTGGCTTGCTTGTTTGATACGGATACAACTCAAGCCGAGTACGAAATGATCGCGATGCACCGCTGTGCCCTCGAAGACTTGCTCAACCGCAACCAACCGCAGCAGATTGTGACCGCAGCAGTGCAAACGTTTCTCGCTCGGTATCAGATCTTAAGGCGATAGCCAATGCCCCGCACTGTTTCAATGCGACTCTCTCCCAACTTGCGCCGCAGATGTCCTACATAAACATTGACGATATTAGTACCGGGGTCATAGTCATAGCCCCAAATCCGATCGAGGAGTTGCTCTCTGGTTAAGACCTGCATGGGATGGCGCAGGAAGACTTCAGCCAGCAAAAATTCACGAGCCGATAGGTCGATCAAGCGATCGCCCACCCAAACCTGACGACTGAGCAAATCCAGGGTGATTTCGCCAACTCGTAAGGTGGTTTCCTGGCGGGCACCGGGAACTTGCCGATTGCGGAGTTGTACCCGAATGCGAGCCAGAAGTTCTTCAAACCGAAAGGGCTTCGTGACATAATCATCGGCTCCTGCTTCTAAAGCCGACACCGTATCATCCACACCATCGCGGGCGGTTAAAACGATGATGGGCAGTGTTTCTCCCTGTCCCCGCACCGTTGCGATCACCGTGAGACCGTCGCCATCCGGCAACCCCAGATCTAAAATCAACAGGTCAAAATAATGACTATCTGCCAAGCGCGAGGCATCCCGTGCCGTGTCCACCACGGTTGTAGTAAAGCCTTGCGCTTGCAGTCCTGTTTCCAAAAAGGAGGTAATCCGGGGATTGTCTTCAGTAATGAGAATGCGATTCATGCCGGAATTGATTCAACCTTTATCCCGTAGGAGCGTCGCATATCCTGAGGAATCAATCAACGTGCGATCGGGCGAAAAAACTATGTAACATTTTGAACCTGGGGTGTGGGTGTGGGAGATTTTGATTTGAATGGCGTGCGATCGCTGACATCCCGCAACAGCCCCATAATGGCTGGAACCACCGTTGGGGTGAGAATGGTAGAGAATGCCAGTCCCCCAGTTAAAACGATCCCCAAGCCTTGATACAGTTCTGCCCCCTGTCCTGGCACGACGGCTAAGGGTAACATCCCCAGTACACTGGTTCCAGCAGACATGAAGATGGCACGCAGGCGATCGCGGGTGGCGTTGTAGAGAGAAGCATCATAATCCTCCCCTTCCTGTTGCAGTTGTAGGGCGCGATCGACCAGCAGAATGGCATTGTTGACCACGATCCCGGTGAGGATGATGAAGCCCAGAGCGGTGATCATATCCAGAGGCACGACCCAACCTAGCACGCGGTTCACCAGCACCAAACTCAATAGCGCACCACTCATCCCCATCGGTACGGTTGCCATAATCACCAGGGGATACAGGAACGAGCGGTACAACGCCACGAGCAACAGATAGGTAATCAACACCGAAAACGCGAAAGCACTCGCCAGTTGGGATACCGTTTGCGCCAGTTGATCCGCTGAACCTGCCAGTTCTAACCGATAACCCGCCGGCAGTTGCGATCGCAAAGGAGCCAAAATTTCGGTTTCTGTCCGCTGCACTAAGGTGCCAAGCGGGGCATCCGGCGCAAGCGAAATCGTTAGGCTGACCGCCCGTTCCAAATCAACGTGGTTGATCACATCCGGTCCGGTTGTCTCCCGCACTTCTGCCACATCACTCAACTGGATCTGCCGACCTCTGGCAAACAGCGGCAACTGACGTAGTTGTTCCGGCGTTGTGACTGCCGTATCTTTCAACTCCACGGAGACATCCAGTTCTTCTTTCCCATCAATAAAGTTGGATGCTAACCGTCCGCCCAGTGCCGCTTCCACCAGCGAACCAATCTCCGCCTCAGACAAGCCCACTTCTGCCAACCGTTCGCGGGAGGGAATCACTTGAATTTCTCCCGCCCCCATCACAAAGTTCGATCGCACATTGCGGACTCCGGGTAACTCTCGCAATCTACCAGTGATATCCCGTTCCAGTTCACTCAACTGATCCAGATCAGCACCGACAATATCCACATCAAATTCTTTACCTGGATCACGGAAGATAGAAATGCGCGTGGGAATCACAAACCGATATCCCGCAAAGTCACTGGCTTTTGCCCGCAAGCGATCGACCATCTCAGCCAATCCCTGAGTAGTCGCAAATTCCGGCTTCAGAATCGTGGCAATTCCCCGCAGGGCACCCGGACGATCCACGTACATGATCCGATCCACTTCGGGCTGCGATCGCAAAAACGCCTGCACCGGTTGGGATTGCTCGATCGCTTCGGGAATGCTAGTTCCCGGCATGGGTTCGGCTCGTAACACCACCAGATTGCGATTCCCTTCTGGCAAATAATCTGCTGGCGGTAATAGCAAAATGCTGACAATGAGTAAGCCCACGGGAATGCCCAAGAGCAAGAGCCTGCGTCCGATGCGTCGGCGACCCAGGGACCAACTCACGGTAGACGCGAGGAAATCTTCCAGCTTTGTTTGAAAATACCGAAAAGTGTCAGAAGTCCGGTAAACAGCTTGTTGCACCTTACCAAACCAACCCGATGCAGGCGGTGTGGCAGATTGCCCTGTTGTGGATAACATCCGTTGGGCTTCTGATTGATCCAGGAATAACCCGGAGAGCATTGGCACCAGGGTAATCGCCGCAAACAGCGCAAAGAAGGAGGAACAGGAAAGAACGATCGCTAAATCGGTAAATAATTGTCCCGCTTCTCCCGTCACTATAATCAAGGGTAGAAACACCACGACGTTGGTCAGGGTAGAACCGAGCATCGCTGCCCATACTTCCTGGGTGCCCTCAATTGCGGCTCGCATCGGACTCTTACCCTTTTGCATATGGGTAAAGATATTTTCGATGACAACGATCGCGCAATCCACCACCATGCCCACAGCAAAGGCAACTCCGGCAAGACTGATAATATTCAGGGTGCGCCCTAACAGTTGCATCACCACAAAAATAGCAATCAAGCTAATGGGAATGGTAAATGCCACAACCGCAACCGTTCGCAGTGACCCCAGGAACAGCATTAAAACGGCTGTAGCGAGCAAAGCACCACTCACCAAGTTTCCTTGTAGCAGATCGATCGACTGCTGAATGTACTGGCTCTCGTCATAGTTGTAAGCAAATCGCAGGGCATCACCCTGACGATTCAGTTCGGTTTCTAATTGGGTGATAGTATCTCGCACTCCTTTGGCGACTAGGGGCACATTGGCTCCAACCTGACGGATGACCCCGATCGCAACGGTGGGTGTGCCATTAAAGACCAGCGCACTGTCCTGCACCTTGCGCCCCATCTGGGCTTGCGCCACGTCCCGGAGATAAACCGTACCAGCGGCATCGCGTCGCAATACAAAGCCTTCAATTTGCGACAGATCTTGTGATCGGCTAATTGTTCTGACCCGATATTCCCGCCGTCCCAAGATTAAAGGACCGCCTCGAATATCCCGGTTGTTTTGCTGTAAGGTTCGCACCACATCGCCAATGGTCAAATTGCGATCGGCTAAGGCTCTGGGATCAACTTTGACCTCAACTTCTCGCTGCTGTCCTCCCACAATCAAAAATTGCCCAGTGCCTTCCACCCGCCGCAGGCGTGGGACGATCACTTCTTCCGCCAAATCTCGGTAGTGGTTGGGGTTGCCCTTGCCATCTTGGGGCACCATCGGAATCCACATCATGGGGGAGCTACTGCCGCCCACCAATTCCACATTGGACTCGTTTGCCTCTGCGGGGAGGCTATCCGCCTGTTGCAAACGGTTGATCACATCCACCAGGCGATCGCCCAGATCGGCATCTGGAGTAAATTCCAGGGTGATGCTGCTGCGCCCCGATCGGGAACTACTGCTGATCTCCTGCACCCCCAACACCTGTTCCATTTGTTCTTCAATGGGGCGTGTCACCAAATCTTCCACCTCGGTTGGACCGGCACCGGGATAGGTCGTGGTAATGGTGATTTCCGGGCGATCGCCACCGGGCTGTAATTCCAGGGGCAGGCGAAATAAGGCGAAGATCCCCAACATCGCCACCAGGCAGAACAACACAAAGGTGCCATGCCGCCAACGCACCGCGAGTTCAATAAAATTCATTGGTTTATCCCTCTAGCCAGCTTTAGCTTTTGTTGTTCTGCACGACTTTCACCGGGGCACCATCCCGCAAGGTATCGCCACCCCGCAAGACAATTGCCTGCCCTGGTCTTAACTCGTTGCTGTAAATGGCAACGGTTTCCCCCATGTCAGTCACCAGTTCTACGGGAATTTGTTTGGCTTTGCCATCGGCGATCGCAAATAGCAACCACTGATTTTGGCGTTGAGTCAGCGCATCGCGGGACACGACGAAGCTAGTGCGATTGGAGGGTAAGTCCAGGGTGCCTGTCATCGCCATGCCAGGGAGTAATCGCTGTCCGGCATTATCCAGGCGCACCCGTACCCGTTGCCGCCGGGATGTCGAATCTGCCGCTGGGACGACGGCTGTGACGGTGGTGCGCTGCTGCCACTGGGGTAATGCCCGCGAGGTCAGTTGAATGGGCATTCCTGCGGTGACACGCCCAGTTAACTCTTCCGGCAACTCCAGAAAAATGTCCAGGCGATCGCCCGCAATCAAGGACACGATCTCGCCATTGCTTTCCACATAATCCCCCCGACTCACCAAGCGCCGCTCCACCACTCCAGTAGAGGTCGCCCTGACTTGAGTCCGCAACTGGGTCAACTTGGCTTGATTCACTTCGGACTGTGCCGCTGCCACATTCGCCCGTTGCGCTGCGATTTCTTCCCGAATGGGACCCGCCTGAGCCTCTGCCAGCTCTGCCTGCGCTTCCAGGCGGGCACCCCTGGCGGCATCCACCGCCGATCGCGCTTCGACCAGCAATCGTTGCGAGAACGCGCCCTCTCGCACCAATCCTTCGACCCGGTTCAGGTTATCGATCGCTTCCTGTTCCCGGGCTGAGGCGGCACTTAAGGCACCTCTCCGTTGGGCAATGATTTCGGGACGGGTGCCAACCGTTAAGCGGGCGAGGTTGCTGCGCTGTTGGGCTAAACGAGCCTGTGCTTGTGAAAGTGCTAACTGCTGATCTGCGTCATCCAGGATCGCGATCGTTATGCCCGGTGTGACGCGATCGCCCGGTTGCACCAACAATTCCTGGATGACTCCACTGGTTTGAGCGCGGACTGTTGCCCGCTCTGATGCTTCCACTTGTCCTAACAGTTGTACTTGTCGGGCAGCGGTGCCTGAGGTCAGGGCAATGGTTTCAACCGCTCTGGGAGATGGCCCTGGCTGGGCAACGGCAGGCTTGGAGGTTGAACTGGCGGTCAGCGATCGCCAGGTAGCAAAACCACCAATGGTCAGTACCACAGCCATGCCCAACCACAGCCAGCGTTTTTGCGGCCCTGGCTGGGAATCCACCGATTCAACGACAGACGTTTCAGCCATTGGAGATTCAGAAACAGCGTTCGATTGCTCAGAAGTCGGAACCGAAGAGTCAGTATTGCTCATAGTTCGCAGGGATTGAAAGAACAAAAAACAGATCCGTGATGCCTGTCATGTTTCAAAGTTTTAAGGAAGTGGATAAATCACGGGTAAAGACTTTGTGAAAAAACTTTTATATTTGCTTTACAATCGCTGTCTGCTTGATTCTGATACCGATTTAAACAGTGATAGGGGCATATCCCTTGTACCGATCCCCCTCAATCCCCCTTGTCAAGGGGGAAGCCGCAGGCAGGGGGATCTTAATCTGTAGCGTGTCGAAAGCAAATTGGTATGACCACCTTCATCTTCCTGACCTGCTCAATTTCTCAATCTCAGCTAGGGGGCAAAACCTGGGGATTAAGGACAGCCCGATTTGGAGTAGTAGTATCCTGCATCAGAGGCAAAACAACGGTAAAGGTAGAACCCTGACCAACCTGACTGACCAATTCGACTCGCCCACCGTGAGACTGAACGATCGCCGCGACGATGGACAACCCCAAGCCGTAGCCTTCACTGTGCGAATCTCCGGTTGCCCGTACAAATCGTTCAAAAATCCGCTTTTGGTTTTCTGGGGTGATGCCTTCGCCAGTATCCCGCACCCAAAAGTAGGCATAGTCCCCTTTGACCGAAGACCCAAGGGCGATCGTATCTCCCGGTTGGGTATGGCGAATAGCATTTTGCACCAAGTTCATGACGGCTTGAGTCAGCCGTTGCCCATCTACAGTGATGGGGCTTAATCCCTTAGACTCTAATCGCCAATCGCGATCGGCAAGCCCTCTCGCTTTGAGATAAATTGCCTCTGTCAGCCAGTCTAATTCTTCCGGTTTTAACCGCAAAAAGTCCGATCGCTCCGCCTTCGCCAACAACAACAGGTCATTCACCAAGCGGCTCATGCGCTCTAGTTCATCCATGACCAGAGCGATCGTGTCCTCTTTGTGCGGCTGATATTTCAGCATTTCTAGATGCCCCTGGATGATCGTAATTGGGGTGCGTAACTCGTGACTGGCATCTTTCAAAAACTCTTTCTGGCTATCAAAAGCGGCTTGCAAGCGATCGAGCATTTCATTGACCGTCGTCGCTAGTTCCGCAATCTCATCCTTCCCCTGCACCGGAATCCGCTGGGTCATATCCGACTCCGTGATGGAATGAGCCGTTTTAATCAGCAATCGCAACGGATACAGCACGCGCCCTGCCGTAAACCAGGCAAGCAAAAAGAAAAGTAACAGCAACCCAAAAGTGACTTGCATGACTAATTCGATCGCACTTCGTGCCGTCTGGTACTCTGGTGTTGTGTCATTCAACACCACGATCGAGCCTGATTCTTGAGTGGCTTGCCACACAACAGGTTTTGCCACAAAGTAAAGCCGCTGTCCCCGTCCTTCGACGTGTTGCCGTTGTTCTCTAGTCATGCTTGACCAGTCTGAAACTATGTTGGGATGTTGTTTGAACAGGTGCGACGGTAATTCTGGTTTGGCATTATAAATCTGGTTGCCGACCAACGTAATGACATATTCATCACGAGTCGGTACATAGCTGGAAAGCAACCGATCAAAAAGGGTATTGATGTTATTGGGACCCTGTCCCAGTTGGGCTTTCTGACGGTGCTTTGCAACCAGTACATCAAATTGAGTGGCTTGTTGCAGAGCCGAATCTTCTGCCTGAATTCGAATGCGATCGCAAAAGATACTGTAAGTCGTGTGAATCGAGATAAAAACAGTTCCAGTCGTCAACAGAAAATACCAGACCAGAAGCCGTGTTCGGACGCTGAAAAATGTCCGGTGCCAACTTTTTCTCATCATAGAATCATCATAAAAAACGTGCCCCTAACCCAATCAACCCAAGCATACTTACAGATGCCAGAGATCAGTATTCAGAAGGCAAATAAAAAGTCATTAAAAAAAGAATGAAAAAAAATTTATGTAACCGCTGCATGAATAGCTGCCTCCCTACGGGCTAGTAACGAATTACATTGGAAGATTCGCAGCTTGAGTGTGTATTCGTTTTGGGAATCGCATATGGAGTTACTTTGGCAACCGTATCGGTACAAGTACACGGGCAGTGGGCATTTATACCGATGAATAGAGTCTGTAGGCTGCAACAGCTTAAACTCTCTTTTTACTTCTTTGCTGAATTGATGGAATCCTCACAAGTTCCTCAAACTTTCATCCTACCCTGAGGACAGATAAACGACCTGCTCTGCACTGTATTACTAACTAATTTATTGAAATGGATGTGAGAACTATTATGACAAACTGTCCTTGCTGCGGATACTCGCTGGTGCAGTGCTTCCGTCATCATCAAACCGTCTCATTTTGCCGCCATTGTTGGCAAGAGATGCCTGATCTAGTGACACTTCACGACTATTCTGTACTGAAAGGGCGATCGCTGGAGCAAATGATGCAAAAACAGACTAAGCAACCTGTTCTCAAACAGTCGCTTTCAACTGCCGCCTGACAAAACGATCGACTTGCTGCAAGCGCACTTTATCTCTAAGCAGAACGCTTCTATCTGTAAACTGCTTTCATCGTTCTACTTTCTTAAGAATTTGACCGATTCTAAAGAGCGATTTTTCTAGTCATAGTAGTCCTAGTGTTATGACTTTTTGAAAGGCATCTTCAGCTTTGATACCTTGCTCAACTGCAATTTGTATTAGCACAACAATGGATGAACGAATGCCATTATCGCAATGGATGAGTATCGGTTTTGGAAATCCCGTAAAGTGTTGAATTGTCGAAAGCACATCATCCAGGCTGAGGCTTTTAATTTGAATTGGACTATGGGCGTAGCATAGCCCTAAATCTTCTATGTGTTGCTGTTCATCATTTAGAAAACCAACTTCAGTGGACGATCGCAGATTTACGACTGATCGATATCCCTCCTCAGCCAATTGCTGCAATTGAGCGAGTGTGGGTTGATCTGCGATCGCCAATTCATCCGTAATTTTCTTGACCATATTCATTGCTTCTTTTCTCACTACGGGTGCCTGGTTCCAAATGAAGGCTTCTGGAGATGACATCGGGAGTATGGGGAATGGCAGCAGTTTACCTGCCCACACCCTTACGTTAGGAAAACAATTTGAGGAACTTGTGAGGGAATGAAATTTATGTTTCTAATTTATGGCTCCAATGTCCAACCCAGGGCAGCGGCAATCTGCCCAGCGAGTTCGAGGGGGTTGAAGGGTTTGGCGATCGCGGCGATCGTGCCAACTTGAGCATAGCGACGACGGTCAGAAGCCTGAATCTTGGCGGTCAATAGGATGACAGGAATCGCCTGGGTGGCTGGGTTGTCCTGAAGTTTTTGAAAAGTGGTCATCCCATCCATATCGGGCATCATCACATCCAGCAAAATTGCATCGGGTTGCTCTGCCTCTGCTTGGCGCAGGCATTCTTTGCCAGAACTGGCGAGCAGCACGTCCCAGCCCGCTACGGTTTCCAGGCAAACTTTGGCAACTTCCTGGATGTATTGCTCATTGTCAACGACCAGAATTCGCTTTGTTGTCATTTGCGTGCTCGCTTGCGTCGGTCTAGTTTACTTCTGGTTGAATCACGCTATCTGGTTGAATCACGCTATGCAGGAGTGTCATGACCCGCGATCGCATCATGGGGTGGCGTTGATGGCTCGATCGCTGAGTCTACTGACAACGGCAACGTAAAAGAAAACGTGCTGCCTGCACCCAACCGACTTTCCACCCAAATTTGCCCGTCATGCTGCTGCACAATACTGCGGCAAATTGCCAAGCCTAAGCCAGTGCCTTCATGATTACGAGAATCGGACGAATCAACTTGTTGAAACCGCTCAAAGATGCTGTCGAGTTTGTTAGCCGGAATGCCGCGCCCGTGGTCTGTGACAGTGACGAGGATGGGGGGAGATGGGGGGATGGGGGGGATGAGATTTTCCGCTCTCCTACCCTGACACTCTCCCACTCTCCCACTCTCCCACTCTTCAGCCGTCAGCCAAACTGTGCTGCCAGCGGGCGAGAATTTGATGGCGTTGCTGAGTAAGTTGGTGAGGGTTTGGATGATGCGATCGGGATCAGCCCAAACTTCAATCGACAGGCTGGTGACCGATAGGATGACTCCAACCTTATCGGCAAGGGGCTGCACCACGTTTACGGCTTCGGTGATCAGGTCATCCACAGCGCAGAGTGTTTTTTCCATCTTGACTCTGCCCGATTCAATGCGCTCGATGTCGAGGATGTCGTTGATCAGGCGCACGAGGCGATCGGTACTGTCTACGGCAATTTGCAGCATCCGTTTACCCTGATCAGAATCGGGTTTGAGTAAGCCACTGGCAAGCATTCCCAGGGAGCCATGAATCGATGTGAGAGGCGTACGAAGTTCGTGACTGACAACCGAGATAAATTCATCTTTCATCCGATCGATTTGCTTGCGATCGGTAATGTCACGAAGAATTGCAGTAAATATCGTTTCCGTGCCCAGTTTTAATCTAGAAATGGAAGCTTCTGCTGGGAACTCGCTGCCATCTTTGCGACAACCAAAGATCTCACTGCGATCGCCCATGCGTCTGGCACTACCACTAGATTGAGCGAAGCCGCTAAGATGCTGACGATGGAGGGCAACAGAGCGGTTTGGCAGAAGCAGATCAAGCGGTTGTCCCACCACTTCTTCAGCGTTGTACCCAAAAATCTTTTCGGCTCCCTGATTAAATAAGGTAATCATTTGGTTGCCATCCACTGAAATAATCGCATCGCTGGCAATTTCTAAGATTCCCGCAAAGCGGGCTTGTGAGAGTTCCAGGGCAGTCTGAATTTGTGTGCGCTCATTCAGTTCCTGTTGCAGTTGTTGATTCACCCGAAGTAGCTCAGCCGTGCGCTCTGCCACTCTCAATTTCAGATCATCCTTTGCTTGCTGCAACTGGGCTTCGGTCTGTTTGCGGAAGCTGATATCTTGAACCGTGCCCACGACGCGCACGGGGCTGCCTGCATTATCGTAGAGAAATTTTCCTTTACCCTCAATCCAATGAATGCTGCCATCTAACCAGATCACACGGTATTCATGGCTATAGTCGGTGTGAGTAGTATGGGCATGGTTAACTGCTTCGATTAACGCCTCTCGATCGTCGGGATGGAGGCACTTATCAAAGGCTTCGTAGCTACCATCAAACGTGCCAGGGACTAGACCAAACAGGCGTTCATGCTCCTCAGACCAGACGATTTGATTGGTTAAAATATCCCAGTCCCAGGTTCCCATGTGAGCCGCTTCTAGCGCCAGTCGCAGACGCTGTTCGCTAACGGTCAATGCGGCTTCTGCCTGCTGCCGATCGCTGATTTCCCGTTCTAATTTCCGGTTGACGATCGCCAAACTGGGCAAGGCGAGTGCTTTGGGCAACAAGGAGACAAGGCAAATCGCTGTGTAGATCGAGATTACGGCTGTAACGACTTTTAGCAATCCCGCCAGCCAGTAGGTGGGATGCCAGAGCGTCCACACTTCCATTAGATGCGTCGTGCCACAGGCAACAATGAAGCTGCCAAACAGCAGAAAGACCCAGTTAAAGGGTAAGTCCTGGCGTTTGCGGACGAAGTAGAATAACGTCAGCGGGATGGAATAGTAGGCGATCGCAATCAAAGAATCTGAGATAACGTGCAGCCAGACGAGTTCCGGTTTCCAGAGATAGCAATGTCCATGCGGAATAAACCCTCCAGTCGTGAACAGGTTTTGCATCCAGTCCAACATATCCCCTCCTGAAATGGCAGATTCAGCACCTGCCTCTGCTATGCAGTATACGCAACGCGATCGCACCCAGCCGCTTTTGTCTGATCAAGTGCAGCATTGGTTGCCTGACAAAGCGTGTGCAAATGGTTGCCATCATCAGGGTTCCGAACCCCGTCTGCTATCTGCCAGATTTTGCAAGAGCCGAATGCGCTCCAAGCGATTGATAATCCGTGTCACCAGTTCGGGTCCAACGATCGGCTTACTCACAAAGTCATCTGCCCCCACAGAAAACACCTGATTCACGGTGTCAGCATCGGTATGAGCGGTGAGAAATAGAATCGGTAAACTGCTCCAGTGAGCATCGTTACGCACAATTTGACACAGTTCAATGCCACCGATCTCCGGCATTTCGATGTCTAGAATCAGCAGGTCAGGTGAGCAGGCTTCTAAAGTTTCCCAAAACTGTTGGGGCTGCGCGAGGGTGGTGATTTTCAATCCCCAGGGTTCCAGCAGCGATCGCACGATCGCCAACAGCGCCGGATCATCATCCACCACCAGCACCCGACCTTTTGCCCGATCCGCCTGGTGCAACACCTGGTTGACTGCCTCTAACGCCTGGGCAGGGGGAACTGGTTTCTGTAAAAAGGTGCGCCCCCCTAACCGAGCTATCTCTAACCGCTCGGTGAGATCGTTGTGTTCAGTCAAGATCACAACCGGAATCGGGGGCACCTGTTTATTGAGGTCTGTCAGCAAGGACAGACTTTCTGCGACTGTGGTTGAAATAACTGGATCTAACAGCACGATGTCAGGTGGTTCCAGCAGGATCTTATCTCTGGCTCTAGTGAGATTGGCGGCAACTTCGGCACGCAAGCCCCAGGTCGTTGCTTCAGCGATGAGTTGGTTCGCGAAGGAGCGATCGCGATCCACAATCAACAGCAACGGGCGATCGTCTCCTGCATTGGGCGCTTCTGGAGCGGTGGTTTGCGATCGTTCAATCTCCTGTCGCAAAGACTTCACCCATTCTCGCAGATTGACAACTTCAGTTGGATTCAAGGGCTGCTCCGCTTGAAACAACCCTTCGATTTGACGCGCCAGTTTCGACCCATCCGGCAATCCAAAAGTGCCCAGCGAACCTGCCAGAGTATGGGCTTCCTGTCTCGCTTGCTGCCGTAAATCCTGATCCAATAACGCCCGCTCTACAGCAATGACTGCCTGCTCTAACACACCCACCTGTTCACTGATGCGTCCTTTGAACCGATGCCAGATCCGATTTATGCTTGCTAAAGCCTGTTGATGGCTAGGTTCAGCAAGAGGGGGAAGTAAATTTTGATCGGAGGTGTAGGCGATCGAGTGTTCAGGATCTGGGTCTTTCGGCTTCAACCGATACCCGATGCCATAGACGGTTTCAACCAGATCATGAGGGAGTCCAACTCCTTTGAGTTTTTGCCGTAAGCCTTTGATATGAGTCCTGACCGCATCTTCTCCAGGCATATCCTCGTAAGACCACAAATGCTCTAGAATCATGCCGCAACTGAAAACTCGTCGGCTGTTTCGCAAAAAGAGTTCTAGTAGGGCATATTCTTTCGGTGTCAAGGATAAGGGCTGGGTGCCACAGGTGACTTCACAGCTACTGGGGTTAAGCTGCAAATCACCCCAGGTCAGTAAGGGTCGGGCGATCGCTCCCCTTCGACGTAAAAGCGCCCGCACCCGTGCCACCAGTTCTTCTGGATCAAACGGTTTCACCACATAGTCATCCGCACCCGCATCTAGCCCGATCGCTTTGTCGTGACCGCTATCTCGCCCCGTCAGCAACAAAATAGGCACTTGCAGCCCCTTCGAACGAATTTGGCGGCAAAGGCTGACTCCATCCAGTTTGGGAAGCATCACGTCCAGCATCACCAGATCATAATCAAAGACTTCAACCAAATCCCATCCTGCCTGACCATCAGTCGCCACTTCAACCACGTAGTTTTGGCTGCTGAGGACGTTCACGAGTGCCTGAGCAATAAACTCATCATCCTCGACCACTAATAGTTTCATAAAGAACAAATTTCCCAAAATCACAGGTCATGATGAGTAGGGGCAAAAATCTCCAATCGTCTTTGACGACACTGGTGCGCCTACCAAGGAGACTCGCCATAGCGTTTAGGATAAAGTACTTCCCACGTCCGCATTTTCAATTGTTGCGTCTCATGACTCAATCAAATCATAAGCCTTACATAAGGCGTGCAGTTTTTGCTTGAACCGCTCCTGAACAGGCTTGGGGGAGACAATGATACAGTCTTCCCCATAACGAAACACCTCTCGGAAAAACCAGAAGGTGTTGGAGACGTGCCGAATGACATGGCGGACGGGAGGATGGCGATCGCTCAGCCATTCGTTGTGAGTATCGGTCGTCTTGGCTTCGTAGGCAAAGGCAAGTCCTTTTAGTAAGTGCATTTCGACTTCCAGATAATCGAGATCGGGTCGCCATTTCCCGCGCACGGTATTAAGAGCAGCTTCAGGGATACGATCGAGCCGCAGCGTCCAGTTATGCTGCAATTCGGGTAAATCTTGATTGCCTTCTGTTTCGTCGCACCAGCATTCGAGATACTGTCGTCGCTCATAGGTCGTAATTCGGGCATGGCGAATGGTGAAGCTCCAGGGGCGATCGGCGGCATCTCGATAGGTCAGTTGAAACGGAATTTGGCGGCGAATGTACTGATCAATCTCTAAACGCCAGGGAACAATTGGAACTGCAATTAAACTCTCTATTTCATTTCGTAACGGTATTGCTAGTTCACTCCGTTCCAGGAGCAAACTAGCCAGGCTGTGAGCTTCATCCATTTGCCCCATATCAATCAGCGATCGCATTGCCTGTAATAATGCTCGAATCCGTTCCTCTGACCAGTCGTGATTCCGACCAATCAGCAACTCTCGACGAGCGATCGCTTCCACTAAGCGGGAAATGTTTGGGCGATCGCCCCACAGCATTCCTTGTTCGATCGCTATTTGCTCTAGCTGCTCTTTGTCCTTGTTAGAAATTGACAGAGTAATTGATTGACCACGACGACCCATGAGAACTCCGTCTGTACGTACACTTTGTACTTGCCACTTTTCTATTCTGCTGCCATGATAGACACATCGCAACCAGTCACGTACAAAAAGAAGGGCATTAAAAAGCCAGAGACATATGCCTCTGGCTCGCGCAACCCCTGAAAGGGATTAATTTTTTAGACGCTGTGCGTCACACCTAGATGCCGTACTTTTTCAATTCCTAATAGGCTTTCATGCAATTTTACAGTGAAAACGAATGAGAAGGAGCACTAAGAATGTCTTATCTGCAAGTGATGGATGCCTGGTTGCTGTACTAACCAAAAACTGATGGTATAGTAAAAACAGACCGGACTTGCCAGCCTGTTCATTTTTAATTTACCAGTTTCATCATAGAGTCTGGCTAGTCTGGTTGAACACCTTGTATTGGCTACAACCATGAAGAACGATAACTTGCCTGACAAAATGCTTTCCATCATGTCGGATGGTGCTTGGCACCCTCAAGAAGAGTTGGTAGAGAAAATCAGCCATCGCTTCTCCGCGACAAAGCATATTCTGAGTAAACGCGGTTACGTATTTGAGAAGCGGTGGATTGAAAAGCAACGATATGAGTATCGGTTAGTCGTTGAGCTACAAGCGATCTCTTAAGTTCTTTCGATGTTAGGGGAAAAATGCAGTTGCAGCTTTCCCCTGATTACAAACAGACGTTGCAACAATGTTGACTTTATATAAAGGCACTTCTAAATGTCGTTACTCAATCGCGCTCCTAAAACGCTTGACGATCGCTACTTTCAAGAAATTCGTCCTAAACTTTATGAACTTCATGGCAAACATCGACAGACTGGAGTTCGTGAAAGTCGGACACTAGCTGAACACCTGGATTCGGCGTGCCAATTTAGTTTGACAGTAAGCCATTTGGCAGGTGTGCCGGATGCTCAAAGAGCCGTTTTGCTTGCAGCGACAGCCGTTCATGATTTGAATAAGTTGGATGAAACGCAGAAGCGGAACGTTAAAACACTGGCAAGAGACTCAAAATTTCTGAAGGAGCAGTTTGAACAGGTGGGAGTTAGCAATCTGATTCAGACTGATGCTGATTTGGAATTAGCCCGAAAGCTGATCGAGCGACATTCGGGACATAACGTGAGTGATGGAGCCAGATTTTTGCCTGAAGATCCTCGAATTGAGCGATGGGCATCAATTTTACGAGCTGCTGACTTATTTGATTTAGAACTGAAAGAAGAGAAACTGGTTCAAAAAATCCGCACTGAGTTGATCCATGCCTTCGATCGTCCCTGTGAACTTTACTGGGTAAAAATTACCGAAGATCGAGGATATATCACGGCATTGCTACTGAGCGCCTGTGAAGCAGTGTTGCATCAACATCAATACAATGTGTTGGCTGTTTCTCCAGACGGTGTTTTAGTTGAAGGTGCTGCAAATCCAGGCTTAGATTTAACTACCGAAATTGCTGCAACCTGGCAAACCAAAATCGATCAGGTATTTGGTGGCAATATTGAGCAATTGGTGAGAGCAACGAAAGACGGAATTAAAATTTCTAGTCAAGCCGTGCAACATGATCGCGAAGAAGTATTAAATGTCGTCCTGGCACTGCTAGAGAAAAAGAAAGCAGGCTTCAAGCTAGACAAAATTCAAAGTGATGTTGAGAAGTGGGGCAACCAAAAAGTTGACCCTGCGGCATTACAAGCGGCGTTGGATATAGGACTGATTCCGGTGACTGGTGCAGAAGATTTCAGCATCTCCGAAGGCATGAAAGCCGCTTATCTTAGCTACCGCGAAGTGGAGCCAGAATTAAGCCCGAAACAAGTTTGGGATAGAATTACGGCTCATGCAGGTTTATCTGAGCCACAACGACTGGCTTTGGAACCATTTGATGCACTGTATGGGCGATCGCTCTTTGGCGCAAAACCATCACCTAACGGAATGCAAGGAGTCATCGCCGCATTGCAAGAGTCGCTGGAATTGCGAAAGGGTAAAACACAGTCAGACCATGCGGATGTTTCAGAAGAGATGCTTCTAGCCGTGCGGAGATCGCTCAGTTGTGCTTTTGTCAGTAATGCAATGGGCAGCAGCGAATTAACAACCTACATTGAGGCGAATCCCCGTCAACGATGCTCTCTTGGTGCAACAGTGAACGAAACCAGTACACTCAGTTCTGACAAAATGCCGATCGGAACGAAGGTGCAAATGTTTTCCAATCGGCTGCCTGGTGGCATGGGAAGTGATCCAGTTCGACAAGCTGAACCAATGGCAGCCCTGGCATACCAACTAATGACCGTTGGAGCTTTCTTTCCCGCTGCCAAAAAGGAACCGCCGTATTATCTACACTTTGCACTACCACAAGGCTCTTGCCCAGAATTGTTACGAATCTGGCGAGATTGGTTGGAAGATACTGCCGCGACAAATGCAGATGGAGGTACAGTCTCGGTTGATGAACTAAAGTTGTATCGAGATAAGGCGATCGTGTTTAAGGCAAACAAAGTGGTTGGATTTGCCTTCCCCAAACGCCGTGATTTTATTCATTCAACAGTCACAATTCCAATTATGTGGGGTGACACCACAGCATCACTGTCGTTGCTGAAGTCATTGCGGCTGGCGTTAGAGCTTTCCCTAGCACCTGAATTTGGGTTTCCGTTTGTTTTGAGTGCAGGACTTCAAGTGGATGTCGCTACTCATGTTTTTAGTCGTGTAGAAGGAATTCCCTCAGCATTGCAACCTCTCTTGAGCATAGGGAACGCTGCCATTGGAATGTATGACCGATTTGAAGCACAGGAAATTCTCACACGATTACGGTGTCTATCAGATATGGCAATCGCGATCGTCAATCTATCTAAATTAGATGACTGTTTGTATGACCTGGCACGGGCTTGTGCCCAACCGTTTAGCCTCTACTTTGTTCTGTTGCGTTGGATCTTACGAGAGCAAGATGAACCGAATCTCACGTTTAACTTGAATCGCATCGAGAAACCCTTAAAAAAGTTATTGGAGAGCCTCATGCCTAACGATAATTCTTTACTAACGCGCTATTTGCGCGAAGCTGCTCAGGTTGCTACAGAAGCCAATTTGTGGGGAAGTTCTACCGATAAACGAACCTCACTGGCTGAACCCTTTACCGAATTTATTGCTGCGGTGAGGTCACAAAAAGCGTACATGGATTTAGATTTCATGTTTGGTGCATTGGTTCAGAAATATCACACTCGCCTCAAACGAATTCGTGATTTTGAAGTCAAAGGTACGAAGTTTGAACAATTGAAAGACTACTACGGTGTCCTTCGGAAGCTGTATGAAGAGGTTTATCAGAGTCGTCCAGATAAGTTGTTGAGCGACCAAAAAAACCTGGAAGCTGCGTATCTATTTTTCCTTATGGAAGCTCGTCGAGAGTTTTGGGAAAAACGTAAACAGGATGGACAACCCGAAGATCCTGCTGCGTAAATCGTTCATTCATCATTCACTAATCTAGGAGATAATTCATGTCAATTGAAAAACTGAACCCGTTCTTTGCACCCACCTACGAAAACTTTCCAAAAGGACGCACAATCGGTCTGGTTACTCTGAGAACATCTCTATCTGAACTGATTCTGCGGACTGAAGGAACGGGTGAACCGATGTGTCGGGAGTTTGTTCAAGCCGGACAAATTGATAAACAAGTAGTGCAGCGTCTTGTAATGACTAAACGGAAACAAGTTGCACCAGAACGACGCACAGGACGGGAACACCTCCGCGCTCAGGATCTCCTGCGTCCGAATAAAGATGGTGTTGCTTGTGCTTTAAACACAAATGCGCCCTGTGAAATGTGTGTTGACTGCTTTCTATATGGATTTGCTGCTGGAGGTGGAGGCGCACAGAAAAGTCGAATTTGGACAGAAGATGCGTTTAGCATTTTGACAGCGACCGATACGTTAAGCGATCGCACTATCAACGCGATCTTTGAGACAGGAACGATGCGTGATGAAAAAGGTAACGCTTCAACGGCATTGAACACCAGCGAATACATCAAACCGGGTGTTCATTTTCTGGATGTGATCACACTCAAGGATGTGACGGTAGACGAGTTCCGTTACATCCTTGGCAACATCCTACTCACCAGTCGCTATGGTGCCGTATCCAGCCGAGTGGGACGGATGGAAAATCAAATTTTGGGCATCTTTGGTGGTATTGCAGAACTACCCAGTTCATTAGAACTGGTGCAGGCTATTCATGATCAATTCACTGCCGACGACAAACCGTTAGAGCATCCGTTGGATAACGGTGCATTGATTGCTACAACTCAAACGGTCATTTCTAGCTGGACAAATCGTAGAGGTGTTTCTTTGCAGTTATCGAATGAAGAACGTGATGCAGCAATTGCCGATGTCGATCGCCATTGGTCAGATGCGGAACGTGATGCGTTTCTCAAGCGGCTAGACGTATCCTACGAGCCGTTCCGTCAGGTAAGTGAAAAGAAAGGAAAAGGCAAGAAGAAAGAAACCGTTGAAGCAGGAAATTAGCTATGTCTGAGCAACTCAGTTTGCTAGATGAGGCAAAATCCACAACAAAGCCACCCTTTAAAACCGCAAAGCTAGTTGAATTGTGGTGTGCAGAACCTGTGTTTTTTGCCTCTAGAGAACTCTCTGACACCTACTACACAGAAGGTACAATCGGCAATTATGCCCTGGCATACGCCTTTGGTTGGGCGCGATCGCCCTACCGCCTCACAGGACAAGCCACTGGCAGACCTCGCTACATTGAAGATCTTACGCCTCTGAATCAAGAATGCTACGTGCTACCAGCCTGGTCAACGACCGGTAGTCCAACCTTTCGGTTTGAGCGGTTTAACGCGCTCTCTGATGCCTACTGGTATGCCATGACAAATAATCGGGTGGCGACTGCCCGTGAAGACATTGTGAGAGTGCGGCAGGGCGAAAAACCCAATACCTTTCGTCCGAGTAACTATCCTCAAACAGGGCGACTGCGGATGATTGAGCGGGGAAATCGATTTCATACCTTAGTATTTGGCGATCGTGAACTCCCTGAATACATTCGTCTGGGCAAGTTTATGAGTAAGGTTCGCGTTGATGTTATCAATGAACATCCTGTTATTCCTCTACCGTCTGCGGAATACACGAGCCAAGCCTATTTCAGCACGGCAGATTTGCCCTCAGGAATTAACCTGCTGTCTTTTGATCTGATCTCCATGCCGCCCACCTCGCTGGTGAGGAATCTTCGATTTCAGCATGAGGCATGGAAAGTCGGTAATTACATTGTTCCAGCTAATTTACAATTCTGTAGTGGAGCCAATCACAATGGCATATGATCCAATCTCAATTCAGCTAGAACCTAAAAGTATTGCTGCCTGTCCAGATCCTCCAACAGTCTTAAAAGACTGTCTCAAGAATGCTTTGCAACATCAAGTTGATGTGTTTGAGGCTGCAAAAGACAACGATATTGTCCTGGATTTAGCCCCCACAGGCACAGGAAAAACTAAAGCAGGCTTATCAGTACTATTGCACCAACCCAACAGAAACGCGATCTACATTGCACCAACGAATGCCTTAATTGAACAGCAATCCAAAGCAGCAAAGCAGTTCATTCAAGCAACAAACGGAAAACTGAATCACCACGTTCAGCCTGTCTCAGCAAAAGAGATTCGCCAATGGTCAAGCGATCGCGTGGGTATACGTGCTGGAGAAAAACTATACAACTTAATCCGCAATCCAGCTTCAATTTTTCCAGGAGTTGGCGCAAACCGTCCGTTGCTGTTGGTTACTAACCCCGATATCTTCTATTACGCAACCTTTTTTCGTTACAACCGACTTGACCAGGGCAACCTTGCTTACAGTTTTTTGACCCAATTCAGCACTATTATTTTTGACGAATTTCACCTATACGATGCAAAACAATTAGTTGGGCTGTTGTTCTACCTCGTGTATTTGCACGAGTTTGGCTTCTTCAAACAAGGTGTGAAGATCATATTGCTGACAGCTACTCCTGAACCCGCTTGTGAACAAGTCTTTAAGATTTTAGAATCGCAGGGAGTTCAGATTCAGCAGGTGAATGGCGAGTCTGGGGAACACCAACGCCCTTCTCAAACCGCAGTGAATTTGGAAATTCGTCCACAGCGATCGCGCGATGAATTCCTGGCTGAAATTGCAGATGAGGTTGTGCAACGATTTCAAGCCAATCCCGATCAAAATGGAGCCATCATTCTCGATTCTAAAGATCACATTAATCGTTTGAAGGATTATCTGGATGCAAGAGGATTAGCTGGAGAGTATGGCAGAATTACAGGCTCAACACCATTGAGAGATCGGCAATGGGCAGCCCAACAAAAAATTATTCTCGCAACCAGTACTGTTGATGTGGGCTTTAACTTTGAACGCAATCCTTCCCCCCCTCGGCAAAACCTGGATTGGTTAATTTTCTCAGCCCGCGATCGCGCCGCTTTTTGGCAACGAATTGGGCGAGTTGGGCGAGTATTAGGTAAGCAGCAAACGAATATTCCTTCAGAGGCGATCGCTTACCTAAAGGAGAAAGCTTGGGAACAAGATATTACCTCCCTGGTCACCACAGGTGGACGGACTGCGCTTAAAGAAAAACTGGAAGCTTTGAAATGTATGGAGCGTCCTTTCCTTCAAGTTTATTGGCAATCCGAAGCCTTACTAGAGACAGCTCGTCCACTTGTGATTTTAGAAGACGCACTCAAATCATTATCTCAGGAAAGCCTGATCCCAAAACTATTTGAAACTTTGAAGACCGTTTTTGGAGGCAAATCAGAATGGAAATATTATCGAAATCGGATGCAAGCATTATTATTTGCTGAAAAGCTGCAAAAAGCACCGATCGTTGCTAAAGATGACAAACAGTGGAACTTTGCTAAGGTTTGGAGTAAAGGTTCTTATGATGCCAGGTACTATTTCCTCATGGCATTCTTGAAAGCTAAACATCCAGATGACGCAGAAGATCTTAAGGCAAAACGAACTAGCAGAGAGGATTGGGATAGGGCAATTGCTGAGGGAGATGCCACAGGCAAGCGGGATGATATTCCTGAAGAAATGCAAGCATTTGCTGAAGAATGGTTGAACAGCTACACCCCAATTTTTCAGTTCCGCTCCAGCCTGTTTGAAAACGTTCATGTTCGTGATCCTAAAGGGTTACTATTGGACATTTCAGATGAGACAGAACTTGATCCAATTCATCTACTGCGAAATTATGAGTTTATGCAACAGGGTGATGTTATTGAGATTAGTGATCGTGCCAAGTTTCCCTATGAAATTAGTTTCCATTTGAACTATGAAGGAACCGAAAATGAATTTAAGTATCTCAAGCTCAACCGGCTGATTTCCCTACAAAATTGCGCGATTCGGCGTACTTACCAGAAAATAACCGCGCCAACACCGTTACTGGCTGCACTGCAAAAAGAATGGTTAGCTGGTGTCATCACTCCAACAATGACAAATCAGGGAATTATTTTTTACCTTCAAAAGCAAGGAATTGAATCCTATCCAATTACAGTAAATAACTCCTCCACACAATACACACTGTTTACCGGAATCAGCGCCGTTATGACGGCTGCCATGAACGGTATCAAAATTCGACTAATGGATGAAGAAGACTTTTGGATTGCTTGATGCGGGAACAAGACCATAAACTCTAGTGGTTGACTGGGAGGAAGCATTCGATGAACAAAGACGAATTACAACAAAGGATTACAGTTAACCCCGCTATTTTTGGTGGCAAACCAATTATTCGCGATCTCCGTCCTGCTGTTGAACATATTTTAGAAATGCTGGCAGCAGGAGATACTGCTGAAACCTTAACCCATCCTGATCTCAAACTCCTTGTCCTCTTCGGCTCCAGAGCCAGAGGTGAAGCAGATCCGAGCAGCGATTGGGATTTTGCCTTTCTCTTAGAACCCGATCGCCCAACAGAACACAAACCCTTCAATTTTCCCGGCTCCGACCTGCTGGATACCCTCTGCAACATTCTGCAAGTATCCGAAGCCGCGATCGACCTTGTAGACCTCAGCACTTGTTCCGAGATTACTGCCCACTTTGTTGCCCGCGATGGACAAGTTATTTATGAAAAAACACTGGGCGAATTTGCCCAGTTTCAGCAACGCGCCCTCAAAACCAGTGATGAACTGAAACAATATCGCCATGCCCAGCGAGAGAAGGTGCTGCAAACACTTGCCAGGTGGGAAGTATGAGCCAACTAGACCCAGAAGCGATCGCTCAAACACTCGGTCGCATGGTTGATAAAATTGACCGACTCAAACAGTTTGAAGGATTGACACTTGAAGAGTATTTACAAGATGATCTGAGGCAAGCTGCGATCGAGCGCCTACTCAAAACTATCATTGACGCGGCTCTCAGTATCAACAAAACCTTACTCAAGCGAAGTGCTGGTCCTAATTCCAGGCAACACCCAATCCTTCCAAAACTTTGAGTCCTTTATATTTATGGGTGAAAATAATTTCATTCCGACAGAACTTGCGAATCAACTTGCGCCATCAGGTAGCTTCCGTAACGTTCTAGCTCACGAATATGACGACATTAATCCAACGCAAATCTATAATGCGCTCCAAAAAGCTCTCACCCAGTATCCCCAATATATTAGAGCCATTCAAAATTATCTCGACACACTAGAGGAGGATTAAACCATCTGCCGCTCAGTTGTTAAATTACTTGCCAAAGCCACGATCGCGTTTCTGCTTCTGGCTCCCTTTCGACTCCGATAACCGCTGCATTTCTGCCATAAAACCTCGACTATTTTGCAGCATCAAGGTTCGTGTCCGCTTGCGCTGATAGTTCTGAATCTCTGTCGCCAGTGGATGATTAGGATCCACCTCCAAATGGGTAATGGAAACCAGTTGAACCTGCTGATCGCCTTCCTTTGGTTGAATTCCACAGCAAATTCCACCTTCATCCCCGGTATAAACCACCCTGTCAATCACCAGTTCTTGATGGCTGCCGACGTGTTCTCCCTGCTTCTTCAGCAGCTTGAGATATTGTTTGCCAGGATGAGCCGTAATGGGCAAATTGGCTTTGATCTTTTCAGTTAACGCGATCGCCTCGGCGTAATCATCGACTGGCATATCAGAAACCCTGCAATTTCTTCACCTACATCTATTGATTCTATGCCACACAGCCTGATTCTCAACCTTGTCCCAACGTCACCGATTCCAGTAGGCTACCTGACTGGGAAGCACCTCCATGCTCTCTTCCTGACCCTGGTTAGCTCAGTGGATAAACCCTTGGGCGATCGCCTACATGAACAAAAAGCCGACAAAGCCTTCACGCTGAGTCCCCTACAGGTGTGTGTGGGTAGGAGGGTGGATGAGTCAATGAGAAAACAACCAACAGATAGGAGAACTCAGAAACTAATCAAAAACAAACACACCTCACCCATCCACCCATCCACCCATCCACCCATCCACCCATCTACCTCCTCACCTCACCCATCCACCCATCCACCCATCCATCCATCCACCCATCTACTCCAATATCACCATCCCCACCCCATCATGGCTGGCACTTCTTGCTGGTGGCGTATTTCTCTCCTGGACGATACCTTATTTGGCAACTTGACCGGACTCTGGCTTAACCTCAATCCCAACCATCCCTGGCACTTGGGTCCTGCCGACCTCCAAATCACCAGCGTTTTAGGTACACCCCAATCCACTCAGCCCTGGGCAAACTTCTCCACCTATGCCCAACTCTATGAGCAAGCCTCCGATCGCGAGCGGCAAATTGATCTAGTCTTTTGCACCCCCACTGCTTTTCGGCAAAGCCAGTATGACTGCGCCCTGCCCACTCGTGAGCATATATTTAACAGCTTGCGCCGACGATGGAATCAATATAGCGGAATGGAGTTTTCAGAATCATTACTCGAACCTATCTTTCCTAGTTTTTTTGATATTCGGACTGAACTCGTAGCAGACTCTCGTAGTAAGTTCATTGGTTGTGTGGGAGCGATGAATTTTCGCATCTTGGGTGAAGTCGATCCCCTCACGATTAAACAAATTAATACCCTGGCTGATTTTGCCCTCTACAGCGGTATTGGTCGTAAGACTCCGATGGGGATGGGGATGGTGAGGAGAGTGGTGAGGTAGACGGGGGGGGGGTGGAGATGAGTAGATGGGGGGATGGGAGGATGGGGACGGGGGATGGGGAGATGAGTAGAGGGGGGATGGGGTTACTGAATTGTCCAGTGAGAAGCGTTTTTGACCATGTTTACCAGTTGTCCCAAAATTTGGTCATACCTTCCAGATAGCTTTTTACCAATCTCAACATCCAGGTAACGACAGCTAACGGCAAATTCTAGCCAGATTTGTGTTTCTGTTGCTTCTGCTTGGCAGTCGGTTAATTTCGCAATGAATGCTGCTTGATATCTGCGCTTGCGCCATGCTTCACCCAGATTTGCACAGAGAGACCGAGAAGATCTCCGAATTTGATCGGTCAGTGCATACCGTTCTTCAACTGGAAATCGTTTAGAAACTTCAAAAATTTCCATTGCTGCATTGAACGCCGCCTGATAAACCTCTAACTCTCGGTACACTTTAACCAGTTGTTTTGTCATGTCCCACCAACCACAACCACCCCAGCCCTCCCAGGATTCCCATCCACCTATCCCCACTCCCACCCATCCACTCATCTCCCCTCCCACTTATCCACCCGATCCCATCCCCATTGCTGCCCTCAACCATTACAACTACTGCCCCCATCGATGCTGGCGGATGTTCTGCATTGGCGATTTTACTGACAACCAATACACGATCGAAGGCACCAGCTTGCACGATCGCGTCCATACGGTTGGTGAGGGACACCGGGAGGACATTTGGCAGATTCGAGCCGTGTGGTTAAAGTCGGAACGGTACGGGCTGATCGGCAAGGCGGATTTGATTGAAGCTGAGGATGGGCAGTGGTATCCGGTGGAATACAAACGCAGTCGGCGCGGAGAGTTTGACAACGATGAACTTCAGGTTTGCGCTCAAGCGCTGTGCCTGGAGGAAATGACCGAACAGCCGGTACGAGTAGGCTACGTTTACTATGCCCAGTCGCATCAACGACAGTTGGTAAACATTTCAGACGAGTTGCGGCAGGAAGCGATCGCGACCCTGAATGCCGTTCGAACACTGTTGCAAACCGGAACGATGCCCAAAGCAGTGTATACGCCTCGTTGCAAAGGATGCAGTTTGTTCCAAGCGTGTATGCCCCGAGCGGTTGAGAAAGTCCGCAAGTATCGAGAAGCGTGATTGGGGGACATGGGTAGATGGGTAGATGGGTAGATGGGTAGATGGGTAGATGGGTAGATGGGTAGATGGGTAGATGGGTAGATGGGTAGATGGGTAGATGGGTAGATG
>JANRIN010000010.1:0-17491 GCA_033764965.1 Leptolyngbyaceae cyanobacterium bins.302 | reverse complement strand
CGAGAACGCTTTGAAGGTGTTGGAGGAATCGCCATCTTCAAACAAGGTGTTCTCCACCGTGGCACCATGAATGGCACACAACAACGCACCACCCAGAATGCCAGCTACTCCCATCATGTGGAAGGGGTTCAAGGTGAAGTTGTGGAAGCCCTGGATGAACAGGATGAAGCGGAAGATCCCCGCCACCCCAAAGCTAGGCGCAAAGAACCAGCTCGATTGGCCCAGGGGGTACATCAAGAACACCGACACAAACACTGCAATCGGACCGGTGAAGGCGATCGCGTTGTAAGGCCGAATGCCCACTAGTCGCGCAATTTCAATCTGACGTAGGCAGAAGCCAATCAGACCGAAGGCTCCGTGCAGAGCCACGAAGGTCCACAGACCCCCGAGTTGGCACCAGCGGGTGAAGTCGCCTTGGGCTTCGGGTCCCCACAGGAAAAGCAGGGAGTGGCCGAGGCTATCAGCGGGAGTGGACACCGCGACGGTTAAGAAGTTACAGCCTTCCAGATAAGAGGAAGCTAACCCGTGGGTGTACCAGGAAGAAACGAAAGTGGTACCGGTCATCCAACCCCCTACTGCCAAAAAGGCGCAGGGAAATAGGAGGAGACCCGACCACCCGATGAAGACGAATCGATCTCGTTTGAGCCAGTCGTCGAGGACATCGAACCATCCTCGAGTCGGCTGCATACGTCCGACTGCTATGGTCATGAATTCAAACCCTCTACTGTTACTAAAATGGCAGGTTCTCTAGAGTGAAGAGTTTTATGTCTTACATCATAGAAGAAATCAGAAATTTTACAAACCGATACGTAAGCTCTCAGCAATGGACAGAATCAGAACCATTTTAGAACGGTAATCCGGCTCAAGCTTACAGAGCAGCATTTGCTTTCTGAGCCAGTTCGATCGACAAAATGCTTACACAACGAGCGATTCAACGATTTTGCTGAAACAGAACAAGGGAGTCCGGGAGGCTGAGAGTATTCGCGTCTGCATCCCCAACAATACACAGGCTGTTGCCTTTCAAAATATTTAGCGACAAACTTTAACAAAGGGTTTGGCTTTGAGCAAGGCAGGCATTGAAGCTTTTCCTCCTGTGTTCTCCCCCGATCGAGAGACCTTGATCCGATAGAATCAAATCTGGGCAATTAGCGCTCTAACTTTTCAGATCTCAGACCTCATCCTCATTCGCACTCGGTCGTTTTATGACTGCACAAATGACACTCACAGGGCAAAATAGGCTTCGTCAAACCGTCATTGGCTCCCGCCGACTGAGTAATTATTGGTGGGCATTGGTTGTCACCGTTGGAGCGGTGGGCTTTGTACTGGCAGCAATTTCTAGCTACACCAAGGTCAACTTGCTCCCCTTCTCTGACCCCACTATGCTGATTTTTATCCCTCAAGGTGTGGCAATGGGGTTTTACGGGCTTGCAGGAACGCTATTTGGGTTGTATCTCTGGCTAACTATCCTGTGGGATGTGGGCGGCGGATATAACGAATTTAGTAAGGAAACTGGACAGGTCAAAATTTTTCGTTGGGGGTTTCCGGGCAAGAATCGCCGCATTGAAGTTGACTGTAAAACAGAAGATGTGCAGGCAGTGCGAGTGGAAATTCGGGAGGGGTTGAATCCTAAACGAGCGTTGTATTTGCGAGTGAAAGGAATGCGAGATGTTCCTCTAACCCGTGTAGGTCAACCGATCGCCCTAGCGACCTTGGAAAATCAGGGAGCAGAACTGGCTCGGTTTCTGGCAGTCCCCCTGGAAGGGTTGTAATTTTAAGCATTGAAACATTTGGATGACAGATTATGCCTAGTCTTTTGAAGCGTTGGCTGGTGATTGTGATTGTTGCCAGTGCCATCTTGGTGGGGGGATGTTTACCCCAAACTTCTCCTTCTTCGTCTGCCAGCCCTTCACCGACTGAAACGGCGGCGCTCCCTTCGCCGATCGCTAGTGCTGAAGCCACCAATTTGCCAAGTTTGACCGGTAAAGCAACGGTGGAAATGGTGGTCAAGGGGGAAACCGTCACGATGGAAATTGATGGCGCGAATGCTCCGGTCACGGCTGGAAACTTTGTTGACCTGGTGCAGCGTGGGGTTTACAACGGTCTCGTTTTCCATCGCGTGGTACGAGAACCCCAGCCTTTCGTAGTGCAGGGCGGCGATCCTCAAAGCAAGGACATGAATTTTCCGGCAGAACGGCTAGGAACGGGGAGCTTCATCGATCCGGCGACTTCAAAACCACGGTACATTCCGCTGGAAATTAAACCCCAAGGAGCAGAGAAGCCTCTGTATCATCAAACGTTTGGCACTGCGGGAGTTTCGACTAAGCCCAAACTGCCACACACCCGTGGAGCCTTAGCAATGGCGCGATCGTCCTTACCAGATTCGGCTTCTTCCCAGTTTTACATTGCCCTGACCGATCTCAGCTTTCTGGATGGAAATTATGCTGTGTTTGGGTACGTAACCCAGGGCATGGAAACCGTAGACAAGATTCAACAGGGCGACCGCATCGAATCAATCCGGATTGTGAAAGGTGCGGAGGGCTTGAAAAAGGCGTAGTAGAAGCAGCTTGCCTTAATTGTTAGGTATGCGTGTCGTGGTGACTGGAATTGGGTTTGTTTCAGCCTTGGGAGGATTGGAGCAAACCTGGAAAAATCTTCTGGCTGGCAATTCAGGGATTCAGATCAGGCAACCGTTTCTGGAACTGGCTCCCAAACCCTTGGGCTTAATCGGCAAGCATCCTGCTCAGTTAGAAGATCTAACGGTTCAGGTTGTCCAGGCAGCGATCGCCGATGCTGATTTATCCCTACCCCTACCCGATTGTGGCGTTGTGATTGGCTCCAGTCGCGGCAACCAAGCCCACTGGGAAAAATTGACCCGCAGCAAATTCTTCTCCAACCCCCCTTGCGAAGCGTGGCGCAGCCTGCCCCCAATCCCCAATCCCGCTTCTCCCCTCCCCTGGCTATACACGTTCCCCCATGCTGCTGCAATCACTACTGCTTGTTTGATTGGCACCGTTGCCGCTGTGCGATCGCCGATGGCTGCCTGCGCCACTGGGCTATGGGCGATCGCTCAAGGGTATGAATTAATTCGTTCCGGTGAATATGAACAAGTCCTGGCAGGGGCAGTGGAAGCCCCCATCACCCCCTTGACGATCGCGGGATTTCACCAGATAGGAGCCTTGGCAAAGACGGGAGCCTATCCGTTTGATGAGAATCGGGAAGGATTAGTGTTGGGTGAAGGCGGAGCGGTTTTTGTGCTGGAATCTGAGGTATCTGCTCGACAACGGAATGCCAAAATTTATGGGCAAATCACAGGATTTGGCTTAACGGCGGATGGGTTTCATGTCAGTGCACCGGAGCCAGACAGTCGAGCGGCGATCGCAGCCGTGACCCAGTGTTTACGGCGCAGCAGCTTACAGCCAGAAGATATCCATTTCATCCATGCTCACGGCACTGCCACCCAATTAAATGATCAGAATGAAGCTCGGCTGATTCAAAAACTTTTTCCCGCTGGAGTCCCTGTTAGCTCTACCAAAGGCGCAACCGGACATACGATCGGTGCTTCCGGAGCATTGGGGCTTGCCTTCTGCCTGCTGTCCCTCCACCATCAGCAGTTGCCCCCCACGGTCGGCTTAACCCATCCCGAATTTGAGCTTGATTTTGTTAGAAATCCCCGCCCTGCCAGCATTCAAACCGCTCTCTGTCTCAGCTTCGGATTTGGCGGACAAAATGCTGCGATCGCGCTTTCTATAGAATGAACCATATTTTCTTGTTAGAGTAAATCCACAAACTCATCCACCTTTTTCTAGGGCATCAATACACTGCTGACCTGAAATTGCAGGTAATTTACTCACACGGTAACAACCTCAATATTGTCTTCGGGGATAGACTGACCTCGCTCGATGAGAACTTCTATGTGCAGTGCAATAGCTTCTTTGATATTTTGCAGTGCTTCATCACGGGTTTTCCCCTGACTAACACAACCTGGTAGGCTTGGAACTTCAACAATGAACCAGCCATCTTCATCCTGATGAAGCAAAACTTTACGGGTTTGAGTTGGTTGAGCAGTCGTTACCATCGCGTTAAACCTCCTTTCTCATTTCCAGTATGCAAGGCTCAACGCAGTTCAGGAGATCTCTAGCACAGAAAATACTAATGCGCCGCCCTCTGCCTCAGCTTCAGATTTGGCGGACAAAATGCTGCGATCGTCCTTTCCTGCGCTTGAGGATTAAAGTGTTGTAATTCTTAGTTATGCCGCAAGTCCCTGTTGAGGTGCGACCTGAATCACGTATGTTATACCCGGAGTCAAGGTAGCGTGAAGTTACTCATCTAACGGCATCGTTTTATCAATGATGTGGCTATAAATTGAAGAGTACAGACATGTTTGTACCAAGCTAATTAACTTATGCCTAGCCCATCAGGTCGAAAAAACGAAGTTAAGCTAATCCATCAGGCTAATCGTGCCTCTGCAACCGCCTGTTTAATGCTAGGAAAATTTGATGATTGGCATGAGTTTTTGAAGGCTGACACTATTGACTTAGAAAACCTTCCGCGTCGAAATTTAAAAATAGCCAGCAAAGATGTAAGGCGTAGACTTTCGCACGAAATCGAAAGGTTTTGTTCTCGAAACTTTCAAAATATGAATGAGCGCAAACTTTCTCAGTTGTATGAAGAGATTAAGGCACATAGAGGTTTTGAGATACCCTTATCAAAATTTGAGAGTCAGTTTTCACCATTTCATTCAAAAGTTCTAAGAGGAAGACCAAAGCATTTAACTGTTTGTATATCTTTATGGGGGTTGCAATTCAAATTTCCAGAAGAAGAAATGGCAAAGGACTTAATTGAAGCACTGAACATAGTTGTGGAGGCGGAAGCAAATCTCAAAGACTACAAGATTAAGCGACATTCAGAGAATAAAGAAAATCGTGTTCATATTAGCAAACTAATCCGGCAAAAAAGTTTTGCTTCCCGCTCAGTTGTTATCAATTGTTTTAACCTGATTGAAGCTTATTTAAACGGTTTAGCTTGGGACTACGTCCAAGCCAATGGAACAGAGCATCTATCTAAGCGCAAGAAATCCCTTTTAGAAGACACAACGCAAGTGTCTACACGCGATAAACTCACAAAATATCCGGCAACTATAACTGATAAACAACTTTGGAAAGAGCAGGATGATGAACTAGAGGCGTTCATCAGCACGCTCAAGCCATTCCGTGATTCTCTGATGCATCCTTCTCCTTTTTCTGCTCCTGAAAAGCATGGTGGATATGATAAGCTGAGCTTATTTTACAGAGTCGATTATGATACAGGATTGCTTACAGCTAACCTTCTGGTAGGTTTAGTGAAGCGTATACAGAAACATATTTATGGAGAGCGATCAGTTTTACCAGTCTGGATTGCCGAATTAGAGCAGGAAGTTCAAAAATGCTGGAAAACATTTGAACACGAACGTCATGGCAATCCAGATGAAGCGGGTTGACTAAAATCTTGGCTCTGATGAGAAAGTTACTTGCACCAGTTGGCTAGGAACATTACTGAATTGGGTTATGCACTGTCACCAGTTTTGTGCCATCGGGGAAGGTGGCTTCGACTTGAACTTCGTGGATCATTTCGGGGATGCCTTCCATCACATCAGCACGAGTTAACAAAGTTGTACCGTAGCTCATCAAGTCCGATACCGTGCGTCCGTCCCGTGCCCCTTCCAAAATTGCTGCTGTAATGTAGGCGATCGCTTCCGGGTAATTCAGTTTCACACCCCGTTCCTTACGGCGTTCTGCCAGCAGTGCAGCGGTAAAAATCAGTAGCTTATCTTTCTCTTGCGGTGTCAGTTGCATCGTTAGCTCTGTTTCTCACTCCCCATGATGTCTTCAAGCTCAACAATCAAGCTGGGAAGATTATAGGTCACTGTATTCCAAACAATATCGAGATCAACATCAAAATAACCATGAACTAGCCGATTTCTCATCCCAATCACTTGAGTCCAAGAGATTTGCGGTAATTGAGCTTGGCGGACTTTTGTAATTTTTGATGCAGCTTCTCCAACAACCTCAATGCATCTAACTAAGGACAAAACCAGCATTTCATCAGATTCTAAGTCTTCCCTGGTTTTACCTTGAGCAAAAGGAACTGCTGATTGAGACCATTGAAGCATGTGTTGTAAACGTACCGAGTCATCCAAAAACATAAACAGGTTGCGCTGAGTCAATAACTTGCTGTCTAAAATATCGACTGATCTCGCCAGCCGTCCGCAAATCCACTTTGCGCCCTATGATTGTGGTTAATTCGAGTTCCATTTTGACCAGTTCAAAGTAACCAAACGTGTGGTTTGGTTTGAACTCGACTAGCATATCAATGTCGCTGTTTTCATGGAAATCTTCACGCAGGATTGAGCCAAACAACGATAGCTTGCGGATGGAATTTTTCTGGCAAAATTCAGCAATGCTTTCGTAAGGTAAGGGGATGGGGAGGGTGGTTGAATTCATGGCAAACGTTCTCCTTACTGCCAAACACGGGGAATGCAAATGGGGCGCTGACGATCGTGCGATCGCATCACTTCCCAGACTCGAACAAACCACTGACGCACTTCTATTGTAGAGTGACCTCGATAACGGCACAGTAGCCCTGTTTGCAAACGAGTTACACCTACTTGCCCTGAGCTTCCAGTCCAGGTGGAGCGAATTTTGGCAATCAATTCTGGCTCCACAGGTTGACCAATGCAGGCAAAACTCCCCACCACCGGACATCCTGCCAAAGCGTGAGGACTGAAAAAGGTGGCTTCACTGCCGGGGAGCCACTGGCGATCGATCCACAGCGGTCGATCGCCCTGCCAAACTTCTGTGTGCGATCGCCACTCTCCAGCTAAAAACTGCTCACCTCTTGCGGTGCGTCCAAAGCGGGTGATTTCCCAGCCCATCCAGGTTGCGCCCGGAGCCAGATCAACGCGCATCTGTTGCCGATACTGCGCCTGCTCAAACACGATCGTCTCCTGGGGCAACCATTCCAGGCAAGCGTTTGGTGCAATCTGAATCCTCACCTCTTGCTGAGCTTCCTGCCCATTGCTGCGGTAAATTTTGCTAGCGGCAGCAGTAGTGACAAGGGCATGGGCACGGGGTTGTAAGTCCAGGTTCAGCGAGAGCCGATCGCCGCCCACCACTCCGCCTGCTGTATGCAAAATTACACTATGGCAAACCTGCGAACCTTCTGGAAAAAATGGACGCTGGACTTTGAGTGGTGCCTGAACTTGACTGGATAAAATCCGAGTTGCGTCATCAACATATCCATACTGAATTTGTAAGCGTCCTTGCCAATTAGAAGACATTTGACTAGAACTCATTGAAGTCGAAACTGAAACACTAAGGCGATAGTTATCAGCGCCAATGGTAACGCATTCATACTGGATTTTGGCGGTCGAACCTAACTTTTTGCCCCTATCCAGAAGCGTAATCAGTTCTACAAGAGGTTGCCTCCTTAGACAGAGGGAAGAGCCTGAGCCACTTTATAGGCTTAGGCTGTACGTTACATTCTTTAATGGAATTCTCACAATGGCAACTAAGAAAGAAGCTGAAAAGCAACCTAAGCAAGACCAGATTGAAGAAAAAGCACATCAAGAAAACGCTTCTGCTAAAGCGGTTGCAGGCGATGCTCAAGCTGGGGATGTCAGCCAGGAATTGGATGAACTGGTGCAAACTCTACAAGGAGACCTGAACAGCATTGATTTAGAAGCGGCAATAGGCTTGATTGAGCACTGGCAAGGTGTTCTGAGCAAGTCCAAAATTGAGGGCGGCAAGGAAATGGCAAGTGATCTGAAAGATCTGCAAAAGATGCTCAAAGGCGGCAAAGCCACTGGACACGAGATCAGTGAAGTACTGATTCATATTGGTGGACAAACTGCTGAATTTGCGGGTGATGCCGAAAAAGGCTCAAAGCAAGTGGTGCAACGGTTAGGGAAACAACTGCGTCAAGCGGGCACTTCGATCGCCAAAGCCGAAGACCAGGAAATCCATCACCAACTCGATGCGATCGTGGAACAGGCTGAAGGCGAAGAGTTAACTTCAATGGATACCGAAGCCGCAGTGGGCGCGATCGACTTCTGGTATGGCATTTTGAACAAAGCTGAGGGAGAGCAGTTTAAGCCTGTCGCCAACAGCCTTAAGAGCCTGAAGCAAGCGCTGAACAAGGAAAACTCCAAGCCTGAGACGATCGCCAAGACCCTGGCACAACTGGGTGAACAAACCACCGAAATTGCTGGCGAAGCTCCCCGTGGTTTCAAGGGAATTGTGCAAAAGCTGGGTAAACAGCTTAGCGCTGCCAGCGAATCTTTGACTCAGGAAAAAGAAGCTGCCAAGTAGCACTTCTCATAAAGATTCAGGATGCCTGGTAGGAGCGGGTTCTGCCATTCATTCATGGTCGTGTGCAGATTGGTCTGCTAAACTCGCCCGTACAGTTTGCGGGTTGATTAAATTCACGATTCTTAGGGAAATTCATGACACCTTTGTGGGATGAGTTAGGCAGCACTGCATTAATCCATCCTACAAAGGAATTTTTATGTCCCAGCGACCCAATTTTATCCTGCGTCCCGTCGAGGAGCACGATCGCCAACCCTTCCTGAATATGTCGCGCTTGGCGTTTATGCCCATGAAAACGCTTGCCGAAATGGAACAAGAGCTAGGGGATGGTCCAATTAATCCTGTGGAGCGTAAAGGGTGGGTGGTTGAAGATCAGGCTGGAAACTTAGTCGCTCGTTATCGACACTTTGAGTACTCTCAATATTTTGCCGGGGTACGGTTCCCAATGGCGGGGGTGAGTAGTGTTGCTGTGGCGATCGAGCGACGGGCGCAGGGGGTGGCGCAGTGGATGCTGGCACAGGCATTAAAAAATATTCGAGAGCAAGACATTCCCCTGTCCATGCTCTACCCCTTTCGCCATAGCTTCTATCGCAAGCTGGGCTGGGCAGTAGCGGGAATTTCCCATCAATATCGGGTATCGAGTCGGGTCTTGCCTTTGTATGAGGAGCGATCGCGCATTGTTGCTTACCAGCCCAGCCAGGAAACAGATCTCAAAACTCTGTATAGCAAAGTGGCGACCCAGCATAATGGCTGGATCGATCGTGCATCCTGGACATGGGAGAATTTTTTCAAGCCGAAGGGTGGGCGAGAGCTTTATCTCTACAAGGAGGGTGAAACGCTGCAAGGCTATGTCGTGGTAGATTTTGCCAAACTAGAGCCGGAAAAAGACCAGCTTGCGGTGCTGGTGCGGGAATGGGTGGCTCAAACTCCAGGAGCTTATCGGGGACTTGTGGGCTTCTTAGGAACCTTGCGGGATCAGGTGACGACGATCGTCTGGAACTGTCCCCCCGATGACCCGTTTCCTTACTTACTCACGGAGCAGCGCCACGATCCAGCCCTAACCTTGCCCCACCTCAGCTTTAACTTCATGCGGCTGTTTGGCATGACTTCCGGTGGCTTCATGTGGCGCTTAGTGGATCCACAGCGGGCGATCGTGCTGCGTCCCGTTCGATCCCTGCCTCCTTTCAAACTGAGCTTTCACATTGCTGATCCTGTGTTTGGGAAGGAGAAATTCACAGTTGAGTTTGAGAATGGCAGAGCACAAATCACTCCTCAACCTGCGACGACTGTACTCAGGACTTCTGTGGATCATTTAGCCGAACTGTTTAGTGGCTTGCGGCGATCGCAACAACTGCACTGGACTGGTGAGCTTGAACTGGAAGGAGAGGCAACCTTGCTGGCTCAACTGGATGCTGCCTGGAAGACTCAACCCCCCTTCTGTTGGGATGCTTTTTAACCCTCCCCTTCGTCGTCTTGATCTTGAAACTTCAAGTTCTGCAACTCATTTAATTGATAAGACACTCGCTTGAAGGCACGATCTAACTCAGCCAGGATACTTAGATGATTGGGCATTTGGACAGAATGGGAGCGACTATAGGCTTGCATATCGCTCATTTTTTGTTGCAGTTGTTGCGCGATGCCCAATGCTTCCTGCCCTAAAGCCACCAGTTGTTGTTGCTTATAAAAACGCAATGCCGCCCCGCGTAACACCTGGAGCGTTGCTTCTTCTCCCCATCCATGTCTCCCTGGCATCAAACGTAGGCGCAATAGCAAGCGCTCATCTTGATAAATGCGATCGATTTCGATCTGTTTTGGTTTTTGAACGGGTACGAGGGGAAGTTGAGTCAGTTGTTTCAGTTCTTGAATTACGCCAGCAAAAGTTTCCAGGGGCAAATCTTCTAAAACTGCCTGCACAACCCCATTCTGGCTCCACAAAATCCGTCCGTATCCAGCCTTAACTTCCAGATACAAGCGCCCAATTCCCCAGGCAAGCACTCGTCCTAGTAGTTCCTCCAGGAGTTGGGGAGGAGGCAGATCCGTGAGCATCTCTGGCGGTTCAGCCAAATATTGTGGATGAATGACCAATTGTTTGGGTTGCTCTGTCGGAGTTTCAGGCGGCAGTTCTGCCACAGTGAGATCCTCCGGGTTTGCCCTCATTTCCTCCTCTAAGGGCATGGCTGGCAAAATTGCAGGACTATCAACCATCAGGGTTGGGTTGGAGTGCAAATCTTTGGGGCGATCGTGATTGGGCTCCAAACTGCGTTTTTGCTCTGCTAACTTTTTTGCAATTCGTCGGGCAACGGGCTGCGCTGCCGAGTCAACAGATTTTTTCTGGCGATCGGCATAATTAAGATAGGCAGACAGGGCAGCATAATGCACTTCTGATGCCAGCGGTTGAGGCACCAGAGAACAATTCATGTAAGCCAGGATGCGTCGCACATAATCGAGGGCAGCCGAGTCATCCGGATTCACCATGCCCAGCTTCAAACGACTGCCCTCCAATGACAGGGGCAGAATTTGATGATACAAACACGCCTCAAAAGGAAGGATGCTATCAACGAGCCGAAATGCAAGTTCAGCGTCAATTTGATTCATCCAATCGGGCTTGGGCTTTTTGCTTTCTGGTTTATTGTCCGCTTCAGATTGTTGCTGCTCTGACTGCTCACCCATAAAGACACCATACAAGGGATGAGGAGAATGTCCATTCTGCCACTATGCTAATCCGTGATGCCAGTTTAGACACCCGGAAAAATGTCTAACACTGGCGAGGATTTTATTCTCTAGCCTCGTTTCCAAGCCAGGAAGACACCAGTCCAGGCTGGGTTTTGGACGCGAAAACACGAGTGGCGTGATAGCTAACTTTTTCCCGCAACCTGTAAACTTGCTTAACGTTCAGATTCAAAGCTTTGGCGATCGCTTCCTGGGATTGCCCCTGTAAATAGAGTCGCAACCACTCAACTGCCTGGGGATCAACGTTTTTTTCTGCCAGATATGTCTCAAACCGTTGCTGAACGGCATTCCGCAATTCCTGCTGTTCTTCGTTTGCCTGAGCATCTTGATATTCCGAAATTGCTTGAGCATCCAGCAAACTCACGGCTCCTTCGGTATCATCCGGTGCCACTTCCTGGGAAACCAGACGAATGAAGTCGTCCGCAGGCACCTGCGTCATGCCGCCCTTTTGCGATCGGCGCAGATAGTTCACGAAGCGGTAGCATAGCAAGGGCTGATTCCGAATTGGACGCAGGCAGTACTCTTCGGTGCTAGTCAAGAGCAAGGCATTTCGCAGACGAGTATCGCGAGTGCATTGGGCAATCCAGGCAACCTGCTGCTGCATATAGCGATCGTTTTGCAGCAATTCTTGAATCACTTCCTCCAGCACATCGACTACAGAACGCTGGCGATCGCGAGACAAGGCAATCCAGGTGCGAATTTTATTGCGAATTAAGAACAGGTTTCCCAGGCGTTGGATCAACCCCCTGTAAGCTCGTTCTGGAGAAACGCCCAGGTAGCGCTGGCGTAAGATCCGATAGCGGTAGTCCATTGCCTGTTCAATGATTTGTCGTTGCATCGGCGTGAGATTTTCTAGACGAGAAGTGTCTTCGCCAATTAACCAGCGCACAATACTGGCACGAGTTGCCGCACTTTGGTCTGCCAGCTCAGTTTGTAGCCGTGCGCTCCATTCGTCCGAAAATTCTTCCGCGAGTGTCATTTCCTCAGCTAACATCATACGGTTGCCATCCCACGGTTCAAGTTACCTCGTTTTGAGTCTGCCTTACAATTCGCTTCCAACACACTCACCCATTTGGGTAAACTTCTGAGAAGGAATAGCAGCAGAGAACCGTCCAGCGATCGATCAACCTGCTGCCAGAAGCAAATTTTCAACAAATCTCTCAGGCAGGCAGGCTCATCCAAAAAAGCCTTGATCTACCATACCCGACTTCACCCTGAACATTCCCTTTACTTTTGATAATCTCTTTTCCGGTCAGCTAAACCACCCAAATCAGGGATTTACTTTGGGGTGGGGAATTGCGGGGTTAGGGGTGTGTAATACTTTCAACTGGCTTTTACCAGAAAATAGGTTGTTATATTGCCACGACCTTTGACCGCAATGGTGCCGCGCTCTGTAAAACGAAACTGATTTTTCAACTGGTGATAGGTTGTGGCTGTAACCTGAATTTTGCCCGGAATGCCGTGAGACTCCATGCGGCTGGCAAGATTCACCGCGTCGCCCCACAGATCGTAACTAAACTTCTTTAAACCAATCACGCCAGCAACCACGGTTCCCGTGTTGATCCCAATTCGAAGCTGAAAGGGTTCTCCGGTGTCGGTGCGAAACTTGGAGATGACATCTTGCATCTCTAGCGCCATGTGGGCGATCGCGCTGGCATGATCGGGGCGGGGAGTTGGCAACCCACCCACAATCATGTAAGCATCCCCAATGGTCTTGATTTTTTCCAACCCGTGCTTTTCTACCAGTTGATCAAAGGTCGAGAAAATTTGGTTGAGTTGGTTGACCAGGTCTACCGGAGGAATGCGGCTAGACAGTTCGGTAAAGTTGACAATATCTGCAAATAAAATTGTGACTTCATCAAAGCGACAGGCGATCGGGCTGAGGTCTTGCTTAAGCTGAGTTGCGATCGCAGCGGGCAAAACGTTCAACAGTAAGCGTTCTGATTTTTCTTGTTCCGATCTCAGTTGGGCTTCAGTGGCACGACGGGTTGAAATTTCTTGCGACACCCGCTGAAACATCTGGCTAAATGCCGCCACAACTTCTCCCAATTCATCTTGACGGGTGAGTTTGAGCGATTGAAATTTGGGCGGGGGAGAATTAGCGCTAATGGCTTCTCCAGCCATCAGCAAATCATCCCGCAGGCGCAAAATTGGACCAATCACAAGCACCCCGAAGGTCAGCATGGTGGTAGTTGTCACAAAAATGGCTATCACCAAGACCAGTAAAGCGATTCGCAGGATAAATCCATACAACTGAGGTGCGACTTGGGAGGCATCATGCCGCACGCTCAAAATGTACTGATCGTTGAGTGCCTGGGCTGTCCAGAGAACATCATAGCGATCGCGATGATAAGCTCGTACAGTCTCTGCCTTACCCCAATTTCGTGGTTGGAGTTCCGGTCGCTCTCCAAAGTAACCCAGTAGAGTGCCAGAAGGCGTATAAAGGGCACCACCCAAAATCACCGAGTTGGGCTTTCGCCGCTGACTTAACTGCTTGAGAATTTGGTCGGGCGGCATGGCTTGATATTCCGACTGAGTCAGGAGGGGCACCAAAACCTCGCGGGAAACTTCCTCCAACTCCTCTAACAGCTCTTGCTGCTGCCGAAAATAGGACGGAACCAGAATAATCAGCTCTATCAGTACAATGCTGAGAAAGACCCAGGAGGCAACATAGCGAGATAGTTTTGCCTTAAAAAAATCACGAGTCCGCAGATGAGTCAGCATTGGCAAAATGGTTAATTGCGACTTTGAGCCAGCAGGGTTTTGAGCAGACGAATGGGCTGCTTTTGATTACAAGTAACAACGGAATGTTTTCTGACGCTTCCCCTGATGTTCCGATGGAGCTTTACCCTCTAGGGTTGACAATTCTGCCCAAAAACAACAGGGGTACGACGAAAAATCGTACCCCTGTATTTAAAATCTGAGCTACTAAAATCTGACAAAGCTTAACGCGAACCAGCCAACTAACCTAACGCATAGGCGGAACGAAGTGCCCATACAACCAAAAAGCCAATGCTGCCAAGAATCAGGATTGCCGAGAGGACGATCGCTGCTGGGCTGTCGGCTCCGTCGAACTTCATGATGCCACGATTGAGGTCGGACATAATCTGTATTTCCCCTAAAACTAGGACTTTGAGATTAATGCTAGCAATTACATTGATAATTTTTGCTTTTCTTTAGATCTTTTTAGGGGTTGGGAGAGAAGGGAATGGGGAATGGGGGGTGGGGAAAATAATTGCTTCAACGTGATGTCCATCGGCTATCGTGGCTTAGTGTGTCAGTGAGATCGCGCGATGTCACAGTCAAATCTTTTACAGCTTGCTCAAGCCGGAGATGCGGAGGCGATCGCGGCTTTGATGAATGCGAGTTTGCAAGCGATCGGGGTGTCAGCCAGAGCTGTATTGCGAGATGGAAACCTGCACGTCTTGCTGGAGTCGGAACGGTTGCTGGCTCCGTCACCTGCGATCGAGTTTATACGGCGGGGGTTAGCTCGGTTAGGGTTGGCATGGTTGTCATCGGCGGTTGTTTACAGTCGGTTGGTAGGGCAAAGTTCACCGATTTGGGTGGAGCAGGTTCCCCTCAATCCGCCTGCTTTGGAGACCAATCCTTTTGTGCTGAACCCGGATTTGGTCAGCCCGTCTGGGGCACGGGGCAGGTTACGCAAGATCCCAGTTCCGCCCTGGTGGAAGCAATTCAGCCCGTTTACATTGGCGTTGTTGCTGAGTGTGCCGATCGTTTTTTTGCTGAGTAGTGGAGTGATCTGGTTCCGTTATTTGGCGAGCGATCGACCAGCAGTTCAATCCAATTCCTCAAAAGCGCTGACGACTAATTCATCGGGTAATTCATCCACTGGTGCGGTATCTAAAACATGGACAGAAGCCACATCACGCGGATACAACGCCTATCAGCTTGGGAAAGCTGCAAAAAATAAAACGGATTGGCAGAAAGCAGCGCAGGAATGGCGGAACGCGATCGCATTATTCAGATCAGTTCCCAAAACCAATCCCAATTTTACTGCTGCCCAGCAGAAGCTCACGGAATACCAGGGACACCTGGATCATGTGGTGCGAGTGAAACTCAGTGCTGGAGGCATGGAATTGGTGAGAACGATTACGGGTGGACTCTCTCCCAAGTCGATTGTGCATTCGGGGGAAGGCTTATTCTTTGCTCAAAACATGATGTATAGCCACACGATTAATGTGTACGATCGCCAATTTAATTTGGTAAAAACTATTCCTGATCAAGTCACGCTGTCAGATTTTGGCTACTCGCAATATCAGGGAACCCAGAAGGGCGCTCCGGTGGAAGCGGCATTTAGTCCAAATGGTGAAACCGCTTGGGTTTCCAATTACCAGATGTATGGAGCAGGCTTTAGCAGTTCTGCGGATGACGATTGCAGCCCAGAGCAAAACCACGATCCCAGCTTTCTTTACCGCATTGGGACTAAGAATCTGGCGATCGACAAAGTAATTCAGGTGGGTGCCGTGCCCAAGTACGTGGAAACAACTCCTAACAATCGCTACGTGTTAGTGAGTAACTGGTGTAGCTGGGATTTAAGCGTCATCGACCCGCAACAGAATAAGGAAGTGCGGCGAATTCAGTTAGGACCCTACCCGCGTGGCATTGCCGTCGATCGCAAGTCTCAAACTGCCTACGTCGCGATCATGGGGTCCTATGATATTGCTGCAATCAACCTGGTAGATTTTTCGGTGGACTGGTTGCGAGGGGTGGGACATTCTCCCCGGCACCTGAATATTGATCCTGAGGGGCGGTATCTCTACGCCACCTTAAATGGAGAGGGACAAACTGCCAAAATTGATCTGGCAACCAAGAGCGTCGTGAGCAAAACGATAACTGGAAGTGCGCCTCGCAGTATGGCGATCGCGGGTGATGGGCAATTTCTTTACATCGTCAACTACGATTCCGACACGGTGAGCAAAGTTCGGACATCGGATATGCAGGTAGCGAAAACCGTGAGCGTCAACCCTGCCCCGATCGGCATCACCTATGACGATGAAACCCGTCAGGTATGGGTTGCAAACTATTCCGGCAGTATTCAGGTTTTTCAGGATTAGAAGTCGTTACGCCACGGACACTACACTGCCAACACGGGCTGGGCATTGTTGTTCAACGCAACTTCTCGCTGCTGCCACGGCTGTCCATCTAATGCCATTTGCTCAATCAGGCTGGCGAGCCTCAGTGCCTTCAGCGCTTGTTCACCTCCTACAGAAGGCTGGTTTCCGCCCCGAACACAGGCAACAAAGTGTTCCAACTCGGCATGGAGTGGCTCGATGTTGCTTGTATAGACTTTCTCGATCAGTCCATCCTGCCGATACAGCACTTGACCATAATCGGTCTTGTAGTTGGCAGTGGTTTGGCGATGAATCAGAATTTCGTTGTTGAGAAAGTCTGCTTCGGTCAAGGAGTTTTTGCAATGCGCTGCAATCCGTCGAATCTTGCGATGGGTCACTTTGCTAGAGGTAAGAGTCGCCACAATCCCATTGGCAAAATTGAGCGTCGCAGTCACGTAGTCCAGGTAGCCAGAACCAGACGCACGGCTCCCGGTTGCGGTCAATTTTACCACAGGAGCACTCGCTAATTCCAGCAGCAAGTCAATGTCATGAATCATCAAGTCTAAGACGACCGATACATCATTAGCCCGCTGAGAATAGGGACTCATGCGATGAGCTTCCAGAGCAAGCAGTTCTTCCGTTTTGAGAACTTTGCTCAATTCCTGGAAAGCGGGATTAAACCGTTCGATGTGCCCGACTTGCAAAATACACTGAGATTCCGCCGCCGCATTGACTAACGACTCGGCTTCCACAATGCTGGCTGCGATCGGTTTTTCCACCAAAACATGAATTCCTGCCTGAAGACAGGTCATGCCAACGGCGTGATGCAATCGGGTCGGCACCGCTACACATACAGCATCTACGTGCGGCAGCATATCGTGGTAGTCTTCAAAAAATCGCACTCGATACTTGCTAGCGGTATCAATGCCTAGCTCGACGTTGACATCCGCAACCCCGACCAACTCCACATCCTTCAACATACTCAAGACGCGGGTGTGATGCTGTCCCATGTTGCCAACGCCGATCACCCCCACACGAATTGGCTCAGGCGAGTTGCGCTGTGAGTAAGCACTATAATGCCCGATCGATATATTGTTTTGCACGCCTGCTATCTCCTCCACCACCAAGAAACGGCTAGTTTGTTGCAAGGAGCCACTTTAGCCATCCAGATAGTAACATCGCGACTCCGTTTATGAAGAATTTCAAAGTTGAATAAAAGTTCCCAACGTCCTTTCCTTCATCAAGGAATCTTGCAGTTTTTGAACAGTCTGGGATTTAGAGATAGGTGATGCTAGAAAGTAGGGAAACCTTGTAGCACCCTCTACCTTTTGGAGTATTAGCTGCCCG
>JANRIN010000342.1:0-6212 GCA_033764965.1 Leptolyngbyaceae cyanobacterium bins.302 | reverse complement strand
CAATTAACTGCTCTGCATCAACAATCCGCTGCTGAAGGCTGGCAAGCTCATTCTTGAAACTCTGCTCAATAAAATCAAAACCCGCCTCAACGGTGGTTGACCTTTCAACCCATCCAGAAGCTTCCGAAACGTAGTCTTGACGGAAGTTTTCAAATTCACTATAGATAGAACGCTTCTCCCCTTCGTGGACTGTCACCAGTTCCAAGTCTCTGATTCCCGCCCACAGTTTGCAGTAATTGACTGACATTTCCTCCAGCAGCCGAAGGAAAAAACCATAAGCCTCATCGTGAGATTCGCAATCCTCACTGAGCTTGCTAACTCGCTCCCTAAGTCCAGTATCGTAAGCTGTCAGCGAGTCACGGTAATGTTTCCACTTGCGTCTCTCTGGCTCGTCCAAGTTGGCAGGCTTGCCAGCATACTCTAAATCAGTAACAGGGCGAGACGGATCAAATCGATCGCAAATTGCTACTAGACCTGAATAGAGCGGGTTCCATACGTCCAGAATTTGCCCCTCGATCGCGTCCAGGTGGACGGCGAGTTCATGTCGTTTCTCAAACAGGCTACTTTCTGCCTGTTTGAGGGCATTTTGAGCCTGTTTTAGTTGTGCCAATAGGTTCTGCTCAACTGACCGCTTATCGTTTTGAAGGCGGCTAATTTCGGCTCTCTGGGCATCAATTTGACGTTGGCGATTTGCGAGTTCAGAGTGCGATTCAGCCAATTTTTGAGTAAGAGTAGCCTGGACTTCACCCAACTTCTGGGACAGAGAGAGGCGATCGCCTAAGAGCGATTCCCGATCTCTCGCCAGGGCAGTAATTTGCGCCTGCGCCTGAGTTGCAACTTCTGCAATTTTGCGTTCCCAAGCGTCCTCGCTACTAATTAGGAGCGTTGCAGCAGTATAGGCAGCACGGTCCCGACTGGGAGACAGGGCATACAAAGAAAGTCCAGCCGCCCCAATACCCGCCACAGACACTCCGGCATTACCAAGTAAAATTCCCGCAACAACCCCGATCGCGGCAGAAGTTCCGCTGCATAAGTAAACAAGCTGAGTTAGGTGATCAAATTTAGGGCTGATTTCTTGAGCGTGTTTGTCTTCGCGGGTTTGGCGTTTCATTGTGCATCCTCTGATGGCATGTCGTCAGCGGGGATTTTTACCCCGCCTACTCTCAAGCAGGTAACTCCAGAGCTTGAGCCTTTTGTAAAGCTTGCTGTGCTTGAGTTTTGAGTCCTTGAATCTCGTTTTTGACCTTTGAAATTTCTGCGTCCATCCGTTCCTGAACCAGTCCAGTCTTGGTCGTTTCACCGTTGAGTTTGATATTCGCTTGCTGGTTCAACTGCACGGCACGGGCAAATTTGAGCCGTTCGGTGTTCAAATCAACTACAGCAGTTGCGGCTGAAACCTGTTTGCGTTGGGTGGAGAGGGATTCTTTCAGTGCGGTGAAACCACCCCCTAACGCCCGTTGGTAGCTGGTGTGAGCTTTGAAGACAGAGGAGATGAACGAATAGCCTGCTTCTGCAACTTCTTGAGCGGCAATCATTTCGTTGTAGGTTTCGATGTGTTTATCAGCTTCATCGCGCTTCATCCGGGGAGCGGATGACGTTGCGGGGTTGTAGATGTCAGACGGGATTAGAGTGTTGGGGTCATGAGATGGCACTTTGTACGGCAACTCGATCGAGTCTGAGAAATTGCCAACTTGACTAGGGGCTGAAGGTGCTAGACCGCTGCTAGGAGGCTTAGAAGCGGTTGGGGCTGATGTGCGGGGCTTTTTGCCAGTGAGCGGATTCTTTTCCGGCATGATTCCTCTTGGGGTTGAATAGACTGGGAAATGGACATCGGGCTACTTCCAGACGGTTTCAGCTTGCGGCTGGTAAGCGGGGGCAGAATTCTGTTGCAAGCTGGCAGCAATCAGGAGGTAGGAGCCGAAACCTGTTAGGCAAATAAGCAAGGCGTAGAGTATGGCGATCGCTATGCTGTCTTGTGTAGTGAGCCAGTTATCCCACTGCTGCCAGATGGTGATTGTGGTTGTGTTTCTGGGTTGACTGGCTTGAGCTTTGGCAATCTGATCACCGACGACTTCTTGTGCCTTGAAAATCAAGGCGGCTGTGTCCTGTGGGGTTAGGGGTTGAGCGGCTGGGGTGGTAGCAGCCAGGGCGTTATTGACAACTTGCTGAATTTCGGGACTTAGGTATTGAGCCAGGGCATAGGCGGGATTGTCGGGGGTAGTATCCACAGACGGCGCGGGTTCTGTTGTTGCGGCGAGGGGTTCAGGTTCGGTGTAGAGGCTGGCAGGTTGAATCTGGACTAATGCCCCTCCTGGTTGGGTGTGTTGGCTTAAGGATTGCCAGAAGGCTTGTGCTTGTGGTGTTGCAATGAGTTGAGTGAGCAATTCCAAGCCAGGAAGGGAGTAGAAGACGCGATCGATGTGGTCTACGCCCCTGATTTTGTGCCAGTGCTGACCTTCAGTTAGCCGAGGACGGTGTTTTGATAGCTGGTAGTCGTTGGGCAGTCCGAACGCTGCAACCGCGTGACGATGCGGGTAAAGGTAGCCGTAGGTGGGATCGAGCAAGAGATGTTGAAGCATTGGTTTTGTGTCCTTTGGAGCGGATGAGGAGCGTTATTGGCGTTGCTGGAAGTGGTCGTTGAGGGCAGTTTGCAAGACTTGATAAGCCTCCTGATCACCCACTCCAAGCAGGATTTGAGCGTCAGTGAACCGCTCCAGAAAGGTTTGGATCAAAACTTCCGTGTAGGACTGGAAGCGGGTTAGATCTGATTTGGGGTAAATGACCTGTGACATTTGGGAAATCCTTTTTTTGATACAGCTAGGGGGTTTTGAGCAGTTTTCGAGCCGTAGCGAAAAAACCAGAAACCTCCTCAACTCGTCTCACAACCTCATCTTCCGTTGCGTCCTCTTCCAGGGCTTTAAGGGTTTTGTGCAACAGCTTATGAGCGTTTTCGAGTTGCAGGTAGGCTTTGAGTGACTGTCTGGATGTCTCGCTCATAGCGGGTTTAGGGGTGGGAGGAGAGAGATCGCTAACTTGATTTGCTCCTGCTGACAGCGGATTGCGGCTAGACGAGTTGATTCCACTGCAACTTGTGAGTTCATTGCTGCCAGTTGGCAATCGATAAAAGCTTGGTGAGTTTGCAATTGAGCGCGATTGGCGCTGTATTGAGCCGCAATCAGTTCAGCGAGTTTCGTGCTTTCCATCGATCTGAGGATTGTGAAAAGGCTGGGAAGGATGGGGAATGGTCAATAAAACTAGAGTCAAGCCAATCGCTAGAATGATTACGATGATTGCGATTGCCCATTTTCGGACTGAAGCTTTCCCGGCGCTGGCAGGGTTCCGGCTTCAGCAGCCTGCACCGTTGCCTTGAACGCTTGCTGTTTCAGTTGCAGAGCGGTGTAACCGAGTTGAACGCCTTTCAACTGGAACTCTTGCAGGAGTAACTGATCGCTGAGGCTAGTTGCCTCCTGATACTGGGCGTTCAGGGTTTCAGCTTCTTTTTGTTGCTGTTGGATCTGGGCAAGGACTTGTTGCTGCAATGCCTCAAACTGCTGCATCCGCTGTTGAGCCTGAGTTAGGTAGGCGGTATCGTTGCCGGGGGTAACAACGCCAGGAATCTTTGGTAGAGCGAGACTTGAGCCAATGTGCAGCAACATTCCACCAGGGCGGGCGGCGTTGCCGTTACCGCAAGGGTCGCCATTGCTGGGCTGCTCATCCTCTCGTGGCAACACCTCGGTAGGGCTGAGAGGTACGTCATTCTGTCTCTGAGTGGTTGGGGGAGCAGAAAGCTTCTCAGGGTTTGCGGCGTGAACTGAAGCGATCCAATTCTCTTCAGAAACGTTGGACGCAACGGCGCGATACTCTGCAATCAACGTTTGACACAAAGGAGTGTAACGAGTTTTGGCAGATTTGCCAGTTTTTAGGGTTTCAAGTTCAATCCAGGGATGAGCAGCCGTTACGGTCTTGAACCAGGTTTGAATTGTACGATCGCTCACTTCATACTCCTCCGCCAATTCTTTAGCAGACTTCGCCCGAACTTCGAGCGAAGGTTCAGTGGCTTTGAGAGGGGCTTCGGGAGCCACTTCGCGGGTAACTTCGCACAGATTCGCGGGGGCTTCAAAGGTAGACACAGTAGACTCTTCAAACATTTTTCGGTACTCCTTCGTAGTGGGTCGGTGGAAGGTCGATCGATCTACGAAAATAGTAGCATAAAAATTCTAGTTATAGCTTAGAATTTCTATATGTAGCTTGTCGTGTCTATCCATGTCAAAATATGACTTGAGCAAATTCGCTCGACTCAAACAAGCGAAGTCAAGCCCTATGATTCGTGAACTGCGGATTAACTATATATTTGCGGACGATCCCACTTGGGCAAAACTTATGCTGGCTTGTGAGGAACTTGGATGGAACAAATCGACAATTGTAAAGCAGTGTTTACACGGCTTCTTCCGACGGGACGGAGAATTTTACGCTGAGGCAGGAATTCTCGACGCACAATCACGAGGAATGAGTGAGGAAGAGTATTTCAAAACATTGAGAGACAAATCAGAAGAAGATTTAGCTCGTTATACAGAGGGCAGACCAGGATTTGGGAAATCCCCGATAGACGAAATTGCGCTAATTCCTACAGAAAGTGCTTATAAGCGCAAATACAACACCATTGGGTTGTCTGCTTATAACTACGTGCTTTTGAAGGTTGCTCGAATTGTTGACGGGGGGACGATGGTGCAAGTCGTCAGCCGGATGATCGTTAAACATTTAGCCGACAACTGGGAGACAGCCTATCAAATCCAAATTGACCGTGATCACAGATGCAAATTTAAGTAGGAGAAAAACAATGCAATCTACACAAGCCACTGAAATAACCCTGGAGTAAGTCAACCACGCTGTTAGCGCAATCCTTGAGGTGTTAGGCAACCCCGAATCTGAACTTCACAGCAAGGCACTGACAGCGTTTCAGAGCGGCGATCATCAAACGGTGAAACGACTGGCTTCAACCCACCTCTCCGACTACTACTGCAAAGCATTGGGGTATTTAGGTGGAGCGTTAAAGCTAACCCCTAACACTGACACCATTCTTGCTGAATCAGCACGGGCAGCGGCTGATTTCGCAAAGGAAAAAACGTTGGCTCAGTTAGGGGCTGAGATCGAAAAGGCTCTTAGTTAAAGGATTTAAGACATCATTAATGTAGGCAGTAGTTAGGGCGATCTCCATGACACAAGCAGCAAGAAAAATATCCTTCAAGTAGTACCTAGCCCTGAGTACAGAAGACTGGGTTCAGTTGGGGTTGCCAGAGGGACGGTATGAGTTTGTTAATGGGGAGATCGTTCAGTTGCCGTTTGAAGACCGCATTAATGCAAAAATCGCGCTGTATCTACTGACGCGACTCGCCAGTGTGTTCCCCGAAGATCGACTTTCCTGTAAAGATACCGAAATCGAGGTGAGGAGTAGCAAGGCACAAATGCGAGTACCGGATCTCATGCTGCTATCTGAAGAACTGGCAGCAGTGCTGGGGAATGGACGCAGCACAATCACACTCGATATGCCGTCACCAGATCTGATTATTGAGGTCGTCTCCCCTGGCTCAACCAATGAAGATCGGGACTACAACTTGAAGCGGTCTGAATATGCAGCAAGGCGGGTTCCAGAATATTGGGCGATCAACCCAGAAGAGAATAAGATCACCGTTTTTACTCTAGTGAACGGAATCTACAAAGAGGCGGTATATACCGGAGAGATGGTGATCCAGTCTCGGATTGAAGTGCTGCGACTGACGGCTGAACAAGTCCTTAAGCGTAAACGATAGGAGGGATTCACAAGATGCCTTATGCAAAATCTTTGATCTGACAGTTAAGCGGATTTTGACCGGAGAATAGCAAAGAATGGTTGCCTCACAAGAGCTAGAAAACTTGCAGGCTTGGCTAAGTCAGTACGCCTCTGGCTACTTACTGGCAACAAGGCATGGTGAATTCGTAACCGTAGAAGCGATTCAACAACTAGCAGAAAGCTGTGATGAGTTAGAGATTGAAGACCAGAAGGTTTACATGACATGGGCAAATCGTGCTGCAAGTCCAGTGCAGACTAGATTTGAGTCGGTCGTTGCGATTCCTGATGTCATCAACCCACGAATCAAGTTGGAGTCAACCACGTTGTCCTTCGACGAGTACATGGAACGATCTCCTGGGGGCTTGGAATTGTCTAGCGGCTATCT
>JANRIN010000341.1:0-3380 GCA_033764965.1 Leptolyngbyaceae cyanobacterium bins.302 | reverse complement strand
CTACCCCCCACTCCCACCCCCACCTCTGACCCAGCCCTTAATTCCCCCGTTACCCAAAATCCACCCTTCCAAGTCAGTGCCTGGGATTTGTTAGTCCTGATTGCTTACTTTGTGTGTATTGCGGCGGCGATCGCCCGGATTATCAACAGTTTCAACGATGAGTATGCGGTGCGGCTGGATGAAGATGCTCTGAAGCAAAACCTGACGGATCAAAAACTGGAAGACCTGATTGGCATCAGCTTCAGCTTTGATAAACGCTACGAATTTGGCAAGAATGACAAACTGAAGAAATTTGGCATCAACATCACCAACAAATCCAAAACTCACTCTATCTACGTGGATTGGGACTACTGCACCATGACGGATTTAGGCACAAAGGCGCGGCGGGTGACCCGCTTAATGCCAGGGACGACGCTGGATTTATTTCAACCGCAAGCTTTTAGCGCGATCGCTCCTGAAACCACCCTGAAAGAAACTATCACCGCTGAAGATGTGCTGAAACGCCAAGAACCGAAGGATGACAAAGTCTCCATTGCGCTGGAAATGGAGGCAGATAAACCTTTGCTGGATTTTGCAGGACTGTTGAAGGGAAAAGACCCAGAGAAGAAAAAATACACTCGGTTTGTTGCAACGGTTCAAACCCTGGAGTTTTTTCTGGACGTGGCAGTGCGGCTTGTTGGACCATCGCGATCGTCCAATGACCACGCCCTGATTCGTTGCAAGTTCATTCTGCAAAAACTTCCCTGGCAGGCTGGACTACCCTGGAATCCCAAGTGAGCGCAGTGCAAGATCTGATGGAAACTTACTGCTCAAGCCGCATACTCAAATCCAACCAGGTCGATCGTGTGATTGGAGCGCTACTAGAAATATAATCCACTCCCGTTTCAGCAATGGGGCGCAGGGTCTCTAAGGTTACGTTGCCAGACGCTTCAATTTTGATACGATCGCTCACCTGGCGAATCTTTTGAACGGCTTGCTGCATCAGGGGCAACGGCATATTATCCAGCATGATGATGTCTGCCTCGCATTGAAGCGCTTCCTCCACCATGTCTAGATTTTCCGTCTCCACCTCGATCGTTAATGGAAATGGAATATTGCGTCGAACTTGAGCGATCGCGCTCCCAATTCCTCCTGCTGCGGCAATGTGATTGTCCTTGATCATCACGGCATCATCCAACCCCATCCGGTGATTCACCGCTCCCCCCACCTGGGTTGCATACTTCTCCAGCAACCGTAATCCAGGCGTAGTTTTGCGAGTATCCACCAGTTGGGTCGGCAAATCTGCAATTAACTCCACATATTTGCGCGTCATTGTGGCAATTCCACTCAATCGCATCGCCAGATTCAATGACACCCGCTCTCCAGTCAGCAAAGCATCCATTGAACCTGAAATTTTTGCGATCGCCTGTCCCCGTTCACACCACTGACCCTCTGGCACCAAAGTTGTAAAACTAACGTGAGAATTCAGCAGTTGAAACACTCGCGCCGCGATCGGCAACCCTGCAATGACTCCGGATTCTTTGACAATCCATTGGGCGTTTCCAGGCTGAGAGTTCGTAGGAAAAATGGATTGAGTCGTGCGATCGCCCCTCCCGATGTCTTCCAGTAACCAACTTTGCAACAGTGGATCCAGCACCAAAAGTGGTGGCATGACAGCCGTTAAAGTTTTTCTCATATGCTTGCTAATTTCAAATAAAACCAGGGATGAGTCAGGGGAGAACGAGTAATCCCATTTCATGCTGTATGGGTGAACGATCGCGCGACTTCGCCGTTACTGTGAGGGTTGCCCCAACCAGCTTCCAACTTTCTGAGCTATTTAATCCACATTTCTAAGCATCAATAATACAATCGATCGCCAACAACCCAAATGAAAGCGAAGAACGCAACAAAATCTAAAATCTAGACAAACAATATGAAATCGGCGGGGCAGCACTCTAAAATCAGAGATTGCCAGTCTAAAATCCACTTTGATAAGCCGATGTCTCAGCCTACGATCGAATCCATTCTGCATGAAGACCGTCTGTTCCACCCGCCAGCGGAATTTTCACAGCACGCAAAAATTAAAAGTTTGGCGGAATATCAGCAGCTTTACGATAAGGCAAAGGCTGATCCTCAAGCATTTTGGGCAGAGTTAGCCGCCACAGAATTACATTGGTTGCAAACATGGGACACGGTGCTGGATTGGCAACCGCCCTTCGTCAAGTGGTTTGTCAACGGCAAAATTAACATCTCCTACAACTGTCTGGATCGCCATTTAACAACCTGGCGACGCAATAAGGCGGCGCTGATTTGGGAAGGAGAGCCAGGGGATTGTCGCACCCTGACCTATGCTCAATTGCACCGGGAAGTGTGTCAGTTTGCCAATGTGTTAAAGCAGTTAGGCGTGCAAAAGGGCGATCGAGTGGGGATTTATATGCCCATGATTCCGGAGGCAGCGATCGCGATGCTGGCTTGTGCCCGGATTGGTGCGCCTCACTCGGTTGTGTTTGGGGGCTTCAGTGCGGAGGCGTTGCGCGATCGATTGGTGGATGCAGAAGCCAAACTGGTGATTACTGCGGATGGGGGTTGGCGCAAGGATGCGATCGTGCCGCTGAAAGATCAAGTAGACAAAGCTTTAGCAAACACCGCCGCGCCCAGTGTAAAAAATGTGCTTGTGGTGAAACGCACGGCGCAAGCAGTTCACATGGAACCGGGGCGGGATCACTGGTGGCACGATTTGCAGCAAGGCGCATCAGCAGATTGCCCAGCCGAACCAATGGACAGCGAAGATATGCTGTTCATTCTTTACACGTCGGGAAGTACGGGCAAACCGAAAGGGGTGGTGCATACAACGGGGGGCTACAACCTCTACACCCACATGACCACCAAATGGATCTTCGACCTGCAAGATACCGACGTGTATTGGTGTACTGCCGACGTGGGCTGGATTACAGGACATAGCTACATTGTCTATGGTCCTCTATCCAATGGGGCAACCACACTGATGTATGAAGGTGCGCCCCGGGCTTCTAATCCTGGTTGCTTCTGGGATGTGATCGAAAAGTATGGAGTCAACGTTTTTTATACGGCTCCCACTGCAATTCGCGCGTTTATCAAAATGGGTGAACATTTGCCCAATGCGCGGAATTTATCCTCATTGCGCTTGCTGGGAACGGTGGGCGAACCCATCAATCCGGAAGCCTGGATGTGGTATTACCGCGTGATTGGAGGGGAGCGTTGCCCGATCGTTGATACCTGGTGGCAAACCGAAACAGGCGGGATTATGATTACAGCCCTGCCTGGAGCCATTCCGACCAAACCTGGATCAGCAACGCTGCCATTTCCGGGCATCCTAGCCGAAGTCGTGGATTTGGAAGGAAATTCAGTCCCCACTAACGAAG
>JANRIN010000334.1:0-38576 GCA_033764965.1 Leptolyngbyaceae cyanobacterium bins.302 | reverse complement strand
TTTCTATTTGTAGATCTTATTTCTAATCTTGGACCCGCTCTGACAACAGGGTTACTACTGAAAATTGTTTTAATTTGCCGTAAGGTCAAGCCTCATTTGGAAAAACGGTTTTCTATTTTATTCAGTCACTACGAATCCTCTCAACGAGAAGCAGTTCAATGGCTGGTTCAAGCAATGGAATATCTTCATCTCGCGTTGAGTACCAATTTCAGTTCATTAGATCTTTCTTTTATTAGTCAGTGGTAGTCTGGCTCAGACATCTTTTCAGCCCGTAAGTCGTGCTATATAATATGTGATTGTCGCCTCCGGTTGGCGCTTCAATTGTAGTCTTTAGTTTTTGGGAGAACTCATCGCGAATGACCCAAGTAGTGCTTGGCGAAAATGAAGGAATTGATTCAGCGCTTCGAAGATTCAAGCGCCAGGTTTCCAAGGCAGGGATTTTGGCTGACTTGAGATCTCACCGTCATTTTGAAACACCTTTAGAAAAGCGTAAGCGCAAGGCAATCGTGGCTCGGCGCAAGAGACGTTACAACTAATTATTTTTATTGCTGATGTCCAGAACTATCGTGGGCATCTTGAGGGGTGAGTATCATTAGTGCATAGCTGAAGCAGCTAACTGTTTTCTTAATAGCAGTTGGTTGCTTTTTGATTTTTCCCAGTTAATACATGGCTTTGGTTAAAGCACCAAGAGCGGGGATTATATAGATTTTATTTGAACCATTAGAAACTTTTAAGTCCTGCTTACGTCTTGCTAGTCAAGGTCGATCGCTAAAGTACAGCTTTGGTCAGAACCCTTAGAACAAGGAAAAAGGCTAAAAAGCTAATGCTGGGTAGGCGTTCTAACTCGCTTTCGCCATATGTAATGTGGCTACTGTGATAGCTGGGTTGGGCATCCTATCTAGATAAGGTGTTCACCACTTTAGCTTTCATGCATGACGGTTTTCTCATCAGTGCTGTTTATGATGCCTAAATTATTTTCGTCCCCGTTGGTTCGATCGCGCCGATGGGCGCATCTCGTGATCGCGATAGTCACAACCTTTGGTCTGGTAGTCGGTCAGCCTCTCGTGTCCCAAGCTTTACCCTGGGGAGATCTCATTTTACGAGGGATCCAGGTGATTCAGCTATCTAGTTTATCTCCGCGACAGGAAGTCGAAATTGGTCGCCAAATTAACCAACAGTTGATCAGCCAACGCATCCGGATTCTACAAAATCCGGAAATTACCCAGTACGTGAATCAAATTGGTCAGCGCTTGGTTGCCCAAAATAATCCCTCTGGAATTCCTTATACGTTTCAGGTTGTGAACGATCGTAGTGTCAATGCGTTTGCCACAATGGGCGGTTTTGTTTACGTTAATCGAGGGTTGTTGCTCTTGGCAGATAATGAAGCAGAGCTGGCTAGCGTCATGGCTCATGAAATTGGGCACATTGCTGGTCGTCATGCGGTCGAACAGATGCGGAAGACCGCGATCGCAAGTGGACTCGTTGGAGCCGCAGGATTAGATCGAAATGCCGCTGCAAATATTGGTGTAGAGTTAGCGTTCAGACGACCCAACAGCCGCAAGGATGAACTGGAAGCGGATAGTTTTGGACTCGAAACCCTACGGCGAGCAGGATACGCTCAATCTGCAATGGTGACATTCATGAGCAAACTGCTCCGAGATGGTTCTGTGCCCACGTTTTTAAGCACGCACCCAGCTACTTCAGAACGAATCGCGCGTTTGCAACAACTCATTACATCTGCGGATGCAGGGGATGGCTTGGATCGAGCCGCGTATCGAGCTAGACTGCGTTCAATTTCTTAATTTGGGCTGCGTGGATTTAGGACGTTACCAATCGCTTTCGCAGAGAATCAGCGCGACGCTTGGCAGTTGAGTTATCTGGCTCAATTGCCAGCGCTTGTTCATAGGCTTCTAATGCTTGATTCGTCAATTGCTTACGCTCATAAGCGTGACCCAGATTGTTGAGAGCCGTTACGTAGGCATCATCAACCTTAAGGGCTTCCTTATACTGCCGAATGGCAAGATCATATTGCTCTTGAGCAAAGTAAGCATAGCCAAGTGCGTTGTAGACGAGCGCACTTTCCACTTCGGGCAAATCTTCAGATTTCAAAGATTTCTGAAATTGGACGATCGCCTGACTATAAACTCGTTTGTTCAAATAAATACTGCCCAGTTCGAAATACTCCTGGGCTGTTCCTTTTTCCTTCGATAGCTTTTTCTGCAAGCGACCAAGAGCGCTCTCGACCTTACGAGTTTTAATAATTTGGCGTATCAAAAAAACACTGGCGATCGCCAGAATTCCAATTAGTAAAGATAAGTAAATAATGGGAAAATCAGTGTCCATCGCAGTAATTTAAGCTCAAAAGGCTTTTCTCTTAACATTCACAACTTCAACCTATCTTAAAACGATAGGTTGCGCGGCAGTCCCCAATAATTTGCTCGTTCCTGTAACCATCCAGAGCTAGAAAGCCGACTCACAATCTGATTCACTTCCTCTCGCAATGCTTCGTATTGTTGCCCTTTGGGGAGAACAATCGCGAGTGAGTGAGCCGATAGTAGCGGGCTAAGTAAGCGGAATTGGGAAAATTGCCGTGTCCAGCCGACTAGGACTGAAGCATCTGCGGCTACTGCGATCGCCTGTCCAGTATCCACGGCTTCTCGCGCTGCTTGGTACGAATTGACTGGCACCAGAATTGCAGTAGGGAGTTGTCTCCGCAAAACTTCCACTGTACTGGAGCTATTCAAAACGGCAATTCGCCGCCCTGTCAGGTTCGCGAGAGACTGAACTGAGGGCGCTTGAGTTGCGATCGCCACCCCATCTTTGTAGTACGGAAAACTGAAGCTAACCACTCGCAACCGAGATGGAGTAAGTGTAACTTGGGCAATCGCTAAATCCACATCTCCCCTCAAAACACTGTTCAGTCGTTCCTGGTTAGACACTGGCTTGAAGTCAACAGCGCTTGAGTTTCCCAAAAGCTCTTTGGCAATCTGCCGAGCTAAATCAATTTCAAATCCTTCAACCCGTCCATTTACATCTCGGAATCCCAGCGGTGGCAGGTTATCTTTCACCGCTACGACCAAATGCCCTCGTCGCTTGATAGTTTGCAGATCCGCCGCCCTTGCCGACAGGTCGGGTAAGACCACGCAAGGAGTCGTGATAACAAAAAATAGGCTAACCCAAACGGGTAGCCTTTTCCATGCCCTAGTGGCAATCGTGGGAGTGGACAGACCTAGCCTCAACGACTTATCTCGCAGATTGAGCTAGTTCCACCACTTTGCCGAAACCTGCTGGATCTAAAACTGCCATTTGAGCCAGCATTTTGCGGTTAATTTGAATGTCCGCTTTCTTCAAGCTACCCATTAATTGGCTGTAACTCATGCCGTGAGTGCGAGCGGCAGCATTAATCCGGGTGATCCACAGACGGCGGAAATCCCGTTTGCGTTTGCGGCGATCGGCATAGGCATACCGCAGTGCCTTCATCACCTGCTGATTCGCCGTCCGAAAAAGCTTTGAGTGGGATCCTCGAAACCCTTTTGCCAGCTTTAAGATCTTCTTGCGGCGCTTACGTGCTACGTTGCCGCGTTTTACCCGTGCCATGTGACGTACCTCTGAGCTTGTCGATTAGTTGATTTAAGTCGGGAAGGGTATCCAGTCTGGTTTCGCGAACCCTGTGGTTAGCTTGCGTTAAAGGTATGGAAGCATGAGATGGACGTTTGGCACATCTCGCTCATTAACAACCACAGCTCCTGCTAATCGTCGTCTGCGAGAAGCACTCTTGTGTTCCAGCAGGTGGCTTCTGTAGGTTTGACGACGCATAATCTTACCGGAACCACTGGCTCTGAGTCGTTTAGCAGCGGCTTTTCGAGTTTTTAGCTTAGGCATGGAAGGAAATGTAGAAAATCAACACAGTCTTCTATCATAAAAGATAGGTCTGCAAGTGAGCAAGCCTTAGCCTTAAGTTTTTTGCGGCAAAATCTCTGCAACTTTAAGAATGGTTAGGCTAAACTATGGAGTGAGCTGCAAGCCTTTGCAGAACTTCCAGATTTTAAGGAAAGCGATTACTTTCTTGGAAGGTGGGTTCAAGCCCACTTTTTTGTTTGGAGCGTGTTTTATGACTCATCCCCTAGTTCCACAAATTATGGATCTTGCTACGCCTGTAGCAGAATCTCTTGGGCTGGAGTTGGTTGGCGCTGTATTTCACACGAACCATCGTCCTCCGGTATTGCGAGTTGATATTCGCAATCAGGAATTGGATACGGGGTTGGATGATTGTGAACGGATGAGTCGAGCGCTGGAAGCGGCTTTGGATGAATCTGGCATCATTCCAGACGCTTATGTTTTGGAGGTATCTAGTCCTGGTGTTTCTAATTTGTTGACGAGCGATCGCGATTTTGTATCTTTTAAGGGCTTTAGTGTCGTTGTGGCAGCAACTCAGCCTTTCGGTGGACAGCAGCAATGGATAGGGCAATTGATCCGACGAGATGAAGCGGCTGTGCATTTGAACCTGAAGGGGCGCGCGATCGCCATTCCTAGAGAACTCGTCTCTAAAGTGCAGTTTGCCGAGGGGCAGTAACCCGATCGCAGCCCTTTTGCCCACAGGCTCTCATTCGGCAACTTCTCATCCGAAAATCCTGGTTTTCTTTTGGTTTCAGTTTGTCATCCTCACATTACGGAGAATTCAGTTATGTCAATGGTTGCCCTCCCCGGACTCAGAGACATGATTGACGATATCAGTCGAGAGCGCAACTTACCTAAAACCTCTGTACAAGCGGCTCTACGGGAAGCCTTACTGAAGGGTTACGAACGGTATCGCCGAACTCAACGGCTGGATAGCGGCAGTTTTGATGAAGATTATTTCTTGAACTTTGAAGTGGAATTGGACGTAGAAGAAGAGGGTTTCCGGGTTCTTGCCACGAAGACCATTGTGGAAGAAGTTGATAACCCTGATCATCAAATTGCCCTACAAGAAGTGCAGGAAGTTGCCGCAGAAGCTCAACCGGGCGATACGGTAGTGCTAGATGTCACCCCAGATCAGGGCGAGTTTGGACGGATGGCAGCGATTCAAACCAAGCAGGTGTTGTCCCAAAAGCTGCGTGACCAACAACGGAAACTGGTTCAAGAAGAATTCCAAGATCTGGAAGGAACGGTTTTACAGGCACGGGTTTTGCGATTTGAGCGGCAGTCGGTAATTATGGCGGTGAGCAGCGGCTTTGGGCAGCCTGAGGTCGAAGCGGAACTGCCAAAGCGGGAACAATTACCCAACGACAATTACCGGGCAAACGCAACGTTCAAGGTTTATCTGAAGCGGGTTTCAGAAGGCTCTCACCGTGGGGCACAACTGCTAGTTTCACGGGCAGATGCGGGACTGGTAGTGTACCTATTTGCCAATGAAGTGCCCGAAATTGAGGATGAAATTGTGCGGGTTGTGGCAATCGCCCGTGAAGCAAATCCGCCCTCCCGCTCTGTTGGACCTCGGACCAAAATTGCTGTAGACACCCTGGAACGAGATGTCGATCCGGTGGGAGCTTGCATTGGAGCACGGGGATCGCGCATCCAGGTTGTTGTCAACGAACTGCGAGGCGAAAAAATTGATGTCATCCGCTGGTCTCCTGATCCGGCGACTTACATTGCCAACGCTCTCAGTCCTGCCAGAGTCGATGAAGTTCGCCTAGTGGATCCAGAAGGTCGACAGGCACACGTTTTGGTGGGAGAAGATCAACTCAGTTTGGCGATCGGCAAAGAGGGGCAAAATGTCCGTTTAGCCGCCCGCTTAACAAATTGGAAAATCGATATCAAAGATACGGCTAAGTACGATTACGAAGCTGAGGATCGCAAGATGGCAGCGATCGCCGCAGAAAATCAAAGCCGTTCCCTGGAATCAGACTATGAAGACGAAGAAGAGGACTACTTAGATGAGCCAGAGGTGTCAACTCCAGTAGACCCGATCGAGGAGGATGAACTTTTAGAAGAGGAATAACACTCCCTTGATTTATTTATGCAGCCCAATATTCGGCGTTGTGTCGTATGTAGAAAACTTGCACCAAAGCAAGAATTTTGGCGAGTCGTGCGGGTTCACCCCTCCCACGCGATCGTGCTGGACGAGGGCATGGGACGTTCAGCCTACCTATGTCGGGAAGAAGCCTGTCTGAAAGCCGCCCAGAAAAAAAATCGTTTGGGGAAAGCCCTGAAAGCAACAGTGCCAGAAGCCACCTACCATGAACTAACGTATCGTTTATCGAAAGACTACTTTGCAAAAAACGAGCACAGGCGATAGGGTAGAGATCCTGAACAGCTTACCCTGATGTTAACTGCTTAGAGGAGTTAATGATTTTAGCTGAGTTGATGTCTAGCCCGTAGAAGCTCCGTCCCCTCAGCACTTAAGAGAAAGACACCTAAAACACAGGGTTGCTCGCAGCCAATTCCCATCAAAAAGGCTCCAGGTTCGAAAGAATTGTGCAAAATAAGAAGTGGCTACTTACCAAGTTGAGTAGCTATAGAAAGTTGATCTAAATCAAAATGGATCAGCCTAACGCCGTATGATGGGCGAGGTGCCGGAGATCTAGAATCGTAAGGTCTGAGTTTTGATCGGATGTCGTTTTAGGCAAAACGGTAGGCAACTATGTGAAACCTGGATAAAGTACGAAGAGGAAAGGACTGGATGAACAGCGGCAAAGTCAGAATTTATGAGCTATCGCGGGAATTAAATTTGGATAACAAGGATATTTTGGCAATTTGTGAGCAATTGAATATTTCGGTTAAAAGTCACAGCAGTACAATTTCCGACTCTGAAGCTGAACAGATTCGGGCTGCTGCTGAAAAGTATGCTGCCAGTCATACCTCTCCTATGAAGCCAACCCAAAATCGACAAACGAATAATCAGTCTACGGAAGGTAAGGGGCGTGTTTCTGCTCCGGTGCAAAAAAAACAGCAGATTGTAGCCATTAAGTCTGTTCCACGGCAACCCAGCCTGGAGGCACCCGCTCCACCCAGTCAGTCGGCTCCCGCTGACAGCGCAACTCAGGCTGTGGTAGCCAAACCCGCTTTGCCCAACCGCCTCGCGCTGGCTGTTTCTGCGGATGAAGGGGGGGCTGAAGTTCCCTCTACGGCAGAAACTCAGGCTGACGTGAGGGTGGAGGATGAGATCGTCGAAACCCCTCCAACACCAGCCAATCTGAAAAATGCTCCAAGCTTACCTTCAGAGCCTGAGCAAGAATCCTTGCTAGAAGAACAACCTGCGCCCGAACTGGTTGTTCCGCCTCAACGGGAGGTTCAAGCTCCCCCAGTTTCATCTGGACCCAAACCAAATTTGTCTAACCGCCCGATTTTGAAACGGACAAAGGTAGAACAATCAGCAAATACCTCTGCCGCTTCCAGTTCACCTAGAGGCGAATCTGTATCACCAAGAGGACCAAAACCGCCTGTCAAGGCGATCGCTTCTCCGTCTAGACCCTCTCCCAGTAGACCTGGAGGCAGCAAGGCACCAGAGAAACCAGTTCGTCCTCAACAACAAACGATCGTCGAGTTGCGTCGTCCCAAACCGGTGCGACCTGATGGAGAAGATGCAGCCACGAGCGCCAAAGCACCCATCTTGGCAGACGGCAGCGAAGTCAGCTTAAAAACGCGACCAACTCGTAGTGCTGATGTTCCTGGATTAGCCAAACTACCTGAGGATGATGCTCAACAGCTTCAACCTCGACCCACCCTGCCTCGCACTCTTAAGAAAGGTAAAGAATGGGAGGAAGAAGAAGAAGGTAAGGAATTTCCAGGGAAAGCCACCAAAACTGGCACCAAAACAAAGCGACGGACTCAATCCGACATTGATGAAGATGAAGATCTGGATCTTCTGTTTGACGAAGATGAAGAGGATGAAGATGCACCGGTTCAGGTGAGTCTTTCTCTGGTGCGTCCGGCTAAACCTAAAGCCCTGCGGCAATCCACGGTGAAACCTGTTGCGTCTTCTGCTCCAAAGGCGAAGAAAACAACCTCCCGCGATCGCCGAGAACGCCGTGAGCAAGAGGCAAAAGTCGAGAAGCCAGAAATTATTACGCTTCGAGGTAGCCTGACCGTTCAGGAGTTGGCAGCACTCATGGCGATTCCTGAAACGGATATTATCCGTACCCTGTTTATGAAAGGCATTATGGCAGCCGTCACCCAGACGCTTGACATTGAAACTGCCACGATGGTTGCGGAAGAACTCGGTGTGATGGTTGAAGCAGGCATTAAAGAGTCGGCAGCTCGGAAAGTAACAGAAATGCTAGCCGCCGAAGATTTGGAAAATCTCCACCGCCGTCCGCCTGTTGTCACCATTATGGGACACGTAGACCACGGGAAAACCTCCTTGCTCGACTCGATTCGCAAAACGAAAGTTGCTCAAGGTGAAGCAGGTGGTATTACGCAACACATTGGTGCTTACCATGTGGATGTTGAACACAACGAAGCGATGCAACAGGTTGTATTTTTGGATACTCCTGGTCACGAGGCATTTACTGCGATGCGAGCACGGGGAGCCAGGGTGACAGACATTGCCATTCTGGTTGTAGCGGCTGATGACGGGGTTCAACCGCAAACGGCTGAGGCGATCAGTCACGCAAAAGCGGCTGAGGTGCCGATCGTGGTCGCCATTAACAAAATCGATAAAGAGGGTGCCCAGCCGGAGCGGGTCAAGCAGGAACTGACCGAATTCGGCTTAGTGCCCGAAGAGTGGGGTGGCGAGACTATTATGGTGCCTGTGAGTGCGCTAACTGGGGAAAACCTCGATACCCTTCTGGAAATGGTGCTTCTGGTGGCAGAGGTTGAAGATCTCAATGCCAACCCTGATCGCCCCGCTAAGGGAACCGTGATTGAGGCACACCTGGATAAAGCAAAAGGTCCGGTCGCAACTCTCCTGGTTCAAAATGGCACTTTACGAGTTGGCGATGTGCTAGTTGCTGGTTCGGTGTTCGGTAAAGTTCGAGCAATGGTGGACGATCGCGGTCAGCGCGTAAAAGAAGCCAGCCCATCCTTTGCGGTGGAAGTGCTGGGTCTAACCGATGTGCCATCGGCTGGAGATGAGTTTGATGTGTTTCTGGATGAGAAGGAAGCACGGGCAACCTCGTCCGATCGTACTGATGAGCAACGGCAATCCCGTCTTTTGGCAGCGATGTCTTCGCGTCGAGTCAGCTTGAATACCCTTTCGGCTCGTGCTCAAGAGGGTGAGTTGAAGGAACTCAATCTGGTCTTGAAGGCAGATGTCCAGGGATCCGTGGAAGCAATTCTGGGTTCCTTTAAGCAACTGCCTCAGAATGAAGTTCAAGTGCGGGTGTTGTATGCGGCTCCAGGCGAAATCACTGAAACTGACGTTGACTTAGCAGCCGCAAGCTCCGCTGTGATCATCGGCTTCAACACAACGCTGGCTCCTGGTGCCCGTCAAGCTGCTGATCGGCTGGGTGTGGATGTGCGAGATTACAACATCATCTACAAGCTGTTGGATGATATCCAGGCGGCGATGGAAGGCTTGCTGGATCCAGAGCTGGTCGAAGAAGCGTTGGGACAGGTGGAAGTTCGCGCCGTTTTCCCAGTGGGACGCGGGCAGGTTGCAGGTTGTTATGTGCAATCGGGCAAGATTATCCGCAACTGCAAGATTCGCATCAAGCGAGGCGGAAATGTGATTCACGATGGCAGCTTAGACTCCTTAAAACGGATGAAAGAAGATGCGCGAGAAGTGAATGCCGGATACGAGTGCGGTATTGGGGTGGATGACTTCAATTCCTGGGAAATTGGAGACATCATCGAAGCTTATCGCATGATTTCGAAACGTCGCACCCTGTCTAAGTAGCTCCTCTGCTTGATTTTCAGGCGATCGCCAAGACAGACCTACCCTTTTAAGTAGAACCGATGTATTATGGTCTATTACAAAGCTGGTTAGGTAAGTCGTTGGCGATCGCAGTATGAGTCAAGAGCATCCCCTCGGTTCCGTGATTCAAGGCTCTCTAAGTCAAGGCTTAGAGGTTCGCCTTCATGCCGACGTTTCTGTGGAAGATATGCGGGTGGGCAAGTTCTTGGTAGTGCGAGGGCGGCGATCGCACTTCTTCTGTATGTTGACGGATGTAACTCTGGGCACGAGCAGTTCTCGCATCTTGGCAAATCCGCCTGAGCCGAACAATACTTTCTTGCAAGAAGTTTTAGCAGGGAGTGGCACCTATGGAACGGTGAATTTGTCGCCCATGTTGATGATGAGTGAGGCGGAGAGAAGTCAGGAGTCGGGAGTCAGGAGTCAGGAAGTAGACAAGATAGACAAGATAAGGGACAAGAACGGCAGGAACTCAAAACTCAAAACTCAGGGTTCGAAACTAGGTTCTTACCAGGTACAGTCGAGTGAGTCGGTAGAATTGCTACCTGTGAAAACCATTCCCAGTCACTTTAGCCAGATGTATGATGCGAGTGAACGGGATTTTCGGGTGGTGTTCGGTTGGGAAGATGACCCATTTCGGCGAAATTTTGCCATTGGACAACCGATCGACATGGAAGTATCCATCTGTCTCGATCTCGATCGCTTTGTGGAACGCAGTAATGGCGTGTTTGGTAAATCGGGGACGGGCAAATCTTTTTTAACTCGCTTGTTGTTATCTGGCATCATTCGCAAGCAAGCAGCAGTGAACCTGATCTTTGATATGCACTCTGAGTATGGTTGGGAGGCAACACGAGAAGGAAAACAATTTAGTACCGTAAAAGGCTTGCGACAACTTTTCCCTGGACAAGTGCAGATCTATACCCTCGATTCAGAGTCAACCAAACGACGAGGGGTGCGAGATGCTCAGGAGCTTTACATCAGCTATGACCAGATTGATGTGGAAGATTTGATGCTGGTACGGGGGGAGTTGAACCTATCAGAAGCCAGTTTGGAGAATGCCATTATTCTGCGGAACGAGTTTGGCAAGTCCTGGATTGCTCGGCTCTTGACCATGAGCAACATGGAGATTCAAGAGTTTTGCGAAACCAAGATGGGCAGCAAGTCTTCCATTATGGCGTTGCAGCGCAAGTTAACTCGTTTGGATGGGCTGAAGTATATTCGTAATTCCTGCCCGCATAATTATGTGGGGCAAATCTTGGAATCTTTAGATGCTGGAAAGCATGTAGTGATTGAGTTTGGCTCTCAGTCGAATATGCTGTCTTATATGTTGGCAACAAATGTGATCGCGCGACGCATCCACCATGCCTACGTGCAGAAGGCAGAGAAGTTTTTGCAAACTAAGAATGTGAGCGATCGCCCCCGGCAACTGGTGATCACCATCGAGGAGGCGCATCGTTTCCTGGATCCGGCAACTGTGGGACAGACCATCTTCGGCACGATCGCCCGCGAGATGCGAAAGTATTTCGTTACGTTGCTGGTGGTTGATCAACGTCCCTCGGGGATTGACAATGAGGTGATGTCTCAAATTGGGACTCGCATCACCGCTTTGCTAAATGACGAAAAGGATATTGATGCAATTTTCACGGGTGTTCCGGGTGCTCAAAGCTTGCGTTCCGTCTTGTCTAAGCTCGATTCCAAACAACAAGCCCTAATCCTGGGTCATGCTGTTCCGATGCCTGTTGTCGTTCGTACCCGTGCTTACGATGAACAATTCTATGCCGAGGTCGGAGACATGGCTTGGGAGGAGGTGCCCGATGCAGTGGTCTTCAGAGCCGCGGAAGCAGCCAAAGCCGATCTTGGGTTCTAAATCCAAATGTCACACGACGGTCGTATCACCTACACACACTAGCTAAACGACTCAAGTACAACATTATGTTAAGGAAAGCCTTCAGAAAGACTTAACCTCCTAGCCCTTATGTTCGGTTTCCCTTACCGTTTCCGTAAAACCGTTTATCTGAGTTCGGTTATCCCATACTGTCAGGTCTGTTTTTTCTGAAAGAATCCAGTCACACTATATCTAGTAGATCACGCAAGGTGGTACACGACAATGCACAACGCAAAATTTCATCCCCCGATCGCCCAGAATAGCGTGTTTCCAATGGCGTGTGCATTTCACCTGTTGGGATCATCCGATAGGTGGAACTAAACCGCTTTACTCCTGTCTATAATCCTAGTACGATTAAAGAGTAAAGTCATAATGATTCCGACTTTGGCAAAAGCAATGTCTGTGCTCCCTGGTTCAACCGTCCGTCGTCAGAGTTGAATCCGTACCAAAGTCTTACAGATTTTTCTACTTGGAATTGAATCCTACCTGAGTGTTTCGTTCACCCCTTGAGTAGCGGTCTTTGCAAATAGCCGCTTTCCAATTTGTACTTTTTGCTAGCAGTATTACTGACTTCTAGCTCGTGTTCCTTTTAACGTCGTGTTTTTCCTGTTTGTTTGTTTAGGGAGTTAATAACGCACCCATGACTACTGCCAACGCAAAACCTAAGACCACAAAGTCCACTTTTACGGCAGACATGGTTCGAACCTATCTGCATGAAATTGGTCGTGTACCTATGCTAACCCATGAGCAAGAGATCATTTATGGGAAGCAGGTGCAGCAGATGATGGCGTTGCAAGAGCAGAAAGAATCCCTTGCCAAGAAGTTGAATCATGAGCCGTCGGATGCCGAGTTGGCGAGCCATGCGAATCTCAGTGAGGATGATTTGAAAGGCATTATGCACCGTGGTCGTCGAGCCAAGCAGAAAATGATTGAAGCGAACCTGCGTCTGGTTGTTTCGATCGCTAAGAAGTATCAAAAGCGCAATCTGGAATTTCTGGATTTGATTCAGGAAGGCACGATGGGCTTGGAGCGTGGAGTGGAAAAGTTCGACCCGATGCGGGGATACAAGTTTTCCACCTATGCCTACTGGTGGATTCGTCAGGCAATCACACGGGCGATCGCGCAACAAGCGCGTACTATCCGTTTGCCCATTCACATCACCGAAAAGCTGAACAAAATCAAAAAGGTTCAGCGCGAGTTAGCCCAGCAATTAGGTCGAGCAGCGTCTGCGGCTGAAATTGCCGAAGCGCTAGAGTTAGAACCAGCCCAAATTCGTGAGTTTTTGCTGATGGCACGTCAGCCTGTGTCTCTCGATCTGCGGGTGGGCGACAATCAGGATACCGAACTGCAAGACTTGCTGGAAGATGACGGACCTTCGCCTGAAATCTTCATGGCGCAGGAATCTTTGCGGCAAGATCTGGAAACTCTTTTGGCAGACCTTACTCCTCAGCAGCGGGAAGTTATTTCCCTCCGCTTTGGGTTGGAGGACGGTAATGAATTGTCCCTTGCCAAAGTTGGCGAACGGATGAACATTAGTCGGGAGCGGGTACGCCAGTTGGAACGCCAAGCTCTGGATCATCTGCGTCGTCGTAAGGCAAGAGTGCGGGAGTATTTGGCGAGTTAGGAGTCAGGGATTAGGAAGCAGGAATTAGGGATTAGGGGCAGAACCTTGTAACCTATTATCTGTTACCTATTCCCATTTTCCTGACTGATGCCATTACAGGATTTCCAGATTTGTGATACCGATCTCAGCGCAGCTCAATTAACTGAATACTTGAAGGTAAAGGCGATCGCAGTGGATACCGAAACAATGGGGCTATTACCACAGCGCGATCGCCTCTGTTTAGTGCAGTTGAGCGATCCGGAGCATCATGTTACTGTGATTCGGATTGAGCGGGGGCAGAAAGCGGCACCAAATCTCAAGCTATTGCTGGAACAGCCCAGCATTCAAAAGATTTTTCACTTTGCCCGTTTTGATGTGGCAACGTTGCGTTACCACCTGGATATTCAGGTGAATCCAATTTTTTGTACCAAAATTGCCAGCAAACTTGCCCGCACGTATTCACCAAAGCACGGGCTAAAGGATTTAGTGCAGGAATTGACGGGTGTTGAATTAGATAAAAGTGCTCAAAGCTCGGACTGGGGGAATGCGGCAAATTTGTCGGATGAACAACTCCGTTATGCTGCCAATGATGTGCGGTATCTACACGTAGCGCGAGAAAAGCTAATTGTAATGCTGGAGCGGGAGGAACGCTGGCAATTGGCACAAGATTGCTTTCAATGCCTATCGACGATCGTGCATTTGGATCTACTACAATATCAGGGAATTTTCGAGCACTAGAAAGGAATATTAAGATTGGGTTAAAGTAAGTTAATTTAGCTCTTGCACCATTTTCAATTGAACACTCTGTCCCACCAGGAAATAAATTTCCTGGCTCATAGCAAAAGTTTTCTAAAGAAGACTAGATAGAGTTTTCAGTCCATTTCAAGGACTTTAGCTGACAGCCCGGAGTTTACTCCAGGGCGGCGGCTGCCCAAGGTGCAAGATGTGAGTTAATCTTCGTCTTCAAATGGGTAGGAATGTCCGATCGCCAGTTGCTTATAGCTGCTAGACAGTTGATCCCACAGAGCTTTAATTTGGAGATAGGAGTCTTCAGGAGAAAGTTTACCGTTGGTTTCTAACCCGCTGATAAAAGAGACTCGTTGGGAGAATTCCTGTAAATTAGCATTGAAGATAAGGTTTTCTGGTTTAACCTCGCCGCGATAGCGGGCTTTCGACAAGAGAAAGTTTGTTATGTCCATTTCAATCTCCTCTTAAAATTAAACTTAGCTTTACCAACGGTTGTAAGGCAACATCAAAGAACCACTCTTATTTTTTGTCGAGTCACTCATGAGCTAGATCAGTATAGCTCTTAACCCAAAGTTAACCCTAGTCCTCAGGGTCTATCTCTTATTTCGACTCTTCTTCAAGGAATCTTAACTGTTGGTTGTCGATGATTCGTCATTGGTTATTCGCCATTCTTCATCGTAGCGAGGGCAAAGTCCTGAGTGCCCATCGACCAACTCGGCTAGGGATAGGCACAATCAAGAACCTTTGTATCCTACCTGGGTATTTTGTTTGCTAAAAATCTTCTAAGAATTTTTGGTTTTTGCAAGTTGAGGGGCACGATCGCTGAGTCCAACCATGAGGTGTAAGGCAAACTGCTTGACTGGGTGAATGTGTTGCAGCATCCACAAGCCGCAGCGACGAAGCCAGACGATCGGCGGAATGTTGTTGGAGAAAAGGCGATCGAGGAAATCGGTAAAAGCAAGAATCTTCCAGTTTTCTAGCTTGCGCCAACGTTCGTAGCGGCGTAAAACTTTGATTTCGCCAATATCCAATCCTTTTTGATAAGCCGTTGTGATGACTTCAGCCAGAGCCGCTGCATCTCGAATCCCCAGGTTTATCCCCTGTCCGCCCACAGGATGACAACAGTGAGCCGCATCGCCCACCAGTGTCAAGCGAGGATGCACATATCGATGACTGTGCATTAGGTGAACGGGAAAGAGGAAGCGATCGCCCACCAGTTTCAACTCGCCCATTTGGTCGCCGTAGCGAGTTTTTAGCTTTGCCAGGAATGTCTCATCGTCTAGTGCCAAGATTGCTTCTGCCTCTTGTTTGGGAGCCGTCCACACAATGCGACAGAGATTGTTGGGTAAGGGCAGAATAGCGAATGGTCCGTCTGCCTGGAAACGCTCGTATGCAATATTTTCGTGGGACTTTTCTGGCTGAATAAACGCCACAACGCAGGACTGCCAGTATTGCCAGCCCATCGTTTGAATCCCTGCCTTTTGACGCATTGGCGATCGCGCCCCATCAGCAGCAACTAACAACTGCGATCGGATCATCCATTCAGTTTCACCTTGCTTCAACGTTAGCTCTACCCCATCTGGTTGAAATTGGGTTGCAACCACCTCCACAGGGCACAGCACCGTTACGTTGGAGCATTGGGTCAGGAAGTGTCGTAAAGCACCCAGCAGCACGCGGTGTTCCGAGACATAGCCCAGCGCCGGGGATGGTAAATCTTGTACCAGGAATTGTACGCTGCCGGGATAATCCTGGTCAGAAAGACGAATTTGCTCGATCGGGTTTACACCAGGACGCATTTGCTCCCACACACCAATGCCAGCGAAAATCCGACTCGATAGCAAGTTCACATGATACGCCTGCCCTTTGGACACCGCTGCAGATTCTTCTCGTGCTTCGATCAGGGCGATGGTCAAGCCGGAATCCTTTAAAGCGCAAGCCAGGGTGAGTCCCACAATACCCCCACCGACGATCGCTACGTCGTATTCAAGGGGCTGGGAATGGGACGAGGCTGGCTGGGTGGATGAGTGGGAGAGTGGGATGGGAGAGTGACGGGGAGAAGAAAGCGTTTGCGGCTCCAGAATCATGTTAAAAAACGTAACTAAAAACCTCACCTTCATTGTGCCGCGATCGTCCTGAGCAAGCAAGGTTTGGTTAATTCACGCTGGGTGAAGGCAGGATGGGATCACCTAAGCTGATCGATCGCTACAAAGATTTGCGCTTTTCTTGATAGAACAATGTGGAGAGATAGCCCATGCCGTAAACCAGGGATGCACTGCTGCTAGTGCCGACGATCGCGCCAATACCAGGTAGCAGTTCAACGACGCTTAAACCCAGTTTCATTAATTCAGAACTGCCTGTAAATAACGCCCAGAGCGTGATCACTTCGCCTCGACGGGCGGGTTCGGCGGGAGAGAAGCCATAGATCACGGCAATGCGATAGATCATTTCGGCTTGCAAGGCAGAAACAGCGGCTAAGTCGATCGCAAACAAGGTGAGTGCCAGGGGCGGAATAAAGTTCGTCGCCAAGCCAATTCCGGCGGCTTTCCAGGCAGTGTCGAGCATGACTCGATGGGCAAGTTGCTCTGGGGTGTCGGCGGGATACTTGCGTTGCAGTTCTGCTACATCCCGTTGTACCCGTTCAGCATTGACTTGTCCCAATGCGGCAAATAGCCAGCTAATACCAGGAACTTTGGTCGCAAATTTGACAAAAGGATTTTCGGCAATGGGCGTAATCACGCGACCCATATTTTCGGTGCCCTGCTCGACAAACTCGTACAACACGGGTCCAATACGTTCGCCTGTAATGGTTGCGGCGGCTTGTAAGCGGTCTGAGATCGCCTGGGATGTCTTAAGTACGGCGGCGATCGCTTCACTGAAAGAAAACTCGGATGATGCCATTGCTTAAATCTCAGTAATAGAAGTCTGCTGTCTTCCACTCTAGAGATTCGAGCAGGCGATCATGCCTATCCCCGGGTAGCAAAAACCGCCCCTTCTACGGTGTGAATTCCGGTTAGCGTCTACGCCACCAGATGTAGAAGGCAGAGCTAAAGCCGAGGATCGGCAATATCACAAGGGCAAGCCAACCCGCGATCGTGGCTTGTTGAGGGGAAAGGGTAATGCGACGATTTTTGGCTTCTTTGGGGCGAATCGATAAGGTCTGTTGGTCAGACTTACCCAACCAGCGCACCGAGTTGAGAAATACATCGCCATTTACCACCTGGTTCAGATAGCCATCGGTGGCAAAGGTGGAATTGCCAATCACCACCAGCCGCGATTCCGCCGACTTTTGTTTGCCTGGACGAGTCAGCGCAACCCCTAACACTAGCGGACCTTGTTGATCTTTCCCCTGGTCGTATTGCAGAGGGTCAGATTTGAGGTCGCTTTCTGCCCAACTACGATCGCTGGTGAATAAAAACGGCGTGAGCTTGACATCCTTCGCTTCTGCCACGCCTAAAGGACGCGCCAACGAGTAAAAGGAGAGATTGCCTTGTAACTCTTTGCTAATGGGATGATCGCCGTATTGAGTCACGATCGCATCAGCGGGACCCAATCCAGCTAATCCCTGAGCCGAGGAGTCTACCACCACGCGCTTATCCAGATCCACGCCCCAGTCTTTGAGGAGAGATTCAAACCCCAAATTGGTTTCCGTCGGGTCAACCATCAGCAAGAGATTTCCGCCCCGTGTCAGGTAGTTCTTCAACGTCGTGATTTCCGCGGGCAGTAAGGGCTTTTGCGTTCCTGCGATCACCACGACCCCTGCATCTTTCGGCACTTCTTTGGTCGATGCCAGCACCAGCGGCTTACTGTCAAAACTGCGATCGCCCAGCAATTTTGCGGCTTCACTCAGGGCACCCTGCCCCGGTTCCAGAGGACGCTCCCCATGTCCCTGCACGAAGTACACCGTTTGGCGGCGATCGCTGGTCAATTGTTCCAAAGCACTGGTCAGCTTCACTTCAGACAACCGTTGTCCGGTTTCGGCGGGGTTCTCGGAAGCTCCCATAGATAAGGTCTGCACGAATTGTTTGCGATTCTTTTCAGGAGACTCCACAATCACATCTCCCGGACTTTTAATCTCTAGCCGTTTAGCTAAAGAGGGCTGCGCTTGCGGATCGACAAATTCGTAGGTGATGCGTGCAGCTTTGCTGATCCCACCAGGATCGCCCAAACGCCGATAACTTTCCAGCAACTCCCGATCCTGGGGTTCTGGTTGAGGGACAAACACCCACACTTTCACGGGTTGGGGCAAATTTCGCACAACTTGCTGCGTCTCCGGTGCCAGAGTAAACACCTGATTCTCGGTTAAATCGACTCGTGCGGGAGTGCGGGCGACCAGGAAATTGAGCAAGCCCAAAATGATCACCACTGCCAGGGTGGTTAGCACGGCGTTGGTGCCCACTTGCGTCGATCGCGCCCCCAAAAATGACTTCGTATCTGCTTTGCGCCCCTGCTGAAATAGCCATGCGGCAATGATCGCTACCCCGATCGCCATCATCCCAATTGGAACTGCCGTCCAACCTGCGACAACTCCGGCAGAAATACCTGCGATCGTCAGCATGGGACCCAGCCAGAAGAGGTATTTCAGGTTCAGTGAGGAAAGTCGTTTCATCGGTGGGGGGTGGGGGTTAGGGGTTGGGAGAATGGGGTTAACTTCTTTGATATCTAAAAACGTTGACGGATTGGGCGGTGAGGAAGATGCCCAAAAAGATGTAGCTGGCAAACAGAACCAGGCTGCTGGTATCGAGGATGCCCTGGGATAGATTGCCGTAGTGCTTTAGCAAGGAGAGGTGGGCGAGGATTGACCCGAAGGTACCTCCCATCTGTTGCCCGATCGCATCCACAATCCACAGGAACAACATCAGGGCGAAGGTGAAAATGGCAGCCAGGATGGTGCTGTCGGTCAAGGAGGACACAAACATCCCCAGAGATAGCACAGCAGCGGCGAGTAGAACTAATCCCAGGTGTCCCAGCAGAATCAGCGGTAAGCTCATGGGTGGATTGGTGGCAGTCAGGACGATGAACTCGTACACCAGCATGGGCAACAGCAGGGTGATGAAGAAGGTGACAACCGCCAGCAGTTTGCCGATCGCCACTGCCCAGTTCGTCACCGGAGAAGTCGCCAGGAGTTCCAACGTACCGCGCTTACGTTCTTCGGCATACAGGCTCATGGAAAGAATCGGCAGGATGAAGAGGGCGATCGAACTCAAAATGCCCAGGAAGGATTGCAGAAATTGGTAGGGAGCATCGATCGCGCCCTGAAATCCGGCTTGATCGGCAAAGGCGATGCGTTGAATCGTGAGATTGAGGATGAACACGAAAAAGATGCCGGATAGCAACCAGAATACTCCCGCCACAACATAAGCCAGGGGTGACGCGAAGTAGCTTTGCAGTTCCCGACGGTAGATTGCCACAATATTTGCCAAAACCACTCGCATTTATGCCGTCTCTCCTGTTGGGTCTGCCGCTGAGTCTGTCGCTTCATTGTCGTCTGACGTTGGAGTGGTTGCCTGGGCGAGCGTGTCTTCATCTATTGGTTCTGCTTCCGCCATTGGCTCGTCCACCATACTTTCGTCGATCGGAGCTTCTTCGGTGGTGAGTTGCAGGAAGACATCTTCCAGGCTGGCTTGAATGCGGCGCAGTTCAAACAGTCCCAGGTTGGCATGGACGATCGCCGCTGCTAACTCGCGTCCAGATAGTTCTGTCCCAGGTTGGGCAGCCACTTTAACTTTGCGTCGTCCCGCTGGCACCTCGGCAGGGATGGATTCAACAGACTTCACGCCTGCGATCGCCTGAAGTTGAGCTTGCACCTGGCTTACCTCACCTTCCACCTCCAACTCATAGCCACTGCCGCTGTTGATCTGGGTCATCAAACTTTCGGGGGTGTTGGTCGCGACGATCCGCCCCTTGTTGATGATGGCAACGCGATTACAGGTCATGCTCACTTCCGGCAGGATATGGGTAGACAGAATCACCGTATGGTTGCCCGCCAGATTTTTGATTAAATTTCGCACTTCGATGATCTGGCGTGGATCCAGTCCAACGGTGGGTTCGTCCAGGATGATGACTGGTGGATCATGCACGATCGCCTGAGCAATGCCCACCCGCTGGCGATAGCCCTTGGAGAGCTTGCGAATCAGGGTCGTGCGCCGATCGCTGAGACTGGTTTTTTCCAATGCCAGGTCCACATTACGGGAGCGATCGCCTGCGCTCACCCCTTTAATTTGGGCGACGAAATGCAAAAATCCTTCCACGGTCATTTCGGTATACAGCGGCGGCGTTTCGGGGAGATACCCAATCCGCTGCCGCACTGCCATCGACTGTTGATGCACTTCGTAGCCTGCGACTTTTGCTGTCCCAGAACTGGCTGGCAAATAGCCAGACAAAATTCTCATGGTGGTGGTCTTTCCGGCTCCATTGGGTCCTAAAAAGCCCAAAATTTCGCCGGGTTCCACAGCAAAGGTCACATCCTGAATTGCGGACGTGGGACCATAGATTTTACTCAAATGTTCAACTTCGATCATGGGTGTTTCACGATCTGGCGTTACCAATCACCCATAGTAGATCGAGCCTGTCCAATTCGGGTCACATTTCTGCGACAGCAGTATGAATTTGGTTTGCTGTAATTAGGGACAAGTGAATCTAAGTTGACCATAACGGGAAATCACAAGAGCTAACCCAATAACGCCAATTCTCAACTGCCTTTAAGGTTCTTTCATCCCCATCAAGTGGTTCTACCTGTGTTAGCAAGACAAATAGAATGTCCTCGCTGTCATCTTCTGCATAGGCAATACCAACCTTAATTCCACCCTCATAGTCTTCGCTCAATTCAATGACACGAAAACTTCCGTCTTCAAGCCCAGACACTTTGGCAGAAAAAGGAAAACTCATCTCACCAGCAAGGTAAGCGTAACAAGATGCTCGAAAAGTTTCCAACGTTTCATCACGCCACTCATCCCATTCTCCTACCCATCCATAAGGTGGATCAAAGGTCAGCATCGAAGTAAGCCGCTCAAATAACTTATCTCGCTCTTGTTGCGCTGAATTTGAAGACATTTCGTGAAAGCCTATAGTTTAAGGTGGGCAATGCCTGAACAATTACTTACAATGCGACAAAATCTACTCTCTCAAAATTGCTTTCAGAGTCATGAGGAGTAATTTTGTGTCCTGGACTGTGCATTACGTACCCAGCCCAATGCATAAAGTTCATGCTAGGCTCAAATGCATCGTGTTCACGAAATAGCTGCTCTACCCACTCCTCAACCTTTTCTCCAATTTGCTCTGCGCTAACGTCATGAATGGTTGACCCCATTCAAGAATTTCGTATCCGTCATCCGTTTCGAGTTTTTCTAGTAGCTCTCCATTTTCGTAAATACGGTAGCTCAGTGCACAGGCTGTATCACTAACTCCGTAATAAATAGTGCGTGTTTTTAGACGCATTGAGAGCAGACGGGCATCTTCTTCATTTAACTCTAGACTACGAGCTTGCTCCACTTTTTGCTGAAATATTTCTCTACTCAACTGTTTTGCTTCTTTGCCAGTAGCAAAATCAACAACTGAGTGATCTCTAGCAATAACAGTTGTCCAAGTATGCTGATTAAATCGGAAGATAAAGAAACATTGTTCAGCCAACTCAACTTCCTGCCCAACTACATTTTGCTGCCAGCAACTTGCATTTCGTTCCTCACTTAAAGAACGAGCAACGGCTTCAACATCCGCTTTGACAAAAAGCGTAGTTCCATCATATTCAAACGTACACACGCCGCGCATTTCTGCAACTGATTCATTCTGATTCTCATCTTCATGGTTTGCCATAACGACTGATTCTATATGGTGGCTTAGTTTCCACTAGAAGTATACCCACCGGACTTTGCCAACTGCTTAGTGAGCAATAATAGAACTAGCCTCAATTTGGATTTTGCCGATGCAACTCAGCACAGAATTGCCAGATCGCATTGTGCAGGCAATCACGGACTACATCAAGGATCAGCCCGACAGATTTTCCTGACGTGTTGCAAATCGCCCTGGAAGCTTTCCTGTCCGATCGGGGCTATCTCTCCACAACCAAGAAGCGGCTTCGTATTACGCCCGCAGAACAAGGTAGTGGATATAGCAATACCGCGATCGACCATGACGCAGTGTTTGCTGAGCTTCATCAAGAAACTTTATGAGAGGTGTGATTATAGAGGCATGGCACGCACCACGCCTCGGAATTCAGTCAGCCCTCAAATCGGTTAGACGATCGCTGCCGCAAAACCGATGAGGGCGACGGGTTGATTGACATCCAAAACGCTGCCCAACAGGGTTGCGGCTCCGGTGTCTAGGTTGACTGAGTAGAACGATGATCCGGAGGAGATGTAGCCTGTGTTCACGCCATTAGCCGTGACGATATCAAAGCTGGAATTGGCAGCAATATCGACTCCCAGAGCACCCACCAGATTTTGCGTGCCAGCATTGGGCGGATTTTGAATAAACAGTTGATCGGTGGCGGCATCAATCCCATAAAGGGTTGTGGCAGTGGTTCCAGCAAAATTATTGGTATAAGCGGCTGCCACGATCGAACTGGTTGCCCCGTTCAAGTTGCCATCCACCTGCAAGCCTGCCGTCGTTATATCTGCATCCACGATCGCGCCTGTAATCGGGTTGATCCGCAGGTTTTGCCCCGCATCACTGACTAAACGAATGCGATCGACGGTGGGATTAAAATCTACGCCAAAGCTGGTGCCATCCAAGTCAAGGGCAAACTCGCTACCGATTTGAGTCGCGTAACCTGTCGTGAGGTCGATTTTGTAGAGACGGTTACTGTCAGCAACGCCAAATAATTCCTTCGTAGCAGGACGGAAATCAATTCCCAACAGGCTTTCGCCATAAGCCAGTCCGGTAATATCGACTTTAGTAAGGTTATTTAAACCGTTGAAGTTCGCCCCGTTGGAGTTGAAAAAGACTAAATCGCTGTCTGCGGTCAAACCCACAAACTGAGCCGTGGCTGGATCCGGTTTGACGATCGGGCTTCTGGCAGCGAGTCCTGTGAAGCTGAGCGGATTGCAGGCATCGCCAACTGCGCCAACGAGGGTTGCGGCTCCGGTGCTTAAATCGATGGAATATAGGGAAGAGTCAGCGGTGGCAAAGGCAGTATTCATTCCGCTTTGGGTCACAATATCAAAGCCAAGATAGCTGCCAAAATCAACACCCAAATCCCCTACCAAAACTTGAGTTCCAGCGTTGGGCGGATTTTGAATAAACAGTTTATCCGTTGCTGGGTCAATGCCGTATAAGGTGGTGGTGGTAGTGCCGCTGAAGTTGTTCGTGTAAGCAGAAGCCGCGATCGAGCTAGTTGCTCCATTCAAATTGCCATCGGCTTGTAATCCAGCAGTGGCGGGATCAGCATCAACAACCGCTCCATTGTTAGGATTCAGGCGCAGGTTTTGTCCTGCATCACTCACGAAACGAAGGCGATCGACCGTCGGGTTAAAATCTACGCCAAAACTGGTGCCGTTGAGTGGAATTGCCAGAGGTGCAGTACCAATCTGAGTGGCATAACCTGTGGTGACATCGATCGTGTAGATGCGACTATCACTACTCACACCAAACAGTTGTCCAGTATTAGGGCGAAAATCAATTCCAACTAAGTCTTCCCCGTAGTTTAAACCGCTTACGTTGACAGTGCTAAAGCTAGTCAAGTTCTCATCATTAAAAAACACTAGCTGATTGTCAGCAGTCAAGCCAACAAATTCAGCCGTGGTTGGGTCGGGTGCATATACCCAATCAGTCGGCAGATGTTCAGAGTAGTTGGGAAGTTTGGTTGATTTCATAATTCAGCTTTTGTTAGACAGCAACATCTTGAATACGGACTCGGTAAAAATTCGGATGTCCTAGACAGGATTTTTTTTAGCTGCAGCGATCGCCTGGGTATTTCCTTGTAGGATGGGGACGATGTTTGCAGGTAAGGGAATTCGATGAAATTTAGCGAAGTGGTTCAACGATTGGGAGTCCCTTCAACCCAGTCCAGTCTCGATCCTCATCCCGATCGCGACCCAGAGATTACTAGCGTGATGGCAGTAGATGAAGCGACACCCGGAACCATCAGCTATATTGACGGGGCTAAACACGCAGCTCAACTTCAAGCGACCCAAGCCAGTGCTCTGATTCTGCCGAAAAATGCCGCCTTGCAAACCGCCGCCAGCGATCGCCAGATTGCCTGGATTGAAGCTGCGGAACCTCGCCTGATGTTTGCTCAAGCGATCGCAATTTTCTACCAACCGTTTCAACCTGCACCCGAAATTCATCCCACGGCGGTGATTGACCCCACAGCAACGCTTGGTACAGGAGTGGCGATCGGTGCCCATGTGGTGATTCAGGCAGGCGCAACAATTGGCAATCAGGTTTGCATCCATCCCAACGTGGTGGTTTATCCAGACGTGCATCTCGGCGATCGCACGATTCTTCATGCCAACTGCACGATTCACGAACGTACCCGCATCGGTGCCGATTGTGTGATTCATTCCGGCGCAGTCATTGGAGCCGAGGGATTTGGCTTTGTGCCCACGGCTCAAGGCTGGTACAAAATGCAGCAATCAGGGTGTGTTGTGCTGGAAGATGGGGTGGAAGTGGGTTGCAATGCGGCGATCGATCGCCCCGCGGTGGGGGAAACTCGCATCGGACGACAAACCAAGCTCGACAACATGGTTCACATCGGGCATGGTTGCCAAATTGGATTTGGCTGCGCTTTTGCTGCTCAGGTTGGTTTGGCAGGCGGCGTAGAGGTCGGCAATCGAGTGATCTTAGCGGGACAGGTGGGTGTTGCCAACGAAGCGAAGCTGGGAGACGGCGCGATCGCCTCTTCTAAAACTGGCGTACACGGCTCGATTCCAGCGGGACAGGTTGTATCGGGTTATCCCTGCGTGGATCACAAAATTTATCTCAAATCCTCTGCCATCTACAGTCGTTTGCCTGAAATGTATCAAACGATCAAGCAGTTGCAAAAACGGATTGAGGAATTGGAAGGGAAATAACCCTCGGTAGGGGCGGGTTTTCGAACAACTATTGCAAGCATCAAAGCCTTCTTACCAAACCCGCTCCTACAATCTATGCAACTCGTTTTTCTAGATATTGCCCAATCATTTGCTGTTCTCCGGCACGGGAGATGATGGTTTGGCGAGTGCGGTAGAGACTACCCACCAGTTTCAGTTCTTCCTCGAAAACAGAGCCTTTGTACTCGGTTCGCAGGCAAAGAGTTTGGGGATTGGAGAAGTGATAATCTGCGGTGACAGGTTTGGGCGTAGCAAAACCGCGATCGCGATACAGAATGCTTCCGAGAGCACCAAATAGCGTAGAACCGCGAGAGGTACGGTGTCCGGTTGCGGACTCGTGACTATCCCAGGTTACTTCAGTTCCACACACGAGTAAGGTTTCTGGGGGTAATTCGTGCAGGCTTGCCAGGTGCAGCAGTTCTGGACTTCCCTGCTCTAAATAGCGCACCGTAATTTCGCTCACCATTTCCTTGGTTTCCCCATCGGGAAGGGTGTAGTAGCGGCGTTCTGAGCGCCAATTTCCAACTGATTGCTGGAAAAATTCGGCAATTAGGTTTTCTTCAACTTTTTGAGAGAGTAACAAAGCAGTCACAGACGTAACCTCACAGAGTAGCGATGATGATGAATTCACCTAGCAAGCACAATGTTCCCCATGACGGAACAGTTTTTAACTTTTCTTAATGGTATCAGGTACGGTCGAATTTGCCATTTTCCTGAGGATAGAATTTATCGCTTCAGTTCAAATGTTTAAGCCAGAAGTGAATTAGCGAGGATTATCTACGGGCGATCGGGATGAGAAAGTCATCCTTGCTACAAATAGCCGGGAAACAAAATAAAAAGGCGCACTGAGTACGCCTTTGAACGAATGATTCAATTTTTTAATGAGAACTATTGCACCGCCGCCGCTTCCCGTGCAGCAGCAGCTTCATCAGGATGGATGCCCAAGCGGGTCAGGTTAATCCGTCCGCGATTGTCGATTTCCCGCACTTTAACGATCACTTCATCGCCAACGTTCACTTCATCCTCCACTTTGCCCACCCGATAGTCTGCCAGTTGGGAAATGTGGATCATGCCCTCTTTGCCAGGAAGAAACTCGACAAAAGCGCCGATCGGAATAATACGAGTGACTTTTCCGGCGTAGACATCACCAGCATTCAGCTTGCGAGTCATGCCCTGGATGATGCCTTTTGCCCGTTTTGCCTTCTCGCCATCCACCGCCGAAATGGTGACAGTCCCATCGTCTTCAATATCGATTTTGGCTCCAGTCTCCTCGGTAATACCCTTGATCGTCTTACCACCGGGACCGATGATCATTCCGATCAGTTCCGGATCGATCTTGATGGTCAGCAGGCGCGGGGCAAACTTGGACAGTTCAAGCCGGGGAGTGTCGATCGCCTCCAGCATCTTACTTAAGATATGGAGACGGGCGGGTTTTGCCTGATTGATGGCTTCTGCAATCACATTCATGGGCAAGCCAGTAATTTTCATGTCCAGTTGCAAAGCGGTGATACCGGTATCGGTGCCAGCCACTTTGAAGTCCATGTCGCCCAGGAAGTCTTCAATCCCTTGAATATCGGTCAGGATGCGAATTTCTTCCCCTTCCTTGATCAAGCCCATTGCTGCACCGCTCACCGGTTTGACGATCGGCACTCCCGCATCCATCAGCGCCAGGGTGGAACCAGAAACCGACCCCATCGACGTGGAACCGTTGGAGGACAACACTTCCGACACGACCCGGATAACGTAGGGAAAAGCCTCTTTGGGCGGGAGCACAGGCACCAATGCCCGTTCTGCCAGGGCACCATGACCAATCTCACGACGACCGGGCGATCGGGTAGGTTTGGTTTCTCCCACAGAGTAGGGCGGGAAGTTGTAATGGTGGATGTAGCGCTTTTGCTCGTCGGGATGGAGGTCATCCAGTTCTTGAGCATCGCCAGGTGTTCCCAAGGTGACTACAGACAACACTTGGGTTAAGCCCCGGTTAAACAAGCCGCTGCCGTGTACCCGTGGGGGCAAAACTCCTGTCCGGCAGGAGATGGGGCGCACCTGATCCAGCTTGCGACCATCCACCCGAATATTATCTTCCACTACCTGCCGCCGCATCAGCTTCTTGGTGACATCTTTGAAGACATTACTCAAGGCTTTCTCGTCCGCCGTCGCCGCCAGTTTCACTGGGTCTTCGTCGGGGAGTTCGGCAAGCGCCACTTTCACCGATTCTTTCACTTCATCCAGAGCCGCATCGCGCACGTTTTTGTCCGGTTCAAACCGTGCCAAAATTTCCTTAACCTGTGCCGTTGCTCGATCGCGAATGAAGTTTTCCAGGGTTGCATCCACTTCCGGAGCAGCTTCCTGGACGATCTCAATCCCCAACTCGGCAATCAAATCCCGTTGTGCCTGGATTAAGTCCCGTACCGCTTCGTAACCAAAGTCGATCGCTTCGATCATGTCCTGCTCAGGCAACTGGTTTGATCCGGCTTCTACCATGATTACGCCATCCGGTGAGCCAGCCACCACCAGATCCAGATCGCCCTCTTCAATTTCTTTATACGTCGGGTTAATAATGAAATCGTCGCCGACTAACCCAACCCGCACCGCAGCCATTGGACCGTTGAACGGAATTTTTGCGAGTAGCACCGCGATCGAGGCTCCTGTCACCGCCAGCACATCGGGCGGAACGCGCTCATCCATCGCCATCGTCGTCGCAATCACCTGAATGTCGTCTCGCAACCATCCAGGGAACAACGGGCGCAAAGGACGGTCAATCAAACGACTCGTCAGAGTTGCTTTTTCGGGGGGGCGACCTTCCCGCCGCAAGAAGCCACCCGGAATGCGTCCGGCAGCGTACAACCGTTCTTCGTAATCTACAAGTAGGGGCAGGAAATCAATGCCCTCTCTGCCTGCGGCTCGCGTTGCCGTCACTAAAACTGCGGTATCTTCGGACTCTATGAGGACTGCGCCACCTGCTTGAGGAGCTAATAACCCAACTTTGAGCCGAATATCCCTACCATCAAAAGATATCGACTTTTCAATTTCATCCATGTAGCGTGGTATCCTTTTCTGTTTCTCTTTTCTATTCTCTGTCGCAATCGTAGCACCGATAGGGGAAGAGGAAATTCTATTCCCTCAGTTGATCCCCGGTAAAACGTCCCCCAATCCTTGACTCTTCCAGCCCAAATTTCAGGTTGTACAATAGCAAATATTCGTGAGACGGCAATTTCTGTTGAAGCCAGTTGCAATCTTGATTTGCATTTCTCAACAGAGATTGTCTAACTTTGCACAAATCTACACACCTGTTTTGCTGATTGCAGCCGTTGAGGAAACCCAGTTCGGATGGCAATTTTACACGGGAATTGGTTGGCTCAGAGTCAACAATATGCGTTGGAAGAACGTGCGCTAGAAAAACGTGCGCTAGAAGAAACTCTTCAGGCTTCCACTGATCGCGAATCGATCGCGGCAGGAGGATTGTTTCTCTGGGGAGAAATCTGGCGCAGAATTCCGGCAGACGCTTCCCAAAAGGAAGACTCAGCAGCAGCTGAAACTATGGATTTGACGATTCAGCCGCATCCGTTTGCCATGACAGCGCCGGAATTGGTGGAGTTTTTGCAGACCTTGCAGCAAAAAGGATTGTTACGAATTGCAACGATCGCTCCTCCTCCCCAACCTGCCGACCCCACCCCCGCCAAACGCAGCCGCAAGAATAAACCCATCCCTGCCCCACCCGCCCCAGAAACGCCAACCCGCTGGAGTGAACAAACCATCGCGCTACCCTCCTACGTTGCAGACGATGGTGCGATCGTGCCGCAACTGTCTGGCGCATCAGACCCCGATCGCGACATTTTTCTGCACCCCTGGACTGTTTTTGGCGTGTGGCTACCTGTTACTGATGCCGTCCCTTTCCTCAATTCCTTGCCCCTTGGCTCTGTCGATGCTGGCAATCTTGAAGACTCCTTTATGGGCGGAGATCTGCGCTTCTGGTGCCACGTTTCCCGCTGGAGCCTGGATTTGTTGGCACGCTCAAAGTTTTTGCCCTATCTGGAGTTGGTGGCAGACCCGGATCAAACTACCGCGATCGCCTCCTGGCAACCGTTGCTAGATAGCGGCATGGATCAAGTCCGGCTGCTCCAATTTAGTGAGCGGATGCCTGCCATTTGCCGTATGTATTCCTCCCCCAACCCCGTTCGGCTGACCGCTCACGTCGAAGCCCAACCCCTCTCCCCGATCTCCCAACCCCCAACCTCCAACCCCCAACCTCCCAAAATCGACTTCCTCACCGATCCTCACACCCTGCTGCAAGACTTTCTGCGTCGAACCGTGGATGCTCAAGTGCGATCGCTGGCAAAGGCAAACCCGCTGCCAGCGCCAGCGCCGAGTCGAGCGAGCGGGGCAAAGGCGGCAGAACCAGCGGCAATTTCATCCCCGGTGAAAGAGTGGCTTCATGCATTGGGGCAAGATGCAGGCACCTTAGCAGCGGCAGGCTTGGAGTCCTTGCAAACCTCCTTGCAAACCTGGATGGCTCCGTTGCAATTAGGACGAGCCGAGAATTTGTTTCGTTCTTGTTTGTTCTTACACGCGCCAGAACCGCAGCAGAAAGAATGGAAACTAGAATTCTTTTTGCAGGCAGCAGATGACGAAGAGTTGCTCATTGACGCGCCAACGGTTTGGAATCATCCCGTTGAGCGGTTTAATTATCGAGGGCGGACGATCGTCCAGCCTCAGGAAACTTTTCTAATGGGCTTGGGCTTGGCTTCGCGCCTTTTTTCGCCGATCGAACCCAGTTTGCAGGTGGCGCGTCCTCAATTTTGCCTGCTGACTCCCGTTCAGGCATACGAATTTTTGAAAAGTGCGGCGTGGCGTTTACAGGATAGCGGCTTAGGTGTGGTTGTGCCGCCCAGTCTTGCCAGTCAGGGAGGGTGGGCAAACCGCCTGGGGCTCAAGATTCAGGCGGAAACGGGCAACCTGCAACATGGCAAACGCTTAGGGCTGCAAAGTTTGCTGAATTTTCGTTGGGAACTCAGCATTGGCGGACAAACGATTTCCAAGGAAGAGTTCGATCGCCTGGTTGCCCTTAACACGCCCCTGGTTGAAATCAATGGGGAATGGGTGGAGTTGCGATCGCAAGATATTCGTGCCGCTCAAACCTTCTTCGCCAGTCGCAAAGACCAACCTGCCCTCTCCCTGGAAGATGCGCTGCGAATTAGCACCGGCGATACCCAGATGATCGAAAAGCTACCCGTTGTTAGCTTTGAAGCATCGGGTGCCCTGGAAGAACTAATCAACACCCTCAGCGGTAGACGCACGATAGAATCGATCGTCACGCCGGAAAGCTTCCAGGGAGAATTGCGTCCCTATCAGGCTCGTGGTGTGGGTTGGCTCTCTTTCCTGGAACAGTGGAGTTTGGGCGCTTGTCTGGCAGATGATATGGGCTTGGGCAAAACGATTCAACTGATTGCCTTCCTGCTGCACCTCCAGGAGCAAAACACTCTCACCCAACCCACCTTACTGGTTTGTCCCACCTCTGTTTTAGGCAACTGGGAGCGGGAAGTCAAAAAATTTGGTCCCAGTTTGAAAGTTTTGCAGCATCACGGCGATGGTCGTCCTAAGGGCAAAGATTTTGCTAAAGCGGTGAAAGGCAAACACTTAGTCATTACCAGTTACGCCCTGGTGCAGCGGGATTTGAAGGATTTGCAAACTGTGTCCTGGCAGGGTGTGGTGTTGGATGAAGCGCAAAACATCAAAAATCCAGAGGCAAAACAATCTCAGGCAGTGCGGCAGTTAGAAGCACAGTTTCGCATTGCCTTGACCGGAACTCCAGTGGAAAACCGCTTATCGGAACTGTGGTCCATTCTCGATTTCTTGAATCCGGGCTATTTAGGACCGAAAAACTTCTTTCAACGTCGCTTTGCCACCCCGATCGAGCGCTATGGTGACACCGCCTCTCTGCAAACCTTGAAATCTTTGGTACAGCCCTTCATCTTACGTCGCTTAAAAACCGATCGCGACATCATTCAAGACCTGCCAGAGAAACAAGAAATGGCGATCTTCTGCGGTCTTTCTGGGGAGCAAGCCTCGTTGTATCAGTACACGGTTGAGAAATCGCTGCAAGAGATTGAAAATAGTGACGGAATTCAACGTAAAGGTATCATTCTGGCACTGCTGACAAAATTAAAACAGATTTGTAATCACCCGGATTTATTTCTCAAAGACACTCCTTCACCTGCATTATCCGCTCCTCAGCCCTCCTTCCAGGCTCGTTCTGGAAAATTAAAGCGGTTGGAAGAAATGCTGGAGGAATTGATGGCAGAGGGCGATCGAGCTTTGATCTTCACCCAATTTGCCGAATGGGGCAAATTGTTGCAAGCCCACCTGGAGCGGCAATTGGGACGGGAAGTGTTATTCCTCTACGGCAGCACCACGAAGAAGCAACGGGAAGAAATGGTCGATCGCTTCCAGCAGGATCCCCAGGCTCCCAGACTCTTCATTTTGTCGTTGAAAGCCGGAGGGGTGGGCTTAAACTTGACCCGCGCCAACCATGTGTTTCACTTCGATCGCTGGTGGAATCCGGCAGTGGAAAACCAGGCAACCGATCGGGTTTTTCGGATTGGGCAAACGCGCAATGTGCAAGTCCACAAGTTCGTTTGCTCCGGCACCCTGGAAGAAAAAATTCACGATTTGATTGAAAGTAAAAAAGCGCTGGCAGAACAGGTGGTGGGTGCCGGAGAAAACTGGTTGACGGAATTAAATACGGATCAGTTGCGGGATCTCTTGCTGCTCGATCGTTCTGCCATTATTGGTGAAGAGTAAGTTGGTAAGCATAATGAATTGGCACTGCGGAGTGTCATTCGGTAATTGTGCAAAAAACTCCCAAAGACCAGAACCCTGGTATTAACGGTCTGAGCTAAAAAGCTAGGCTGCCAGGGCGTAAAGGCGATCGAGGTAGGCTCGAAGCGTGGGTGGTAAAGCTGTGAAATGAATATAAAAACTATGCTCTGGAGCAGGTTTTTCCAGAACCTTAGCATAGAAATCTTCTCCGATTTCTGCCGATGCTATTTGTTGTTCAAAGGTGAGCTTTAGATTTGTTAAAGCAGGCGGCAGAGTTTGATCAAAAATCCCTACGGAATGCTGAATTAAGGCTTCTCGATCGGATAGTTTCACCAGACGTGCATGATGACAGCGATCGCCTACCTGCTTGCTTTCCAGGGCGACGTACTGGACGGGAATCGCTTCTGCCAGTTCCAGGAAATGTTCCTCAGGTTGGGGCAAAAATAAGTTGTGAGTGCCAGCAATTCCACCAATGTCGTACAGGCTGATGGGATGATGCACCCCTTTCATTTGCACCTGCTGCTTGCGGACAATGTGCAGCAACTCACCCACTTCATTCATCACATCTTCTGAAACCAGAATTTGTCCGCCCACCGTGCAGGCTTCAATGCGGTAAGTTAAGTTGACATGACTACCCACAATGCCATATTTTGTGCGCTTCTCAGACCCCAGGTTGCCTACCACCACTTCCCCCGTGTGCACACCGATTCCCATTTCTAAGGGTGAAAACCCCCAGGCTTGCATTTGTTGATTCACCGGAATCATGGCTTGTTGCATGGCGATCGCGCAGGCGATCGCGCGTTCTGTGTCATCCATGCGCACCGTTGGTGCACCAAACAACGCCAGAATGCCATCGCCCATAAACTCGTCGATCGTGCCCTCGTAGCGCGTGATCACATCTGCCATGTATTCCAGATAAAAGTTGAGGATTTTGATCACTTCTTCCGGTTGTAAGCGCTCTGCGGTTGCGGTAAATCCGCGTAAGTCCGAGGTGAGAATAGTAATCTTGCGCCGTTCCCCACCCAGCGCCAACCCATCTGGAGTTTCCAGTAAATTTGTGACCACTTCATTACTCAGGTACCGCCCAAACACTTGCCGGATCAGAGCGTTTTTGTTTTCCAGTTCTCGGTTGGCTTGAGCCAGATTCTCGGTGCGATCGCGGACTTTCTGTTCCAGGGTTTCAAACGCGGATTTCAACTGATTAGTCATGCTCGAAAACGAATTTGCCAACTCGCCGATTTCGTCTGCCCGTTGAATCGGGAGTTTTTGATCCCAATGCCCTTGTGCCAGTTGCTTTGCGGCGGTATTCAACCGCAGAATCGGTCGCACAATCCAGCGAGATGTTTGCAACCCCACCACTGTCGCCACCACCAGCGCCACCAAACACAAAAAAATCGTAATGTTCGTGGTTTCCTGAATCTGCCCCATGAAATCTGCTTCTGGCACGACTACAACGATCAGCCAATCCAGTCCCCATCGATCGCGTAGGGGAGTGACCTGGAGAAATTGCCGCGCCCCACGAATATCAAAGTCTGAAAGTAGGCTGTGTTGAATGGCTTGCAAACTACCAAACTGTTGCTCCAGATGTTGAGCACTTTGACGGATGAGATAGCTATCACTGTTGGAGGCTTTAACGCGATGGGTTTGATTACCGAGAATTTGGTGGGTGAGATCGGCAGTCGAGGTGGCGACCAGCATTCCCGATCGCTCCATGATGAACACTTTCCCCGATTTACCAATCTTCAATTGTTGGAGAAACTCGTTCACCTGAGAAAAAATGAAATCACTACCCAAAATCCCTTTAAGCTGGTTTTGTGCATCATAAATCGGTTTAACCGCAGTAATTGCCAGTGCTTTGGTGCTGAAGTCGGGATAAATTTCGCTCCACGTGGGTTTGCCAGTCCGCGCTGCTTTCTGATACCAGGGGCGTTGGCGGGCATCAAAATGTTTCACTGCTTGAATTAAGCGGGTTCGCTCCCCTTTAGCATTGGTAGAAAAATACCGATTTTCTCCGGTTGCCGGATTGCGTTGAATAATTTGTAAATCACCTTCAGGAGTACGTCTCGCTCCCAAATACTCGCCTGTTACACTGCCATAAAAATTGTAGGTAATCAGTGGAAAGGTGCGAATCTGATGCCAAAAATACTTCTCTTTATTCTGGGAATCCTGCTGTTCAAGATTATCAAATTCAATCTCATTGGCATTCAATTGATTGATTAAATGAGGCGTTTCTACATAGCTTAATAAACGTTCTTTGACTCGTGCTGTCACTTCATCTCGCAACTGAACGGCAACCTCATTCACGGCGCGTTGTCCATTGCGGTAAGAAAAATAACCTGCCAATCCCACAGCCGTAACCACCTGGATTAAGGTAGACAGGATAAAGATCGATCGCAATGGTAGCTTTCTAAAATCAGGCTGCTGTTTCGGGTTCATGCGTTGCACCATGAGCAATTAGGCGGGGAGTATTTTTCCTAGATTTCCCCATCCCAGCCAAAACCCAACCCGTTCAGAACCAGTTTAAGGAACTGCCAGCATAATCTTGCCCTATGCCGGAACCTGGATGCGATCGCTGCCTGCCAGATCAAACGCCGCATGGATCACTTGCAAAGCCCTGGCTCCATCCGCTTCTGCCACCACACAACTCACCTTAATTTCGGAAGTAGCAATCATTTGAATGTTGATCTGGTGCTGTGCCAAGGCGGCAAACATTTGGGCGGCGACTCCGGGCTGATGTACCATTCCCGAACCCACAATGCTGACTTTGGCGATCGCTGCATCCACCACAATTTCACCACAACCGAGTTCGAGTCTGGCTTGTTCCAGGGCTTGCCGCGCCATTTCTGCATCCATTTGCGCCACCGTGAAGGCAATATCGCGGGTTGCCACGCCGTTCACCACACGACAGCGCTGGGACTGAATAATCATGTCCACACTGATATTTTTGTTTGCCAAAAGGGTAAATACCTTTGCCGCCATCCCTGGTTTATCGGGAATTTGGCGAATTGCCAAGCGAGCCTGTTTCAAATCCAGGGCAACGCCGCGAACGGGGGGGTGAAAGGGTAAAGGGGTGAAGGGGTGAAGGGGTGAAGGGAGGGAAGGAATATCAGTTGCTTGCGGTCTCCCTTGCTCTCCTGCTCCCCTACTGCCTTGTTCTTGATCAACGGGTGAACTGGTGACTTCAAACGTCTGGCACAATGCCGCGATCGCGCGATCGCAGTCCTCCGCATCCACTACACAACTCACCTTGACTTCAGAGGTGGAAATCATTTGGATGTTGACTCCGGCATCTGCCAGGGTGGAGAACATTTGGGCAGCAACCCCCGGACGACCAATCATTCCGGCTCCAGCGATCGCCACTTTAGCAATTTTTTGCTCCACCATCACTTCCGCATCCCTGGGCGCAGTCCCCCCACACAGGGCTGGAATAATGGCACTGGCAACCGCTTCTGCCTGCTTGAAGGAATCCTTTGTAACCGTGAAAGCAATGTCGTTGGTGTTGCTTTCGTGGATAGACTGGATGATCAAATCCACGTTCAAATCCTGAGTGGCAATTTCGCCAAACAATCGAGCGGCTACACCGGGACGATCGGGTACTCGCAGCAGGGAAACTTTTGCCTGATCCGTGTCAAACTCAACCGCATCCACAGCGCGAGTTAGTTCCAGTCCTTCCAGCGATCGGGGTTGGGGGGGAGACGACTTAACCCAGGTGCCCGGTTCATCCGTCCAACTTGATCGCACGACTAGAGGCACACCAAAGTTACGGGCAATTTCCACAGCGCGAGGATGCAGCACTTTTGCGCCCAAACTGGCAAGCTCCAACATTTCATCGGACGTAATTTCATCCATCAGCCGCGCCTCTGGCACGATTCGCGGATCCGTCGTGAGAATGCCGGGAACATCGGTATAGATTTCGCAGTAATCAGCTTGCAAAGCGGCTGCCAACGCGACAGCAGACGTATCCGAACCACCTCGCCCCAGGGTTGTAATTTCCAGATTATCGTCACTGCTCACACCCTGGAATCCAGCCACTACGACAACTTTCCCTGCCTGGACATGGCGATTCAGGCGATCGGTTTCAATTCGTAAAATTCGAGCGCGGGTATGTTCCGCTTCGGTGACAATCCCCACTTGCGCTCCGGTGAGAGAAATAGCAGGTTGTCCCAGTTCTTGCAGTGCCATGCTGAGGAGCGCGATCGATACCTGTTCCCCAGTAGACAGCAACATATCCAGCTCACGGCGGCTGGGATTAGTAGAGATATCATTTGCCAGCTTCACAAGTCCATCCGTGGTTTTGCCCATTGCCGAAACCACGACCACCACTGAATTTCCAGCACCAACAGTCCGCTTTACTCGTTGAGCTACGGCTTGAATCCGCTCCACTGACCCAACCGAGCTTCCCCCATATTTTTGAACAACTAGCGCCACGACTATTTTTACCCACTTCAACACGGCATCTTCATTATTAAACCCTAAATTATCGAAGCAAGAGCGTTCTGCTTGATCCTGTTCCCTGGTGAGCGAGAGCAGAAAAATTAGGTTTAATCTGCCAGGTGAAACGTATTCCGTTAATGGGTGGAATCCGCACTGGTGACGGAATCTCCAGCCTGTTTAACACGCTCGACCCTCGAAGACTGCTTTTTGTGGCGATCGAGGAATTCTGCTTGAAAAATTGGATACCAGCTGCGTAATTCTTGTTGAGTCATACCAAGCATTTTTATGGCGATCGGCATGGCATACAGCCCACCTCGGAAGTTTGGAAATCCATGTTGGGGCTTGGTACAATCGCGGATAAATTCCAGTAGTACTCGCGTCAAGAAATATCGGTAGATCAAAACGCTGGTTGGAGTTTTACAAGTGGAATTAAGAATGAACAACGCAGTGATGTTTAAAAACCGCAGTACTGCATTCGGAAAACGTTTCATGCGGGCGATCGGAGTGTGGGCATGAAACAACTTGGCTTGTTCTGTTAAAACTAGCGCATATTTTCTGGAAACCCGATAACTAATATCAGAATCTTCTGCGATCGCTGCACGAATTAATGCCTCATTAAACCCACCTACTTCTAAGACAGCAGCAGTACGAAAAGTCATGCGACAACCATGAAATAGCACCTCGTTAAAAATGGGAAAACGGCTGTTGAAACTACCTGTATCGTAAGTATGATAATGACCGTCGTAAGGTATAAATAGCTGCTCAATGTACCATAATCCCTCTGCTTTCTGTTTAAGCCATTGCATTAAGCTGGGTCGCTTCATGGGTTCTGAAAGTGACGTGCTTGTACTTTCAACGACTTCATTGGTTGCTAGTAAATCGGGTGGTGCTTCTACTAATAGCGTTGTTACGCCGCCAATGCGTTGAGCCACATCTGCTTCGTAAACCCGCATAACGTGTTCAGCACAGTCAGGATACATAAATGAATCATCATCGAGGAGAAATGCGACATCGCTAGTTGCATATTGCAACCCAATATTCCGCTGATATGTCAGTGATTTTTGATCTGAGCTAACATAAATCCACTCAATTTCAGGTGCTGTTGAAGCAAATGACTCTAAGATAAATTTCTTGTTTCGCTCCCAGGTGTGACTAGCATCAACAATAATGATTTGTCTAGCAGATCGAGTTTGAGCTAGAGTCGCAGCAATACATTTTTCAAGCACTTCAGGTCTATCTAGCGTGCATACAATCAGAGACCAACTCAGCATTGCTTTTTCCCATACTTCAAGAGTAAATTTTGCTCGATTCTACTTGGGTAATTTCCATTAGTCAGGACAGCCTTCTATCGCTTCTTAGGGAATTTACATTGCTGCTATAAATATAAATTTTAGGAAAGGCTGAGGTTTGTTGGAACTTTTGGCAGGAGTGCTTCTGCGGGTTTGCGCAGGGAGAGCGTGTCACCTTCTTGAGAGGAAAAGGTGTTGAGGGTCGAGATGCCCATTGAGATAAGCACAGCGATGCGCTAGCACGTATGGGGCATGCTGGGGATTCCAACGGGCTCCCGATAATTGCACTCGATGGTCAATCTGTTTCACCCACGACTCAACAGTCCCAGAGCCAATTGCACACACTTCTTCCGCTTGAAAATACTCATAATTGACAATGCGATGGCGATGCTCTCGGAGATAGTTCTGGAAACATCTTGCTTGCTCTAGAGCACAATCATCAAACACCGCAATGGCAGCATCGACTTGTCCGCGCCAGAGCAGGTTGCGAGCTTCGGCATGACGTTGACCTGACCCGCCCACTTTATCCCTCTTTAATCACTTTAAGGAGAAGAATTTAGAATAGAGATAGTAGAGTTTAGGGTGCCTGCTGTCCTATGTCCGCTTCCAGAGAAGCTCGACCGACGATTCGCTTTGTCGATGAGTATTGCCAATTGTATGAGGATTTGTTTCCAGAAGTACGCAGCTTTGAAGCCTTTAAGTTGCTACACTTGGGCATGATTAGCGAGATTAAACGGAAATCGTTGCCTGCGATAGCCAAAGCCGTTGGACTCGATCACCAACAAAACTTACATCACTTTTTGACCCAATAGACTTAATCGGAAATAGGTTAGCCTAGAAAGTAAATAATTTCGGAACCGGCAATGCTATCGTACGCCAAAATTCAAAGCAAACCTCAAGTGCTCAGAAGCTTGACAGGACTGACTCAAGCAGAATTTGAGCGCTT
>JANRIN010000328.1:0-3732 GCA_033764965.1 Leptolyngbyaceae cyanobacterium bins.302 | reverse complement strand
CCACATTATTTGCAACTCAGACAGAAGTGCTGTCCAGACGGTACTTTACAAAAAACAGGGGTGGCAGTGTCCAGATTTAACGATGGTTTAAGCTAGACGGTTATGCCCGCTTTGGGGGGTTTAAACTAAATCACATCCGTCCAATTTTAGGTTGATTGTAGTTTTTTCCGGAAAGTGGCATTTTCATGACGGCTTACGCCTATCTCAGAGTCTCCAGTAACCATCAAGATGTTGACAATCAGCGTCATGGCATCTTGGAATATGCCAATGTTCATGCGTTGGGGCATGTCCACTTTGTCGAGGATGCAGTTTCAGGGCAGATGAAATGGCAGTCACGATCAGCGGGACAATTGTTAACTGAAACGGCACAAGCTGGAGATGTAGTTGTGTTTGCTGAAATCAGCCGCATGGCTCGTTCCACCCTCCAGGTTTTGGAAATGCTGGAGTGCTGTACTCGACGAGGAATTACTGTTCATATTGCCAAGCAAGGGATGGTTCTCGATAGTTCCATGCCCAGCCGAATTACAACAATCGTGTTGGGGTTAGCGGCTGAAATCGAACGAGAGTTTATCTCATTACGAACGACTGAGGCATTGGCGAAACGCAAGGCTGAAGGGAAATCCCTGGGACGCCCCAAAGGACATCTGTCAGCCCGATTAAAACTGGATGCGAAAGAATCTGAGATTCGTCACTACCTTGCCAAAGGCGTTAGCAAACGCTCGATTGCAAAACTGGTTGAATGTTCGCCTTCCACTCTCTACGGCTGGCTGGAGCGGCGACAAATTCACGTCCATCGCACCAAGTAAGGTACAGGGTGGAGGCAACCAATGGCGCATCGACGACTACCCCTTGAAACCCTTGTCGATATTCGTCGCCGTCTGGAGCAACTACCCCCTCGCAGTGCAGCACGACGAGTCTTAGTCCAAGAGTTGGCTCAGATCTACGGGGTTTCTTCTGATACCCTTTATCGGGCATTGCGTGAGCGATCTCATCTTCAGTCTCTACGACGAGCCGACTATGGCATTCCCCGTGTCATGTCGCAGACGACATTGGAGCAGTACTGTGAGGTGATTGCAGCCTTAAAGATTCGCACCTCTAACAAAAAGGGACGGCATTTATCGACTGTTCAAGCGATTCGGCTGTTAGAAGAACATGGCATTGAGACTCCTGATGGTCGAGTGCAAGCCCCTGTGGGTCTACTCAAAAGTACGACTGTCAACCGGTATTTGAAACAATGGGGCTACGACATGGGGCATCTCCGACAGCAACCTGCTGCTGTACGCTTTCAAGCTGAATCCAGCAACGACTGCTGGCACTTTGATCTGAGTCCATCCGACCTCAAACATTTGAAACATCCAGCTTGGATGGAACCAGGGCGGGGGCATCCCCTATTGATGCTCTACAGTGTGGTGGATGATCGCAGTGGCGTTGCTTATCAGGAGTACCACGGAGTTTATGGAGAAGATGTAGAGGCGGCACTGCGGTTTCTATTTGCAGCGATGTCTCCCAAATCTACTGATGGGTTTCCTTTCCAGGGGATTCCCCTAATGTTGTACATGGACAATGGTCCCATTGCTCGCAGTCATGTATTTCAGAGAGTGATGAATTATTTAGGAATAGAAGTGCGGACTCATCTTCCCCAGGGTAAAGATGGGCGACGGGTGACAGCTAGATCTAAAGGAAAATTTGAACGTCCATTCCGTAGCGTTAAAGAGATGCATGAAACCCTCTACCACCTACATGAACCAGAGACAGAAGGAGAAGCCAATGCCTGGCTAATGCAATTTCTGCTTCATTACAACCGGCAGCCCCATCGCCATGAATCTCACTCCCGCCTGGAAGACTGGGTCGCGAACCTACCCAAAACTGGTATCCGTCAAATGTGTAGTTGGGATCGCTTCTGTACCTTTGCCCGTGAACCGGAACATCGCAAGGTTGGCAGTGATGCTCAGATCTCTGTTGAAGGGGTTCTCTACGAAGTTGATCCGAATTTAGCAGGAGAAACGGTTGTCCTATGGTGGGGGTTATTTGACCAAGAACTGTATATTGAGCATCAGAACCATCGCTATGGTCCTTACTTACCTGCGGGAGGACCAATCCCTTTGCATCGATACCGGAGTTTTAAGAAGACACAGACTCAGAAACGCGCTGACCGTATCGAGTCGCTTGCCAAGCAATTAGTGTTACCCGCAACTGCCTACCCCCAGTCCACTACAGAAACCATACAAACTGAAGCAGTTCTTCTGCCAGGACAACCCTTTGTTGATCCCTTTGAGGAATTGACGTTTCCTAACACGATTGCAGCCAAATTAGCTATTGCAGACTATTTGGGCTATCCCCTTGCAAAACTGACTCCTGAGCAACGGGAACAGGTAGAACGGATTCTAACAAGCACGTTGAATAAGCAACAGGTATTGGCTCAAGTACAAACTTATTTTCATCCTTCCTCCAGGAGTCCCCATGCTGAGTGATGTTATGAGTTACTTTGGCTTGAACCGTGCATTTGAACAAGCAGGATACTTTGAAACCGAACAGCAGGGACAAATCTTCAAAGAACTCAAACCGCTCATTGGACAAGGGCGCTTAATTGCTCTCTCAGGTGTTGTCGGGTGTGGCAAGACGACTACGTTACAGCGGATTCAACTGGAACTGACACAAACCAAAGATATTCTGGTTTCACGTTGCTTGGCAGTCGATAAAGACCGAATCAACTTGGGAACCTTGATCACTGCCCTGTTTTACGATTTAGTGACTGAGAAGGACTTCAAGTTGCCAAGCCAACCCGAACAACGAGAACGCAAATTGTTGTCACTCATTCAAAAAACGCGAAAGCCTGTAGCCCTATTTGTAGATGAAGCCCACGACCTCCATCAGAAAACGCTTGTTGGACTTAAACGATTGATCGAACTGGTACGTTATAACGGTGGTGTTCTTTCTGTAATTCTGGCAGGGCATCCAAAACTGAAGAATGACTTGCACCGTCCCACATTAGAAGAAATTGGTGGGCGAACGACAATCTTTGGGTTGGATGGAATCCGAGGGCATCAAGCCGAGTATATTCAGTGGCTGCTGAAGGAATGTACACCAGCCCAAACTCCACTCAACGATCTTTTAGATGAAGCAGCACTCTTGATGTTGGCAGAACGACTAGCAACCCCATTGCAGGTCAAGCATTATCTGGAGTTAGCTTTTGAAGAAGCATACAAAATCGGGCAGAAGCCTCTTACCCCCGATGTCATTGAACTGGTATTGGCACAAGGCTTAAACGATTTGGAACCTCGCTTGATTCGACAGGGTTACAACGACAAGGTACTGGCGGCGTTATTGAACGTTCGCACCACGGAGGTGCGATCCTTCTTGCATGGACAACTACCACCAGGACGTGCCCAAGATCTACGAGATCAAATGCTGCGTTTTGGTATTCCCATATAGCTGAAACGCACACGGGAGAACATTTATAGCTTAGTTGCAAATAATGTGGTTTGAAGAAGCTGATTGCAGTTCTGTTGCAGATAATCTGGTTTCAGTTGCAGATAATTCGGTTTTGGAGCCTACCCTAGTTGCAAATAATGTGGTTTCAAAATGTTGCTGTTTGCAGTTTTGAGTGCTCTTGTTTGCAGTTCGCTACAGATAGGACTATCCACCAACGGAGCCTGAAGCCGCACAACTTCATTGCCTGCCCTCAACAGCAAATCACCCTTACCGAGTAGGTTTTCAGCCCCACTGTTGGCA
>JANRIN010000326.1:0-8421 GCA_033764965.1 Leptolyngbyaceae cyanobacterium bins.302 | reverse complement strand
TAATTTAGGACGTAAAGAGTTGACTATCGGCAAGCTGGTAGCGATCGCCGTTAAAACAATAATTCAATTGCCGTAAACGATCTCCCTCCATCTGTAACACCTCTAAACAGGGCAAAACCTGACCCCGATCTTCCCCCACCTGAATCAGAGGTTTGTTGGCTGGAAGGTTAGGGTTGAGATAGTTCTGGAACACTTCCACTGCGGGTTGATTCTCTCTTAACCAGTAAGCAGCGTAAAGACAGCCCAAGGCTCCACACAAATTGGGAGTGTTGAAATTAAACAGCGTCAGTTTGCCTGCTTTTCTGTCTACAGTCCAGACAAGCAGGTCTTCTTTGGCTTGTGTCATGTCTAGATCTGTGTTTGCTTGAATCACCTGTTCTAAAACAGGTTCAGGGACTACTGCTGTTGCTTTTTGCCAGGGAAGCGTTGCTGCACTGGAACTGCAACCTGCCACGCCAATAAGTACTGATAACAGCAGAAAAAGGCTAAAACCGATGCGAAACCAGTATCCCATCTGCCATAACCAGTGAGGAGGTGCAGGGATTGTAGATGTGCTCAGTTCCTGCTGCTGAATTGGAGCCAGGGTTGAAGCTGAATCTGTCATAGTAGGTTTCCTCTCCAACTTACACTCATTGTTGAACCTGAACATTAGCGGGAACCGCAATGCCTAACTGCCGCAGTGCCCAGATTTCCTCTGCAAACCAGGCAGGATTCTGAGTTGAGGCTGCGCCCTGGTTGACCTGTTGCTGAAAACGCTCTTTACCAAGGCGCTGAATCTCTCGCCGGAATCGTGCCAGTGTTAATTGTTGAGCAACGGACTGGGGCACAACACTAGCAAAGGGAACGCGATCGCCCATTGGGTTAAAAAACACTTCCTCGCAGCGTCCATTCGTGACCGCGATAATCAAATTGATCGGCGTTTGGCTATTTTCGGTATAGGTTGCCAGCAAGTAATAGTCCTTGCCCTGTAATCGGCTAGTGCCGATCTGTTCACTCCGCACAATGGGCTGTCGAGTTTGTTGGGGAATGCAACGACTGACGGTTTCTGGGATTCCAGTAGTTTGAGCATCAAGCGGAAGATACCCTAACCCGATCGTGAGCAGCACACCCACCGCTAAAGGTAGCCAGAAGATTGCAGTCAAGCGTCTACTAATGGATCTCAGTGAAAATCGTTGCTGGGATTGCATGGTTGATTCCTCCTTAGAATTGAACCCGCTGTCTGGGATTGATGGAAGAGCCGCTGCGCCAGTTACCAGGGGTAGCGCCTTCAATCACTTCAAAGTGGAGGTGGGGGCCGGTGCCCAAGCCACTCTGCCCACTACGGGCGATCGCCTGCCCCTGCCGAACAGCCGTGCCAGTGCCCACATCCATTGAATCCAAGTGAGCATAGAGCGTCATCCTGCCATTGGCATGTTCCACAATCATGGTCTTGCCATAGCCGGATAGCCAGCCTGCGTAGAGAACCTTGCCCCCATCAGCCGCCCGAACCGGTGTCCCGATCGGTGTTCCGATATCAATGCCAGCATGATTGGAGCTACAACTCGCGCAGGGGCTAGAGCGAGGACCAAACTCACTGGTGACAGGGAAGCCTGGAGCAGGGTTGGTCAGCTTACCAGTGAGTTGTCCTGGTGTTCTGCTGCCCTGGCTTGCCTCATTGCTTTTGACTCCAGAGGTATTAGCAGTTGTCCGGGTTGCTCTGGGAGCACAGGTGAGTGTGCCGTTGCCACCATTGCGGTAACGGGTGAGAGTAGCACGACCGTAATCTCGTAGACTCAGACGACCCACCGCATCAGAGCCTCCCCCATCCACGCGGCTGTAATCGCCGCCGAAGTGTTTTTGGGCCACTCGTTCTAACAGGCGATCGCCCGCAAAGGGTTGCCCTGTCGTTGGATCAATTTGTCCCCGCGTTACCTGAATTTTATTGGCGAGGTCTGACATAAAGGCGCGATCCTGATCAGCAGGTGGAAAGAATTGAAACAGTTCTGCTTCAGTGGGTTGGTAGCCCTGTCCAATGCGATTTAAGAATCCCTGCCCACCTGGCTTTGCAGCAATTAACTGGACTGCATAAGGGTTGTAGCTCATGAACTGGTAGCGACCTAACCCCCGTCCACAATTGCTTCCGCCATCCGCACAGGTATGAACTCCGACTGCCTGGTAACCGCCACTTCCAGCACTTTCGATGCTGGCGATCGACTCTGCCAGTGCGTTTAGATCAATGCCTTGTATGGACTGCGCTGATACAGGTTGACTACTGCCGCTGAAGGTACAGGGATTGCCCTCATTTTGATTTCCAGCGCCAGTTCGGCTGTTTTCAGATTCTCGGCTGGCTCCAGTCGGTTGAGATGCCGCAGCAGCCCGTTGATTGCTCAAATTGCCCACAAACATCAAGGCATTAACATTGTAGCTGAAGAACGGTACTGGACCAATGAAGTAGGGTGTACAGCCCAGCGCGTTGGCGCAGAAACGGAAGAATAGGGCAGTGTCTACTGTATCCGAGGGTTCATCCGGCTCCATCACCACGACTTTGAAAGCAGAACCGAAGGGCAAGCGCCCCGTGGGTTCTCGACCACCATTCACCGATCGCAAAACGCCCCAACCACCCTGAACTTCCTGGTATTTTCCTGAAATCCATTGCTTTCCTTCCAGCCTGCCCCGCGCACTACGCCCCGCGTTCTCCAGATCATCCAGTTCAATGTAAGCGCAGTCTGTTTCGGCACAGGGGACAGAAAAGCCCTGGACATCGGAGCCAGAAATCGTATTGTTGCGTTGTGCCTCTGATGATCCATATACCTGATCGATCCGCATGACCAGGCTACCCAGTTCAGCGATTGGGTTGGGCATTGATCCCAACGGCACCTGACCCAACCCTGGAATACCTTTCACAAAGCTGTTCATCCAGCCCTCAAATTGTTGGAGCTGAACAGCTTCCAGGTTGGGAATGGAGCTGACAGGAAAGCGAGAAAGATCAATCTCCTTTAAGCGTAGCTGTCCAACCTGGGGATTCTGTGCAAGTACTTCAGCCAGGGTCTGATCAGAGACATTAATGCCGACGGCTTTGGCAGCGAGCAGAGCCGCGACAGGGGCGATCGCCCGGACATTAGTTTGTGCTAGCCCCGGTACCACTTTTGCTAAATGGCTCAGGGTTTGATCGGCTGCCAGCGTAAACGCACTCAAGGCAACTTGGTTGAGATCGAGGTTGGTGAGTTGGGCGATCGCCCCGGTTGAAAAGATCTCCGCTTGAAATGCCTGCGAGATATCCCCCAGCTTCAAAAACTGATCGGGAGTCATGCCGGTACTCCAACGACGGCTCAGGTCATACCCCAACATTTGGCTGTAGGGCTTGCCATCGATCGAGCCAGAGCGACTAATACCCGGCATCTGTGATAAAGAGATCCGGTTCCAGTCAGGCAACAAAACTTGCGTTGCAGGCAGTCCAGATTGACTCCCTGCAATTTCTAGAATCCGGGTTGGTAGGCTGCCATCGTCAATGGTGCGAGCAAATGCAGGTGCATTGAACCCGCAAAGACTCATGACAATTAAGCACAGCGAAATGATCCATGCCAGAACACGCTGCCGTTTGAAGCCGTCTGGCATTCTCAATGGGATATTCATGACATCAGGCAGGGTCGAGGGGATTAAAGCTCCAGTTCGGGTGCGGAGAAGTTACGCTCTGTTTTCGGCTGATAAGCGGAACCCTTGCCATAGCCCTTTAAGTGAGGGTTGGGGTTGGCGGCTGATTCTGAGTAGGGTGTGTCGCCAAAATTTTGTTCAAAGATGTTTTCCTGGTAGCCATCACTGAAGTGATCGGTTTGCCAGGGATTTGTGCCTGCCCCAGAGATTGCCTGTTCGCTACCAGTGATAGAGGTTTGATAGCCACCCGTTTGATAACCGCTACTGCTGTCGAGGTTGGTATTGAAATCGGGAGTTGATTCGGTGTTCATCGCGCAAGCATCCATACAAAACGATATGTTTGCCAGCCTATAAAGCTTGACCCGGTACTGACCTCAACCAGGTGGATAACAACGCTCCAGCCAACTGGCTGTTTGTAGGGACACCCCTACAAGAGGCTTGCGCTGTGGATCAACTGAGTTTTATTCCCGAAGAGTTGGTGCGAACCCTTCAACAAGGGAAAGAGGCTGCCAACCCAGACACCCGGTGCTCATCCAGCACCCTGGAAATGTTGCGCCTTTTGGCATCCCTCGATGTTCCCAAAGAATTACTAGCGTGCATGTTGGAAATGGCAGAGTTTTCCATCCATCATGTCCGTTATCTGGTGGGACCCTTGGTATTACATCGGAGTCTATGGGGTGACGTGATTCCGAGTTGGTTAAAGGTTGCCTGTGTGCAAGATCGCTTTGATCTCATCCTTTCTGAATATGAACAGGATCAAGTTGGAGACTACGCTACACCCACTGAAGTGCTGACCTATATGATGCCTGCCAGCTTTGAAGCTCCCATGCACCGCGACTACTCTGACCTCTACATCTGGGCTGGAAATGAGGTGATGCGGAAGCATAACAAATTACCCGAAGGGGCTGACAATTTTTATGAATTGATTGGGGGGCATGCCATTGAATTCAAGACTGTCAAAACTGAGTTTCATACTTTGAGTCGATCGATTCGTCAAAGTGTAGTGAAGCACGCGGCTCAACAGGGATGGGGAAAACGGCGCAATCGAATAAAGGCAGGAGAAAGCTCGGTTGACCCAGCCCAAGTATCTGATCAGCCAGAACAGGTCAGTTTGTTCTGAATCATGAGCAATACCGGAGATGGTTGGTGCTACCGCCCCTGCAAGCTAGTCCTCCATCCATTTCCGATTATGCCTGCCTCCCAAATTCACCCTCATTTGCAAGAGGTCACCTATCAACTGATTACGTCGGGGAAAGAACTTGAATCGGCACTACGTTGGCGTAGCCTTTCCGGAGGAGAATCCCTAGAACAGCCTCCCATGTTTGGATTGGACTGCGAGACAACAGGGTTAGATCCTCACATTCATACGATTCGGCTGATTCAACTTGCAGTCCCCCATCAGCCAGTGATGCTCATTGATTTACCCCAGATTGCTCCCTGCGATCGCCACCCGCTGCAACAGCTCCTCTCCAGCCCTGTGCTCAAAATTACTCACAACGGCAAATTTGACTGGCAGTTCCTTGCCCAAGCAGGACTCCAACCCGCTCCCCCCTTTTTCGATACCCAACTTGCCTATCGTGTGTTGACGGCAGGACTGAAAACCAGTCTCTCGTTGCAGACGCTTGCTCAAAAGCTATTGAATATAGAACTGGATAAAACCCAACAGGTCAGTGATTGGAGCAAGCCCCTGACCCCAAAACAGTTACAGTATGCGGCGTTGGATGCTGCAATTTTATTGGAGCTGTATCCGATCCTGGTCAAGAAGTTGGAGCGATCGCACCTCTTCAAAATTGCCCAACTGGAATTTCACTGTATGCCTGCGGTGGCTCAGATGGAGCTGAATGGCATGTTGCTGGATCTCTCCCGCTGGAAAAGGTTGGGGGCAAAACTGGAAAGCGATCGCGATGCGGCACTTCATCAGCTCAGCCAACTCCGGATCGCTGGTAACGCTCAGATGTCCTTGCTACCAGAAATGACAGATACGATTAACCCAAATTCCCACCAGCAGGTACTTGCAGCGCTTCAGGCATTTGGAATTCCAGTAACCTCGACCAATCAAAAGGAACTGGTGCCCCTGGCGAAACACTATCCTGTAATCCGAGCGTTATTGGACTACCGCCACCTCTCCAAAATTACTGCTACCTTTGCCGACAGCCTGCCCAAGCACATCCATCCCGTAACAGGCAGGATTCACCCGACCTACTATCAGATCGGAGCCAGGTCGGGTCGGTTCTCTTGTCGCAATCCACCTTTGCAAACCGTTCCTCGCGATGCCGCAGCTCGAACCTGTTTTGTTGCTGCACCCGGTTGTCAGATCATACGGGCAGATTACTCCCAAATTGAACTGAGGATTGTTGCCCGCTTGAGTGGTGATGCCCGGATGCAACGAGCGTATCGAAGGGGTGAGGATCTGCACCGACTAACCGCAGCTTTGGTGACTGGGAAAGCGATCGACGCGGTGAGCGAGGAAGCTCGTTGGCTTGCCAAAGCCATCAACTTTGGGCTGATCTACGGTATGGGTGCTGCCAAACTTCAAAGCTATGCTGAGACCAAGTATGGAGTCAGTCTGTCGGTGGAGGAGGCAAAAGCATTCCGGAAACGGTTCTTTGAAGCCTACACCGGAGTAGCAGAGTGGCATGAGACGATTAAGCGCAGTTACATTCGGGGAACCAAGGAGAGCCGTACACTGGCAGGACGGCGGCGCAGGTGGGCAGATAAACCCAGGCTAGCGGAATTGCTGAACCACCCAGTGCAGGGGCTGAATGCTGACATTACAAAGCTGGCATTGGTGAAGCTGGTCAACCCACTGGCGGATACAGGGGCAAAGCTGGTTTGTATCGTGCATGATGAAATTTTACTGGAGTGCCCTGAGATCGAGGTTGAACAGGTTAGTCGTCTTTTGCGCCGCTGTATGATTGCGGCAGCGCAGAAGTTTCTGCATCCCATCCCGGTGGTAGTAGATGTCAAAGTTTCTGCGAGTTGGGGGGGAGAAGAAACTTAGGGAATAGTTTGAGTCTGTAATGCAAAAAATTTTCCCTAAGCAAAATCAGTACAGGTGAATCTCGACTTAGGGAACAGAAACAGGCTAAAGATCCCTAAATATTCCCTAAGCAATTCTTGCCGGGAGCGAGGGAGCATGGCAAAGCAGAGTAAAGCGGCGCGGTTAATTCAGCAACTCCAGGATTGGAGTGATGATGAGTTGGGGGAACTGGCTGAAATGCTCCAGGGGTTGCGGGAGTCGCGGCGGGAGCAGTCAGAAGAGGAGGTTAAGGAAACCCGTGAGGATGGTTCATTGCTAGGGAAGCATGGGGGACGGGGGCATATTGAGCTGAAGATGATTCCTGACTCTAAAACAGGGAAGACTTATGGACCGTACCGCTATCTGCGTTATTGGGGGGTGACGAAGAAGGGGGGAATGGGATTGAAGAGCGTCTATTTAGGAAAAGGTGGGGGAGGGAAAGATGACTAAGGGTTTGTCACGAAATAAGCTTTCAATACATCTGGCACACCCAGTACACTCGCCAGGGGTTGGATAGACCGCGTAAACAGTCGATGGAAGTGGCGAGCACACTGCTGATTACTTTTAATGAGGGCACGTTCACGCTACCCAGCAGTCCTTATGAGGTGGAGGCATCTGAGTTGAGTGTGCTTTTCGCTCGCTCGCAGTCATCGCTCCTCGGCTGAAATGACCTGCTAGGATAAATTGCTAGACCAAAACCAAGAATGTACCTTGAGCGATGGCAAGAAACTAGAGTTAACTGAGTTAAGGTAAGCCGCAGATGCTTTTATGCTCCGTAAAGTCTATGCAGTAGTTTTATTGCGCTGGCGCGTTCATCTGGTTCCTAATCCTTGAAAATTCGTGTCTAGCTATATTCCAGTCGAGTTACGTCAACAGGTTGAGGCAAGCGATCCGGAACGGATCAGCTTCGCTGCGCGCGGTCGTTGTTGTTACTATTTGACGGAATATACATTTTGCCAAGGTAGAAGAACATGAAATCGACCATCTTCACCAATCATAGTGAAATTGAGATAATGGTTCATTAGAAGGAGCCTCATATCAGCTATCTCCTCTATGGGGCGGTAGCCTTTCATCTTCCATTCCACTCTTAAAGAGTCATAGCTAAATATTTAGAAGGTGCAAGCTTAACTTGATGAGCAATAAACGAGAGAGATTCAGCTTTAGCAAGTACTTCTAGTCGTTTACAAGTGTTACAATCTCTACTCCCTATCATTGAGAGAATTAGCGCAACCAACCTAGAAAAGTTTGCAAAAGCAACCAACTGTTCAAACCAACAATGATGGTTGCAACTGACCAAGCTAGAATCTTGAGCCAACGAGGATTCACAAACTCTCCCATCAAACGGCGATCGCTGGTAAACATAATCAACGGAATCACCGCGAACGACAGTTGCAAACTCAACACGACTTGGCTGCCCACCAATAGCTTTCCTGTGCTTTGCTCTCCAAAAAAGATGATGGCGATCAGGGCTGGAATGATAGCTAACAATCGAGTGGCTAAGCGACGCAACCAGGGGGGCAATCGAAATCTCAAAAAGCCCTCCATCACAATCTGTCCTGCCAATGTTGCCGTCAGCGTCGAACTCTGACCGGACGCAAGCAGAGCTAACCCAAAAATGGCACTGGCAGCACTCACACCCAACAGCGGAGACAGCAGTTTATAGGCATCTTGAATTTCAGCAACTTCGTGGTAGCCAGAGAAATGAAAGGTTGCCGCTGCCACAATCAAAATGGCAGAGTTAATGAACAACGCGAAGGATAAGGCAACCGTAG
>JANRIN010000324.1:0-4065 GCA_033764965.1 Leptolyngbyaceae cyanobacterium bins.302 | reverse complement strand
CCACCAAAACAGCGTAGCCCGGACCTAGAGGCTTGGGATTATAGCCCGTGGTTGGGGTGGGTTTGGCGGTGGGTGCTGGTTTGGTGGAAACTCCGGAGTTAGAGGGTTGAGCCGGAGGTGAAGCAGCACTCGCTGGAGTCTCTGCGGGGCGCACGACAAACGCGGCTAATCCTGTCGTTTCATTGATGTAGCGTGCCCAGGCATTGGTTCGTTCTACGGTGCGGAACCCTCCGACTCGGGTTACGGTGTCATTCAGATAGCTACAGGTTGAAATGGAGGTGTTGGGAGGAAGCAATTGATTCACCTGTGCCTGACTCTCAGAATTCCGAGTGATGACCAATAGCAGAAACTCGTTAGGCTGCGGTGGCTGACAGGGTGCGATCGCCGTTGTTTGCGCCAGAATAGTTTGGGCGGGCGGCAGTTGAGCGGGAGTAACTCCTGCATTCGTCAAGCCAGCTACCAATACCACTGGGCAAAACCAACGAGTCAAAAATTGAATCCGGTTCATAGTCCTTCTGATTCAGGACAACAAAAACCAAAGATACTCCTGATTGGAGTAAATGGCGAGGAAGATTCACACGCCGTTATCCGCGCCGATGAGGAACCCGATCAAGAGGCAGTTGACATGGATGCCAGCGGTTGAGGAATCGTATCAGAAGGGGCTTGAAACTCCCCGGTAATGACGAACTCTAAACGCAGCTTAAGCCAGGTGATGAACTGCGAATTGGTGGAGACGATCGCCGTGGCAGGCTGAGGACACTGAGCCTTAATTGCCGCCAGTTCGGGAGCTTCCAAAAAGGCAGGCTGAGACACGAGCCAAAAATCAATTTCTTTTTCTTGCGCTTGATAGTAGCGAGTCCGCTCTTTCAGCACCTCTTCCAACGGCTCCTCAGATAAAAACGTTTGGCTGGCAAGAACGTAGTAATAGGTTTGCATAATCCAGGGTGATCAATGGTTCCAAACAAATCATTGTAGGCAAAGGGTTATGCCTCAATTGATAACTTTTATAACTCTCCCCGAATGGCTTGTTTCATTTCTCGCACTGCCCGTTCCATCCCCACCAACACTGCCCGACTCACGATCGTATGTCCAATATTCAACTCTTCCATGCCCGGTAGACAGGCAACTGGATAAACGTTCCAGTAGGTCAATCCGTGTCCAGCGTTGATTCGCAAGCCTGCCGATAGGGCACGATCGCACCCTTCTGCCAAAATCTTCAGTTCCTTTTCCCGTTCCGGTTCACTCTTCGCTTCGGCATACTGCCCCGTATGTAGCTCAATAAATTGGGCTTGGACTTTGGCGGAGGCATCAATCTGCTTGGGATCTGCATCAATAAACAAACTCACTGGAATTCCAGCGGTTTGTAAGGTGCCAACAACGTGTTCCATGCGATCGATCTGTCCGGCAATGTCCAAGCCTCCTTCTGTGGTGACTTCCTCCCGCCGTTCCGGCACCAAAGTTACATAGTCCGGTTTGAGATCAAGGGCGATCGCCACCATTTCATCCGTCGCCGCCATTTCTAAATTCAAGTGAGTGCGTACCGTCTGCCGCAACAATCGCACATCCCGATCTTGAATGTGGCGACGATCTTCTCGTAGGTGGGCAGTAATGCCATCCGCACCCGCCAATTCTGCCAGAACTGCCGCTGCCACTGGCTCTGGCTCAACCGTCCGCCTTGCCTGCCGAATCGTTGCAACATGATCAATATTCACCCCCAACGTAGGCACCTTCCAACCTCCTGCTTTTACGCGATCGCCCTCGATTGTAGCGGAAAGGATCTACTTACCAGCGGATGTTGTCAGCAACAGTTGATTCTATCTACACTCAAAATCGTAGGTTCAGACACCTGGTTAAGCAATTGTTCAATTTTTCGATATTTAACGATTTTTAGATGGGAATGATGAAAATTAACCAGAATCAGTTTTTATGCGTGACCAGAGGCACGATCGCCTTTTTCAGCAGCCTAGTATTGTTAGCGATCGTTGGGTGTTCCACGGAAGCGACTCAAAACACCACAGTCCCTGAAACGAGCCAGGCTCCCACAAACTCTCCCAGTCCAGCATCCAGCCCAGCTTCTACCCCCGTTGCCGCGACTCAACGGTTTCGTCAAACCACTGTTCTACAAGGCTTGGAACATCCCTGGAGCATCGCCTGGTTGCCCGATGGTTCGCAACTGATCACGGAGCGACCGGGACGATTGCGCCTGGTGCGGAATGGAGTGTTAGATCCAACCCCGATCGCTGGAGTGCCAGGGGTGCTTGCTGTTGGGCAGGGTGGCTTATTAGACCTTTCGCTTCATCCGCGTTTTGCTGAAAATCGGGTGTTGTACTTTACCTATGCCCACGGCACCCCCGAAGCCAACCGCACTCGCCTTGCCAGAGCCACGTTCGACGGTAAAGCACTCCGCGATGTGAAAGTGATTTTTGAGGTGGCTCAAGCTAAACCAGATACCCAGCATTTTGGCTCCCGCATTCTCTGGCTACCTGATGGCACCATGCTGTTAGCACTGGGAGATGGGGGCAACCCGCCGGTTTCCTTAAATGGAGATTTGATTCGTAAACAAGCCCAAAACCTCCGGAGTCGTTTGGGGAAGATTGTGCGGCTCAAGGATGATGGCACCCCAGCCTCAAACAATCCCTTAGCTGGCACTGGGAATGCTAATCCAGAGATTTGGAGTTACGGGCATCGCAACATTCAAGGACTTGCTTTTGATCCAACAACCCAACGAGTTTGGGCAAGTGAACACGGAGCGCGGGGTGGTGATGAATTGAATCTTGTTGAAGCAGGAAAAAACTACGGTTGGCCCCTCGTCACCTACAGCCGCGAATATTTTGGTCCCGAAATTACAACAGAACGATCGCGCCCCGGACTGGTTGATCCCAAAACTGTTTGGACTCCCGCTATTGCACCGTCTGGATTGGCATTCTACACGGGCGATCGCTTTCCGCAGTGGAAAGGCAATCTGTTTGCTGGCGGGCTGGTGTCCCGTGATGTGCGCCGAATTAGCCTGGACTCTAGCGGCAATGTTGTGAGTCAGCAGGAAATCAACATTGGTCAGCGGGTGCGAGATGTGCGCCAGGGTCCCGACGGCTTGCTCTACATCCTTACCGATGAACCGAATGGTCGCTTAATTCGATTGGAACCAGAAAGTTGATAAATAAATGGACGAAACGATAGATGTCAAATTAATGGTTACTGGTTATGCGTCATTGGTCATTCGTCATCCGTTAATTGCCGATCAGGGTGAATTTTTTAACCATTGCGGCGGCGGCTTCGGGCTTTCCAGTCATGGGAAAGATTAAAATGCTCTTGATCTTCGGATCATTCACCAGCGTTTTCAAGCGCCCCATTTGTTGGTCTGAAATCGCAACCCCTGCATATGTTTGGGCATAGTCTAACTCCTGGTTAAAGTTTGCGTCATTGTAAATTTGAATGAAAGCACGATCGACGCTCCAGTTCTGCCAATCCGCTGCAAAATAGCGTTTGCCCCAGTAGGGATTGTGATGGCAGAGGTCAAAGCTGACTCTGGGGTTGGCTTTTTTGATGTCGGCTCGCATTTGGCGCACAAAGTTTGTGAGATGAGCAGTGCGATCGACCTTGCCGGGTAGCTCCGCATGATAACCCAGGTAATCATCCCATTGGACTGCATCAACTTTGGGATACTTTTTCACAAACTCAACGGAAATCTGTTTGAACAATCTCGCGACTTCAGGAATTTCTACATCCAAGACATAGTGATCAATGCCTGCGTAGGTTTTATCTACTCCCGGCACTACCCAGCGTTTAGCGATCGCCAAATCAAAAATTGGGCTATTTTTATCGATCTTAATTCCCTTTTCAAAATAAGCATGGACTTGCATTCCTTGCCGATGCGCCTCATCAATCAACCAATCTAGCCATTGCTCTTGAAATTGATTGGGACAGCTTTTAAAGCCGAATGTTTGCTGCATCACATCACTGTTGTACATGGTGCAGCCATTGCCCCAGACTCCATGAATGATAGTGTTTATTCCTTGACTGCGGTAATACCGAACTCGATCGCGAATCATTTGCTCACTGGCATTA
>JANRIN010000315.1:0-2744 GCA_033764965.1 Leptolyngbyaceae cyanobacterium bins.302 | reverse complement strand
CACAGTTGTTATGAGCTTCAATCACGAAGCCTACCTCATTGACTTTTCTGATGCCCAAGGAATGACCTACGCAATGGAAACCGTTCCTTCAGATCAACTGATCCTGCTTCACTATGAACCCCTATCCATTGCGGCTTAGCTTGACAACCTATTTGGATTAAAGCCTTTTGCCATGCCCAGAGCCACCATTATTCAACCCGACCAGTCCTATACCTTTGCCGACTACTTTAAACTCAACTTTGCCCCACAAGACATCCTGGCGTATTTCAACGTTTCCCTCCAACGGCGTTCCTTAACTCTCCCTCGCTCTTCCGGTCGCCTCGATCGCTTCACCGATCTCAAAGCTCGCATCGAAGAAAGCCTGCCTCGCCTCAGCCTGACCAGCGAAATGGCACGCCGCGAATTTTTGATCGCTCCCGTGCTAACGGATGTGTTGCACTACACCCAAGCCAACCTCAACGTTGAGTATCCCGTTGCCGTTAGCAACCAACTCAAAGGCTCCCTCGATTACCTGCTGCAAAACGGTCAAACATTTCTGGTAATCGAAGCCAAAAACGAAGACCTGGAGCGGGGCTTTGTGCAACTGGCGATCGAACTGATTGCACTCGATCAATGGATCGAGTCTGAGCAGACCATCCTGCAAGGAGCAATTTCAACGGGGAATATTTGGCAGTTTGGGCAGTTCGATCGCCAAGCTCGCGAAGTCACCCAAGATCTTGACCTCTACCGTGTTCCTGCCGATTTAGAAGACCTTTTGCGAATTCTAGTCAAAATTCTCGAACCCTAACCCCTATGCTGGACACCGTTATCCAAGCTCTAATTCGCCAACAACGCCCCTACTACCTCCTGCAAGGAAATCCCCTTAAAGGTGTGGCAGGGCAATACTGGTTAGTGTTTCAGCATCGAGATGCCGATCAGCGGGGAAACTTCCTGAAAAACATCGTGTCCCTGCTGGGGTTCAAAGACAAAAAAGCCGTTCCCCATAAGGTGCTGCGAATTGACCCGATCGCCGCCAAGATCCATACCTATCATCCCCGGACACCGGGCGATGTTCCCTCCACTGCCCTCTTCCGTAGCGGGAATCCTCAAATCATCGAGAAGTTTCTCCTGCTGGAGAACATCAAAAAAGAACCCGCGTTGCTCAGTGGTAGCTTCCGAGAAATTGAAGGAATCCAACGCCGCTACAACCTCCCCGACCAACTCAATGCCTACAACACAGTGACAGCGCAAATGCTGGAACGTAGTGTCATGTACCGTCGTTCCACTGCCTATTTTGACAGCGGGGTGCTCAAGCTCTACGAAGAACCCCTCCAAACCATCATCCAAACAGAGGGCAAAATTCGGCTGCTGATGGACTGGCAGGGGTTTACTAAACGTGCGGATGTGGCAGAACTGGAAAAGCTGCATAACCCCGACTACCGTGCCCAATATATTCAGCGCACAGTTCAGGAGTTTCTTGAGGGACTGGAAGAAAGTGCCTTCAACGGCACACAAATCATGGCGGAACTGGTGCGGTTGGAGTTCCTGGAAATCAAGATGGTCAAGATGCGGCAGGGCAAAGCGCTCTACCACAAGAAGACAGGGATTTACAGCGATCGCATGGATAACCATATCCTGCACGAAGGCTCCGACAACTTCACCCGCGCCGCCCACTCGCGCAATGGGGAAAGTGTCACGTTCCTTTACTCCTGGGCTTCTCTCGATCGCGAAGCCGTTGAACAAAGCATTCAAGAGTTTGACCAAGAGTGGCAGCGTCAAGACTTTGCCTATGACCTATCCCAAGAATTTCTCCAGCAGGTATTGAAAGAGTGCGATCGGCGTGTCCAGCAGCGCCAGCCTCGCATTGAGCAAATCACGCCTGAAGAACTTTGCCCTGGCGAGACCACTGAAGTCACGATCACCGGCGACAACCTCGACCAGGTGGATACCATCACCATTCCCAATAACCCGCTGGTAGAAGTCAACATCACCGAACAAACGCCAGACGAGATCACGGCAGATGTCACGGTATCGGCTGAGCACCCGCCCCACCCCATCACCGACTTTCACGTCAAAGATCGTGCCGGGGGTGAATACACCGCTCAGCCCTCCAAACCACCCAAAGTTACCCAGATTGAAGAAATCCCCAACTTTGATGAGATCGAGGGCTTCCAGCAGGCAGTGGAACTGATCCTGTCTGGACAACATGGCACCCCCACGGATTTTCTCTATTGGTTAGCGCAGCAACGCCCCCGCCAGTTTCGCGTTGAAAAAAGCGACTTGCTCGATGAATTGGTAGACCAAGGAACCCTGTTTGAACACCAAAAGTCAGGAGCACAACACTGCCTGCGTGTTATGCAAGATTTTGGGGTAGCGGTCTGTGCCGATGCGGTGGGTCTGGGAAAAACTCGGCTGGCGGCTGCCGTTGCTCGTCTTTCCCGACAACAGAACGGACAAACTAAAATTGCGATCGTTGCAGCCAAAAAGCTCCACGACAACTGGAAACGCGAGATGAATGAACTCGGTTTCCGGGATAGTGACTACGAGCTATACAACAAAAACATGATGAGCCGGAAGGGAACTGGGTTTCTAGATGACTTCAACCGCTATGGCGGGCCTGACCTGGTGATCATTGATGAGGCACACGAAGGCATCCGCAACTATAAGAACCGGATTCATAAGCTGTGTCTGCAAATTCGAGACCGAGATCGCCTGTCTGGACGACAACGCCACTTTCTCTTGCTGACAGCAACCCCTTGGAACAA
>JANRIN010000291.1:0-4757 GCA_033764965.1 Leptolyngbyaceae cyanobacterium bins.302 | reverse complement strand
ACCCCTATCCCCCATCCCCCACTCCCCATCCCCCACTTCCCTCGTCCCCTTCCACAAGCTCTCCCAATGGCTCACCTATTCCCTGCTGGAACCTTTGCAAGAGTTAGGACTGACGATCGTTGCTCTCGACCAAATGACTGGATTACCGGAATATCGCAATGGGGGGTTATGCGTTGACCTGGGCTTATTGCAGGTAAAAGATCCTACGATTTTGCAAGCACCCCAAACTGTAGATTCAGAGGCGATCGTGGAGTGGCGTGCCCTGACCGTAATTTGTCTTGATCGTATTGCCGACTCGATTCGCCAGACTTTGGGCATGACAGCGGAAAATCTACCCCTCGTCAAAGTGCTTCAAGGTGGCACCTGGACAGCCGGACGCAAAATTGCCGCTGAGTTACGTCCCGGCGGTATTTCGCCGATCCAAATCACCAGCGACGGCACCGTGTTCTAGGATAATCGGTGTGGTGAATGGCGAGGATTTGATAAAACCAATGCGCGATCGCAAATTTCGTCCCGGAACCTGGCTGGCTCTACTGGTGATGATCCTGATGCCCCTCCTGACAGGATGTGACCTGCCCCAAGTCAGCGCTGAGGAACGCATCTTTCTAAACCTGAACCTGGACTTTCTAGGGGAATATCAGCTACCCAAGCAAAAATTTCAGGACACTCCCGTCGGCGGTTTATCGGGCATCACCTACGATCGCCAGCGCAATCTGTTCTATGTCGTAAGTGACGATCGTAGCGACTTTGCCCCCGCCCGCTTTTACACCCTCAAAATGGCGCTGGATTCCAGCAATCCCAAAGCGCCCAAAATTCAAAAGATAGACATTCAGAGCGTTACAACCATCACCAACGAAGACGGCAAACCTTACCCGAAAGGAGAAGTGGATCCAGAAGGCATTGCCCTGTCGCCGCTGGGAACCCTTTTCATCTCCAGTGAAGGCATCGCCCCTAAAGAAATTCCTCCATTTGTGCGAGAGTTTGAGTTGCAAACGGGACAGTGGAAACGCAACCTGGTGATCCCGAAACGATATGCCCCCAAATTGGAGCAGAGCAAATTAGTGCAGGGAGTGGGAGACAACCTGGGGTTTGAAGCGCTGACATTAGGGGGCATCAGTCCGGGGGCGATCGAGCCATTCCGCTTGTTCACTGCTACCGAATCGGCGCTGACCCAAGATGCCTCCCCGGATCATCCCCAGCAAGGAGCCAGCCGCAATCGCTGGTTACACTACTCGATCGACCCAGACCATAGCCTGCTGGTGTCGGAGCAGCTATACCCAATGGAAACCCCACCGGAAGGGGCACTGTATCATGGGCTAACCGAAATCTTGGCGATCGACCAGGGCGGACATTTCCTCAGTCTGGAGCGATCGTTTGGGGCGAACGGGTTTAGCGTGAAACTGTTTCAGCTTTCGATCGGCAGCGCCACAGATACCAGCAAAATTGAGACTTTCCGAGGTGCCTTACCCGGCGTGCAGCCTATCCGCAAAAAGCTGTTGCTCGACCTCACCCAGCTAGGCATTCCACTGGACAACCTGGAAGGGATGACATTAGGTCCTCAGTTGCCCGATGGGAGTCCCAGCCTAATCTTGATCAGTGATGATAACTTCAACCCCAAACAGGTGAGCCAGGTTCTGCTGTTTCGATTTAGAAAAGGAGCTTGAAGCGGAAAGCACGATCGTGCTGGTAAAGCGAACCTCAAAGGCACAGTAAAGCCAATTCAAGCGTGCGTGTCGCCATCTACCCCTGGGAAAGCGTGTATTCTTTTGCATAAAAAAGCCTAAATTGGTTTAGGCTAGGGGCAAGTATAAACAAATAGTTAAGTACTGCTGAGACACTGATGCAGGTATCTTTCGAGCAAAATCCGAACGCCGATACGCCCTTGCAACTCTTGTTATTTGTGGACAAGCGCCCCAGTTCAAGAGAGCAAGTTCGGCAGGTTCGGAGTGAGTTGAAGGAACTGCGAGAAGTGTGCGACTTTGAGTTGCAAACTATTGATGTGACTGAGCAACCTTACTTAGCAGAATACTTTCGATTAATTGCCACCCCAGCCCTAATCAAAATTCATCCGGAGCCGCGCCAAGTTCTCGCTGGAAGTGATTTAGTCGGGCAGTTGCGGCAGTGGTGGTCCCAATGGCAACGGTCAGTTGACGACTATTTGGCAAGAGCAGAACAAGCGTTATCGGAGGAAGCCGAGGCTGAAACAGTACTCATGGGTGCGCCCAACCCAATGCAACTTGCCGATATTCCCCTTGAAATTACCAGCGACTCTATTGCTGAAGTTGCAAAGCAGGACGATGCCCCTCAAGAAACAATTTTCACAACGAAATCAACCGATCGCGCAGATCAGACTGAAGCATCCCTCAAGTCAGTGTCCCACTCCGTTGAACAAATTCGCTTGACCGATGAAATCTTTCGATTAAGACGAGAAAAAGAAGAACTTCAACACCAACTCCAGTTCAAAGATCAAATTATTTCCATGTTGGCGCATGATCTGCGGAATCCCCTCACGGCAACCTCGATCGCCCTAGAAACCCTGGAAATGGGTTACAACTCCGCAAATAATGCCACCTCACGCCTGACCCCAGCTTTGACTTTGCAACTCCTGAAGCACGCTCGCACCCAAACTCGCGCGATCGATCGCATGATTACTGACATCTTGCAAGCGGCACGGGGCACCGGGGCAGAACTGCAAATTCGTCCCCAAAAGCTCAATTTGGGCAGGCTCTGCCGGGATGTGATTGCTTATATGGATGAGCGCCTGAAAGCCAAGTCACTCCAACTGGAGAAAGATATTCCCTCCGACCTACCAACCGTTCTGGCAGACGAAGAACGCATTCGCCAGGTGTTAATTAATTTGCTGGACAATGCCATCAAGTACACGCCGATCGGAGGCACGATTCAACTTTCTGCCCTGCACCGCACCACTCAAAAGATTCAAATTAGTGTCTGCGATAACGGTCCGGGTATTCCAACCGAGAACCAGGAGCGCATCTTTGAAGAGCACTATCGCCTCAAACGGGACGAGGACAAGGATGGCTACGGAATTGGGTTATCCCTCTGCCAGCGGATTATTCGTGCCCACTATGGGCGGATCTGGGTAGACTCAACCGCCAATCAAGGCAGTTGCTTCCACTTTACACTTCCTGTTTTTCAGGCGTAGTGGGAAGGTGACAAAACTCGGCGATCGCCTTCCAGATTGGCTCCTTCACATCTTGAAGCGAATGATCGCTTTCCAGTTGCATCAACGTCACCCAGGGGCGAGTGCTGGCAAACTCGACACTGGATTGCAACGGAATCACTTCATCCTTCGTGCCATGCACAATCAAGGTCGGCACCGGGCGCTGAATTTCTGATTCTCGATACTGAGCCGCATCCTCGGCAAATCCATAGCTAATAGGCAGCATTTTCTCTTCGCCATAGTGATAAACGGGCAAAAAACCTTCACTTTTCCACTGTTGCATTTGCTCGTATCCCAGGCGCGGCATCCAGTGAGACAGGAAACCGAAGGCAGGAGCCAATAAAACTAATCGCTCCACCTGGGGGTGGGTTTGTGCCAACCAGGCGGCCGTTAATCCACCAAAGCTTGAGCCAATCAAGGTGACAGCAGTCGGCTCAGCCGGAAACTCTGTATCCACTTGCTGCAACTGGCGAGTCAGCGTCAGATGAGTAAAGTCTCCTTGATTCAAGTCAGGAATGGTGAGGGGAATGTTGATTTGGGCAAAGCGATCGCTCAAATCTCTGGCTTTGGCAGACTGGGGACTGGATGCGAATCCGTGCAGGTAGATAAATTGGTGCATTCGTTTAGCGTGAGGCTGGAACTCAGAATGTTCACTATTTTGCTCATAACCTTCCCCTTCGTCCAGTATCAAGTGCAACGATAATGACAAGAATTACGTGTTCAATCGATACTTCTCATATGCCACTGCCATTTGACGCTCTACATTCCGTTTCAGAGCATTAAATTTAGTCTTTAAACGTTGTGTACTACTGGGTACTGAACCTACGTATTGCTGAAATTGACTTTGAATGACTACTTGTTGAATTATTTTGTGATTATCGAAGTCAATCTGCCTTGAGATTTGATAGGACAGCCCATATGGTGCTTCGTAATCGAAAAATAGAAGCTGATAGTCATTCACCTTAGCCATTAAGTAAATCAAATCTTTCCCCTGTTTTGTAGTTAGGTCAACAAAGCATGGAAACCAGCGGCAACCAAGCTGATGATTATAAATTGCTGTTAACCAAAGCAACATAGGATGCTCTGGTGGAACACAGAAGAGAAAGTTTTGATAATGCTGGTTGTAGAGTTGATAAATTTGAACGGATTGAATTTGCTCATGCAGTAGCTTTACCCAAAGCGCAGGCAATCTACTTGGATTGATTACAGGTCTACATAAGATATTTTGATTCTCAAGTTGAGCAGGAAAAGTAAGAAGATTTTGGTTCGCAACCTTAGTTTCTAGTTGAGCCAGTTCTAACTCAAGTGTGTTACGATCTGGCACTTGAATTAAGCGTGGGGACGATTGAAAGGCTTGAGAACCAGGAAGTGACCTTAAAACACCCAGTATTTCACTAACAGTTTGAGGGCGATGGTGTGGTTGCTTCTCCAAACACGCCATCAGGATATCCTCTAAGACTAAAGGTAGCTTGACCTCTGGAGCTACTGTTTTAATCAATCGGGGGGTTTGAGTGTAGTGAGCATTAAACCAGCCATGAAAATCAAATGGAGTGCATCCCACTTTTGCGATGAGTAT
>JANRIN010000286.1:0-5514 GCA_033764965.1 Leptolyngbyaceae cyanobacterium bins.302 | reverse complement strand
CTTCTGAGGTGACAGTTGGCAGTGAAAATAACATCGGAGTTCCCAGTTTAGCCAGCCTGGATTTAGTGGGATCAGAGGTAACTCCGGGGATGGGGCAATTAACTTCTGTTTCCCAACTCTCCGATGTCGCACCTGTAGATTGGGCCTTTCAAGCATTGCAATCCCTGGTGGAGCAATATGGTTGCATTGCGGGCTACCCTGACGGCACCTATCGGGGAACTCGCCCTATCACCCGCTATGAATTTGCGGCGGGGTTAAACGCTTGTATGGATCGCATCAATGAATTGATTGAATCGGGCACCAGCAACCTGGTGAGCAAGGCCGATTTGGACACCCTTCAGCGACTGCAAGAAGAATTCGCAGCGGAGTTGGCAACATTACGGGGGCGGGTAGATGCCCTCGAAAGTCGGTCTGCAAAGTTAGAAGCTCAACAATTCTCGACCACCACGAAACTGACCGCAACAGTGTGGTTCAACCTGACGGGGGCATTTCCCAGTGGCGATATTGTCGCAGAACGCTTGCCAGCTCAACCCGATAGCGCTTTTGCTCCTCCCCTCCGGGATATTAACAATCGTCCTACCCAGGTTCGTAGAACAAGCCCTGCCGTTACCTTTAGTTACTACGCATTCCTGAATTTCAATACCTCCTTTACGGGCCGAGATTTGCTCGTTACTCAACTCGCAGTGGGAAATGGCAGCTCTCCTGCAAACCAACTGGTTTCCTCTGGGTTCGTTAACTCCTGGGGAACTCCCTTTTTGGATCAAACGGGAACCCTGGCTCAGGGTAATTTTGTTATCCGAGAGTTGTTCTATCAATTCCCGGTAGCGAATAATGTGCAAGTTGCGATCGGTCCCCGCTTGAACTACTACCGCTACTTTGATGGCAACCGTTATACGTTCTTCATGACCGGGACGACCAGCTTTAACTCGAATGGGAGCACCCTGCTCAACGCAGTGGATCGGGGATCGGGGGCGATCGTCATCTGGAACATTGATCGCCAACTCCGGCTAACGTTGGGATATCTGGGAGAAAACACTGAATTCCTCAATTCTGCTCAGGGTTTTAACACCAGCAGTAACCCCGCCTTTGGTCTCTTTAATAGCACTAATACCATTTCCACGGAGTTGGTGTATTCCCCCACCAACACCTTCAACCTCCGATTTACCTATGCCCGATCGAGCCTGAGGGCAACCAATGGTTTCATTGGCGGTGGAGCGGGGGAACCACTTCCCTATGGTTATGCCGATGATGGGTTCCGAGGGCCACTGCGGGATTCGGGAACCGATGCCTTTGCCGTGAATTTTGATTGGTTAGTCACTTCAGGGTTTGGGTTATTTGGGCGCTACTCTTATGGTCGATTGGATGTAAACCCTGTGAATCCTATCCGTCCCAAGGGGGAAATTACGGTGCAATCCTTCCAGGTGGGACTCGCATTCCCCGATCTTGGCAAACGGGGGGCACTGGGAACCATCTCCTTCGTGATGCCCCACAGTTACCTGAGCGGTCGTCAATTTTTACTCTCTGGGGGAGGCGATGGCGGCAATCAATATGATCTGGAAGCATCCTATTACTTCCCTGTGAGTAGTAATATTGCGATCGTTCCTGCCTTCTACGCGATCTTCAATGCCAACAACTTTTCTGTGAATCCCACCGTTTACGTTGGCAACGTCCGCACTCAATTTACTTTCTAAAGGGATTTTCAGAAAAGAGTTTACCTGTGGTGTGCCCGTTGACTTCGCTCAGGGCACAGGTGCTGGTTGAGCGCAGCCGAAACCATCGGGTAGATTGTTTTTCAGCAATCTCCTAAGCAAAACTTTCAACCCATAGCCCTGAACGAACTCTTGAAGGGACATTGTAATACAATGTCCCTTCTAACTTTTGAGAGACAGGGAGTGCTTTGTTTCTTCGAGTTTTTGTGCTTGCTTTTCTGTAATCGTGAGCCTTCCGAGGATACTCTTAAGGTGCCGGTTTCGCCCCCGTTCTGTACCACTTGCTTCTGCAATAAAAAATGACCGATTTCTGGACTCACATGCTCCAGAATATGCCCTCGCACAGCAGTTTCGATTCCTTCTAATGTTGTCAATTGTTCCGGTGCAGTTTCGCCGTATAACAAGGCTGCAATTGCACGGGCATGTTCTTGAATTTTCTGATGAGTTTCACTGTCCATTGGGGTTTACCGGGGGGTTTTGTTGGTTCCTCCAAGCATCATCGAACTATCCTAATTGAATCCCTGAGTATTTCTGCTCATCACAAAACTGGGATGCACCCGTTGAAGCATCAGCACTAGCCCTCGTCCCGTTTTCTCTTTGGGATTGATCTAGTGCTTTTTCTATGGTTTTGGCTAGACCTATTTAGTTGTCGCTAACTTCCTTGACGATCTCCAATCTGTTGGCGATTTCAAAACCTAAAGGGGCGATCTAGAACCGGTCAAGTAGTTGTCATCTTTGGCTAAAGGTATTGTCGCCTAACACATGCTTATCCTCAGCTGCAATTACTCGGTTTCGTCCTGCCGCTTTGGCCCGATATAGGGCTGCATCAGCCGCCTGAATCACCTCTGATCCAATGGTGCCGTGGTCAGGGAAAATGGCTACTCCAAAGGATGCGGTGAGATTTTCTAAGGTTTGCCCGCCGTAGGTCATGCTGATTTGATGGATCACCCCACGAATTTCTTCGGCTTTAGCCAGAGCAGCTATCAGGGAAGTTTCAGGAAGTACCAGGGTCAGTTCCTCACCGCCATAGCGGCAGGCAATGTCAGAACCTCGAGCACTATCTTTCAGCACCTGAGCGATCGCCCTCAACACCGCATCTCCTGCATCGTGCCCATGCTTATCGTTAAACGACTTGAAGTGGTCAACATCGACCATAACCACAGCGGTCGAGTAGTGGTGCCGTTGGGCGCGAGCGATCTCAGTGTGCAGGGCTTCTTCTAGATAGCGGCGGTTGAACAGTCCCGTCAGTCCGTCGCGAATGCTCTGGTTTTGCAGGGTTTCGCGCAGGTTCAGGTTGGCGATCGCCAGACCTACCTGCTCTGCCACCGTACGAGCTAACTGCTGTTTGGGCAGGGGCAACCCTTCGGGATGTTCCGTGCTGAGATGGAACATGCCAAGGGTTTCCCCCTGGGCAATCATGGGAATGCACAGAGTAGTGAGGTCAGACGGTGCTGCTGTGATATGGTTGCAGCGTAGCCCCTTCCTCTCAGGGGTAATGCTATGCCACCGACCCCGCCGCAGTGCCCAACAATCATGGGGCTGAAAATCTTCCAGCGAATGGAGGCAATCTCCCCAACGGGCAACGGCTTCGACTCGATTTCGCAAAGCGCAGGTAATGTGGAAACTGCCGGAACAATTCGGAAACAACGGCTGCACCAGAGTCGAGATGACGGCACAAGCTTCGTCAATGGTGCGGCACGCCTGCAAGAAGTCGCTGGTTTCACTCAGCATCAGCATTTCGTCGTTGCGCTGGCGCAGGTCTCTCAGGTTCACTTCGAGGGCACTATTTGCCTTTTGGAGGGCATGTTCAGACTGCTTGACGACAGAAATATCACGAAACGTGACCGCAAATCCATCCCCCAGCGGAACGGCAATATTTTCAAACCAGGTGTCCATGCCATCATGCTGGTAGTGGAACTGCCGCTGGATGGGCTTGCCCGTTTCGACGACCTGAACGTAGAGGTCAAACAGCCCATCGGTGTGATTTCCGGGCAAGACTTCCAGCAGACGTTGACCAATTAACCCATGCGGTTGCTTGTTGACGGACTGGCAAGCGGTGGGGTTGCTCAATGTCCACTCAAAGTCGATGATCTGGTTCTGGTCATTGCGAATGGAACGAAACGCCATGATGCCATCCAGGGAGCTGTTCAAAATGCCGCTGAGCTGTAGTTCAGACTGCTTCAGAGCCTCCTGGGCGTTAATTAGCGGTGTAATATCGGTGAGTAACCCAACCGCGCCCTGATAGGTACCGTCTTGATCAAATAACGGTGTCCCCGAAATCAGCGTCCACAGCGCAGAACCATTCTGACGGAGAAACTTGAAGGAATGCTGCTCTTGAATGCCCTCTTGACGGCGCTCGAAATAGGTCTGAGCTTGGGGTTGATCCTCAGGCATCGTCAACTACCCCCACCTGAACGAGGTGGGGGCTTGCGATTCAAGTTCCCATCTCTGGGCAGACCACAATAGGCGGATTGACTGCCGCCCTAAGTCTTAAAAAGTCCTCACGAATATTCACCGCAGCGTTGTAATCCGCATGGCACTCATACCCACACCTCTTGCACCGAAACTCAGCTTGAGACGGGCGATTCCCTCGCTCAATGTGTCCGCACTGGCTACATTTCTGAGACGTATAGCGCGGGTCAACGAAGCCCACGTTCACGCCTCTAGCTTCGGCTTTGTAGGTGACGAATGCCTGGAACTGAGCAAAGCTCCATCCATGCAATCTACGACGTTGAGCCTTTCTCATTTTGGCTCTACCACGAATGTTCGTGAGGTCTTCAAAAACCAATGTTGCGCCAGACTCGATAGACCGAACCAAGCGCTTACTCAGCACATGGTCACAGTCTTTGCGGAACCGTCTCTGTCTACCCGACAACTTCTTCAGATGTCGCTTGGCAGATTTCGTGCCTTTGCTCTGAAGTCTACGACGCAACTCAAATGTTCTATCTTCTACTCCTTTCCAATGGTCGGAGCCATACTTACTCCCTCTACTATCAACCGCAGGGGAAGCGATACCCAAGTCAACACCAACAACCTCATGGGTTGCTGTTACTTCAGGGGTTTCAGCCTCCATGACGATGTGCAACCACCATCGCCCCCTTCGGTCTTGCAGCAAGTCTGCACTGGTGTTTTTCCAGTTCAGGTATTGCCGATAGTATTCAGTCACTTCAAAGGACAGTTTTATTCGTCCGTTGATGCCAAGAATCGACAACTCCAAACGGTCAAACCAGACCGTGTAAGACCGAGCATCGTACCGAATTGGGCAACGCTTCGAGGTTGGGCAGCTAACCGTTTTGCCCTTCTTCTTCAGGCTCTTAGCCGATTTCAAGGCTTCCGTTGCTTTGACTCGTGCGCCACAGACCAACTGAGAAGGCAACCCAGTCATCGCGCGATGGTCGTAGTAGGTTGCTTTGTGCAGTTCTACGCCATTTGCTAAGTCGTTTTCCCATCCATGCTTGCAAACGGCATTAAACGACCAGGTGTATTGCTCAATGGTTTGAGACAACACCTTAGCCGTTTCAAGATCGGGCTGAAGTTGGATGCGAATCGTTCTTTGCATACATATATACTACTCTCATGTAGGACACAAGTTGTCTGCAAACTGCAAAGATTGTGTGTCGATTTCGGGGGCATCGAACCCCGCTCAATCGACACTCCTATCCCTCCCCCACCTGCTTCGCGAGGATGGGGGTTTCTCGGAGGTACGGATGAATGTGTCTACCTCCTCCATCCATCTCCCTACTTCCCATCTAACCAATCCTGAATCTGCTGAGCCAGCCAGACACACTCATCTTCTGTCAACGAT
>JANRIN010000270.1:0-11794 GCA_033764965.1 Leptolyngbyaceae cyanobacterium bins.302 | reverse complement strand
GTACTGACAATGGCAGACACGCCAGCAGGTTGGGCAAATACTCGCGAACAACTGAAATGGATTTGGAGAGTTACCAGTGCGCCCTATGTACACAATACTGAGAGTTGGGTCGAAATCTCCTCAGCAAACAATTTCTTCGTCCAAGATAACCTGGCTAAACAAGCTAAACAGTCCAAAACCGCTCGCACCCGTGCCGTTGTAAAAGGGCAAGGACGAGACATTGGAGCAGAAGTCAAACAGGAGGAGTCCTTTGAAGCCCAACGTAAGCTGTACGAGGGTGCCCGCGCTCTCAACTGTGCGTCCGCTTTCTTGGTTTACCGCAACACTGCTGAAGAACTCACACATGCCTGTAATCTTCTCTGCAACAGCTTCGACTCCGCCAAGGTTTTACGAGAAGACAACATCGCCTGGGATGTATGGTTGCAAACGCTTCCCGTCACCTCAAAGTGGTTACTCCACAGCAGCGATTTGATCAGTCAGCGCCGTCTGACTCCTGATACTCAAACGATCGCAGGCTTCTTACCTCTGACTACCCCAAAAAATATTGACCGTCATGGGGTTGAATTTCTAACGACTCGGGGCGGTAAACCTGTCTATATCGATCTCTTCTCTGGGGAGTCCAAACGAGCGCTCATTATCGGCACCTCTGGTTCTGGTAAAAGTGTCACAGCATGGCGCTTCATGCTGGAAGCTCTAGCCCAAAACATCCCAGTCGTCGGGATGGACATCTCTAGTGGAGCCAACAGCACATTCAAAGTCGCGATCGAGCTATTGGGAGATCAGGGTGCTTATTATGACGTTTCGAGCGGCAGTTCCAACCTGCTTGAACCGCCAGACCTCCGCAAATTCAAAGGACACAAAAGTGAGCTTGAACGCCGCTTAACTTCCTGGAAAGAGTTCATTCGACGGGCCCTAACGGCGATCGCAATGGGGAAACTGAATGATCCTGCCTTGGCTCAACGAGTTGATGCGCTACTCCTAAAAATGCTGGATATGTTCCTGCGCGATCCTGAGATCATCGATCGCTACAACAAAGCGTTTGAACACGGTTGGAAATCACCTGAATGGCAACAAATGCCAGTACTCGCTGACCTGCTCAACTTCTGTTCTCGCGAACGACTCAATCTGCAATCCTTTGAGCAAATTGATGCCCGCGCCCTGAATCAAATCCACAGCCAAATCAGCGCTCTACTCGTCTCTCGACTTGGAAAAGCGGTGGGTCGTCCCAGCACGTTCTCACCAGAACCAGCCGTGAAATTTTTCGGACTCAGCGATCTAAGCAACGAGCAGGATGCTTATCTAATGGCAATTTCTGCTCACACTGCCTGCATCCGTAATGCCCTGTCTCACCCCAAAAGTCTGTTTGTTGGGGATGAATTGTCCGTTCTGCTCAAACGAAATGGATTTGCACAGATTGTTGGCGAAACCTGTGCAACGGGGCGGAAAGAAGGAATCTCGATGATTCTCCTGGCTCAAGACCCTGACTCGATCGCTGAATGCGCCACAGGTAGCCAAATTATTCAAAACATGAACTATCGCCTAACTGGACGCATCACCAACGGGGCAGTTCCGTCCTATCAAAAGTACTTCGGCTATGACCCTCGCATCATTGCTAAAAATGCGTCTGACACCTATATGCCCAGACACAATGAACTCTGCTCATGCTGGACAATCGAAACCCTGGGACGGTTCTGGGATGTCAAGTTTTATCCGGGAGAGATGGTTCTAGCCAGTGTTGCCAACAATCACGATGAAGTTGCTGCACGCAACCGCATCCTGGCTTACTACCCCAACACGATGAAAGGTCAACTCATGGGGATGAGCCACTTCAGCCGCGAATACTGTAACGCCCGTCGTGAAGAGATTGACCTCAAAACAATCGGGCGAACTCCTCCGGTCCCTACGATGCAGGTCGTTAAAGAACCTTCTAAACAAGCACTTCCTCCAGGAAGTTCGCACCAACATCCTCGGAAAGCGAGTTAGTTTTATGAAAAACCCAACTATCAAATGGTTTGCTGCTAGCGCGATCGCGTTAACGGTTGGTGTCTATGCTCCTGAAGCTAAAGCTCAAGCATTTACACAAGATCCAAACGCTTCTGCTGAAGTCAACCCATCTAACACCACGCAACCAGGGGCTTACGTGGCGAACCCACAAGCCGTTACACAGCAATCCCAAGATTTCATCACCAGCACTCTCAACCAAGGTACACAGGCGGTTAGTCAGGTTAACCAGTTTATCCAGAACTTCCCCAGCAACTTAGGGCAGTTGTTTCAATCAACATTAGGAGCCTTCAAAGCCCCTGATCTTGGGCAATTGATAACCAGCATTCTCAACGGTTCGACCAACCAAACCAACAGTGGTCAGCTAGCAGAATCGCTTGAAAACCGCATTGGTGGGAAGGGATCGTTCTCCGTTCGGAATGACCTTAGCAACGAAGCATTTCGCAGCTCCAGCCTCTATACCTCGCAGCAAGCAACCTTAAGCAAACCGGCTCAAGAGCGCATGATGCAGATAATGCAAGAAACCCAAGCAGCAACCAATGAAAGTGCGTCCCTGGGTGAAGAATCTCAAAACCTGGATGTCACTCAGCAAATCCTGCAAAACGTCTCACAGCAGTTAGCACTGAGCAGCCAAGTAGACAAAAACTTGATGAACGAAGCTCAACAAGCACGGGTTGACCGGGCGATCGGCAACACCTTGACAGCGGAAATTGCCGAAGAGACTGCCGGAGCCAACATCAGCCATCGACGCGAGACTTCATCGGCTGCGATGAATGCTGCCCGTCAAGGGGGCCTCATGCTTATGCCCGGAGGCTTTGTCTTAGGGCAAGACCGCAAACAGCAGTAGTTACAATCCCCTCTCCGGTACTACCTGCGTTTAGGTAGTACCATCTCCAACCCTTTCTTCAATCTTTAGTCATGGTGTTCCAGCTTCTTGCACAACTTGGACCAGGTCCCTTTAACAACCAGGATGCAAATGCCCTGATCAACCTGCGTGATTCCATCAATCTCGCTGAGGCAACCTACCAATCCTGGCAACAAGTTTGGGAAGCAGCACTCGATCCCCAATCGGGACTGTGGTATGCCCTGGTCAGTCTAGGATTGCTCCTTACAGCATTCAGCATCATCTACCTGGTCTTTACTCAAGGCAAAGAAATTGTCGATCGCCACTCCTGGTCAGAACTGGTCAGTATGTTTGTGTGGCCACTCGTCATCTTGGTATTTCTTGGCGGCAACGGAGGGTTACTTTCCGGCAGCGTACAACTGATCAAAGCTGTTGGACAGACACAGGTTCAGAAAGTCATGCAAATCCAGCTTGGAGAGGTGACGTTTCAGACTGCGATGTCCGCAACGGGCATCTCAACGATTGCCAAAACCCGCATTGAAGGCATTCTAAATGAGTGCAAAAACTTACCTCCTGGCAAACTGCAACAATGCTGGACTGAGAAGCAATCCGTCCTGGAACAAGTTCTTATCGAAGCCGAACGAGAGAACGGGGGACCTCTACAAGCCCTGCGGAGATGGGTCAACGGGGTTACCCAATATGTCAACCAAAATACAGATTCGCAAGGAAACCTTGACCTCGGGCCTGCATTAAGCGGCGTATTGAGTTCACCATTCCTCTTCATGGCTAGAGAAATTTTATACGCCTTGCAGTGGGCGTTCGTCAATATGCTCGAAGCTGCCATGCTGCTCACAGCACTGTTTTCTCCGATTGCGATGGGTCTCAGTTTACTCCCGCTTCAGGGTCGTCCCATTATCGCCTGGTTGATTAGTTTCTTCGCCTTAATCGGAATGCAGCTTGGGTACAACATCGTCGTTGGGTTGTGCTCAACCGTTATGACTTATGCCGAAACCATTGCAGTTAGTGACCTGGCATTTCTCATCTTCCTCAGCATTTTCGCACCTATCTTAGCTGTCAGCGTAGCCGGTGGAGGTGGAGTTGCCCTGTTCCATACCCTCTCAAACAACATCAAAGGAATTTCTGATTTAGTTAGCAATGCACTTGGTACAGCAACCAGCATTGCCGTTTCCAAAATCCAAAAAGGCTAGTTCCAAGACTTTAACTATCATGCAGATCAAAAAATATCAGGCACCCTTGTTGCCTGAACAGAGGAACTTTTTGGCAATTTGCGTTCTTGGGCTGCTTGCGCTTAGCAGCCTCAACACGTTAGGAATTCTGTTTATTGCAGGTAAACAAAATACACTCGCCACTCGGAGAACCACTCAAGTCCAGCTTGTCAACGGTTCCACCTTCTGGATCAGTGAGGAGGAGCGGCTATTCCGCTATCCTCAAGTCATCCAAAAATTTGTTGGCAATTGGTTGGCATTGACGTTTAACTGGGATGGTAAAATTCCTGGCACTGATCAACCGGACAAAGGAATTAAAGTTGGACGAGGACGCATCACTACTGCTGCAAATGCCGCTACATTAATGATGGAACCTCGATTTGGGGAAGCATCAAAACCCATTCTTGCGGAGCTAACACCCAACGAAGTTTTTAATGGACAAATCCGCAGTACCACAATTGTTCGCTATGTCTCAGAACCCCGACAAACCGCGATCGCAACCTGGGATGTGGATGTCCTTGCAGAACGACTCGAAGTAGATCGCAAAACTGGACAAAGCAAATCTTACCCACTCAACTGGACATTCTCAGTGAAGGCTGTAGAGAAGCTTCCTCCACCACTAGGAGCAGATGCATCCTCACTAGATCAAAAAGTTTATGAGTTTCGCTCTGCCGGACTCGAAATCATCCAAATGATGCCCTTCAAGCCGAACCAAACTCAATAGTAACCGTTGATCATGGCAAACAATCTCTTTGATTTATCCACCAATCCTCCAAATCAGGAGCCTCAAAATTCGTCTAACCCGAATTCCTCTCCTTCATCAGAACATGAGCTGGATGATACTTCAGAAATCTTGTCAGACATTAATGAGATTAACTCCACAGGCAATGAAACCACAATTCAAGAACATAGCACTAACTCAAGTTCAATACCGATCCCGCATCCTGAGATGGAAGGGGTTAACGATTCATCAACCCTGCTAACCACAGAAGAACTCAATTACATTGCAGGCAATTACAATCCTGAAGAAGATGCTCTGATTAGCCAGGAGTTTCAACTCAAACAGGACCAGGAAGCTCCTACTGAACGCTCTTCATCTCAAAAAGGAAGTGTTCGACTGTTTGCAGTAACGGGTGGTATTGGTGTTGCTCTCTTGGCGATCGCCACTGTCTGGACTGGTTTTCTGGCACCTAAATCCCCTGTCGAGAAAGCCAAAAGAGAAAAGCCAGAAGATCCTCCAGCGGCTACTACTACGCCTGATCAAACCGCTGAGCTTAAGAGCCAGCTTGCATTTGCAGAACAGCAACGTCGTCTTGAAGAATCAAATCAATCGAAACCGGAAGTTTCTACATCAAAAACCAAGAGGCGAACCAATTCCCGCGAACCTCGCACTCCTCGCACCAGAACAGTTGCAGAACGTCCCGCACGTCGCCCCGCTCCAATTCCTCAACGAATCGCGTCTCCTGCTCGTGCCACAGTACCAATCAGAACCCCTCGTGCTACCCAAACGAAGCCTGAAAAACCTGTTGATCCATTCAAAACCTGGGATCAGCTCGCACAGTTAGGGCAAGAGCAAGGGAACGGCATTGACAACTCACCCAATGCTACAAATACAGCAACCGCCATACCCTCCGCAGAAGCTACAGCCGCTGCTGCCAATCCCGCCATCCAGCCTGTCAGTACCTTAAATCAGTCACCTTCTACAACATCCCCAGGATATGCCCAAACAACCATTCAAACAGCTACGATTGGAGATCCTCCACCCCCTTCCAATGATTTGACACAAGGGGAATACGGAATTCTCAATCATCAGGATGCTACTCAAGCCACCGATAATTCAGTAAGTTCATCAAATGAATCTGCTTCAGTCAATACCACGATCGCAGTTAATAAAACAGGTTTTCCAATTGATGAGATAACTGCGATAGACGAATCCACTTCGGTCGATGAAACAGACCCCAACTCAGCGGCTGTTGCTATGAATTCGGAAATCTCTAGCCCAGATTCTAGCGACACAGACCGTTCAACCGCAGAACCTACAGATTCTACTGGGTTAGCAAATTCAACTGATTTAGATTCTCTAGAAACAACAACTCCGGTTTTTGATGCTCCCGCTTCTGTCACGCCAAAAGTTTCAAAGCCTGCTTCATATCTTGAAGCCGAAGTCAGCAACGCCAAATCTCTTTCTCCATCTTCCTCTGCAACTTATCAGTCCAAAGAAGTGGCATTGGGCAGTTCTGCTAGTGGAACGGTTAGTGTTCCGTTGGTGTGGGGGCAGAATGGGAAGACTCCTATCTCTGAACGGGGCGCGATCGAGTTGAATGAACCATTGCTTGCGAAAGATGGCAATATTGCCTTACCCGCAGGAACCAAATTAATTACCCAAACGGCTCTTGTTGGTAATGTTCCTCAAACCAGTGTCATTGCAGTTATCCGTAATCGTGGTGGGGAAATTCAGCAATACCCTCTACCCCCCAACATTCTCGTCATTCGCTCTAGCAATGGTGAACCACTGTTGGGCAAAAATATCAATGATGTCGATCCTGCTCTGCTCAAAGGTGACGACTTTCTAGTCGGAATCCTGGGAGGGCTGGGTCAACTCGGAGAGGTCCTTAACCGCGATCGCACTGAAAGCAGTAGCACTTTCAGTAGCAACGGAATAAGTCAAACCATAACCAATCGCAGCCGTAATCCAAATGTTGTCGGAGCAATTCTGCAAGGAGCTTTACAGCCTGCTACTGAACGAATGAAGCAACGCATTGCAGCCCGTGAACAAGAACAGCAGCGCCGCCAGGAAAATCTGCCAAACATCGCCGTTGTTCCCAGAGGTACAACCGTTATGATCATCGCTCAGAATATTTTGAGGGTAAATCCATGAAACATTTCCACCTCCTAGCAACACTGGCACTGAGTTTAAGCACTGCATCTTTTATTCAACCCACTGCTGCTCAAGCTGCTACCAGCAGTCCCTATCAAATTATTGATAGACAAACAGCTAACAGCGGAACAATTGACCTTCAGATCATCCCAGGACGTGCCACATCCATTGACTTCAGTCAAACTGATGAAATTATTACCTACATTTTGTTGGCAGACCCCTCACGAGTTGTTTACACTCCCAGTGCTCCCATCGGTAAGGCAAAAAGTCTATACCTACGTGCTATTCAACCTCTAAAATTTCCCGGTACAACTACTGCTACAATTACTAATCTGCGGATCGAAACCGTTGATCAGCGAGGACAGCAGCGAAGCTACAACTTCAACATCATCCCCAGCAAGGGCAACACCACGACCTACCTGGGTGTCCGAATCGCTCCCAATGCACTCTCCCAACCAGTCGTTGTGGATAGCCGACAGATTACAGCAGATGACCTGGAGATAGGACTTCGGTTGGCGATCGCTCGTGGCTATACTCAAGCGAATGATCCGATCGTTACAAAGGTACAGCACATGATTGTCCTTATGCGGAACGGAACTCCTGTTCGGATGGCTGCCCAATCTGCACAAGTGTCCATCCCTGTCATTACTGCTCTCGCTACAATTGCCACTGAGCGACTCACTCCCACTACTCCATCAATTCGCACTCCTGGCGCACAAATAAGAAATTTACCGGGAAGCCAACGCACTGTCATCCTTCAACCGAAATTTTTACAAAAATCACTCATCGTCTGAATCAACTAACAGCAGTTAACCAGCCACAGACAGTATTCCATCATCCCTTGATGAACAAACAAAAAATGAGATTTCCACTGCGGCGATACCTTAACCAGCCTCTGTTTCAACCGAAAACCCCACTCATCCTGAATCCATCTAGATTCTGGCAATTCTACACAATTCAGCTTCTAGAAAAATGTCTGCTGCATGAACAACCATCAGAACATTCTCCTTAGAAGCTGTGCGTTAGTATGAAACTTGCAAGAACTCCCCTCTAGTTTCAATGACAGATTACCTGAGAGATATTCAAATCAAAATCCCCCTTTGGTTAGACGGCAGAACAAGCAGCTAGCCCATTAACTGGATATAACTGCACGGTTTATCTATCCCTGCAAGTTTCAAATTTGCTAGCTTGAGGGAACCCAAAGAATCACTTTGCAAATCATGCGCTGGAATTGGAAGCTGGATAAGCTCATGAACCAAGCGGGTATCCGCAGACCCGCAACCCTAGCGGAACAGATTAAGCGCGTCTATCCGGAGCTTGAAGGTTCTGTTGGAGCAACTACCCTAAATCGCATGAAGCGTGGTAACACCATTGAACTTCACACTGGAGGAATCATCGCGGTTTGTCGCTACTTCCGCTTAAAATCCATTGCCCAACTGGTTGACCTTGCAGATGCTGAACCCTACATACCAGCCTACTGGGAAGATAACCCCGATTTGGAAATTGAATTTCGTATTCAGAATTTAATGCAGGAATTGAACATTAGCCAGAAACGATTAACCGACAAAAGCGGCTGTTCTCCTGCAACAATCAACAACCTCTATCATGGACGGAACGAAACCGTGAACTTCCGTGTCCTGGCAGACATCGCTACAGCGATTCGTGGAATCACAGAAAACTACTCCGGTGGCTACCGTCCACGAAGCATTACAGAACTCCTTGAAATCCTTCCAGTTGCTGCGAAAACTACGTTAATCATTCCCGCTCACTAACACTCAACAGACGAGGCAATCGCTGACCTTCGGAGCTACACCGATTATCTTTGGGGTTAGTAATTCTAGAATTGCTGTTTAATACAGATGTGCTCTGCCTAACCTGACTCTTCAACACTAAATTTTCTTTAGTTGCCAAGTAATTAAGGCGTTGCGTAATTGAGAAACTAGGTAACTAAGTAAACGTAAATTAATTAGCTTAAAGTCCCTTTCTATAGCAAGAACAAGTCCTTTTAAGGAAATCGATATGTCATGACGCTACCTATTTTCGGAAAACATCCTCCGAGAGATAGGGCTAACTTGACTCAAGCTGAAATACTATCAAGGCACATCCACTTTCTACACCCAAACTTTCTATGCACACCCTTTCACCTGCCAGGGGATCAACCCTTGCTGCATTGCTGCGTCAATACACCGACCAGATAATTGATTATTGCCAATCTGTTCAACCTGATGTTTGGATTCCTAAACTGCTGTTGATTGAACTGGGTACTTCACAGAATTGGACATCCAAACTGGCACTGGATGAAGATGACTTTTACTGTCCAGATGAACAACTAGCATTCATGTTCCGTATCGGATTGAGACTTGAGATTCATCATCCTTACCTTCAATACACCTTCCTGATTACGGAAACCCTTGAAAGAAAATCGTCTAGCCCAATCCCTGCGATCGCAATTACAGGAATGGATCGGCAACAACACTTATGCAAGAATCTAATCCCGATCAACCGCGACAACGAAGGCACCATCACGCCTTCGTACCAACTACCAAAAGTTTCCTCTGAGGTTGTACCACCAACCAACTCAGATTTATTGCGCTATTTTTGGACCGGCTATCATACCTCGCGACTGAAAATTCTTTCGCAACCCATTTAAGCGAGGTAACAACAACAAATAATTGAAAACTGTTTGGTTGGATTGTTCTAGCCAGACATTCTCCATTTCTCAAACTCAACAGACGTCCAATAATGAGGGGTGCTAGACCACCCATAGTCCGCACCCGTTCACCCATATCACCTAGTTCCATCCCCAAATCGCATTTAATAACGCAATTTGAACATCATCCACTTTGTAGGCTAGGTGCTGAGGTAATTCTAACGTACTATATCTAAGATTAAACACTCCCAATGGATGAGGAACAAACGATATCACTGCGACCGCGTTAAGCAAAAACCGATTTCTCCTCGGTAAAACTCACATTTTCTAGTGAATTTTTCTTAGATCTTCAGTAATATTGAGCATCATCTATTTTTTCACAAACACTCTTAAACACCCATGACTCATCATCCCAGTGGTGGGGAACTTACGAGTTCCTCTAATTCTGCATTTTTTGAGTTAAAACAACAGCTCGATGAGTTTGTTACTACTCAGTTATCTTCCGAACAACAACAACTTGTCCGCAACACTACAATCAGCATCCGGCAGTATGCACGGCGGCGATTCACTGAAGATTACACAATTGGAAAGCAGTTGCTGGAAATCAAACCACTTTTCTCCCACGGGCAGCGAAAACTATTTGTTTTCCTGGCATCTCAAGAAACTGGACTGGGAGAAAGTATGGCAGATCGGGTACAGCGCATTGTTCGCGCCTTTCTACCGTTTGAAGAACGGGGAGAACTTCACCAACTAGACCGGATTAGTGCTGCTGCTCTCGATCGCATAGCCGGGATGTCTGTTCCAATCAAAGCCCGCGAAGCATTCCTTGAACTGGTCATTTCAGGAGCAACCCCAACTGAGACAGAGGTTGTCGAATTAATCCGAACTCATCGCAGTCCCCAGGACATTGAAAACACTGAACGGTTCATTCGATATAGTATGCTCGTCAGCATGTGGGGTACACTCCGCATCTGTGAAAACAACAATGAGGACTTCAAATTCTATCTGGTTGATCGACAGGGAGTCCCGCACTACTTCAAGCACTACAACGACTTAATGTCACAGTACAAAGCTTGGCGAACCGCGTTTATGACCCAGCAATTTGAACAGGTCAAAGTCTTGATCGGTCCTCATTGGAGTATCAGTGCCTATCCCTGTCCGAAACTCCCCTACCGGGTTGCTGTGAACTGTGAAATCCCTGGAGTAGCAATCAGCTATGCAATGGGAAATCCCCTTACAGTAGAAGCATGGTGGTATGACCGCGCTAAACAATGGACCGAACAAAAGGTTGAGAAGTTGAGCGCGATCGCCGTCGAAGCTATCACACCTGAGGATATCGAACCAGAAGCCGTATCATTTGACTCAGGGTTAACTCCTTGCTGTCATAATTGCGATTGGCATGATCCAGACGACCCCAGCGATGGAGACGGGTTTATTTATTGCGGCTTTTATCACGACACCATCCAAGAAGAACGCATCTACGATATGCCGACTCATTGCCGTAGATGGCGACATCCTGATGCACCTCCGCCCTTGATTAAATTTGATCCCGACCCTGCTCCTTCAGATGCCATCCCCTCTCTAGAGGCAACTCAGGAGAACTCCGAGTTATCTAAATCTGCTGAACTCCCGCCACAACAGTTCTATTCAAGCCTTGGCTCTCACCACTCAACCTTAGTTCCAACTGCATCACTTCCCACCCCGGATCGTCGAGCAATCATCAGTGAGATCAAGCACCATCTCCATGAACGAGATCCTCAAGAGTTGAAGGAACTCCAAGCCTATATTCAAGAGCTATTGCACTCAGCAGAAACTTCCCACTCAGCACCCATTGCAGTCAGTTAGGAATCTAGAAGAAATAAGTTGAACGTTCTGCTTGCAGAACTACTTCTGAAGCTGGATCTCAGCAGAAAATGGTTCATGTTATTCTTTCTAGCCTCCTTAGCATTCCTCACATCATTATCCTTAAATTGTCTAGTGAACTCGCTGGATGCTTTGTTCCTGTTGATCGAATCTACCAAAAACGCATCTACCTTCAGACCGAGCAAGCCTAATACACCAAACGGGTGCTGCTTTCGTCTGAGAAGTAGTAGGATTTACAACTGCAAACCAAATTTCTCAACCCAAAAACAATGTCTGATTGATTTAGTTTAACAATCAAAAAAACTAAAGCACATACAGTATAACGGTATTAG
>JANRIN010000033.1:0-47621 GCA_033764965.1 Leptolyngbyaceae cyanobacterium bins.302 | reverse complement strand
TTTTTTTTTTGGGTGTTGTTTTTGGGGGGGGGGGTGTTGTGGGGGGGGGGGGGGGGGGGGGTTGGGGGGGGGGGGGGTGGGGGGTTGGGGGTTGGTGAAATGACAAATGACAAATGACAAATGACTAGGTGAGTGGAGATTAAGTCTAGAGTTCCATGAATCTCTTGATGACAAACACATAAAGAAAGGTAACAGTAGCGCAACAAACTGGATTTTTTGGTGTAGTAAGGTCATACATCACACTACGGTAAGCGTTGAACAAATGAGAGATGCCAGAGCAACGGTTGCCAGACAATTAGAAGAAGCTGGCTGGTCGATTACTATGCCACCTCCCAACACGGCTGGGTACGATTTTGAAGCCATGAAGGGAAAAGAAGTCATTGCCATTCAGGTGAAGGATCATAAAACGCCAGTCAAAGTCCCTCAAATTGAGCGGTTTTTGAACTTTTTTGATTTGCCAATTTCTCGACGTTTTACACGAGGGTTGCTAGTTTCATCCAGTGGATTTACCCACAATGCCCTGACCTATTTTTCTAATGTCAATAGTCACCGAGTCCGATTAGCGGTGATGAAAGAAGGCACGGTTCATTGGATTCGCTTTGATGATAAACAGCCTGTTGCCACCCCCAAGGAATTGATTTATGTGGGAGTGTTTACCTGCAAAGGTGGAGTGGGAAAAACAACCATTAGCGCCCATTTGGGAGGGGCGATCGCGCTGGCTGGTTACGATGTAGCCATTATCGATCTTGACCCGCAAAAAAATCTCACCACTTTACTGGATGGCGGAGTGGTGATTCCAGGAACGGGGAATGAGCCAAGCCGTAGTGTGAAAGTATTTAGCCTGGAAGAATGGGACGATCACCATCCACCCCTCGGCACCAGAATGGTTGTTTGTGATTGTTCTCCTGTGTTTGAAGAAAACCCAGAATATATTATTGAAAAATTTTCCTACTGCATTATTCCCACCACTCTCAATCCTTTGGGATTAAATAAAAATGGCTACGTAATTAAAAATACATTGAAAGCCATTCGTAGCGTGAATAAACACGCTTATGTGTTTGTCTTAATTAATAATTACTTCAAAGATGAGGCACATAAAGCCAAAGTTTTAAAGGATCAATACAAGCTTTATTTCTCAAAACTTTCGGAGCAAGAACCTCGCTTTCAATTTATTGATCCAGATGAGGTCGCCATTCGTAACAGTAAACAACTGTTTTACTGGGGCTACCACATTTACAGCGGTGAAAAACCGGAGCTGGCATTCACAACGATCGGCGGTAAGTGTGCCCCCAAAGCCGATTTCCTCACCTTGTTGGATTATTTAGAGGAGCATTCGGATATTAGTCAGTACAAAAACACACCCAATGGGCAGGTGGGTGAGTGGGTGAGTGAGTAGGTAGTTGTATAAGGTATTATTCTGCTTCTAATGGGTCAGTGAGCAACCGAACTCCATCAAGAATTTGGTGAATTCGCTCAGACGACAAAGTACCAATTTTTTCTTCAAGTTGCAATTTATCAACAGTAAAAATTTGAGAGACATTCACAACACTCTGATCTGGTAAATCCGCTTCACCCAAATCTAACAGTACATTACCCGGTGCTTTTGCTCGTTTCAGATTGGTTGTCAAGGCACAAACAATCACAGTATTAATCTGGCTACGATTCATCCGATTGTTTTGAATTACAACATGAGGACGACGATAGCCAGGACTAGATCCAATTGGTTCTTCCAGGTCAATCCAGAAAATATCTCCTTGCCGAATCAATCGTTGTTCTCCAAAACTTGTCGATGTAAGCGTCGCATTCCCTTAAGAAGACGATCGTCATCGAGATCGGGGGCATCGGTGTAGGCGGCATTAATTGCCTCTAGGGTTAAGAATTGGCGCTTCTGGTACTGCTGAACAAACTCTGTCAATGCCATCTCCAAAACCTGATCACGAGAGATGTTCATTGCTTGAGCGATCGCGTCTGTATTTTCCAGTAGGGACTGCTGCAATAGAATGGCTGTCTCTATCGTTGCCATATAACCTCATTCAATGATGATTTACCTTAATTGTACTGCTCCCTCCAAACTGCATTCCAGAAGCTCGCTCACCACCTCCCTCTACTACTGGTAACAGCGATGAAAAACGCGATCGCAATTTGCCGACTACGGTTTTCTTCAGCAAAAAATCGAACTATTTTTAATCTTCAAGGTATATTAATGCTGGATTGGACGTAAAAGACGATCGCAGGAGGCAAACACAATGGCAAAGCATGGGGTAGCTGTGCGATCGCGGTTATTTCTCTTGACTGCGATTTTCAGCAGTGTGTTGTCTCCATCCCTTGCGATCGCTCAAATTACCCCAGATACCACGTTGGGCACTGAACCTTCTATCGTCGCGCCCAATACCACTATTAATGGACTGCCTGCCGACCTGATTCAAGGTGGAGCTACACGGGGAGCAAACCTATTTCACAGCTTCTCTCAGTTCAATGTCAGCGATGGTCAGCGAGTTTACTTTGCAAACCCGACTGGAATTGAAAATATTCTCAGCCGCGTTACAGGAGCCGACCCCTCTCGCATTTTGGGGTTATTGGGTGTGAACGGCAATGCCAACCTATTTTTTCTCAACCCCAACGGCATTATTTTTGGAACCAATTCCCGGTTAGACGTGGTAGGCTCCTTTGTCGGCACTACTGCCAGCCACTTTAAGTTTTCTGATGGCAGCGAGTTTAGTGCCACGAACCCATTAGCTCCTCCCTTGTTGATGGTGAACGTTACACCAGGTTTGCAGATAGGTGTCAGTTTATCAGAAGCCACTATCGCCAACCGGGGGCAACTGACCACGGGACAGGATTTAACCCTGAGCGCCGACAGGCTTGATTTACAAGGACAGTTACAAGCTGGACGCGATTTAACCCTGCAAGCGCAAAATACGGTGCAAATTCGCGATACCGCCGCTAGTCCTTTCATTGCAACGTCTGGACAACACACCGCCATTCAAGGCAATCAAAGCGTTGACATCCTTGCCCTAAGTCATCCTCAAACCAATTTTCAGAGCGGTGTGAACCTGAGTTTAATTAGCGATGGTGTAATTTCTGGCGATGCTCACTTTCGCAGTGGAGGTGATTTCCAGATCAAAAGCTTATCTGGGCAACTGGCAACCTTTACCAGCCTCTACGACCCGCTTATCAGTAGCAGTGGCAATGTGGATATTGCTGCTGGATATAGCGGAGCATCTTTACTGATTGAATCTCAAGGAAGTGTGCGAATTCAAGGAGCAGTCACCATCAATGCCCCGGATACCGTTTCCACCTTTGTTGGTAGTGATGCCATCTTAAGTACTCAACCTGGGCTAATCATTCGCTCTGGACAATCCAGCCTGGTTTATGGTGGCACCAACCAAATCAATCCTCCTATATTCATCGATAGCACCATCCCCGCTGGTATTACTTTGGACAGCCCAGTACGAGTACAGCCCAATGCCACTGGAGGCACCGTGAAGCTGACTGCTGGCACTGGCGGCATCACCTTTCATAGCATTGATGCGTCCAACCAGAACGGAGATAATGGTGGTGACATTGAACTGACCGCAAGAGGTGATATTACCAATACGGGTTCTTTTTCTGATCCAGGATCTTCTCTAGGATCTTTCAATAACCCTGTTGCAAATAACCCCGTTGCATTGGGGACTTTCTCCTATCCAGCCAACGGCAACAACAACGGAAATGGGGGAAATATTACCCTTACCTCGGCGGTTGGAAATATCCTTCTCAAGGATGGGGAATCGCGATCGTACTCGTACTCGTTCTCGCCTTCGGGAAATGGAGGGAATGGCGGAGCAATTTCCTTCTCTGCCACCAGCGGCAACATCTCCCTCACCAACTCCAACTCATACTCATTTTCGCAGTCATTCGCAGGTTCGGGAAACAGTGGGAATGGCGGGGCAATTTCCTTTGCCGCCACAAACGGCAACATCTCCCTCACCAACTCGGAATTGTCCTCATACTCAGACTCGTTCTCGGTCTCGGGAAACGGAGGAAATGGCGGAGCAATCTTCCTCGCTACCCTCAACGGTAACATCTCCCTCACCAACTCGGGATTATCCTCATACTCGTTCTCGTTTTCGTCTTTAGGAAATGGTGGGAATGGTGGGGTAATTTCCCTCGCTGCAACTAACGGTAACATCTCCCTTACTAACTCGGACGCGGACTCATACGTGGAGCCGATCGCGTCTTTGGGAAATGGTGGGAACGGTGGGGCAATTTCCTTTACCGCCACCAACGGTAACATCTCCCTTACCAACTCGGACTCACTATCGAGATCGGAATTGGGAAATGGTGGGAACGGTGGGGCAATTTCCTTTGCCGCCACCAACGGTAACATCTCCCTTACCAACTCGGACTCTCTATCGGGATCGGAATTGGGAAATGGTGGGAACGGTGGGGCAATTTCCTTTGTCGTCACCAACGGCAACATCTCCCTCACCAACTCGAACTCGGACTCAACCTCGTCCTCGCCTTTTAGCAGCAGTGGGAATGGCGGGGCAATTTCCTTTGCCGCCACCAACGGCAACATCTCCCTCACCAACTCGAGAACTGCTACATATGGTGGGACAATTTTCTTATCTACGACCAATGGCAACATCTTCCTCACTAACTCGAACTTGTACTCGTTCTCTCTCGCTCTTTCAGGGAACGCAGGAAATGGGGGAGAAATCTTACTGACCGCAGGCAATGGAAATATTTTGGGTAATGGTTCTGTAGCTCTCTACTCCTTCTCGGTTGCACTAAACGGCGCATCAGGTCAAGGTGGTGATGTGCAGTTGGCAGCGAAAAACGAGATTAGTAACTTGGAGATTCTGACACAATCCTCGAATGGACAGGCGGGAACTATTCAGATCAATGGCTTTGGTAATCTGTTGATCGACAATACTCAGATCAGCACCAGTAAAGTTGTCAGTATTCCCAATCCTTTTAACTCCCCATTCGATCCGACTGATGAGTTTATTACGTTTGAAGTTGGTAAAACCGGACAGTCTGGGGCAGTAACAGTGAATAGCTTAGGTGACCTTACCTTTAACAACACTCGTGTTCAAAGCACTACTCAAGGTATCGATCCAGCAGGGAGTGTACAAATTACCAGTTTGGGTTTACTTACGTTCAACAACAGTCAGATCATCAGCAACACCAGCAGTACGGGTGCGGCAGGCAGTATTCTTGTCACTGCGGAAGAGGGAGTCACGCTGACTGGAGCAACCAGCGGATTGTTTGCCCAAACGAGCAGTGCCGGCAAAGCAGGCACTATTACCCTCAGTACGCCGCAGCTTACTCTACAGCAGGGGGCACAGATTTCCACCACGGCGACCGCTACATCAAAGAACACAGATCGTGTCGGTAGCATCATCCTCAACGCTTCCGACATATACCTGGCAGGCATCGTAGGCGTGTTCGCCGAAACCCAGGGACAGACCCCGGCTGGAACTTTAACGTTGAATCCCTATAACAATCAACCCACGCTCAATCTCACCTTAGCTCCACAATCTCAAATCTCTGCTTCTACCTCTGGCAGCGGTAATGGCGGCGATTTAATCCTAACGGCTCCTCAAGCTATCACTATCGGTGGACTGGGCAAGTTAGCCGTCGAAACCACTGGAACCGGGAATGCCGGAAATATTAACGTGACCACTCAACAGTTAACCCTACAAGATGGCGTTGAACTTTCCGCCTCCACCTCGAGCAGCGGTAACGCTGGAAATCTGACGATCGCCGCAAACTCTTTTGATTTGCTAACCGGGGCACGAGTCTCTACCACAACCTCTGGTAGCGGAGCCGCAGGTAACATCACCTTGAATATCGACGATCGCTTGGCATTAAGCGGTAGAGACACGGGACTGTTTGCTACGACTGCTGCTGGCTCCACAGGGAATGGAGGTAACATTACGATCAATCCTAGAACCGTTCTGATTCAAGATAGAGCGACGATCGCAGTCGGGAGTCAAGGCAGTGGTCAGGGGGGCAACATCTCGATTCAGGCAAGCAGGCTAGAGTTGAGCGATCGAGGTTCGATTACTGCGGAAACTGCCAGTGCCCAAGGTGGCAACATCACCCTGAATGTGCAAGATATTCTATTGTTGCGTCGCGGTAGTACCATCTCCACGACAGCAGGTACGGCTCAGGCAGGCGGAAATGGCGGGAACATCACGATCAACGCTCCGAAGGGATTCATTATTGGGGTGAAGTCGGAGAATAGCGATATTACGGCGAATGCGTTTTCTGGTAGTGGGGGGAGGATTAACATTACAGCGCAGGGAATTTATGGGTTGCAGTTTCGTCCAAGATTGACGGAGTTTAGTGATATCACGGCTAGTTCCACGCTTGGGGTGAGTGGAATTGTGACCTTGAATACTCCCAACGTGGATCCCAGTCGCGGCTTGAGTCAACTGCCACAAAACTTGATTGATACGAATCGGATTTTGGCGAATAGTTGTCTTGTGCGGGATGCGGCATCAGGTGGGACGTTTATCATTACGGGCACAGGAGGATTGCCTGTGCGTCCAGGAGATGCAGTGTTACCAACGTTTGCAACCGGAGAGGTGCGGGGGATAGGGGAGATGGGGAGAGGAGGAGAAGAGGGGATGGGGAAGACAGAAATTCCAAACCCAGGAGCTAAAGTTGGTAACGTTGATACGATCGCCGAAGCCCAGGGAATATACAAACTTCCTGATGGACAAATCATTTTGAGTTGGGAGTGTCAGAAGTAGGCTTCTGCCTCTGTCCTTTGCCTTCTTCGCTAAAATAGGGCAGATCACGACTGGAATCTTCTATCGTGGTTGTGATGCTGATTTCTGCACCGTGGCTTGAATCCTTATGAGTCCAACTCCTCCCCCAACCCGTCCACCGAAAACTTTGATGGGTGCTGTCACGCAGGCAGTGCAAAGCGTTCAGTCTCGCACGCAAGTCTTTCTCTCCAAGCTGAAGCTGAAGCCCGGAGCCAAGGTGCCGGAACTGTGGGTGCAGGATGCGGGAGCCGAGAAGGCAGAAATTTTTCCCCTGTTGGGCGATCGCTACGTGGTGGGGCGCAGTTCCAAAACCTGTGACATTGTGGTGCGGAATCCGGTGGTGAGTCAGGTGCATTTGTCGCTGAATCGGGAGAAACAACCACCCGGATTTTTGGGCTACTTCTGGCGATCGCCCTTTGTGATGAAGGATGAGAACTCGACCAACGGTATTTTTCGGGGTAAGCGCCGGATTCAGCAAATGGTACTCAGGCATGGAGATGTGTACACCTTAGGTCCGTCGGAACTGGCGGATGCGGTTCGCGTCAAATATAACGATCCGCCATCCTGGTTTGTCAAAGCTTTTCGGTATGGCGTGTACGGGTTTGGCGGAATTTCTGCCTTAGCCGCGATCGTCACCCTGCTGGAATGGCAAAAATTTGATGTCTATCCGCTGCCGAACTCAGTGCAAGGTCCAGTCGTGATCACAGCACGGGATGGGGAAACCTTACTCAGTTCACCGATTACTCGCACCCATGCTGAACTTAAGAGCTTGAACGAGTTTTCGCCCTACCTGGCAAAAGCGGTGATTGCTTCGGAAGATTCACGCTTTTACTGGCATCTGGGGGTTGATCCAATCGGTGTCTTACGGGCACTGGTCGCCAACATTCGCGGCGGCGGCATTCAAGAAGGAGCCAGCACGGTGACTCAACAGCTTGCCCGCAGCGTGTTTCGCAGTTATGTGGGAACAGATGATTCGGCGGCGCGTAAGTTGCGGGAAGCAGCAGTGGCGCTGAAGCTGGAAACCTTCTACAGCAAAAACTTTCTGTTGCTGACCTACCTGAACCGAGTGTATATGGGGGTTGGGGCATTTGGATTTGAGGATGCGGCGCAATTTTATTTAGGCAAATCTGCCAAAGACCTGGATTTGTCAGAGGCTGCGATGCTGGCAGGAATTTTGCCAGCCCCCAACCGATTCAATCCAGTGCGCGATTACGACAAGGCGATCGAGCAGCGCAATGGGGTCTTGAAGCGGATGCAAGAGTTGGGCATGATCAGCGCAGATGAAGCGCAACGGGCACGGCGATCGCGCATCCAGGTTAACCCCAAAGCCAAAGAGCAATTGGAAAGCATTCGCGCTCCCTACTACCACGATCAGGTTTATTTTGATCTGGAATCGCTCCTGGGGATTGAGGTCGCCAACGAAGGCAATTTCATTGTGGAAACGGCGATGGATCCTCAGATGCAAGCCACCGCAGAATCATCGCTCCGCAGCTTTGTGCAAACAACGGGGGTGGATGCGGGGGCAACCCAGGGAGCTTTGGTGACATTGGATGCCAAAAATGGGGAAGTGCTAGCGATCGTTGGCGGAGTGGACTACAAAAAAAGCCAGTACAACCGCGCCACGCAAGCCCGTCGTCAGCCTGGATCAACCTTCAAAGTGTTTGCCTACGCCGATGCCTTGCAGCGCGGCATTTCCCCTGGGGTAACCTTCTCCTGCGCTCCATTGAACTGGGAAGGACAGTACTTTGAGGGTTGTCGCTCTGGGGGCGGGAGGATGGATATGTATAGCGGACTGGCTCAATCTGAAAACGTGGTTGCCTTGAGAATTGGACAAGAGGTGGGGCTGAATTCTGTAGTGCAAATGGCGAAGCGCATGGGGATTCAGTCGGAGTTGAAGGCGGTGCCCGGTCTAGTTTTGGGACAGAGTGAAGTCAGTGTGATGGAACTGACTGGAGCCTTTGGGGTGTTCGCCAATCAAGGCGTGCGAAACTATCCCCGGACTATCCGGCGGGTGTTGGATGCAGGGGATTGTCAGGATCGCAAAAATCCCAAAACCTGTCGGGTAATTTATACGTTTGATCAAGATGCAGAGAAAAACCAACCTGTCATCAAGCCAGAGGTGGCAGCCACGATGACGGATCTGATGCAGGGAGTGGTGGCGGGGGGAACTGGAACCAGTGCAGCGATCGGCTTGGGCGAAGTGGGCAAAACTGGAACCACCAACGACAACAAAGATCTGTGGTTTGTGGGCTACGTTCCCGATCGAGCTTTGGTGACGGGAATTTGGTTGGGAAACGACGACAACACGCCCACCTACGGCAGCAGTGCCCAGGCGGCTCAACTCTGGGGTAATTACATGAGTCGTGCAATGCGTTAACCCTGTCGTTAAAACTTCAAGTAATGCAACAGTTGAGCGGTTAACTCGCTGGATAAAGACAGTCGCCGTTGTAGATGGGGCAAATTGCGGTAGGGACGATGTTGCACAATCAACCGCGCCAGATATAAGTCGATCGCGGGGATGCGGGTCAACATTTCCACAGTTGCCGTGTTGGCATCGATCGCTGAAATGGTTTGCGGACTATCCGGATCGTAGTAACAAAATTGCAGAATTGGTTCCAGGGGTTTTAGCCGCTGGAGGGGCAGATTCAACACAGCGGCGATATCTTCTAACGAGTGCAGCGGCACACCCGATTGAGTCAGTTCTGTCAACGTCCGAGCTTGATGAATGGAAAGTCCGGGTAAGCGTAGCCAATCGTCTACGCCTGCTTGATTTACGTCGATTTTTATCCCCAGGCTGACCGCCAGTTGCAGTTCCTCAAACGATTGCAAGCGGTAGTACGGATCATTCAACATCCGCGATCGCTTCGTTTGAGTGTGTGCCGTCTTCGTAATCCAATCAAACAGGGACATGGCTAGGCAATTCGATCGAGTAATTGTCGCCGCTTCTGCTCAAATTCGTATTCAGAGATTAGCCCATCTGCCCGCAGTTGATCCAGTTTGCGGAGCGCTTCTGCGATCGCCCCCACATCTTCTGGACTAACCGTGGAGGCTGGGGCAGATGCAACGGAACCGAGAGGCAACTCAGCGTTGAACCGTCGGTCAAACTCATGCCCATCCTGAAACAAATACCAAACCGCTTCAATTCCACTTGCGACTCTGGGAATGGGAGTCCAGGAAAGGAGCACGTACAACACTCCCCACACCGGTTGACGCAGATAGAACTTGTGGAACCCCGCCACCGGCGAAACAGTGCCTGCCAGCGCCAGCAAAGAAGCAATCTTGCGATCCTTTGGTTTACTCAGTAGCTCGTTCCAGCGTTGCACGGTCTAAACTCCCTCGCATTTTTCAACCTGCGATCGCCCCCATTCTATCGCGCCCCCTTATTACTCAAGATAGAAATAAAAAATTAAGCCGTGACACTGTCCGGTTAGAAACCGATTTGCACAGTACAGTAGAGAACTAGGGGGCATAAGCTATGTCGGTAATCAGCTACGTCAGTAACAGGACTGGCGACGGAAATGGTATAGGCTATTAAGCTAAGTAATTTTATTATTTATACAATTAAATTCGTTTTTACCCCTTCAGGCTACTCGTCAATGTCGCAAAGTTCGCTCGTATCAGGTTGGGTTACTCGTTTTACCGATCCGTTTGCAGTATTGGGAATCGCGGTTACGGCTGACGATCGCCGCGTACAAAAACGGTATCGCATGGTTGCCATGCGGCTGCACCCGGATCGGTTTATTGATGCCGATGAACCGACCAAAGATTTAACCATTAAACTTCTTTCCAGATTGGTTAACCCCGCTTACGAGAAACTCCGGCAGGACAAGGAAAGAAAAGAAAATCTTGCCTTATTGCGATTGCAGGTGCGGCGTTTGACACGGGAGAAACCGCTGGAGCCGCAAAGCGACATCGCCCGTCAATTGATGGAACGCCCCGTGGCAAATGTGGATGTGTTCTACGAGCAGGCGATCGTAGAACTCGCCGAAGCCCAGTTTGTTCCCCATCAAAATTTTGCCTCTGTCACAGAGCAACTGATGGAGCTAAATCTGGTCTATCTGCAACTGAAGATGGGCGATTTAGGCGGAGGTGTGCAGGAAAAACGCACCGGACTGATCGCCGCCAACCAGGCAAAACCAATCCAATTTGCGCCCGCCCCCACTGACCCTCAGGTTGCCACAGAAAGCTATGACCAGCGCCATTACCGCCGCGCTCAAGAATACGCTAAAAAAGGAGCCTGGACTCAGGTGGTGCAAGAGTTGCGAGATGCCATCAAAATTAAAGCAGATAAAAGTGAGTACCACTCGCTGCTGGGAGTTGCCTATCTGTACCTGGAAAAACCCCTACCAGGGATGGCAAAAGTTCACCTCAAGCGTGCTCTGGAACTCAACCCCAGTGATACCTATGGGGTGAAGTTTGGTCCTAAACTCGGCTTGGTGGTGTCGGCACCGACCCCTCCGCCAACAAATGGGAAGCAATCTACCAATGGCACAAAAGCCTCTCATCAACCGACAAAACGGGGCGGATTATTTGGTTTATTTGGACGGAAATGAATAGTGCAAACCTGTGGAGTAGTAGTGGAAACCCTACTTAACGTCCTTTACGATACTCATCTAGAATGATTGCACAAGCCAGGGAAGGCATTATTTTAGGTCATTAGTAACCAATTTTTTGAAAGCGATGGGATTTTTCGATTCTGAGATTGTTCAACAAGAAGCCAAAGAACTCTTTGAGGACTACCATTCTCTGATGCAGCTTGGCAGTTCCTACGGTAAGTTCGATCGGGAAGGCAAAAAGCTGTTCATTGAGCAAATGGAAGCCATCATGGATCGATACCGCATCTTCATGAAACGGTTTGAGCTGTCCGAGGACTTTATGGCTCAAATGACGGTGGAACAACTCAAAACCCAGTTAGGACAGTTTGGCATTACGCCGCAGCAAATGTTTGACCAAATGAACCTGACCTTGCAACGGATGCGATCGGAAATTGAGAAGACATCCTGAGATTTCTAGCAAAAAGTACCCCCGTAGGATGGGCAAAGCCTGGGTGCCCATCTACTAGCGGTCGTTCGTCACTTGTTCTCGGTTTTTAGCAAACTCAAGCGTTGATAGACCGTTGCCAACCCCGTTGCATCGCCCACATTGCCGGGAAATAGCACAACAGGTAAATCAGGAAACTGCGGATGATTGCTGGGCGTGCGAACCATCGATACCCCTGGTAGCACCTGACCCAGCAAACGGGCAGTTCTCAAGGCTAATCCGGTGCTAAGGGTGTCGTTGGACGTAATTCCGCCTTTGCTGATCAGAAAGCCAATGTCAGCCGGAAGGTGACGTAAGATGTCCATCAGTAATTGAGAGACAGCTTCACCGAAATCTAAGCGAGTTTGCACGTCATCAAAGGTGAGTTCCTGACGACTGGTGTACACAACAGGGGTTTTACCGTCGGCATGAATCGCTGCTACCGTTGCCGTAATTTCTGCTAGTAACGCGGCACGAGAATTAGAAGTACGATCGAGCAGTCGAGCGACTTCCACTTCCACCCCCACAATCTTGGGTTGAGCCAGCAAGTTGTGCAATTGCTCGGTGGTTTTTTTGACATGGGAACCCACAATCACAGCGCCCGGTTTGCCATCCCGCACGTACTCTGCCATATCTTCAGGCGCGATCGCTTGGGGCGGAAGGTTGGCTAACGCGGTCAATAGGCTGGCGGCACTGCGAAACAGAAAGTGTTTCCCTTGGGCAGCAGCGGCAAGCACATCCTGAGCGAAACGGTTCATGTCGGCTTGAGTTTCAGCATCGACCACACCGCACTGGTTATCCTGCAACTGGAGCAAGCGATCGCCCACGCCTTGCCGAATGTCAGCTAACAAAAAGCGCTCAACCTGGGCAGATTTGATCCGTCCTTGGGTTTTCTCTTCTACGTAATCGGGCAGATAGGCTGTGCTGTAGCCAAATACGGAATCGCGGGCAAACTCAGTTTCGTGAACCGGCGTATCGACTCCATTCACATTCAGGTAATGCACACTATCGCGAGTCACCCGCCCGCCTTCAAAAAACGCAGGCGTGAGGAAATGGGCATCGAACGGACCCAATTCTGCCGCAATGACATCGGTTTCGATCGGATAGTGTCCCCGCAAAGTCGAGTCTGAGCGGCTGACAATCAGAAAGTCTTGAATTTTTTCCAGAGCGATCGCCTGCTTCAAGTTGCGGCAAACGTCTCGCGTCACCGATGCCGCTTTATCGGAAGTGAGTGCCCGTGTATTGGTGAGCACGAAGAAAATCGGCGCATCGTCCCGTAAGCCCAATCTCAATGTTTCCACGTCCCACTGCATCAACAGCAGGCAACTGTGAACCGTCTGCGATCCGGTGGGGTCATCGTCCAGAACAATAATTTTGGGCTGACTACTCATAGAGCGGGATAAAGCAAATGCGGGTCATGCTTAATTATCCCGTCTGATGGGAATTCTCTGTGGGGTCGGCTGAAAACGTTTCAGGGATTCAAACTATTCAAACTTAAAGGGATCAAGGCTCCGGTAGCGGTGAGTCCTAACAACATGGATTGATTCGGAAGAATGGCAACTCCCGTTAAAGAGCACTGTTCCTCTGTTTGGGCGATCGCTGGAATAGTGGCTCGAATCTCGGTTTGAGCGATCGGGGAGAGGTAATCTCGCGATCGTTGTTGCACATAATTCCATAGAATGTCTCGGATCAGTGCCTGATAGCCCTGGCTACCAGAGAGTTCTTTAAGTTTTTCCTTCAACTCCCGCTCCAGTCGAATGCTGGTTACTTCCATTTCTGTGGTGGGGATACGAGTCAGTGTGTGCATAGTGCCTCCGGTTCATTACTAAGGTGTAATACAAGTGTAGTATCTCACAAGCGAAATCACCATCAAGAAAAATTAGCGATCGTTCCAGTTCGCTTTAAATTTATCTACTCCTTCAGGTTCTACATCCTAAATTGCTCCCAATCAGCGGAACTTAGTAAGGTTAAATACACGCTTGATTGCCCGCCTTCCTTCAACAATTTCGCGATCGCTAGCTCTTCGTTGAAGAATATTGTGTTCAGTCTCTCCCGTTGATGGAATGCCATTTAGCCGCTACCATAGGAGCGCTCATCATCGGGTGTGAGAATGGATCTTGCTGCCGGAACCGTGCTGCAAAGTGGTAAGTATTTGATACGCCAGATCGCTGATCAAAGTAAATTTGGGATTACCTTCATTGGCGATCGTTCAATGTCGCATCAGGTTGTGCTGAAAAGCCTCAAGCCGGAACTCCAGACTCAGCCCAACTATGTTCAAATCAAGCAGCGATTTAATCAGCAGGTAAGTCGCTTCTCCCAGTGTCGCCATCCGGCATTGGTGCAGCTTATTGACACGTTTGAGGAGCAAAATTTGCCCTTTGCCGTTACTGATTACACCCAGGGGCAAACCTTAGCAGAATGGGTGAGAAGCAACGGAGTTTTACCCGAAGACACCGCAATTCGATTCATCCAGCAGGTGGGCGCAGCACTGGAAGTTTTACATCAGCACGGTTTAATTCATCGCAATGTAACTCCAGATCACATCATCCATCCGCCTGGGTCTGACATTGTTGTGCTGGTGAATGTTGAATTTTTAGTAGCCGATTTACTGGAGGGGGTTTCTGGAGAAAAAATTCCCAGGGCAGGGGAGTATGCGGCGATCGAGCGCTATCAGCCTCAACCCATCCTCACGCCAGCCACCGACGTGTACTCTTTGGCAGGAACGCTGTATTTTTTATTAACAGGTCATGCGCCAATTAGTGCTCCCCTGCGAAGCCAAACAGCCCTGGTTGCCCCACGGCAATTTCGTCCGCAGCTTAACCCAGCCATAGAAACTGCCATTCTCAAAGGACTGGAAATGCATCCTAAAGCTCGCCCTATCTCGATCGCGGCTTGGCTGAATCAAATCCCACCTGCCGCCAGCCCGTCAAGCGTGAGCTTGCCATCTACGGTTAAGGATTACTCGGCTGGAGCGACTGCTCCTGGTCAAGCTCAAAAGCCTACTCCCGATAGGAGTACTCGTTCACCAACGATCGCCACCAAACAGCAAATACCCTTGTCCAAATCTAATACATTCCAGCAATCGATGATTTCACTTCCTTCTAAACGGTTTTCCAGTGCCCTTGTGACGACTGCGGCTGTGGCAGCGGCGATCGGGGTTGGTTCGGGGCTTGCCCTGCGGTTAGCTGCCACCACCACCGGACCGGGAGCCTCCTTCTTCCACTCCGAACAATCTTTTCCCGATTTGAATGGTTGGCCCGGAGAAATCACCCCGATCGAGCAACCTGCCTATACCTCTCCCCCCCCCTCGGCTGCGATTAAACCGGAACGATACGAATGGGAACGACCCAAAGTTGTGCCCACGGCTCCTCCGGCTCAAGAAGCTGTGATTCCTTCCCCTGAAGCGGTTCCTGCTTCTCCAGCACCCGAACTGCCACCCGCCGCGATCGAGCCTGTCGCGCCGCCCCCCGTCACAACTCCCAACGAACCTGCTCCAGAATCGTTTGCCCCTGCCCCTCCTGTCCCAGAACCCGCGCCCCCTCTTGCCCCTGTTCCGGCAGCACCTCCGCCACCCGCCGCCAATTAACCCCTTGTTACCTAGTGAGTCCGTCTTGGGCTAGCGGCATTTGAGTCCTAGACCACGTTATAATTCAGGCGGAACGCGCGGGAGTTTTCTATGAGTAATCCGATCGTGCACGCCTTTTTTGTGGGCAGAGCACTGGCTGAAACCGTTTATGAACAAGCAGAGGCATCGCTGACCGATGCTTTGAGTGAACTTGGCAAACTTGATGCTGAGTTGCGTGAGAATCTCCGGCAGTTCACAGAGCGGGTTGTGGAGCGGGCACAGCAGGAAGAAGAAGCGGCGATGCAAGGGCGAACAGCGACTGCTGTTGCGTCTCCACCCACATCCACCGCAGACCTGCAAACTGTGATCGATGAACTGCGGGCTGAAATTGCGCGGCTGCGATCGGAACTTAAGCAATACCGCAGTCGCGCCTCCTAGTTGGACTCACTACCCATTTGGTAGGATTATTAAGTTAGATGACACGTTAGACGAAGCATAGGGAACGAGGAACCGAGTGTCTGTTTTGCCGCATGAGTCTGATACTGAGAATCCTTCGAAGCAGCTTGAGCCAAGGACATTAGCCTGGGATCAAGATTCCTTGATATCAGGAGGTGCTGAACAAACACCCCAGTTGTCTGGCAATGGGAGGCGAGTAAAAACCAACTCCTACGGAGACAAAGCCTACCGCTGGAACCGCGAAAACTACTCCCGGCAGCGCCGCTTTGTTGACATTTGGGGATTCGTGCTGACGTTGCTCTACGCTCAATGGCTCTACAACAAGCCCTGGAGTTACTCCGGTGGCATGACTGAAGACAAACGAGCCAAGCGTCGTCGTGCTCAAGCTGTTTGGATTCGAGACACGCTACTGGACTTAGGACCAACCTTTATCAAAGTGGGTCAACTTTTTTCAACCCGTTCCGATCTGTTCCCCGGCGAATACGTTGAAGAGCTTTCCAAACTACAAGACAAAGTTCCTGCCTTTAGCTACGAACAAGCCAAAGCCATTATTGAGCAGGATTTTGGTAAGCCGATTCAAGTCCTCTATCGCAGTTTTGACCCCATTCCGATCGCCGCTGCCAGTTTAGGGCAGGTGCATCGAGCACAGCTTCATTCGGGCGAGGAAGTGGTTGTCAAAGTGCAGCGTCCTGGATTGGTGAAGTTGTTTCAAATTGATTTAGCGATCCTTAAAGGCATTACCCGGTACTTCCAAAACCATCCAGATTGGGGACGGGGGCGAGATTGGCTCGGCATCTACGAAGAGTGCTGCAAAATTCTTTACGAAGAAATCGATTATCTGAATGAAGGTCGAAATGCAGATACGTTTCGGCGCAACTTCCGGGGTGAAGATTGGGTCAAAGTGCCGCGCGTCTACTGGCGCTATGCCTCACCTCGCGTCTTGACTCTGGAGTACTTGCCGGGAATTAAGATTAGTCACTACGAAGCCCTGGAAGCTGCTGGACTCGATCGCCGCCATTTGGCACAGTTAGGCGCACAAGCTTATCTGCATCAACTGCTGCATAACGGCTTTTTCCACGCCGATCCTCACCCTGGCAACATTGCAGTGAACCCAGATGGCTCTCTGATCTTCTACGACTTTGGCATGATGGGGCAGGTAAAATCCGTGACTCGCGAAAAGCTGATGCAAACTTTTTTTGGGATTGCTCAAAAAGACGCGGATCAAGTCGTTACCTCTTTGATTGAATTGGGGGCATTGGCTCCTACCGACGACATGGGACCGGTTCGTCGCTCCATTCAGTTCATGCTGGATAATTTCATGGATAAGCCCTTTGAGGCGCAGTCGGTCACTGAGATTAGTGACGATTTGTATGAAATTGCTTATGGACAGCCCTTTCGGTTTCCAGCTACGTTTACGTTTGTGATGCGAGCTTTTTCCACGCTGGAAGGGGTCGGCAAGGGCTTGGATCCTCAATTCAACTTTATGGAGGTTGCAAAACCCTTTGCAATGCAGCTTATGACAAATGGGAACCCCACATCGGAAGCTAACAACCTTTTAGGTGAGTTGAGTCGGCAGGCAGCTCAGGTGGGCAGTACAGCTTTTGGTTTGCCGCGTCGCATTGAAGATACGCTGGACAAGTTAGAGCGGGGGGATATTCGAGTCCGGGTGCGATCGACGGAGACCGATCGCATTTTGCGCCGGATGAGTGGCGTAAATTTAGGGATGAATTACACCCTATTGCTGTGTACCTTTACATTGTCGGCTACGATTTTATTAGTCAATGGTTATGCTTGGATAGCGACTCTCGCAGCGGCGGCGGCTGTTGTCACGGGAATTGTGCTAATTCGACTCATGATACGGATTGATCGATCTGACCGTATGTAATAATCCTCCTAGCTTGAGAATGCGTTAACACCCCAATTTATGAAACGTCTGTTCACAGGGTTAACTGATGTTGGTCTACTCCGCTCAGTCAACCAGGATGATTACTATCTCGACCCTGAAGGTCGGTTCTTCATCGTGGCAGATGGCATGGGCGGTCATGCCGGGGGGCAGGAAGCGAGCAAACTGGCAACTCAGGCGATTCAAGCCTATCTGGAAGCTCATTGGGACTCTTCCCAGGCATCCAGTGTAATTTTGGAGCAGGCATTTCTAGAAGCAAACCAGGCAATTTTGTTAGATCAGCGCAGCCATCCGGAGCGATCAGACATGGGCACTACGGCGGTAGTCGTGATGTTCCGCGATCGCGATCCACTATGCGCTCACATTGGTGATTCTCGCTTGTATCGCCTGCGGGGAGCACGATTAGAGCAAATTACGGAAGACCACACCTGGGTGGCTTTAGCCATGCGGATGGGGGAAATTACTCCAGATCAAGCCCGTAGTCATCCCTGGCGGCACGTTTTGGCGCAATGCCTGGGGCGAGAGGAGTTACGCCAAATTGATTTGCAAACCTTTCAGGTGCAACCGGGCGATCGGCTCCTGCTGTGCAGCGACGGGCTAACCGAAGAATTGTCCGATCAAATTATTGCCTCCCACCTGAAATCCATTCGTGCTTGCGAGAAAGCCGCAGAAACCTTAGTGGACGCAGCCAAAGATCACGGTGGACGAGATAACATCACCGTGATTGTAGTAATGGTTGCCTAACTTGGTAGCGATGGTTGCCTAACTTGGGGCAAGTAAGCTGAGTGCTTTCTTCTGCATGGTGTTGAAAATGTTGTAAAACCCGTTGGCACGAGAGGGCGTTAAGCTCACACCCAAGCCAGTTTCCTGAATGAAGTCAGGGGTGAGTTTAACAATATCGGTGGGCGGTAAGCCGTTCAACCCTTCCACTAACACGGCAACCAAGCCCTTTGTGAGTTGCGAATCGGAATCGGCTTGAAACTGCACCATTCCATCCACCAACTCCGCCGTCACAAAAACTTGAGACACACAACCCGGAACTTTGTTATCTGCAACCTTGGCTGACTCCGGCATCGCTCCCAAACGTTTGGCAAACCAAAGCAGCAGTTCATACTTCTGCTTAACTTCGGTGGTTCGCTTGAACCGATGCACAACTTTTTCGAGAGATGGAGGTAAGGCAGCAGACTGAAGCGTCATAAAGCAATGAGTGGTGACAGAAAACAGGCTTGCAACAAACTTATGAATTTGTTACCTGTCTCTATCCTATCAGTTCCATCTGGAGCAGGATCAAGAAGCATCGGGGAACCGCAGGTCGCAACAGATCCGGTTAATCACCTGCACGTATGCCTCGGCTGCGGCTTGGAAGACGTTGCTATGGCTGGCACTTTCTTCATAGCTAAAGCCTTCACACTCTACGCCAACCACCACTTCCACCGGGGAATCTGCTCCAAAGAGGGTTGCCGGAGGAACAAACCAGCGGCTTAAGTAACGGGTTGGCAATTGCACGGTTTGAGTCACGGCTTGATCGATCGCTTTTTGCAGAGCATCGATCGGGCTATTGCCACAGGCATTGCCGCACAAGCACCGTCCCATTGCATCACACAGCATCACAGCAACTTCATGAGTATCGCCGCCAGTTTGCAGATGAAAATTTTGCAGCAGGAAATACTGAGAACGGCGGGAACGCAGCGCTCGTCGCTCCTCCAATTCGTTTTCCTCAAAAAAGTCCTGTTGGATACGCAATAAAAACGCCCGAACAGAGAAGACACCAATTTTGATGGTTGTCATCTCTTGCGTTTCAGCGTCTTCAATCCGAATGGGCAACTGAAAGAACTCATTAATTTGAACTTGATTGTGTTGCTCGGCATTGGAAGCAAACTGGTGCGGTTCCCAGGTGACGATGCAGTCTAAAAAGCGATCGCGGGCACAGGCAACCCGTAGGGCATCGCAAAAGTTAATCCGGTAGCGGTTTGAGCCTTCTAAAATATCGCCATCAATCGGGCATCTATGGCGAATTTGGCGCAGCATTTCAATGTAAGCCGTTTGACAAACGACATCACCCCCCAGGCGAAAAGTATCCCAGAATGCCAGCGCCAGCGCATGGTCAAACTCGGTCATGTACCAGGTGACAGGTTGCTCCGCAAGTCTTTGGAGGAGAGTCGCGTAGTAACCTCGACTCACACTCCGGTTGGCTAAAGCATTCTGAAATACATTGGCAGTTACAAGCGCACTACGCATAACACCCTCTAGACATAAGGCGTACCTCAGATGAGAGCAAATTGTCCGTTACTCATCACACGTTCACTGCCCTGAGCCATGCTTGGAAACCTTTGCGGCAACGTTCAATCCATCAAAAAACATTCATTGAGCGACCTTCTAAACTGAAAAGAACTTCTAGTGGTTTAAGCACTATCTTCGGTAGAAGTACCGTCTACAGTTTGAGTGGGCTGGTTGTAATTCGCTTTTCGTGTTGTTAGGACCTCTTGCATCATGGCTTCTAGTTTGGTAATACCCTCCATCTGTTCACCCAAGGCTCCCAATTTGGCAATCCCTTCTTGCATCTGGGCTTCTAATCGCACGATTCGTAGTTTTGTTTCGGGATCGGGTTCCGCCGCAACCACATTGGGGGAAACAAGGGGCGCATACAAAGGCATGGTCGGGAGGTTACTGAAGTTGACTTGCTTGAGTTGCCGCAACTCGCGCACTTCGTCTTCCAGGGCTGAGATGCGATCGTCGGCACTGGTTTGCAACCCCTGTCGTACCAGGCGGCAAACTAGCTCCGTAACGGTTGTATTGTCTTGATCGGCTCTTTCTCTGAGCGCATCCAATAATTCTTCAGGCAGCCGAAAGCTGACCAGCTTTTTGTCCGATGATTTTTTGTCCATGTCGGCTTCAAACGGTTGTACTACTGTAGGTTTGTCCCAATTACACGGTCGCATAATCATCTACTCTAGCTAAGTTTGCAATCACTGTACATACAGAGTCATACATTTCACGGCTTCTTTATACTTGCAAGGCAGGCAAGCGATCGTCCTTTGTCATTGGTCATTCGTCCTTCGTAAATCACTAATGACCAATGACAATGACAATCAGGCTTATCGTTTATTTTGCCCACTTATTTATTTTTCTAAGGCTATACCAAATATTTAGTTTACTTAAATATATTTCTGTATATTCAATAACAATCTTTTGTATATATTTTATATATACAATGTCATCAGCCCTTTAGAAAGAACCTGATTTCAGGTAAACCCTGAGGGTGCGATCGCTCATCTCAACTAGGAGTATCCCGATGAAATGCCCTTATCAAAATAGTTTGGTGCCTCCCTGCAAAATCGAATCCCATCCCCAGCGAGATAATGTGGAGTATTGCAAGGTGTGTGGCGAGTGGCGTTACCTGAGCGATGTGGGAGGCGAAGTTCCGAATGTCTTTTGGGTGGTGGTCACGAGTCTGGTGATTGGGATGCTTATGGTGGGATTGCTGCGGGAGGATGAAATGTTTCGTCGTAACAATCACCGTCGCTACGATCGCGGCTATATAGGATGGACGGAGATTGACCCTGAGCAAGTTACCCAGTTGCCAGTCGCCTCTAGATCGGCTTCAGCTTAAGCCAGGGTTTTCGTGATGTTGCGGGGGCGATCGACATTTAAGCCTCGTAATACAGCGATGTGGTATGCCAGGAGTTGCAACGGAATCACGGTCAGCAGGGGAGAGAGCATTTCCTCTACCGTTGGCAGAATGATTTGAGTCTCAAACAATTCTGCTGTGTTGGTCCCATCATCCCTGGTCACAATACCAATAATGGGAGAGCCATGAGACTTTGCTTTGTGAATATTGGCAAGCAGGTTGGCTTGAGTATTGTCAGCAGGGGCGATCGCGATAATGGGGATTTGCTCATCTAACAACGCAATGGGACCGTGCATAAATTCTCCGGCTGCGTAGCCCTCGGCATGAAGGTAAGTAGTTTCCTTTAACTTCAATGCGGCTTCCAGGGCGATCGCCTGGTTGATGCCTCGTCCCAACACGATGCAATGGCGGGTGTTAACCAGTTGTTCGGCAATGGCTTGGATGCGATCGGCTTGTTGCAACACTTGCTGAATTTTGGCGGGGAGTTGGTGCAAGACGGCGATCGCCTGGAGAGTGCGATCGTGGTTAAGGCATTGACGCTGCTCTGCCAACTTGAGCGCCAGCAGGTAGAACACCACAAGTTGCGTGGTGAATGTTTTAGTAGCAGCAACGCCCACTTCGGTTCCTGCCAGAGTTGGAATCACGGTATCGACGCGATCGGCGAGGGAACTGGTTGCCTGGTTGGTGATGCCCAGTAAATGGGGGTGAAATTCGGGCGCTGCCTGGTTCCTACGATGGTGCTCAAATTCTAGGGCTTGTAATGTGTCAGCGGTTTCACCGGATTGCGTCACCCCGATCGTGAGGGTGTTTGCCGTCAGCGGTAAGGGGGCTTCCAGAAACTCAGACCCAGAACGGACACGGGTGGGGATGTGAGCCAATTGCTCTAGCCAAAATTGAGCAATCAGGCTGGCATGGCGACTGGTGCCGGAGGCAAGGATGTGGATTTCGTGCGGGAAGGAGGAAAAGGGAAATGGGGGAAGTTGGATGGTTTGAGATTGGGGGTTCCAGTAGGTGGAGAGGCAAGTTTGGATGGCTGCGGGTTGCTGGTGGATCTCCTTCAGCATGAAATGGGGAAAGTCCTGATTGGTCTCACACACTTGCCACCTCTTGCTGGCGGAAGAGACAGTAGTAGCGCCCCTTCATCTCCATCAATTCCTCATGGGTGCCTTGCTCCACAATGACTCCCTGATCCATCATCAAAATCACGTCAGCGTTGCGAATGGTGCTGAGGCGATGGGTGATGAAGAAGACGGTGCGCCCCTCGAAGGCTTCTGCCAGATTCAAACAAACCTGCCGTTCTGATTCGTAGTCGAGGGCACTGGTGGCTTCATCCAGGATCAGCAGATTGGGGTTTTGCAGAACAGTCCGAGCGATCGCGATGCGTTGGCGTTGCCCGCCGGATAATGCAGCCCCCCGTTCGCCAACCTGGGTGTTATAGCCATTGGGCAGATTCATGATGAAATCGTGAGCCACTGCCACCCTAGCCGCGTGAATAATTTCCTCGTTCGATGCTTCAGGGTAATTAAGAGAAATGTTTTCTTGAATCGTGCCCTCAAATAGCAGAGTGTCTTGCGGCACAATGCCGATCTGGCGACGCAGCGAGTAGAGTTCTACCTTGTTAATATCGTAAGCATCGATCAGGATTCGTCCTGACTCCAACGGGTACAAGCGCGGAATCAATTTCATCAAGGTACTTTTTCCAGAACCGCTTTGCCCCACAATGCCGACAAACACTCCTGCCGGAAACTCCACACTGATATTGCTTAACTGCAACGGACCGCTGGGGTTGAAGCGGAACGAAACATTTTCAAACTTAACGCTGCCTTGAATCAACGGCATTGAAATATTCGTGCGATCGCTCTCATCCGATTCTGTTGGGGTATCAACGATGTCTGCCAAGCGTTCCAGAGAAAGTGCGGTTTCTTGAAAGTTTTGCCAGAGTTGGGTCAGCCGCAGCAAGGGGCTGGTGACGTAGCCCGCAATAATGCGGAAGGCAATTAATTCTCCCAAACTCAGTTCTTGTTGCAGGACTAAATGTGCGCCGACCCACAACACCAGCAAACTAGATAACTGATTCAGAAATTGGCTGGTGGAACTGGCAGCAGTGACGGTTTGCACCGTGCGGAAGCCAGCACTCACATAACGGGCATAGCGTTCTTGCCACTTCCAGCGCGATCGCAACTCAATATTCTGGGCTTTGACGGTTTGAATCCCAGACAGCACTTCCACCAGGTAAGACTGAGTTTCGGCGTTGCGTTCTGCCTTGACCCGGAGTTGTCGCCGGACAATGGGAGACACCAGGGCGGTCAGCAGGGCGAACAGCGGAATCGTTGCCATTGCCACCAGCGTCAACTGCCAGCTATAGAACACCATCACCACAATGTAGATCACGGAAAAGACCGCATCCAGCACCACTGTCAGAGCAGTCGTCGTCATGAATTGCCGGATGTTTTCCAGTTCATTAATCCGGGTGGATAGTTCCCCCACGGGACGACGTTCAAAATAGCGCAAGGGCAGGCGCAGCAGGTGATTGATGATTTCTGTACCCAGCGCCAGGTCAATTCGATTTGTAGTATCGACAAACAGAAACGTTCGCAAACTGGTCAGCAGGGCTTCAAACAGGGCAATCACGATCAGGAAAATCCCCAATACTTGCAACGTGTCTGCACTGTTTTGCACCAGGACTTTATCAATAATCACCTGAGTCATCAGGGGATTTGCCAGCCCAAAAAGCTGCACAAAGAATGAGGCTACGAGGACCTCGATCAGCACCCGCCGATATTTCACTAAGTAGGGCAAGAACCAGTTCAAACCGAATTTCTGTTGAGGCGTGTATTGGGTGGGTTGCAATAACAAAACCTGTCCCTGTTCGCCCCACACCTGCACAAACTCACTGGTTTTTTGCCGCAGAATCCCCACCTGGGGCACCCCCAGCACCACGTTGCGTTCGCTGATTTCGTACAACACCGCGAAACTATCGTTCCAGGTAACGATCGCGGGTGCCTGGAGTCGTCCAACACTGCTGGCAGGCACATTCACCAGTTGGGCGCTGAGGTTCATCAGTTCCGCGATCGCGCCGCAGGTCATCAGCGACAGGGAACCCGTGCGTTCTTGCTGGTTGACCAGGATTTTGCGAATGCTGTCTCGGCGGAATGGCATGGACAAATGCAACGCCAACATTTGGAAACACGCCATCACTGCATCCACCTGTCCCTTCCCAGCAACGTAGGGGTATTGCTTTTTGGGACTTTCCGCCAGTAAGTAATCTGGTTCGGCGGGATAGTTGGGCGCGTAGGGAATGTCGTCTGGGGTCGAGTCTGGAAGTGTGAGGGCAGCTTGAGCGGTGGGTAAAATCGGGATAGTGGTGGGGGCAAGAACGCTGGCATCAAACCCAAGCAGGCGAGTGGTTCCAGCCTGAGACACAGCATCCTGCCCAGGATGATAGGGACGACCAATGGGCAGAGGGGTCGCCGGATTGCCGCCACTAATCAACCATAGGCGATCGCGCTCTAAAGCAGTTCCCGCTTGAGCTTTGCCATTCAGGTTCACCACGCTTGCTTGAGACCAAACTTTCAATGCCAGTTGCCGCAGATCAGTCACCCCAGCACCTTTGAGTACCAGATCGCTATCTGCCCGTTCTTTTAAATCCATTGCCAGCAGGTCAAAGACTTCGACCAGGGCAGGCTGCTCCATGAAATAAGCCGCAAACTTGGGTTCCTGCTCCAACAGTTGCCGGAATGAAGCAATAGGAATGGTGATACAAACGGCTTCGGTCGAGGCGATCGCGGTTTCACACGCTACGCCACGCAGCAAACTCACCCAGCCCAAAATCGCTCCCGGTTCCAAACGCTGGAGGGTAGAAGGCAGTTGGCTATTGGGGTCGTAGCCCAGCAAGCGTGCCTGTCCCTGGAACAACACCGAGATGTGGGGCGGCATTTTTTCTTTTACCGTGATCGGCTGTCCCATGCGATAACGCAACAACTGGGTAGAAGCGGTCAGGCGCATTAATGTCTCAGCCGAGAGGCGATCGAAGGGAACGACACTCGCCAAAAACTCCTGAGTTGTGCCAGTTGCAGTGGTCATCTCTACCTCGATCGAACGAGTTCAACCTCGCAAACTAGCTTATAGCAGAATTTCGGAAAAACTTGTGTTTAGCCCAAAAGGCTTTATGGACTGTTTGGGGATGGAGCATTAGTCACTGTCATTACTGGTTATTGGTCACTGGTCACTGATCACTGATTGTTTGCAAATGACAAATGACAAACAGCAGGCTTCCCGTTCCCTAACCTCCAATCCCCAAAATTATTGAAGGAATTTCCAGGCTTGCGTTAGAGTCATTGAAGATTTTGGCGTTCAATGTCCTCCATGACGGATTCTGCATCTCCTCCGGACCAACTTAGCGACCTGCCAGAGCGGTTGGTGAAATACAAAGTTCGCTACGCCCATCATGGGGATGTGAACCGGGACGCTTTGACTCCTATGATGCGGCATTACGTGGATCTGAAAGACCAGTATCCCCATGCCCTGTTGCTGTATCGGATTGGGGATTTTTATGAGACGTTTTTTCAGGATGCGATCGCCATTTCCCGCGAGTTGGAAATTGTTTTAACGGCAAAACACGCTGGGGAGGACATTGGACAGGTGCCGCTGGCGGGGATTCCCCACCACGCCCTCGATCGTTACTGCGGCGTATTAGTCGAAAAGGGCTATGCCGTGGCAGTGTGCGACCAAACCGAAGATGCCACGGAAGCTCAGGGACGACTGGTTCAGCGGGAAGTGACGCGGGTGATTACACCCGGAACCGTGCTGGAAGAAGGAATGCTGAATGCTCGGCGCAACAACTTTCTGGCAGCCGTGGTGGTGGCTGGCAATCATTGGGGCTTAGCCTATGCGGATGTGTCTACCGGAGAGTTCCTGGCGACTCAGTCGGAAAATATGGAGCCACTGACCCAGGAATTGATGCGGTTGCAACCCGCAGAAGTGCTCGTGCCCACGGATGCCCCGGATCTCGTCAGCCTGCTGCGTCCAGGAGAAAAGTCTGAGCAGTTACCTGGTTATTTTCCGCCCCAATTTTGCTACACCCTGCGATCGCAGGCTCCCTTTGTGCTTACCGAAGCCCGGTATCGCTTACTGCAACGGTTCAAGGTGCGATCGCTGGAAGGCATGGGGTGTGAGCACTTACCGCTGGCAGTCCGCGCCGCAGGCGGTTTGTTGGAATATCTCGAAACCACATCAGAACGGGGCGTGGAAGGAGGCGGTAAACAACCCAACGAGAAGAAGCGTTCAGCAAGCACTCAGCACTCAGCGCTGCTCCCCGTCCCCCTGCAACCCCTCTGCACCTACACCCTGACGGAATATCTGACGATCGACCACCAGACTCGCCGCAACCTGGAAATTACTCAAACGGCAAGAGACGGCACGTATCACGGCTCTCTTTTGTGGGCACTGGATCGAACTGTAACGGCAATGGGGAGTCGGGCATTGCGACGCTGGTTGCTGCAACCGTTGCTGAAAATAGACGATATTACTGCTCGACAAGACACGATCGAAGAATTGGCGTGTAACAGCTTTTTGCGGCAGAACCTCCAGAAAGTTCTGAAACAAATTTATGACCTGGAACGATTGGCAGGTCGTGCCGGATCGGGAACTGCCAATGCCCGTGACCTGGTGGCGATCGCCGACTCCTGCGAACGCTTACCCGACCTGGCAGCCGTTGTCGCCAAAGCAAAATCCCCTTACCTGGTTGCATTGCAATCTGTCCCCCAAGAGTTGGAAGCGCTGGCGCATCATCTGCACAGCCATCTGGTGGAAAATCCGCCCCTGACGCTAACCGAAGGCAACTTGATTCGTTCTGGGGTGCAGCCGCAACTGGATGAATTGCGACAACAGGTGGAGGATGACCAGAACTGGATTAAAAACCTGGAAGCGATCGAGCGCGAACGCACGGGCATTCCAACGCTAAAAGTGGGTTACAGCAAAACCTTTGGTTACTACATCAGTATCTCGAAAGCCAAGTCGAGTCAGGCTCCAGAGGGCTACGATCGCAAACAAACCCTCACGAACGAGGAGCGCTACATCACGGTTGAACTGAAAGACCGGGAAAGCCGCATCCTGAGTGCGCGGGAAGCTTTAGGTCGCCTGGAATACGACATCTTTGCTGGATTGCGGATAGAAGTGGGCGATCGAGTTGATTTGATTCGCTCTGTTGCCAAAAATGTGGCGGCGGCGGATGTCCTGTGCGGTCTGGCGGAAGTTGCCGCCATTCAAGGCTACTGTCGTCCCCAAATGACGCAATCTCGCCAAATTCAAATCTTTGAGGGTCGTCATCCCGTGGTGGAGCAGTCCCTGCCATCGGGCTTTTTTGTTCCCAACTCGGTTGAATTGGGGGATGGGACACGGGAGATAAGGGATGGAGAATGGGGGATTGGGAATAACAGCCAGGGTAAGGGCGTTTCGCCAAACGCCCCAACGACGGAGGACACAGATCGAGATCATCGTAAGGACACTTCGCCAAACGCCCCCAACCCCCAACCCCCAACCCCCAACCCCACATCTCCCCCCGACCTGATCATCTTGACGGGACCCAATGCCAGTGGCAAAAGCTGTTACTTGCGCCAAGTGGGGTTAATTCAACTGATGGCGCAGATGGGAAGCTACGTTCCGGCTCAGGCAGCACGTTTGGCAATTTGCGATCGCATTTTTACCCGCGTGGGAGCCGTGGATGATTTGGCAACGGGGCAATCTACGTTCATGGTGGAAATGAACGAAACGGCGAACATCCTGAACCATGCCACGGCACGATCGCTGGTGTTGCTGGATGAAATTGGACGGGGGACAGCTACGTTTGATGGACTGTCGATCGCCTGGTCAGTGGCGGAATACCTGGCGACCGAGATTCGAGCTAGAACGATTTTTGCCACGCACTACCATGAGCTGAACGAGTTAGCCTCCATTCTGCCCAACGTGGCAAATTACCAGGTGACGGTGAAGGAAATGCCCGACCAGATCGTGTTTTTGCACAAGGTGCAAGCGGGAGGAGCCGATCGCTCCTACGGCATCGAAGTGGGACGATTGGCAGGTTTACCCGCATCGGTGATTCAGCGGGCTAAACAAGTGATGACGCAGATCGAGAAGCACAGCAAAATCGCGATCGGCTTGCGGGGCAGTCACTCAAACGCTGCCCAGGAGCGCCCCAAAAAATACTCCAAGCCAAAGTCTGACCAAGTTGAACAACTCGGCTTCTTTAGTGAGTAATCTTTGCACTAAACCTCGGAGGTTTGTAGAGTGGGCATTGCCCACCTACCGGGGATGCTTAAACCGTGGCAACCGATTCCAGGTTCAGATCTGCCAATAGTCGATCGAAATCAAAATGCTGCTCCATCATGCCGTACAAGCAATCGAGCTTGATCGGTTCGTGGATGCGGACTTGCCCGATCGCCTGATCCACAATCTCCACTGTGGTCAGGGTGTCCAGATCAACGGACAAAATCGGAATTTCCAAGTCCTCTGCCCGACTCACCACATCGGGATGGGGGCGCATTTGCCCCGTCAAAATCAGACATTGAGTCGAAGTTTCGATCGCTGCCAGTTGAATATCGGTGCGGTCTCCGCCTGTGATCACGGCCATGTTGCGCCCTTTGCGGAAATACTTCAGGGCTGAATTGACATTCATCGCGCCAATGGACAGGCTTTCAACCATCAGATCGAGGCGATCGCTGCGGCACAACACTTCTGCATTTAACTTTTTTACCAGTTCGCCCACGCTGACACTCCGCAGCAGATCATTGCGCGGCATCAAGCCCAGAATCGGAACCCCCCGCTCTTCTAAAAATGGCTGGACGGAAGATTGCACCTCTTCCAGTCGATCCTGAGGAATGTCGTTGATGAATGCCCCCAGGAAGCGATCGCCCAACCGCCGCTTTGCCGAAATCAATGCCCCGACAATCAGCAGCGTGTGAAACCGTGCGACCAGCACAATCTTGGCATCCAGAATTTCGGCGGCTTGTTGCAACGACAAATCAAATAAACTGCCCTCTTCCAAGTTGGAGGGTCCTTCCAGCAAAACCAGATCCGATTCTTGAGCTTGTAAATATTGCTTCAGCATCAAGGGATAGTTCGCCTGATCCTCTCCCCGAATCCGCTTCTGAATCGTGGCATCCGTCATGGGCAGAATCGTCGGCAGTAGCCGATTTTGAGGGAGATCAAGCGTCTGAGTGATGAATTGCACATCTTCCTCAATCATTTCACCTTGAGAGAAATCCCAGCAGGTGCCCAAGGGTTTGCCGTAAATAATCTCTAGTCCCCTCTTCTGCAATTGGTGGGCAAGTCCCAAGACTGTTGCTGATTTGCCACTGTATGCTTCAGTAGACCCCACCAATAAGTACTTCGTAGACTTGGGCACGCTCCTACTCCTGGTTCACTGAACTGTGTTAATTGCCAACTATTTCATTATTTCAAACTATTGTAAGGTCACAGATGGGAAAGAAACGTTTATTACAAGTGAGTCAATCTGGGCTGGGTGAGCTTAACACAAATCACTCAAATGACCCTTAATTAATCCACGCACCACAGGAGAAACTACCACAGATTATTTTTTGTAAACAATAAAGCCCACGATCGCGTCCAGCAAGGCTTCCGGTTCATCGGCTCGCACTCCATGACCACTATTTTCAAAAATTCGCAGATCGGAGTTGGGAATCAGTGCCGCAATCTCTTCCGAAAATTCGGGTGGACAAATCCAGTCGTGTTTTGCCCCAATCACGAGGGTTGGAGCGGTAATTTGGGGGAGGCGATCGCGCACATCATAGGTCCGCAGGAACCCCCCAAACGCTTCGTTAATGGCATCCGATGACAAAATTGCCCGTTTCCAACCGTTTTTGGGTGAATTTGGATCAAACGTCAGGGAATACATCGATCCCATGACTTGAAAGTATTCCCGCAAATGGTCTTCATCTCGAAAAGTGCCATTCCACAGGTGTTGGGCGATCGCTTTTTGTGCTTCTGTGCCTTTCTCGTGCAAAATCTGCTGTGCCCGTGCTAAAAAACGTGAGTCAGGCACAGTCACGATCGCAATTAAGTGCGACACATTTTCGGGATAGCGACTGGCATAGGTCAGCGCCACCATGCCACCGTAGGATGCCCCGATTACCACAATCTTTTCCAGCCCCAGGTATTGGCGCAGCGCTTCCATATCTTCCACGTTGTTATCCAGGGTATAGGTGGCGCGATCGCCCCGCGCCGATCTGCCCTGTCCGCGATGGTCAAAATACACCAGTTGCATGCGTTTACTGAGCGGTGAAAAGGTCGGCTTAAATGAGGTGTGATCCGCTCCCGGTCCTCCGTGAATCAAAAAGGCAACGGGCTTTTCTTTCATCCGTGCCCCATCGGGCACTAACCCTGCCCCTTCGATATCAAAATAAATTTCTGTATCTCGAATTCTGGCTCTCATAGGTAATTAAATGACTCTCACATCGCTGTTGCCATGCCTGCAAGCAAGAGCCGAGTTTAGAACGGAGAGAGAGGGATTCGAACCCTCGTTACAGTTACCCGTAAACAGCATTTCCAGTGCTGCGCCTTCAACCACTCGGCCATCTCTCCAGGGGGGTTGCGCTGTATCATCAGCCACAAGATGATTATGGTAGCAGAACATCGCCCCTTACAGGTAATCGATTTGCAATTTATGACTCGTTTTTATTCTGTCAAAATTCACGATCGCCGCTCCGATCAGATTTACACAGTCCAGGTGCCGGACGATCGATATATCCTGCATAGCGCAGAAAATCAGGGTTCCGCCTTGCCCTTCGCTTGCCGCAATGGAGCCTGTACCACCTGTGCCGTGCGAGTCATCTCCGGAGAGGTTTATCAACCCGAAGCGATGGGGCTGTCTCCTGCTTTGCAACGTCGAGGCTATGCCTTGCTTTGTGTCAGCTATGCCCGCTCCGATTTGGAAGTGGAAACTCAAGATGAAGATGAGGTGTACGAGCTTCAGTTTGGGCGCTATTTTGGCAAAGGCAGCGTGCGGCGTGGGTTGCCCCTGGAGGAAGATTAATGCTTGACCCTAAACACCTTCAGAATTTTCTGGATATCGCCACGGAAGCGGTACTGGCGGGCGGCGTGATTTTGCAAGACTATCTCGGCAAATTGGACAGCATTGAAGAAAAAGGTCGTCCGGGGGATCTGGTGACGGTGGCAGACAAAACCGCCGAAGCCGCTGTGCTGGATGTTTTGCAGCGCCATGTGCCAACCCACCAAATTTTGACAGAAGAATCGGGACAATTGGGTAATCTAGACAGTGAGCTACTGTGGGCGATCGATCCTTTGGATGGAACCACCAACTATGCTCACCAATATCCCGTTTCAGCCGTTTCGGTGGGACTGATCGTTGAGGGAACGCCTGTGGTTGGAGCAATTTACGATCCGTTTCGGCAGGAATTATTTCGCGCCGCCCAAGGCTTGGGGGCAACTCGCAATCGTCGCCCCATTTCGGTTTCCTCAACGGCTGAGTTGCCCAAAAGTTTGTTGGTGACGGGCTTTGCTTACGATCGCCACCAAACCTCCGATAATAACTATGCCGAATTTTGTTACCTCACTCATTTAACCCAGGGGGTCAGGCGCAGCGGTTCTGCCGCAATGGATTTGGCGTATGTTGCCTGTGGACGGTTTGATGGCTACTGGGAGCGGGGGCTGTCGCCCTGGGATATGACGGCGGGCGTTGTGCTGTTGCAGGAGGCAGGGGGAAAAGTAACCGCCTACGACACTACCCCATTCCAGATCAACACTGGGCGCATTTTGGCAACCAACGGTCAGATTCATCAGGAGTTAAGCCACGCCTTGCAAACCGTCCCCCCGATCGCGATTTGGGCAGATCACGATCGCTTTAGTCAATTACGCTAGCGCAGACCCCAGTCGGTCAGATTACACTAGAAAGAATTCAACGGCAGTCAGGCGAACATCAATATGTCTTTCCAAATTGAACGAGGACTATTTGTTTACGATTTCATTGATCAACACGCCATCTTGGGGGTGCCAGTTGATGCAGACACCCAAACCATCCGCAAGCGATACTTGAAGATTGCGCGACGGTTACATCCTGATAGCTGCGCGTCTGAAAGTGAGGTTGATAAACAGCGAGCCAGTGAGTTTTTGTCGAAACTCGTCAATCCCGCTTGGGAGAAACTTTCCCAGGAGAAAGAGCGGGTTGATTACGACGTGACCCTCAAAATGATCGCCACCAAGAGAGCCAAGCAAGCCGAGTTATCCCTTGGCAACTTAGGAAAAGAGTTACTGACTGCCAGCAATCCTGACCATTTTTACAGAGCATCCCTCAAAAGTTTGGGGGAGAAACAGTTTGAACATCTGGATCAAAGTCTCGACATCATCGGGCAAATCAGTGAGTTGAACATGGTCTACCTGATTCGTAAGGAAGGTCAACCAATCAGCACCAAGGCACCAAACAAAGCCATCTACACAGGTAGCAATATTCCCGATTCTTCCCAGTCTTCCGTCAGACCGCCCGCCACGAGAACGGCTCCACCGCAACAGCGGGAATCGGTGACGGATCAGTACTGTCGTCGAGCCGAGGGCTATGCTGCCAAAAACAACTTTGCTCAAGCGGTGTTAGAGCTACGGGATGCGTTGCAGATGGATCCCAAAAATAGTAAGTGCCATGCGCTGTTAGGTTCAATTTATTTGCGGCAAAATCAAGCAACAATGGCGCGGATTCACTTTGGCAAAGCCCTGGAATCTGATCCAAATAATGAAATGGCGCTTCAGGGGCAACAGCGGTTGGAAGCACAAAAAGCAGGCGGCGCAGGCGGCAAGACAACTTCAACCTCCCAGACTACAAAATCGAACGGCAAAGCTCCGGCTCAAAAACCAGCCTCAAAGCCGAAACCCAACGATCAATCGGGGGGTGGTTTGTTTGGTCTATTTGGTGGGAAGAAGAAGTAATGGTCTATCAACCTCCGGTTGGCTCCAGGGATCTGCTGCCCCTGGATGTGGTACAAAAACGCTGGATTGAGGAGCGCTTGCAGCAGGTCTTTCATCGGTGGGGCTATCACCGCATTATTACGTCTACCCTGGAACGTCTCGACACCCTGATGGCAGGAGGCGCGATCGATCGATCGACCGTATTACGACTGCAAGACAACGAAGAAGAGTTAGGGTTACGCCCAGAACTCACTGCCTCGATCGCCCGTACTGCGGTGACTCGCATGGCAGGCGCGACTTACCCTTTGCGGCTTTACTACAATGCCAATGTGTTTCGGCGTGCCCAGGACGGAAGCCATAATCGGCAGCAGGAATTCTATCAGGCAGGAGTCGAACTTTTGGGCAATGGTGGCTTGCTGGCAGATGCAGAAGTGTTGTCGTTGCTGGTGGATTGCTTGCAAAGCTTAGGTTTGACTCAATGGTCACTGGTTTTGGGTGAAGCCGCGTTAACTCGATCGCTGCTCTCCCCGTTTCCGGAAGCCCTTCAGCCCAAAATTCGCCACGCCATCGCCAATCTCGATCGAGTCACGTTAGAAACTCTACCCTTATCGCCTGAGCTGCGCGATCGTGCCCTGCGATTGCTTGATCTACGTGGCAATCCAGCAGATGTTCTGCAAAAAGTCACCCAACTCGACAGCTTAGATCCCGCCCAGCAGCAATCCATCCACAACCTCAAATCTCTGATCGAATTGTTGTCTGCCCCCCACTCACCTCTTCCCACGCCCCACTCTCTCATCCTGGATCTCAGCCTGATCCAAACCCTTGATTACTATACGGGCATTGTCTTTGAGGTGGTCAGCGATCAGCCTGGCGGATTACAAGTGTTGGGACAGGGAGGACGGTACGATCAACTCCTGGGACTCTACCATCCTCAAGGTCAAAGCCTGCCTGGAGTTGGCTTTGCGCTTCAGATTGAGCACTTACATCAAGTCCTCGTTCCCACCGGACAACTGCCCCAGCAAACTCCAGCGATCGATTGGCTCGTGGTGCCTGAAACACCTCAGGCTTATCCTCATGCCTTTGCCTATGCGCAACAACTCCGCGCATCTGATACGCTGGTGCGAGTAGAACTGGATTTTGGCGATCGTTCTTCTGCCGCAGTGCAGGATTACGCTAAACACCGCCGCATCCAAAACATTGCCTGGATCGCTGCCAATGGTGAAGCAAAAGTAAGCAAGGGGTTAGGGGTTAGGGGTTAGGCAACTCATTCACCAATAACTAATGTCCCCAAGTCTAGTCTCCGTGCCTCATCCCCCCATAACCAACGCCTCTTAATTCTCATCCCTATCCCCCATTCCCTACCCCCCATCTCCCAAATGCCCCATACCATCGTTACGAATACCTGCGAAGGCGTTGCCGACTGTGTGGATGCCTGCCCGGTTGCTTGCATTCATCCCGGTGACACCAAAAATGTGAAAGGAACGGGTTTCTACTGGATCGATTTTTCGACGTGTATTGACTGCGGCATTTGTCTCCAGGTGTGCCCAGTCGAAGGTGCGATCGTTCCGGAAGAACGCCCCGATCTGCAAACAACTCCAGCCTAACCCCACTCCCCTGTCTCATGTCTGAAACTCCCATTCTTGAAGTTGAAAATGTTTTTGCCGGATACGTCAAAGATCTGGATATCCTGCAAGGAGTCAATTTTCGGATTCATCCGGGAGAGCTGGTTGCGGTGATTGGTCCCAACGGAGCCGGAAAATCCACTCTGGCGAAAACGATCTTTGGCTTGCTCACGCCCCACACGGGCAAGATCGTGTTTCAGGGCAAAGATATTGTGGGTTTTAAGTCAGACGCGATCGTGCAGCGGGGAATGTGTTACGTGCCCCAAATCGCCAACGTGTTTCGCTCTTTGACAGTAGAAGAGAATCTGGAAATGGGAGCCTTTGTGCTAGATCAGCCTACTCAACCGCTGAAAGATGAAATATTTACGCGCTTTCCCAAGTTGGCTGAGCGTCGCAAGCAACGAGCCGGAACGCTTTCGGGGGGAGAACGGCAAATGCTGGCAATGGGACGGGCTTTGATGCTTAAGCCCAGTTTGCTGCTTTTAGATGAGCCATCGGCAGCACTTTCTCCAATCTTGGTCAGCAGTGTGTTTGAGCAAATCCGTGAGATTAATCGGAGTGGAACCGCGATCGTTCTAGTGGAACAAAACGCCCGTAAAGCACTGGAAATGGCAGATCGGGGCTATGTTTTAGAATCTGGTAAAGATCGGTTTGAGGGACGCGGCATGGATCTGCTGAATGACCCTAAAGTGGGCGAACTTTATTTGGGCGCGGCAAGGGCACACTAATCTCGATCGCCATTCACCTCCGGACGATCCATGCTGATGTAGATGCGGGCATTGGCAGATTTTCCAAGATCACGCAAGGTCTCTAATTCTTGCAGGCGAAGCAAAGCCGGATGTTGAGTGTATGCCTGGGCTGCTTGCTCTCGCTCGTGCAGCGATCGAATTTCCGCTTCCGTCTTAATCCGTTGAACTTCGGCTTCCGCCTGGGCTGCTTGTCGAGTGGCTTCTACTCTTCCTTCAACTTCTACCCGATGGGCTTCAGCGGCGGCTTGGGCTTCAATTTGCTGCACCTGAGCTTTGGTTCGCGCTTCTACAAGTTGCGCTTGACTCATCCGCTCCGCTGCCAGCACGCGATTCATAATTTCCTGAAGATTGCCAGGAAAAATCAAATCTTTGACATCCGCTCGTAGGATATTCACGCCATAACGACTGGCAACTTCCTGCACATCCTGCAAAATGTCCTCACTCAAGCGATTGCGATTGGTGAGAATTTCTTCTAGGGACATGGAAGCCAGCGATCGCCGCGCCGCCAGTTGCACATCACTGTAGAGCCGATCCTGGTAATTTTCCACTTCATGCAAAGCCGCCCTTGGATCGGTCACGCGAAATTGCACCACAATGCTGACCCGCACTGCCACTTTATCTGCCGTCAGAATTTCCTGTCCTTTAATCGTCAGGTCGCGCTCTCGCACATCAACCAGCACGATTTCAACTTTGGGCGAACGGAAAATTCCCAGGTTCAATGATCGTGGAACCGTATAGCGACCCGCACTTAACACTCGCACCAGTACCCCATCTCGGTAGAGTAAGCCGCGATGCGTATCTTTGATAATAACTTCCCGTGCCATATAAAAATGCGATTCAGCAGCGTGATCGTTGCCTTGCCGTCATGTGATTGGTCAAAAAAAGATGCCCCGTAGCATAGCCGATGTGGAGAACAAGCATTCAGATGAGTAAAGTCTGAATCACCCTAAGACAACAGAGGTCGGTGATAGAGATACTGGATGGCAACTCGCTCCTTACTTGCCGGGGCACTTCTATTATGCTGCGGAAAATTCAGAACGGGTAGAACACCTCAGCGACCCATGCCTAGTAGATCTCGAAGTAGAGTAACCTGATTCATGAGGGTTTCACGACCAGGGAATGGGGGGTCTCACCAGCACTTTTCCTACCCCTGGCGGTTTTTTGCCCTGTACTGTATCTCGGTGTTGGAGTTGAGCGAAATATGGTTAGCGTTTTAGTCACTGGGGCGGCTGGCTTCATTGGTTCTCACTTGAGTCAGCGGTTGCTGAATCGGGGGGATGCAGTGGTTGGGCTAGACAATCTCAGTGATTACTATGATGTTTCGCTCAAACACGATCGCCTATCGCAATTGAAGGAAAGCCCCAACTTCAAGTTCTACAAGCTTGATCTGGCAGATCGACCCGCGATCGCTCAACTCTTTGCCAATCAATCCTTCGATGTGGTGGTGAATCTGGCGGCTCAGGCAGGGGTGCGCTATTCCCTCAAAAATCCCCAGGCTTACATCGACAGTAACCTATTAGGATTCGCCAATATTTTGGAAGGTTGCCGTCAGGCGGGAGTGAAACATCTGGTCTTTGCGTCTTCCAGTTCCGTGTATGGCGCAAATACCAAAATGCCCTTTTCCGTGCATGACAATGTGGATCACCCAGTCAGTTTGTATGCGGCAACCAAGAAGTCCAATGAGCTAATGGCACACACTTACAGCTACTTGTATAGCTTGCCGATCACAGGACTGCGATTTTTCACGGTTTATGGTCCTTGGGGCAGACCCGACATGGCATTGTTTTTATTCACGAAGGCAATTTTGGCGGGAGAACCGATCGATGTATTTAACTATGGTCGGATGCAACGAGATTTCACCTACATTGATGACATTGTGGAGGGCATTGTGCGAGTAGCAGACACCATTCCTCAGCCTGATATTCATTGGTCAGGGGATGCGCCTGACCCCAGCAGCAGTAAGGCTCCGTACAAAATCTACAACATTGGCAATCATCAACCCGTCGAGCTAATTCGCTTCATTGAAGTGTTAGAAAACTGTTTGGGCATAAAAGCCCAAAAGAATCTCCTGCCCATGCAAGCCGGGGATTTGCCATCGACCTATGCGGATGTGGATGATTTGATGCGGGATGTTGGATTTAAACCCAGCACGCCGATCGAGGTTGGCATTGAACGCTTTGTCACCTGGTATCGTTTCTACTATGGCGTGTAATTCCGGGTGTGTGTAATTTGGGCGTGTATTAAAAGGTACGCTGGCGAGTATGAGTATTCTTTTTTCATTGCTTTAATTGAATTTCAAATTAGTGGCGATCGTCCGTTAGTTTTCGCCTAGACCTGGGGCATTCTGATGACGGAAGGGGCATCAGCAATGATGGTTATTATTGTCCTGGGAGTAGTGACATGAACTCGGAACCAAGCGCGAATGAAATTGTGATCTCAACCACTGACGAGGCATTAAAAATTGATTTTCCCCAGGTCGTACAACCGAATGCTGTTCAATATGCAAGCGACCAATTAGAAGTGAATTCTGAAGGTGAGGAGTTTGCTTTTACAAAAGCTGCGACGCTCCTGTTAAACCCAGAGCAGGAGGCTGAAGAGCACATTGCCTCTACCTTCAAAAGTGCTGTTGACGTGGCTCCTCGGTACTATGTTCAGGGCGTGGTGATGGGAAAACGGGCTTGCATTATCACAAACTTGATGGGGGGAAGTTCTCAAACTCTGTTCCAACCTCAAATGGTTTGGACGATCGGACGTAATCGAGAGGCAGCCTTGCCTCTGCGCGATCGAGTGCTTTCTCGTCGTCATGCCGTGATTTTGTATGTTCCCGCCGAAGGCTTCTACCTGGTTGACCTCAACAGTATGAATGGCTCGTTCTTGAATGGCGCTCGGGTTTATCAGCGGCAACCCTTGAACGATGGGGATTTGCTGCGGTTGGGCAGCATTGAATTCAGCTTTTTTGTGAGTGGAAATGCTCGAACCATTGAGCCAATTCATCCGGAAGTGCTGACCCGATTTACCAATCCAACCTCTCGATCGGAAGAGTTTATTGACTACGCGGCTTTAGAAGAACCTGAAATTTTGTTTGGCTCAACGCGAGAAGGCTAACAAAGTCTTACTGGTGTAGAAGTAGCCAGAAGCCGCTGTAGGTCATACCGGAGTTATCCGGTTGAATGAGCAAAAAATGCAGCCCCTGGCTTGCCTGCTTACGGTGTTCAAAATTCTGGGCTGCGGTCATCACATCAGGATCATCAAACGTTGCCAGTATCCAGCGATCGACCAGACTAGCCTCCAAAATCAACCCATCTGGCGCACCGGGAATGTAGCGCAGAGCCGCAGGGCGATTCTCCTGGATCCACTGAGCCAGCCGCAGCGATCGTCGTCCGCCTTCAATAATCACACCTGGAATGGGCAGAGTGGAGGGAAGTCCAAGTTTGAGGGGCAAAAATGGTTCTGGTATTTCCAGAATTGGCATCATCCGTCCCGCAAAGAAATCTACAATTTCTCCGGCTGGTAGAGAGGCAAATTGCCAGCGGTGACCTTGCAACTGCTCATCCAGGGGAACGGGAGGCGGTTGGTCGAGAGCAAAGAGATCCCTCGATTGCCCAATGTATCCTGTCATTTGAGAATAGCCAGGTGCTAACTCTTGTAGGAGTTGCTTTAGGTTAGGAGTGTGGCGCGTAGCTTCCAGGGAAATTCCCAGATGCTTGCAAGGAGCCTCCAACAGATTTAGAGTTTGAGGACGAAAGACTTGGATTTTTTCAAGAGCCGGACGATCGCCCGGTTTCAGCTTTTCTTCTTGGCTTAGGATCTGCTGCAACTGCTGAAGCACCCATTCAGCAGTTGCAGCAGGTTGAGGGCAGAATGTCCTTGCTTTCAAGGTGCCATCCGAGTCACAAACCACCCATTCCCATAACGGATTGCCAGCCTCGTCTTGCAGCGGTCGGCGATAGAAATCAATCTCCCAGGTAGTCATTTCAGTAAAAAGCAAATAGTGGGCAGGAATTTAGTTGTTCCTCCCCACTATCTATCATTCAGATACGATCGCTTAAATACGATCGCCTAACTTTTACGATCGCTTATACCGTAGGTACTTTGGCAAAGCTTTGACCCACCTCTGCTTTGGTGCCAGGGGCATAAATCCGGGTGACGTAATCGGCGATCATGCGATGGGTGTTGAAGGCAGGGGAGTTCGTCTTGATTGACGTTTTCATCATCTTCACCCAACCGTGAGGTACACCATTGCTGTCTTGATCGTAGTAAAGCGGGACAATTTCGTTCTCCAGCAACTCATAGAGTGAGGTGGAGTCGATTTTGTCTTGCAGTTCCTGATCGCTAGTATTGGCATCTTTACCGATCGCCCATCCGTTTAAGCCTTTACCGTTGGCATCGGCTTGATAGCCTTCACACCACAAACCATCCAGCACACTGCAATTCAGCCCACCGTTGAAGCACACCTTCTGTCCGCTGGTGCCGGACGCTTCCAGGGGACGGCGTGGGTTATTCAACCAAATGTCCACCCCCTGTACTAGCTTCCGAGCCGTGTACATATCGTAGTCTTCGATAAACGCCACCCGATTCTGAACGGCTGACTGCTTACACCATTCCATCAGGCGTTGAATGATGCGTTTCCCTTCCTCATCGGCAGGGTGAGCTTTGCCTGAAAAGATGATTTGAACGGGGCGATCGGGATTGCCAAAAATCTTGAGTGCTCGATCCGCATCCCGCAACAGTAAATCACCCCGCTTGTAAGGGCTGAATCGACGCGCAAACCCGATCGTCAAAATGTTGGGATCGAGGATGTGATCAACCGCCGCGATCGCTCCTTGGTCTTCATTCCGATTTTTCCGGGATTGCTTGATTTTGTATCGAGCATGAGCCACCAACCGCTCTTTCAGTACTGAATGTCTCCACCAAAGTTCCTCGTCGGGGATCTGGTCTACCTTCTCCCACAGTTGGGGATCAAGGACTTTGTTGAACCATTCCGCATCCAGATGCTGGGCATAAAGGTCACTCAAAAGCGACGCTACCCAGGTGGACGCATGAACTCCGTTGGTGACATAGCCGATGGGAACGGTGTCTTCGGACTTTTCTGGATACAATACGTGCCACATTTGACGCGAGACGTGTCCGTGTAATTCACTCACGCCATTCGCAGTACGACACAACCGTAACGCCAGGACGGTCATGCCGAAGGGTTCCCAGGGATCACCTAAACGTCGTGCCCCCAGGGCTAAAAACTGCTCACGGGAGAGCCCCAACTGCGACCAGTATTGGGCAAAGAATGAATCCATCAGGTCTGCCGAGAACACATCGTGTCCGGCAGGAACTGGAGTGTGGGTGGTGAAAACGCAACGATCGCGCACGGAAGCTTCAATGTCGTAGAACGATTTCCCAGTGCGTTGAATCTCTAAACGGGACACTTCTAACAAGCAAAACGCTGCGTGTCCCTCATTCAAGTGGTAAATGCCTGGCTCGATCCCCAGGGCTTGCAGTGCCCGAACTCCGCCGATCCCTAGAATAATTTCTTGAGCAATGCGGGTTTCTTGATTGCCGCCGTACAGGTGTCCAGTCAACCAGCGATCGATGGGATCGTTGTCATCTCGATTGGTGTCCAGCAGGTACAGGTCAACCCGTCCCACTTGAACCTTCCAGATTTGCACCTTCACCATGCGTTGCCGAACTTGAACCTCAATGGCGATCGGTTTACCTGCCTCATCCTTGAGCAGTTCTAGCGGCATTTGCTCGAACGGGGCATCCAGATAAAAATCTTCTTGCCAGCCATCGCGATTCAGCCGTTGCCGAAAATACCCTTGCCGATACAACAGCCCGATGCCGACCAGCGGCACTCCCAAATCAGATGCAGATTTGAGGTGATCCCCTGCCAAAATTCCCAAGCCGCCAGAGTAGACTGGCAGGGATTCGTGCAATCCAAACTCAGCACAGAAGTAGGCGACGGGATGTTCTTTAGAAATCTGGGGCGCAACTCGGCTTGCCCAAGTATTATCAGCCGTGATGTAGCGATCGAATTCTTCGACTAACGCCTTCAACCGCTTGAGGTACATCGGGTCGATGGAGAGTTGGGTTAAACGCTCGTAGGAAACTGTTTCTAGCAGGGCAACGGGGTTATGTCCGCATCGTTCCCACTCGTCGGGATTGATCAACTCAAACAAGGAAATTTGATCCGCTGCCCAGCACCACCAGTAGTTATATGCCAGATCTGCTAAACGCTTGAGCGATCGAGGGAGTTTTGCACTTAACTGGGCTACAGAATTTGAAGAAAGGCTAATCGCCATAAAGTTATTACCAATTGCGATAGAAGTCAGAAGCTAGGAGCCGGAAGCAGAAGAACAGCGAAGAGAGATGGTTGTATGAGTTAATCCTTTATCCTCTGGCAACTGGCTCACGGAGAAGCTGTACAAACTAAAATTGAAGCGAGTTTATCGGTGAAAAGTGTGTTGCTTACTACAAATCTTTAAGAAGTGTGATGTAGGTTTAGCTTCTGAGAAAGTTTGCAACTAACCGCTCTGCCGATGTTAAGCTAGGCGTTCTACGGAGAATTGCATTCATATTCCAGGTCATTTGTCTTCAGGTAATTTGTCTTATGAATCCTGCGCTGAGTCGAATTGGTCAAGATATGTCGAGCCTGACAGGAGTGCGGGCGATCATGAAGGACATCATCGAAACACTACGCGCTGGAGCTGGGCAAGAATTTATTAACCTGAGTGCAGGCAATCCGTTGATTTTGCCGGAGGTGGAGCAACTGTGGCGGGACTGCACAGCGGATCTACTGGCAAGTGCCGAATATGGGGATGTGGTGTGTCGCTATGGCGCAAGCCAGGGCTATCAACCCCTGATTGATGCCGTAGTCAAGGATTTTAACCAGCGGTACGGGTTAAGTTTGAGCGATCGCAATGTGCTGATCACGCCTGGCAGCCAAAGCCTCTATTTCTATGCTGCCAATGCCTTTGGGGGATACACCAAAAGCGGGGAATTGAAGAAAATCGTGTTGCCCCTTAGTCCTGACTATACCGGGTACGGCGGAGTAACCCTGACACCAGAAGCCCTTGTCACCTACAAACCCAGGCTGGATACTGATCCCCAGGCTCATCGGTTTAAATATCGCCCTGACTTCAGCCAGTTGGAGATCAACGAGCAAACAGGCTGCGTGATTTTTTCTCGTCCCTGTAATCCTACAGGTAATGTGCTAACGGATGAGGAAGTGAGAAAGATTGCGGACTTAGCCGCTGCCTACGATGTGCCTGTGTTTATCGATTCTGCTTATGCGCCACCGTTTCCCGCCCTCAACTTTACTGAACTCACCCCACTATTTGGGGGCAATATTGTTCATTGTCTGAGTCTTTCCAAGGCGGGACTTCCGGGCGAACGCATTGGAATTGCGATCGGGGATGAACCCTTGATTCAAATTCTAGAAAGCTTTCAAACCAATCTTTGCATTCACTCCCCTCGCTATGGGCAGGCGATCGCGGCACGGGCGATTGCCTCAGGTGAACTGGCGACTTTGGCTGAGACCGTGATTCGACCCTTCTACCAACAGAAAGTGCAGATTGTTGAAGCTACCCTCGATCAAGCCATGCCTAACGTGCCCTGGTATCTGCATCGCGGCGAAGGGGCAATTTTCTGCTGGTTGTGGTTGGATGAACTGCCCACGACCGATTGGGACATTTACCAAACCTTGAAGCAAGTAGGCGTAATTGTCGTTCCTGGAAGTACCTTTTTCCCTGGGTTGCGAGAAGACTGGAGCCACAAACAGCAATGCTTGCGAATCAGCCTGACAGGAAGTGATGCCGAGCTAGAAATGGGGATGAAGCGGCTTGCGGACGTGGTGAAGCAGGTTTATTAACGTGCGATCGTCATGACTGATGAATTTCTCGAAATCGGTAGAATTGTTTCTCCTCAAGGCTTGAAGGGTGAACTACGGGTCTATCCCAACACAGACTTTCCAGAGCGGTTTTTGCAACCTGGTCAGCGATGGCTATTACGTCCCGGTCACTCAACGCCCGACCCCGTCCAATTGAGCAGTGGACGCTATCTGGAGGGGAAAGGTTTATACGTGGTGCAATTCGCTGGAGTCGTCGATCGCGATCAGGCAGAAGCCCTGAGGGATTGCAAAATCTTGATCCCCGCCAGCGATCGCCCCACTTTGGCAGACGATGAATATCACATCGCTGATCTCATCGGTCTGCAAGTATTCGATCAACGAACTCAAACCGCGATCGGGGAAGTGGTTGATATCATATCAGCCGGAAATGATTTGCTGGAAGTGAAGTATCACCAGCAAGAGCAGCCACCCACCCCCAAAACGGTGCTGATCCCTTTTGTCAAGGAAATTGTTCCGATCGTCGATTTGCACCAACGCCGCATCGAAATCACTCCACCCCTGGGACTCATTGAGTAATTCGCACCTCTAGCCCAAGCCTAAAACTGCGGAAATTGCCCTTGCAAAATTTGAGAAGATTGGATGCAACGGCTACATCCACAACCTCTAGGAACCTGGGGATCGCTGACAACACTGGAATTGAATGGGGTCGTGTGCAAGCCAGACTGTTCTTGCCTGGAGTCTAGTTGAGGCAAAGTTCGATTTACTTCAGAAGCATCAACCCTTTGTGCCAGGTGAATGCAACTCAGCAAGGCGATCGGGCTGATGAATAGAATCCGCTGGGTAAAGCTCATACGTTATCTCCAACTATGTCATGGCTAACTGGTCGAGCAGAAATTTACGAAGACAAGGGGAAAGAATTTTGCACCTATTGCTAAGATATCAACATTGTTAAATGTTGTGCGGGTAGTTCCTCCGTGGCAAAGCTCCGATTAGCATAGTCTTCCGCACCTGTATCTTCTAGCATTTATATCTTTTGTAGATTCTCCTGGTCAAATTACCCCTCGGCAGTAACCGCTGGTTGTGGTTCTTGCAGTTTTTGAGCAATCTTTGAGCAATCGGTGTTTGTTTACAACAAAATAGCCAAAGACGGGTAAAATCGCACAATACTAAAGCTTAATCCACTGACAACCCATCGTTTAGAGCCTTGTGACTCTTCTGCTTGATCTCATGAACCTAACGGCTCCATCATCTTCCATTGAGTTTGTTGTCCCCGACTGGCTCCAGCAGTGTCAGATTATTCAGAGTGGGTTGCCAGATTGCAGTGAGACCCAAACTGCTCGGTCAGAGTCCGATCTCATTTGCCGAGCTTTTCATTTTGCTTATCAACTGCATCAAGGACAGTATCGCGCATCGGGCGAGCCTTACATTATCCATCCCGTTGCGGTTGCTGGCTTACTGCGAGATCTCGGTGGTGGTAGCGCGATGATTGCGGCTGGGTTCCTGCACGACATTGTTGAAGATACAGAGGTCACTCCGGAGGAACTTGAAGAACGATTTGGTAAGGAGGTTCGTACCCTTGTGGAAGGGGTGACAAAGCTCTCAAAATTCAATTTTTCCAGCAAAACAGAGCGCCAAGCAGAAAACTTCCGGCGAATGTTTCTGGCGATGGCTCAAGATATTCGAGTCATTGTGGTGAAACTGGCAGACCGCCTGCACAACATGAGGACACTGGAGCATTTGTCTGATGCCAAGCGGCGACAAATTGCCCTGGAAACTCGTGAAATTTTTGCCCCTTTAGCCAATCGTTTAGGGATCGGTCGATTTAAGTGGGAACTTGAGGATTTAGCCTTCAAGTATCTGGAACCCGATGCTTATCGAAATGTGCAAGACCTGGTTGCAGAGAAACGGGCAGACCGAGAAACGCGCCTGGCTAATATTGTTGATGCCATGCGAGATCGGCTGCACCAGGTTGGGATCAAGGTTTTTGAATTGAGCGGTAGACCTAAGCACTTGTACGGCATCTACCAAAAGATGCAACGGCAACAGAAGGGCTACGAAGAAATCTATGATGTGGCAGCGATTCGAGTCATTGTCGATACTAATGAGGAATGCTACCGATCACTGGCGATCGTCCATGATATGTTCCGTCCCATCCCAGGGCGCTTTAAAGACTACATCGGTTTACCTAAGCCAAACCGCTATCAATCCCTGCATACCGTGGTGATTGGCAATACAGGTCGTCCCCTGGAAATTCAAATTCGCACCCTGGAAATGCACCATGTGGCAGAGTATGGGATCGCGGCTCACTGGAAATATAAGGAGGCAGGTAACTCGTTTACGCCGTTGACGGGCATGGACGAGAAATTCACCTGGTTACGGCAGCTTTTGGACTGGCAGAGCGATCTGAAAGATGCTCAGGAATACCTGGAAAGCATTAAGGACGATTTATTTGATGGAGAAGTTTACGTCTTCACGCCCAACGGAGATGTGGTGTCTCTTAGTCGTGGCGCGACTGCGGTGGATTTTGCTTACCGCATCCACACCGAAGTTGGAAACCATTGTGCTGGAGCACGGGTGAATGGACGCATGGTCACGCTGGACACGTCCCTCAAAAATGGGGATATTGTTGAGATTTTGACCAACAAGAATTCTCGTCCCAGTTTAGACTGGCTCAACTTTGTTGTTACGACCAGTGCCCGAAATCGGATTCGCCAGTGGTATAAGCGATCGCATCGAGATGAGAATATCGCTCGTGGGCGAGAAATGTTGGAGCGAGAATTGGGCAAGAACGGCTTTGAAGCTTTGTTACGATCAGCCCCCATGCAGGCAACCGCAGAACGATGTAATTACCACACTGCCGACGATCTGCTGGCAGCGATCGGGTATGGTGAAGTGACGCTTAACCTGGCTCTGAATCGTTTGCGTGAAGCTGTGAAGGCACAACAACCGATCGCGGAAGCGCCCCAACTGCTCCTGCCAACGCCGATTCCCACCAAAACATTGCCGCCAGCCCCAGAGGGCAAATCGCCGATTATGGGCGTTGAAGGATTGCTCTACCATTTAGCTGGATGTTGTACCCCCGTTCCAGGCGAAGCCATCATCGGGGTCGTCACCAAAGGCAATCGAGGCATCTCCATTCATCGACAAGGCTGCTCCAACACAGAGCAAATTCCGGGCGATCGACTCATTCCCGTCAATTGGAATCCTTTGAACGACGATAGCGGCAGACCTCAAACTTATCCAGTGGAAATTCAAATTGAAGTCATCGATCGAGTTGGAGTACTCAAAGACATATTGTCTCGCTTGACTGACAACAACATTAATGTTCGAAACGCCCAGGTGCGAACCTTTCCCGATCAAACCGCAGTCATTGATTTAGGGATTGACATTCGGGATCATGACCAGTTAGAACGAACGTTTACACAAGTCAGAAAGTTGAGCGACGTACTAAATCTCCGTCGCTTGAGTCAGACAGATCCTTGAGCCAAGGCGATTTCTACAAAAGAAAACACTTGTATCCTTGCTGCCAGTCTGCCCGCTAAATATGAAGTCTTTACAAACTTTTCCGTCATTGTAAGGAGTTTTTGAAGGAACTTGAATGACAAAAGTGTCAAGCTATACTCAGAAGCAAAAGGTATACATCCATTAATCTGTGACAGAAGTGTTTGGCTTTTGTGACTGATTTTTGCTTTTTATTATTACTTTTCTTTCAAAAAGCTTCCGCCTACAATTGGAACCAGACATGGGGTTCTGATCGTCTGAAGATTTTCCTGATCTCTATTCTTCTGAGCCTAAGGGTATAACTACCGTGAGCGCCTGGACACCCCGATACACACAACACATCGCCCATGAAGAACAGCAACTTTATGATCACTTGCTGACTCTTGTGCAAGCTGAATCCCCCAGTCAGTTGGTTCAGCGATTTCGGTCTCTCTTTATCGAAGGCGCTAACTACCCAGACCCAGACATTCTGCTCGTACTCGATAAAATAGTCACATCTAAGACAGCCGACCAGGAATTCCGGTTTGTCCTGAATCGCTGCTGTCACATTCTCATCAATCGATGGCAGACTCGCCCGCAGCTTCAGGCGGCAATTCCTGAGCTGGTTAGCGTGTTTGAAGGTGAGCCATCGCGTGCGGTTTCCGAG
>JANRIN010000222.1:0-5599 GCA_033764965.1 Leptolyngbyaceae cyanobacterium bins.302 | reverse complement strand
AGATCCGCTCGTGTACCTGTTATTTTTGCTGGTACCCCTCAGCACTTACATCCTGTTTCAAACCAGCCTGGGATTAACTTTGCGTGCCATAGGAGAATACCCCAGAGCAGCAGATACAGCAGGCATCCAGGTGGAGCGGGTGCGCTACATCAGTGTCATCCTCTGTGGGGCGTTGGCGGCGTTGGGAGGTGCTTATTTGGTGTTAGTTCACGTCAAGTTTTTTACAGAGGATATTAGTGCTGGCAAAGGATTTATTGCCCTGGCTGCTTTGATCTTTGGTCGCTGGCACCCGGTTTATACTGCGATCGCTTGCTTGCTGTTTGGCGCAACAGAAGCTCTACAACTACGAGTCCAAGCGTTTAACCTGAACATTCCCTATCAGTTGTTGACCATGTTGCCCTACATTGTGGCGTTGCTGGCGCTGATTGGTTTGGCAGGCAAGTCAACCCCTCCCTCCGCCTTGGGAGTTCCCTACAGCAAGGAAAGTACGAACTAAACGTGATCCCTTTCCTGGCACTGTTTCTCTCCATCGCCAACTAGGGAACGAATTGAGTGACAACCCTACCGCCACTAACTACAACTTGCTGATCTTTAAGGGTTCCATCCGCCCGCGGTCCTGACAGATTTAGCGGCGGTTTGGCTTGCTGATAGTTCACATTGCCCTCTGCCTGGAATTGTTGGGTGTCAATGTTCCAGGTCAAGCGATCGCTGGCGAGTTGGGATTGTCGTGGACCGCCTGAGCCTCGAACGTTTCCAACTAGAGTGAGGATTTTCGTTTTCAATTGCAGCTCACCCTGGTTGCCAGAAAGCGTCAAGTTGTCTTTGGCATTGTTGATAGTGATGGGCTGGGAAGAAGAGATTAACCGGGGCTTGAGCTGCCATTTGATCAGATTGCCAGCCACTTGAACTGGGGGCGATGCAATATCCAGTTGCGCCGCTTCCTTCAAAGTCACTACCTGACCCTTCAGATCCATTTCGCTTTGAGCCGCTTTGGCACGATCGGTGACGGTGCCATTCTCAATACGCTCCATCTGCAAAGGGCGATCGCTCATCATCTTTTGTTTGTCTACCAACCACACCAAACGCTCACCGTTAAACCGTGCGCCGGGATCTTTAGATTCCGCCTTCACGTTCCCATCCAGTTCTAATCGACGTTGCCGGGTTAAGTATTTGCCGCTTTTAGCGGAAGCTTTGACATTTCCCCGTGCTCCATTTACCGTGTTACGGATGAAAATCACATCGTTTTTGGGCTGCCATTCCAATTCGTTGCCTTTGAGCGTCAGCCCATCCCGAATATCTTTAGCAATAATGTTGCCACGTAGAAAGATGCGTTCTCCATCCTTCAACACCTCGCCCCCGTCTCCAGAGACCTTTAGGATCGCTTTGCCATCCTGATAGAACTCTCCATTCGGCTTCTTGACTCTGGCAACCTTCTTGTCTCGACTGTAAGCTGCCTGCTCCGCTTTAACCTTCCACCACAGTCGCCCTTTTTGATCAAAGTCCTCTAGGGTGACAGAATTAAAGGTTAAATCGGTGTCAAAATTTTCACCTTCCAGTTGTTTGGCATCTTGGGCTAACTTTTGCTCGGCTCGGTTTGTATTGCAACCATTCAGGAGCAAAGACGAGGACAGCAATAGAGCGCAGCACAATGAAGTGTAACCGAGACGAGGCATCTTGATGTCGGGCAAAACCACGGTATCGCTCTCTGATTCGTGCAGAACTGTTGAACTTAGTACAAGACTACAGGACGATCGCAAAAGTTTCCCATTTCTGGGAAAGAGACCCCTGGTTACTCCTGCGGCACTTCGTCGATTAAGCCAATTCCAGATAACGGACGATAGGTGTAGCTACGGGGAGTTTTTTGGATGTCTTCCTTAACGTTGTCCAGGTCGATATACCGATCGGCGACATTGATCAGGCTATCACTTGTCATCGATCGCAGGCTCACCACTTCCACCCGCACTCCTCGATAGCTGACCGCATTGACCGCATAGGCAAGATCCCCATCGCCACTCACCAACACAGCGGTGTCATAGGAGCCAACGAGGGACATCATATCTACCGCAATCTCCACATCCAGGTTGGCTTTCTTGGAACCATCCGGCAGTTGCACCAGATCCTTTGAAATCACACGGTATCCATTACGCCGCATCCAGAGTAAAAATCCCTGCTGTTTCTCGTTGGTGCGATCGACCCCCGTGTAGAAGAAGGATCGGAGCAACCGCGAACCCGCCGTCAAGCGACACAGCAGTTTGGTGTAATCAATTTCGATCCCCAATTGCAGCGCGGCATAAAACAGGTTGGAGCCATCAATGAAAATGGCAACCCGTCCCCGATTTTCCAGCACTTGCTGTGGAGTAAAAACAGATTCGTTATTTTCAAACGTATTATTGTTAATGTTCAACATGGCGAAAAGCCTCAGGTTTTATGAAAAGGGGGTTTTTTGAATGAAAGGTAAGGAGATAGAAACAACCAGTTTATTAGATAGAGACAGATTCTAGAAGTTCGAGACGCTGAAAAACCGGTTGCGGAGCCGCAAGAGCCTGCCCGATCGGTAACGCGCCCCAAGACGAATGCAGCAGAAAAGGGGTAGAGTGACTAACTTGAGTTGGGTTGGAAAAATCAATTGAAAAACCTAACTGTTGATAAATCGCGGTGCTAACCGCCGGAATCACAGGTGAAAGGAGGTAGGCGGCTAACCGAACCGCTTCTAAAACGGTGTAGATGACGTGATCTGCTGTAGCTTGTTGTTCTTTTTTATAAAGCGTCCAGGGAGCCTGCTCATCGATAAACTTATTGCCTGCCCGCGCGATCGTCAGGATCGCTTCACACGCCTGACTGAAGGCAAGAGATCCGTAGGACTGAGTCACTCGATCGCCTAAAGTTTTTGCCAGATCCACAAAGGCAGATTCTTGCCATAGGGTTTCTATGGGGGCAGGCACTTTCCCATCACAATACTTGAGCGCCATCTTCAAAGTGCGATTCAGCAGATTGCCCAGATCGTTCGCCAGATCAGCATTCAAGATATTGATGAAGCGATTTTGACTAAAATCTCCATCCCGTCCAAATTCAATTTCCTTTAAGAAGTAATAGCGAACCGCATCCGCCCCATACTGCCTCACCAGATCAAAGGGATCAAGGGTATTCCCCAGAGACTTCCCCATCTTTTGTCCATCTTTGGTCAGGTAGCCATGCCCAAATACGCGATCGGGCAAGGGCACCCCTGCCGACATCAACATGGCGGGCCAGTAAACCGCATGGAAGCGAAGAATGTCTTTACCAATCAAATGCACGTTCACAGGATACCAACGCGCCAGGGCATTTTCTAAGGTTGGCTCCTGATCGGGTTCCAGGAGAGCGGTGACGTATCCCAGGAGGGCATCAAACCAGACATAAAGCGTGTGCCTGGGATCAGACGGCACCGGAATCCCCCAACTCACATTCACGCGGGAGATAGAAAAGTCCTGTAAGCCCTGACTAACGAAGCTCGTAACCTCATTGCGACGAGTGTCAGGCTGGATAAAATCAGGCTTCTCAGCATACAGTTGCTCTAGCTTGTCCTGGTATTTAGACAAGCGAAAAAAGTAGTTTGCCTCATCCCGCCACTCGGCTTTGAGGTTGGTGTGAATTGGGCAATGGTGATCAGCCAATAAGTCCCGCTCTTCTTTAAATTCTTCACAGGCAACGCAGTACCACCCCTGTTGTTGCCCTAAGTAAATATCGCCCTGATCCCGAACTCGTTGGTAGAATTCCTTGACAATTTTTTCATGACGCGGGTCTGTGGTGCGGATGAAGCGATCGGATTGAATATCCAGCAACTCCCATAATGCTTTGAACTGCGCCACAATCTGGTCACAGTGTTCTTGAAGGTCGCGCCCAGCAGTCTCAGCCGCTCGTTGAATTTTTTGACCATGCTCATCCGTACCCGTCACAAACAGAGTTGCATATCCACGCAAACGGTGAAAACGAGCAAGCACATCAGCCGCGATCGTCGGGTAAGCACTGCCCATGTGGGGCATCGCATTTACGTAATAAAGCGGGGTTGTAATAACAAATTGGTTGTTGTCGGAATGTTTAGCACTCATGAACTACGAAAAACACGCTCCTTTTTAGCCTGCTGTCTTGCAATTAGGAGCACCTAACACATAATCAGAAAGCTCGTTCAGTCAACGCCTTACGGGTGATGCGAATCCAGCCCTGCTGAGGTTAATTAGACGCGCAAAATGACAGTTTTTGTATATTACTGGAACGATTCTAACTGTAAATCAGCTTTAAGCGGATAAGGAAATCTTAAGATAACCAAACGTTTAACCGCTGAGAGTAAACGCCCAAATTAGCCAGCACAACCTCGGCTTACCACTCAGAATTGTGAAGTCAACAATATCTGGAGTTTGTCATGCTGAACAAACAGAGCGAAGTGAAGCATCTCTGCGATTCTGAGCGGTTAGCGAAGAATGACAACTTCTCGATGTGAATTAATTTTCATTCCTAAACTGCTCAACAAGCCCCGCTCAACAACAGTTATCAATCTTCAGGTTGCTGTCAGCCCCTTCACCAAACCATACTTCTATTTTCTTCCTTGAATTGGCTACCGATAGCCTGAAGTGCGGGCTAATAGCTGAAATCCATTGGAACGAACTCAAACCTTGATTCAGTCTTCCTTGCAAACCTTTTGCAATTAGTTAGGAAATTCACTTCCTGGTGGGATGGAGCCTTCAGTTAAGAATGGCGCAGGTTGCCTCAGCCTGAATGATTCTGCGCGGAGGTTGGGAGGCGGGAGCGCTTTTTCCAAATTGAGTTTGACTGGAGGGCAACCATAAAGGATTGCCCCCACTTCCACAGCAGACAGGATTGAATCTACGTTGCTAGATCAGCTTGATAGCTTTGAACCCAAAGTAAAGCCCCATTGCAGTGGCAAAAGCACCACCCAAAAGCACGATGTAAGCGATCGCTCCACCCATTGTGATCATTCTCCTTGTTCGACTGATCAAAATATACAGAAGAATTGCCCCGCTTCGTACAATAGAGTCAGCCGATCGGCGCTTTTTCACAATCTTTTTCCTACGTGTATGCAGTCTGTTATTCCTGTCCAGCTTCCACAAAACTCCTACGAGGTGGCGATTGCCTCCAATAGCCTGACCAATTTAGGCAATTACTTAGCGTCACTCAACTCAGGGAAAAAGGTACTTCTGGTTTCTAACTCTGGGATTTTTCGGCACTATGGTGACACTGCGATCGCATCCTTGCAAGCGGCTGGGTTTGATGTGGCGTATTGTCTGTTGCCTGCTGGAGAGCGATACAAAACCCCTGCCACTTTGCAGAAGATTTACGATGCTGCGCTAGACCATCGAATTGAGCGATCGTCTACTTTTGTGGCGCTGGGAGGCGGCGTGATTGGCGACATGACCGGCTTTGCGGCGGCAACCTGGCTGCGGGGGGTAAATGTGGTGCAGATGCCCACGTCCCTCCTGGCGATGGTGGATGCGGCGATCGGAGGCAAAACGGGGGTGAATCATCCCAAAGGCAAAAATTTAATTGGTGCCTTTCATCAACCGCGGTTAGTGCTGATTGATCCACAAGTGCTGAAAACCCTGCCACC
>JANRIN010000190.1:0-5488 GCA_033764965.1 Leptolyngbyaceae cyanobacterium bins.302 | reverse complement strand
GATGAATTCGCTTTTTCTAACGTAAATACCTCATTTCACCCGGTGCAGTCCCAGGAAAATCCCGCACCGGACGCACCAACCGCACCGGATCTGGTGCAAGAGTTAGAACGTTTGTGGCAACTGCCTCCTAATGGTGCTGACTCAGACCGCACCGATGAACACGGCACCCGCACCAACGCGGTGCAGGGGCAGTTTGACCCCCTTGAACCAGAGATTTCCCTCCAGCTAACTGAGGCAGTTCTGAAGAATTTTGATGTCTACAAATCCCAAACCAAAGTAATCGAAATTGTTTGGAATGTGGGCAAGTCTGGCACGAGCAATAAATATCGAGCAGCGAAGTGGAAATTCAGACGAATTCTCAAGAAAAACAATCGCAATCTACCCGGAAAACAGTGGGGTGAAGACCCCGATGATTTCAAAAAGTTCAACGAGATCCTTTAGCTATGAACCGCATTTTGTTACTGGGAACGGCTGGCGCGATCGCCCTGGTCATCGGTGGAAAGATGGCACTCAACCAGCAATCTCCCTCCAATTCTGCTCTGGCTTATGGTGAAAACTCGTCACCTCCAGTGCAAGCCAACGCCATCCTGCAACTTGGCACAAGCAGGGTAGCCTCTCCAAGCCCTGCCCCTGTTCCTCCAGTACCCGAACAGCCAACATATTACAGCCAACAGATCACGACTTGTGCTCGGAGTGAATCCAACGCGAACTTCCGGCAGTATCCGACACTTGATCCAACCTCGGTTTTGGGAGTGGTGGCTTACGGAGATTCAGTGCAGTTGACCGGACGTACTGTCCGAGCTGATGGCGTGGTCTGGTATGAGGCGATCGCCCCTGACTTGTATCCCTCACCGGATGTTGGGGCGCAAAATCAGCTTAAGGCGGGACAGATCGGATGGATTGCATCATGCTTTGTAGGGGGATGAGATGACGAGCACTCACATTTTGACGCGAAGCGACATTGTAAAACTGAAACAGCCCTACCGCCCTAAAGAATGGATTCATCGGAAGCCAAAGGATTGGAAGGGTTTTGAATTCGGAATTGTGGTTGAGAGCATTTCCCATCAATTCACAGTTAATGGAGATCACTATGGCAACACTCAGATACCCCGTCAGGTATCCCTTCACCTGTACGTTGCTATGGGGCAACTCTTTATTGAAGTGTCTCCCAAAAGTTGGACAGGTGTTCAGAGATCCGGATCAATCTCAAAGGGATTAAACAACTCTTACGTTCCAAACAAATGGATCAAGGACCTCGGTAATACGAGATTAGCGGTGGGTATTCTGTTTCATCAGGAGTCATATACCGCTCATCAATCTCAACCTCATAATCGTTGGAAGAGAAGTATTCCTTATCAACAATAATGAACTGGGTATCAGATAATGAGGTTTCAGCTAGGGCGTAGAGATAATTATAAAAAGAGTCGAAGATATCCTGATTCACATCTTCTCCAATGTTTTTCATGGGAGTGTCGATAATCAAAAAATTCGGCAATGGTAAATCATTGTCAGATGCAACTTTGTGTAATGCAAGGGCGTAGCAAACTTTAAGCAAAGTTTTCTTTCCACCGCTTCCTGCATTTGAGAAATACCATTTAAGTGCTTCATCTCCATTCGATAGAATCCAAGGTATCCATGTTGTTCGATTAATTTGAACTCTATCAGTCTGATTAACTCCCGGAACACAAGCACTTAATAATGCTTCTAAGTAAGCCTCCTCTATATCTCGGATATTCTCATCCGCATTTGACAAACTCTCTTTTTCCTGCTGAATTTGCTCTTCAAGTTCGGCTTCAGAAACCTCCAATTCGTGAATTTCATGCTCTAATTCACTAAGCCCAGCAATCATAGTGGAGACCCTTTCCAGACCTCGAACTCTTTCTTCGAGCGTTGCAATCTGCCGCTCTGTCTCACGAGATCTAGCTAGGAAGGCTGAGTCATAGGTCTCTAATTCCTGTACAAGTCTTCTATCTAGATAAGCTTTTTCCTGCTTTAGCCTTTCTACTCTCCTTGTTTGACTATTGAGTACCTTTTTATGCCCTGAAATCGCTTCATCAAGTTCCTTGATTCTAGAAATAAGATCCTGTTTGACTACCTCATTTTGCAGTAGAGTTTGCTCGTTATCTTGTGTAGAACGTCTCCCACATAGATAACACAAGTCTTCAGAGTAGCTAGGATTGTCAACATGGGTGCCACAGGCTGGGCAAGAGTCAAAAGATACACCTGAAAGTAAGGTCGTTGCTGAGGTCGCCCTTGCTACTTTTAGTTTGGCTGATAGCAATTCTGCTTTGAGCGATTCTTGCTCTGTAATCTTTTCATGCAGATCTACTAATGCCTGTTCTTCACGAGCAAGTTGATTGCTCAAACTTCGCAAGGATTGCCTAAGCTCATCAACAAAATGAGTGTCAGCCATATACCCCTGCCTAATTGACGTTTCCTCTGCGCGAACCTCACTCAGCTCTCGTTCAGTTTGTTCAATTTCGCTTGCCACTTCTGATTCTGATCCATAGCCAAATTTCACCAGGAATGCCTTAATTTGCTTGATCGCTTCCCGCTTCCCTAGTTTGTTCTCTTTAACTCCCGCAAGGCTAGTTTCCAGTTCATTCAATCGTTCAGTGTAATACCCAACTACAAAGCGCATAACATTACGACTTTTAGATAAGACAATTGGTTCTTCTAGCCTGTAGAAAGAAGAATCAAGATTATCCTGATCCAAATAGCAGTACCAAAGAAGATCTCGGAAGCTAAGTCGAACAAGGGGAGAATTTGGACTTGTTTGATTCTTACGAACCCTGAGAATTGGTGAACCTGCAAGATAAAAAATCAAGTCACTCAGATAGAAGATATCAGTTCCCCAAATAGGTGATTGGCTGGTACTAGATTGGATTGGCGCTAGTACAGTGCCAGAATCATTATCTCCACTCCAAGTTACTTGTACTTGATTGGAACCTTGTGCTTCACGCTCAAAGATTACATCGTTTACTCCAATCTGTGCTGCCAATTCAACTGAAACTAACTCTTGCTGAATTGCGGGTGTTCGCTCTAGGTCTCCTCCTAAGCAGAAATCAAGTAATCGAACGATCGAAGACTTACCCGCAGATATCTTTCCGTGAAAGAAAGATATCTGCGAGGAAAACTCAATAACCTCTCTGGATTGTCTACATTGGAGCGTTAATGCTTTAAAGTGAATTTTCATTGCTCAATTTCCTCGCCAAGACGCAGGGTCACAATTTCAGGGAAAGTTGCATAGATAAACTTCATCAAACGAGTTGGTGCCCAATCAAAGTGCCTCTTGAGCAGTCGCGATCTATTTGCTATATCACTGTAAGCATCATTCTCTGCCAGTTGCTTGGCAATCTCTAAACCAGCATCAGTTAGCCCAATGTGAATTGTTCGACCACGAACTTCGACCGTGACGAGATCCTTGGCTACTAAGAGATTTATGAATCGTCTGTATCTAAAATCCCAGGGACCATACCGATAGCGCACCATAGTGGACTCTACGCTTTTGCGTTCATGCTCAGCAACATTCGCTTCCTGTGCATCTGTATTGCCTGCCCTTAAAGCTCGCTCTAGAAAGACCGGGTAACGTAGCAAAAAATCTAACTTTGCTAGTTTTGTTAAACCTTCAATAGTTTGATTGCCCTTACGTCCTGCAAAGACACTGAGTAGCACGAGTAGCCGACCTTCATGTAGCTCATCGTTTTCTTCTAAATCTGCCAGTATACGAAAGAGGTTCATACCCCCTCCTCTGGAAGCTCAAATTCTGGACTCCACCAAACCAGACACTCCTCTGTGAGAATGCCAACGAAACCACATAGGTGTTCGTAAGTACATTCAAAAAAATGTTGCTTATCCCGGTTGTAGCGATCGCGCAATCGCACTCTCAACTCTTTCAACATATCTGTACCAAACGGAAAAGATTCTGTGTACACAGAATCGTGTGCTTCTCGACATTCAGTCCAAATGATGCTGCGAAGATGCTGATAGCGGGACTCTGCTTTTTGAAATCCGTGTTTGAAAAGCCATTGATTAAGCAGATACTCAGTCGAAAATTTATGAGTTTTCGCAAGGTCAATATTACCGACAGAGATTCCCCCAACTGTCATTTTCAATTCCATCCTCCGCATCCCTTCTGGTAAATCAGACAGAGAGGGATGATTGTAGGTTGTAAGTAATACTGTCGATGGAGAACTTGATGCAACTGCGACATCAAGATTTACAACTTCTAATACTTGCTCTACAGATATTTTTTTGGCTTGAATTGTCAGATTTGCTTGTTCTTGCTCTGGATTTTTTAGCAAGACAAGGTACTCTTCTCGTTGTGATGATTTGGGTAAGGCTGCTGCTTTCGACATTAAATTAGTCAATGTATCAGCGACCCTCAAAACTTGGTGGGATTCAAGATGTTTGACTTGTGAGCAGCGTGCTAACGCACGATACAATCTCGATTCAACATCATCAAGTCCTGGTGAATCCTCACAAATAATTTTTTGTAGAGTTCTAACAACACAGGAGGTTTCTTCTTTAGTAAGCTTCGCTAACTTTCGTACTAACTGAAACAGGCAACTGTTACCTAAAGCTTCTTCTAAGCTACTTGTGGAAGCAATTTCTAGTAGATATCGTAAGTTACTGCTATTTTTTCTTACTTGCCAAAAGCCGCAGTTAGCCGCAATCACATAGCGAGCAAAATCCCCTGGAAAAGTTTTCTCAAGCCGAATAAAACGCTTTAAAGAATTTACGATATCCTCATCATTCGTCTTGAATGGGTCTTTCCCTGTCGATCTCGTTTTAATTTGAATACCAACAAACTTTCCATCACTACGTTTGACTAGAAGGTCTTCCCAATGCTCACAGAAAATATACGCAACTTCAGGCTCTTCTTCCAGCATTGCTAGTGCTTTCAAAGCAGCATAGGTTGCCTGGTAGCGAAAGCGACGTTGGGTATCATCACCCGGATCGTCCCTGTCCAACAGATTTTCAGGAGTCCCCGCTTCTCGCATACACGTTTATATACATTGATATTGGGATTTCCACTATAGAATAACCTTTGCTTGACAAATAGATGAAAGGATGTGGAAAGTTAAATTTCCACTATTAGGCTTTGTCCAGTGCTTCCAAAGCAAAGGTTAGCTTTTGTCTAAGTTCTGCCAACTGTTCAGGGGATGCTGCCTTTATCTCTTCCCCCGTCACAACTACGTCGATAGTCTTAATCAAAGATGTAATCTTTTTTGACTCAGTGATCTTATTAGAAGCGTACTTTGCCTTAACTTCAGCAATTAGCTCACGGGTTTTGGCAACCGTCAAGTCTTGTGAGAGAACGGTTTGAGTCGCTTTGATCCGTTCTTTTTTTGCTGTCTTTTCGTCGGTTTTGAGTACCTTCACCGATAGGGTTGCCAGAATCAGAGCATGGGCACCCTTTAATCCCTTTTCCCGAACCGCGTCCTTAAGGTCATCAGGTAAGGACAGCATTGGTAAGAACTGCGTT
>JANRIN010000138.1:0-12186 GCA_033764965.1 Leptolyngbyaceae cyanobacterium bins.302 | reverse complement strand
GTTGGATAATCACTTGTCCGAGGGCAGTTGTCGAGTCTTTAACTCTGATTGCAGGGTGAATCTTCTTGGAACCAATGACTATACCTATCCCGATGCCAGTGTTAGCTGTGATCCGAGGGATAAAACCACAACGCAATACATTACCTATCCTTGCTTAATCGTTGAAGTTTTGTCCGACAGTACAGAAGCTTACGACCGGGGCAATAAGTTTTTTCGCTATCGCCAGAACCCGCAATTGCAAGATTACGTCCTGGTCAGTTCGCAGGAAATTGCGATCGATCTTTACCGCAAAGGCAGTGATGGGCGGTGGGAGATCATCAATTATCGGGCTGGCGAGGTCGTGGAATTGCAATCCGTAGATTTAAGGTTTCCCATTGAGCAGGTGTATCGTGGGATCGACTTTTCGGAGGTCGCAGTTTAGCGATGACCTACACCCCAGCAAAAACCCTTACTGTTGATCAATTCATTGCCCAATACGGTGATGATTCCCGCTACGAACTTGCCGATGGAGAACTGATTGACATGGAACCGACAGGTCCCCATGAAACTGTTGGTGGTAAGCTTGCTATCCAAATTGGGATTGCCATTACAAATGCCAAATACCCCTGGTTTATTCCCCGCACCTGTCTGATTCAACCCTTTGCAGATGTCGCCACCGCTCGTCGTCCCGACATTATCGTCCTAGACGAAACCCTCTTGGACAATGAACCCCTCTGGCAGCGACAACCTGTAATTACATCCGGTCGCTCCATCAAACTGGTCGTTGAAGTAGTCAGTACCAACTGGGAAACAGATTACGCCCGCAAGGTTGAAGAATATGCGCTGTTAGGCATCCCCGAGTATTGGATTGTCGATTATCGTGGGCTAGGGGGCATCGCCTTCATTGGCAAACCGAAACAACCTACCTTTACCATCTGCCAATTGGATCAAGATGAGTATCGTCAGCGCCAATATCGACTCGGTGAGACGATCGCATCAGGACTTTTACCCAATTTGCAACTGCGGTTAAACGACATTCTTCCTCTGTAGCTGCTGCCAACCCCGATAACAAGCTGGGCGACCATGTTCGCCAACTCATGACCCGCGACAAGACCCACATTGTCGCCATGACTGGCTCCTACTTTCGGGGCGATGCCGAAGCCGTGCTGCACCCCGATGACGAATCCCGATTTGAAACCGTTACCTACACCTATTACGAACAACTCAACGGCTATCAATACCTCAAGCAGCTTGATATCGGGTACTACTTCTATGCAGGCAGCTACACCGATGAACTTATGCAGGTGCTCAACCCCCAAGAGAAAACCATTCTGCACATTCCCAACGTCAACTCCCGCGAGAGCACCAAAGACAAAATCCGCGAGGTGGAGCACATCATCGAGGAACTGGGGGAATGGCAGGGCACCGACTCGCAGACGGGTTTTCAACTGGTCAAAACCAGCGACGGTAGAACCCTCAAGATTGCTGATCTGGTAGACGATGACCCTGCGAAGCGCGATAAAGTTGCCGCTGCCCTGAAAGACCCTGCCCAGAAAAACAACCGCGATCACGTTGACATCATCATTGCCCTGGGCATGGCGAAAGAAGGCTTTGATTGGATCTGGTGTGAACATGCCCTCACGATTGGCTATCGCTCCAGCTTGACGGAGATTGTCCAGATTATCGGTCGCGCCACACGCGATGCCCCCAACAAAACCCGCGCCCGATTCACCAACCTCATCGCCGAACCCGATGCCACCGAAGCCGCTGTTACCGAAGCGGTGAACGACACCCTGAAAGCGATCGCTGACTTTATACTTTCCCAATCACGCATTCGCTACCGCGACCCAGGACGGCTTCTCCAGGTTGGCCCCATTCTAAACGAAACCAGGGATCGGCTAGGCCATTTGGCTGAATTTGTGACACTCAAAGCACCAAACCGTATGATCCCGGATTCCAGTTCATGGGTTGAATCCCTTTAATGAAACTGGCACCCTACAAAATCGCCCTTTTTCTATCTTTATAATCTCAGTTTTTATCTTACATAATAGAATGGTGCCTTCTATTGTGTTCAAGAGCTTCACAAAGAGGACGATCGCCTCCTGGCACTCCTCTGCTCTGCCATTCGTGACCGATCGCCGCTGCTCTCTGTCATACTCCTGTCATGGTTAGGCCATAAAGTACACCCAGACAGTTAGCGCTCCTTACACATCAAGCCCCCGGTTTCGCGCCTGGGGGCTTTTCACGATCTCCTAACGGCTTGGATGAATGGGAACTGCAAGCAGAGGTGGTGAATTGCAAGGCTGTTTCAGTCATCCTTTTCTTGATACAGCCCAATCAAGGCAAAAGTGCCCGTTGGCTTCCGTAAATCGTGTATCAGAAAAAGGGTTGCCCGGATGTGGTTCCAGTAGGACTGAACGTGAAAGACGAAATTGCAATACTCACATGGGATCACTTGAAGGGTTACGGCAATCAGTGGCAGCACTGGGTTGACCAAGGCTTTCAGGCGAACGCCGCAATTCCTGTTTCAGTGCCATGTAGCTAAGCCTGCGCTACCTACGGAACTTAGGACCACGATCGCCCACCCCTTTCAGGAGTTGGGATGGATCTGCCATCCTAAATGAACTGCTGCTGCCGACAGCTCCAGCTAAGGGCCATTCCTAGAACCATTAGTCCAACGATCGAAGTTGGCTCTGGAACAGAACGGGGCGGTGTGACTGTTGCAGCCTCAGTCATAAAATCATCAATGATCAGGACAGATCCCGTCTCCACCAACGCATTAAACCGAACCCGTTTGATTAAGCCTTGTTCCGCTTCCCAACCCGCAAAGAAACCTTGCTTAAATCCGGCTTCTTCGGTCACACTTCCCAATAACTGATCCAGTTCATCAAAGAAATCGACTCGAACGCGAGCAGGATTAATGGCATTTGGTGCAGTTCCTCCCGTATATCCCCCAGCTCGCTTAGCCCCTGTCCCCAAGACCACATCAATAAATCCCAAGGCATAATTATTCGACAGTCCGCCTTCATTGCGACCGATCGTAGAACCGAACCCGGGATCGTAGCGCAAGCTGTTGCGATCTCCGGTGTAGGTATTTCCATTGACAACCAGAGGACCGTTAATAAAGTGGTTGTAAGGTGGGAATCCACTATCAAAGTCGGTGACGACCGTATGGCTGCCAAAGGTACTGGGAGCAATTTGAGCCGCATTGGCACGACTTTCCACAGTGGGCAACAATGAAATGGCAGCGGTCATGACCAAACTCGTAGCATTCAGGAAGAGATTTGTAGAGCCTTTCATGAGAATGAGCACCCGATCGGGTGATGTGAAAGAACAATTTAGAATCCAAATCAAACTCAGTGAATGCCTCTAAAAATGTATATCACATTACCTAAAAACCGAATCGTGATTCAGATCATGGCTGACAACTGAAATGATCAGGGGTTGATTTCTGGAATGAGACCGATCACAGGGGAATCTATCAGACTAAGCGATCGATTTGGTGTCTCGTTGAAACCAAGAGCAAGACATTCATGCTTATGCGAAAGCTGGTCTCAATCTCTGACTCATCCGACTCCTGGCACTATCCACCCCAGGCTTATGAGATGCAGTGATAAGTGGGTGACGATCCAATGCCCGCTAGAATACAAAATCCATGTTGCAACATGGATTTTTGCTGGTGAACATTTTGCGATCGCCCAGACCTTGTGACACATTGCCCCTGAAGGAGGACTTGGAATGAACTCGGTTCTTAGGGCAATGTTGTTTCTGAGCAGGGCTAGCCCTCCATCCGATCGGCGATCGCCTTGGGTCAGTGAGTGGGCATCAGCAATCTAATTTCCCAGGATGCCCCCGATCTGCTCTGGGAGTGAGAGAAACGGCTAAGTTCATGGCACCAGGGTGTCTCTAGTAGAGCTAGATAGCTAAGCAAGCAGGGTGGGCCATTGCTCACCCTGCACTTTGTATTTCCAGAGTATTTCACACCTCCCCATAACGTTATGGGGAGGTCGGCAAAAGATGAAAAAGTTGGGTTTCGGTTATCAGTTCTGCTCGTAATGACCTAAACTTTTACTGTTCTCTGGAAAAGCGATCGTGGCTAAGACTATTGCGCTCTTCAACCAATCTGGTGGAGTTGGAAAAACCACTCTTACCATGAACCTTGGCTACCAATTGGCAGCAAGGGGGCATCGAGTATTGCTCGTTGACATGGACCCTCAATCATCCCTAACAACCTTTATGGGGTTCGATATTACTGAGAAGGATAAAACCATCTATGATGCCCTTCTCGGCGAGGAGGAAGAACCCCTCCCCATCCTCCATGCTCATCAAATGAGTTTATCTCCCGCCAATATTATCCTTGCTGATGCCGAACAAGAGCTTGTTCTGGCAGAACAACGAGAGCTTCGTCTTCAATCTGCCTTAGCTCCTGTAGCAGATCAGTATGACTTTATCCTGCTTGACTGCCCACCCAGTCTTGGTATTCTTAGCCAAATCAGCCTGGTTGCTGCCAATTACATCCTTGTGCCAATCCAGACTCAATTCAAGGCGTTGATGGGTACAGACTCCTTACTCAAAACTGTGAGAAAGATCCAACGCAGATTGAATAAGGCTTTGAAGATAGCGGGCTTTTGTCCAACTATGTATTCCTCTGGTAATGCCCTTGATCAAAGAACTCTTGATGCCATTACTGGACAGTTGGCTGCCATCGCTCCCATCTTCCCCCCCATTCCTCGTGCCACCGCGTTAGCGGAAGCGTCTGAGTATGGTAAGCCACTTGCCCTTTCTGCCAAGAAAAATTTGGCAGTTCTAGAAATCTTAGATGAAATTGCTAATGTCTTGGAGTCCCTGTAATGCCCTCTCCTCCACCTCCCGCTAATCGTTCTCGCCTCAAAAACGTAACGTTGTTCAGTGAAGAGGATGAGTTACCTTCCTCTAGCTCTAATTCAATTTCAACAAGTCAGATCAAACTTCCAAAACAGCAACCTCGTCGCTACTTTGACCCTCAGAAGCTAGCAGAGCTAGCTGCGTCTATCGCAGAACATGGAATTCTAGAACCTCTCCTGGTTCGTCCCCTCGATCATTCGAGTTATGAATTGGTTGCGGGAGAGCGGCGCTATCGTGCTGCCAAACAGGTGGGACTGACAGAAGTTCCAGTCATTGTCCGGGATATAAATGAGCAAGAGGCTTTCCAGATTGCTCTAGTTGAAAACTTGCAGCGAGAAGATCTTAATCCCTTAGAAGAAACAGAAGGGATTCTGCAACTGCTATCCTTGAAACTTCAAAAACCAGAACCAGAGGTAGTTTCGCTACTTTATAGGATGCAGGACGAGGTGAAAGGCAAAGTTCCCCATAACGTTATGGGGAACTCTGAGGTGACGGTTGTGAAACAAGTCTTTGAAAGCACCTCTCGTATGGAATGGCAATCCTTTGTTTCCAATCGGCTTCCTTTACTAAAACTGCCCTCAGAGATCTTGCAGGCCCTACGACAAGGAAAGATCGCTTACACGAAGGCCCAGGCGATCGCTCGTGTTAAGGATGAGCAATCGCGCAATGCACTCCTAGAAGAGGTAATTACTCAAGACCTTTCCCTATCTCAGATAAAGGAGCGTATCGCTGCCATAAACACGGCCCAGGCTGAAACAGTGCATACGCCAACCATTAGAGGTCAGATTGATGAGGTGCTACGCCTTGCTAAACGTTCAAGAGTTATTGATGACCCTAAGAAGCAAAAACGGTTAGAGAAGTTACTGGTAGACCTGAAATCTCTAATTACTGATGTGAACTAATCTAGCCTTTGCACTAGATTTCAAACAGGGTAAATCCTGATATCCTTCTGCAATTTCGTATCCAAGGGAAAACAGGTACGTGAGCAATCTAGACCCACAGATTTATAGCAATCTTCTAATCGAGATCAAGCAACGTGTCCGTTCGGCTCAATACGCAGCTCTCAAAGCCGTCAACAAGGAACTAATTGCTCTTTACTGGGATATTGGACATTTAATTGTGACTCGTATTGAAGCAGAAGGCTGGGGAAAGTCAGTTGTCCAAAACTTAGCCCGTGATCTTCAGCTAGAGTTTCCTGGTATGAGTGGGTTTTCAGCCGCGAATCTATGGCGGATGCGTTCATTCTACGAAGCTTACGTGGATAACGAAAAACTCGCACCAATGGTGCGAGAAATTGCTTGGTCTCATAACCTAGCGATTATGGAGAAGTGCAAGGATGCCTTAGAGCGTGAGTTTTACATCCGTATGACTCGTAAGTATGGATGGACCAAGAACGTTCTAATCCACCAGATTGAAAACCAAACCTACGAAAAGACTCTACTGAACCAAACTAATTTCAGCCAAACTCTACCCGATGAGTTCCGTAATCAAGCAAAACTAGCTGTTAAGGACGAATACACCTTTAGTTTTTTAGATTTGGGAGAGGAACATAGCGAACGAGAGTTAGAAAAGGCGATTACAAGCAGAATCGACTCATTTCTCCGGGAACTAGGAGGGATGTTTGCTTTTATCGGTAGCCAATATCGTTTGGAGATTGGGGATCAAGAGTTCTTCATTGATTTGCTCCTATACCATCGTCGATTGAAATGCCTTGTTGCAGTGGATTTGAAGATTGGCAAATTTATTCCAGAGTATGTTGGAAAGATGCAGTTCTATCTGGCTGCTCTGGACGACTTGGTACGACTGGAGGACGAAAACCCTTCAATTGGAATTATCCTTTGCAAATCGAAAGATAAAACGGTTGTTGAATACGCCTTGAGGGATGCCACTAAACCAATTGGCGTTACCACCTATCGAATTACATCAACTTTGCCGCAGGAGTTAAAAGGCCAGCTTCCGGCTCCTGAGCAGGTAGCCAGACTACTGGAAGACGTTGGTTAATGAGCGGATTGCTTCTAAAACGGAGCCAGGTTACTCGCAGCGTTCAACCGACTCGCGATCCGCTGGGCTAACTGCTCATCTGTCAGACCGTCCCAACATTCCTTCTCCAGCATCGGGGCGATCGCACACCCATCCCCTTCAAAGCAAAACTCGCTGCCCATCAACTCGATCGCCGTTCGGACTGCCACCACATCATAGGCCATTGGCAGAAGTACTGCATTGCACCCGTCATACTCAAACCGGAGCATGAAGGCCACCTCACGGGCGATGATCGGGGACTCGAACAGTAAACGCATGTCCTGATGGTAGCGCGATCGTGCGTGTCACCTCCTGGCGACGCGAACCGCATATTCCCTGAATGGACGAATGGCGATCGCTTTGGGGAGCGGAGGATGCTCACTGACATCTGGACCATCAAGGTTGCAGCATAGTACAGCCCCTTGCTGCTTCATGCTTTCGTGCGATCATTCATTGAATGACTGGGTGGTGGATGTCAATCACAGTTCATCACCCCTATCGGGGTGGGAAAGGAAGAATTGGTATACTCCCATGTCTCCTATCCACTCCGAAGATCTCCAAGCCCTGCTCCAGCAGTTTCGAGGTTCTGCCAAGCACTACCCGCACTGGCAAAAGCACTTTGCCTACAGTGAAGGGGTGAAGTTCCTGGCAGATCAGGCCCACTGCTACTGGTTACTCGATACGATCGCAGACCTGCAATGCCGGATCAGCCGAGCGAAGCTGGAGTCGATTCAGATCTGGCATCTGGAGCAGCACTCCGAAGGCCATGTCGTTTTGAAGTGCCTGGAGGATGAAGGAACTCCCCCTGCGATCGTGCATGAGGTTGAGCACAGGGACTTTCCGATGGAACGGTTCAAGCTGTACTTGATGAATCGGGTGCTGTTTCTGCCCAGTGAGTATTGAGGAGCGCTGGTGTTAAATTCACACCTCAACGAAGCTGATTACGCTTAATCACAACCATGCCTAAACCTAAAACCATTAAGCCTAACCAGGAAGCAGACTCTGGTACTGACTGAACTTCGGCGGGAGCAGCAACAGCCCATACTGCAACATTGTTTCCATAGTTGGATGAAGCACTATAGGGAACCCATCTGATCCCTATACAACCAATTTCCGGATAAAACTCTCCAATATAGCCGCCGCAGCCTCCATGAGCTAAAGACCTGCGCATCAAGCCTCTTCCGTAAGTGAAACTAACTAAAGAAGGTACAGGAACAAACTCAAAGGCAAAAATCGGTCCCCCAGGCTCAACTGCTGAGAAACCAGGCACAGCGGTTGGTGGATCAGGAAAACCAAGGGAAGCACCTAAACTCTTAGCAAACAATCCCGCTGTTGTCCTTGAACCCCACCAGACTTGACTTTTTAAGGTTGCTTCTAATTCCTTATATGTACCTGTTACCGTTGTAATCTCATAGGTAGTGGAACCGACTGTAATTTGTGCAGCTTCAGCGGGAGCAAAAGTTACTGCACAGACAGAGCTAATGCCAATAAGCGCACCTAAAGCCTTCCTAAACATTGTTTCTCTTTAGGGGTAGAGTTTTCACTTTAATGTATATCACCCCATTCGAGAGGTATGCAGAAAGCACTTAATTGCTTTCCGTTTGGCTGCCGTTAAAGCGAGTAGTGCAGATCAAATAGAGGTGTGTTACTCACTGCTTCAAGGCGATCGCCACCAGAGCCGATCTGCTATCGCTTGGGAAACCTGGTGATTCCAGACTTTAATCCACTGGAACGAACAGAGGCTTACTCAAGGCCCAAATCATGGAAGCCTCTTCTTGACCACTCAGGTCAACACTGGCCCGATCGCTGCCATGCTCATCTCATGGGGAACAAGCTGAACCCAACCTCTGGTTCATCCGGTTCCTGGCACTGCCCATCATTTCGATCACCAAAGATTTACTGAACCTAAATTCACCAATTGTTGACAAATACAAGGATTTTTCTGCCAGAGTAGACAAAGGTAAGTGGTGAGTTTTAGTTGATCAGAGTTTAATAAGGTAGCTCCGTGTGTCAGATCTGCCTCGATGCCATCTACACAAGCCCTATCATGCCCCACGACATTCAAGCAGATACGTTTCAGCCTCAAGCACCTCCGCTCAAAGCAAGTCCTTCATCACCCCGACCGTTCGAGGTGACGTTTCCAGGCCAGGAAATTGCGTCTTCTCATGAAAATCCGTTTCCTCGCCGTCCTCATGAAACCTAGTCAATGCCATCCTCACCAATGGTGCAGGCATTTCCTGAAAGCAGGGAACTTGATTCAGAGGTGGAAGAACCCAGGCTGGAACGGAAATCGTTTAATCTCTATGCAGAAGGTCAAACACCTTCAGATCCTCCAAGCTGGCGTGGAATTCAAACGAAACTGGCGATCGGGCAGCCCAATGATCCTTATGAGCAGGAAGCCGATCGGGTTGCAGAACAGGTGATGAGCATGGCTCCGTCTGCAACACCGAATATCCATCGGCAGACGGAGATGGACGAAGCGGAAGAGGTTCAGCGAAAACCACTGGTAGAGACGATTACGCCTTTGGTACAGCGGAAAGAAATGCCGGAAGAGGAGGAAGTGCAGACCAAACCGCTGGCAAATACGCTGCAACGGGCGACAGATGGCAGCTTACAGGCGGGGGGCAACCTGGAAAGTCGGCTGAATAGCACTAAGGGTGGCGGCAGCCCCTTACCGCAGGATATAAAAAGCTTCATGGAATCCCGCTTCCGCAATGACTTTAGCCAAGTACGGGTACACACCGACAGCAAAGCAGTGCAGATGAACCGGGATTTGAATGCTCAGGCGTTTACTCACAGGCAGGATGTTTACTTTGGGGCGGGGAAGGCTCCTGGGAAGGATGCGTTGACTGCCCATGAGTTGACCCATGTTGTTCAGCAAACAGGTGCTGTCCAAACGAAACACAATCTTGAACAGCCAACTGTCCAGATGAAGTGTGCAGCTTGTGAAAAAGACGATGCGGAAGTGCAGCGATCGCCCAACATCTCACCGATTTCTAACCCTGAAATTCAGAGGTGGTCACTGTTTGGTGATGACGAAGACAAACAGGAAGCTGAAAGTGAAGGAAGTAGTTCTAGTGGAGGAATTTTAGACTGGGCAAAAGAGAAAGCTAGTGGAGCGGTAGATACGGTCACTCAGTCTGGAGGCGATGCCTATGATTGGGCGAAAGAAAAGGGCGGGGCAGTCGTAGATAAGGTTACTCAAACAGGAAGCGATGCCCTGAATTGGGTTAAAGAACAAGGTGGTGAGGCATTAGATACCGCTACTGAAGCAGGGAGTGATGCTCTGGATTGGGCAAAAGAACAAGGTAGCGCAGTTGTCGATACTGCGACTCAAGCAGGGAGCGATGCTCTGGATTGGGCAAAAGAAAAGGGTGGTGAGGCATTAGATTTAGCAACCGATGTTGGTGGACAGGCTCTAGATCTGGTATCTAACCTGGGAAATATTCAAGTCGATTGGAATAGCACACCTGGGAAAATAGTGAAAACCTGGGCTAGTCAACTTGATCCAGAGGTTATACAGAATGTTCGTAGTAAGAGTCCCGCAGATTTATACAATCTGATCACTATTCCAGGGGACGTTCAGCAAGCTGCTCAGGAGCTAGCGAAACAAACCGCTACTAACGCGGCATCAAGTGCTGCTCCAACAAGTAGTGCGTCTGGTGCGATACAAATGCAAGCCCTACCAGCACCTGTTAGTGCGCCTGGTCCAGTCAGTGGTGTATATCCAATTGGTACTGCTCCTGTTTCTGGTCCCAGTCCACCTCTTACTTCTGGTCCTAGTCCGGCTCCCGGTGGCGGTCTTGGTCTTCTTGGCCCTATTGGTGTAGCGATCATAATTTTCTTTGCGATCCTGCTCACTCCCTCTAATATTTTTGATGATGGTAAGAGTGAGAATGAATATTTAGAGGAAGCTAGACAAAAACAATATCAAGAGGCAATCAAGCTAGTTGATGAGATAGTTGCTCTATCAAACATTGGGGGAACTTCAAAAGTTCCAGTCAAACCAGCAGATTTGTCTCAGAGTGATTCAGATTTGTGGGACGAATGCAAAGCAAAACATGATGAGTACGACGTTACGAAAAAGACTGTGGGGAACATTGGAACCAAGATGAAAGCTATCGGGAAAGACATTCCTAAGCTTACAGTTGATCAGATAAAAGCTTTATGTGCGCTCATTGACTCATTGACTCATTGACTCTCTGCTTCCTGAGCTTGATCTACTCTTTAAACAGCGGAGAGCTTATATCGATGCTGACTGTGACAAATTTGACTGGTTCAAGAAAGGAAACACAGCACAGCAGCGTAAGGATGCTCATGAGGGAGCAGTAAAACAATTGGAGCAGCAAATTAAAAATCTGAAAGAACTACGAAGAAAGCTTGCATGTTGATGAATACATCAGATATGGTCATTGCCATCCGTGAGGCATGGTCGTCTATACCACCGCCGCCCACTGAAAATCTCGAATATGTGGCATGGGGGTCCGTAAAGGAAGCATGGCAAACCTTTATCGGTATCGCACCTGTAGATGTGGATATCTCTTCACCAAGCTTTTTAGGTTGTACACCTTTGCTTGATTTACCACCTGCTATCGCTGCTCCATATTTAGGCACTTATCTTCTTTCACTACTCGATGGATTGGAGTTTCAGGAGAATTTGGGGGTATTTTACGATGTCCTAACACGCGCTCATACTATTCACTGTCTCAGTGAACCTGATTTCTGGCGGCAGGTCATCCGTCCTTATCTGCCGACGGAGTGTCAACAAACCTTGGTAACGTTCTGCTCCTACCTTGCGTCACGTCGGGAGTTGCTTGCTTTATCTGAAGAACAGATCGATTGGATTGTAGCTCTGTCTAAAGAAAATTTGCCTCCAAAAGCTTAAAGAATTTTGCATTCAGTTCGATCGCCATCTTGTAATACGGCCGCTACCAACTTCTTACTGTTAAAGAGGTTAGCCCTCTTCCATCCTTTAAGCAGAGTTAAATAAGATGCGACGCAGGAGCAAATCGTGAATTACAGGGCAGTAAAACTGCTGCATTCGCTCAATTAATTGTGCGAATCCTGACTCCACAGTGGGAATGAAAAACACAGTTGACCACTGTTTGAGGTGGTTAAAGGCAACCCACGGTTCAATCACCAAACGCAAATTATTAAGCAGATTTTTCCAACCACGTTGGTGGTCCCACCAGGGATGCTGCGTGAAGACCCTCTGCGATAAAGGACACTCAGAGTTGAACGCATCGGCAAACAAGCTGACCATTGTGAATGCACTCATGACGATTTCCCACCAGCGTTCAATCT
>JANRIN010000127.1:0-22340 GCA_033764965.1 Leptolyngbyaceae cyanobacterium bins.302 | reverse complement strand
ACTCCAGACATACTTAAGGAGACTCAACTAAAGCCGAGTCATCAACAGGGAACACACGACTAGCCGATTGGTTACGCAAGAAGCCATCGGTTTTTTGTTGGTTGAGCAATCTTTTCCGGTTGCAGAAAGAGCCATCTGCGTTTCAGTTCAGAGTAGAGCGAGCTACATAACTTAAGATTCCTATCCGTCCAACACTTGTAGCACGGCTTTTGGCAACAGTTGATCCTTGAACCACACCAGTCTTGCAGGAGTGTCGCGAAAGTCTACCCCGGCTTTTTCCAGGTTGAGGCGTTCCGAGATTGCCAGAATTAAGTCATCCCGGTTGGATTGGCGCACCTGGGAGAATTTTTTCTTCAAGTATTCTGGTCGCCAGTAGCCCACGATTTCCAGCAAAAAGCTGCGTCCATCTGGGTGAACCAGGCGGAAATCGGGGATCATGACGCTGCCAGGAATGGGAATGAGATCCACTTCTCGCTCCAATTGCCAGTCGGTTTTGGCTTTTGCCCAGCGTTCTACAAAGCCAGCTTCCAGCATACTGTCGTAGGTTTTGCCAGGGGGATAATGAGTGACCAAGCCGCAGGTGGCAGCAAGGCTGAAGCGTCCGGTTCGCTCTTTGCCAGAGTAGGAATCTTTGTGCTGAAGGGTGGCGGTCAAGTCCCATTTGGTGACGTGGAGCAGGGCAGGAAGCATCATGGCAAGTTTCAAGCCGTAGTGGGTGTTGGGCTTGAACAGGCTGGTGGGTCCGTCGATCGTCAGGGTGAAGCCATGATCCGCATCGCCTTCGATATAAGTCATCAAACCAAACAGCTTCAGGTAGCGAAATAAAAGCTTGTACTCGCCCGGATCATTGCGATGGGCGTTGATCGTCACCTGACTGGCGCGGTAGAAAATGCCTTGTACCTGGGAGAGATTGTAGCGATGCAGCAATGCTTCGGGCGTGGGCGGCTCAAAGGCGGTGAGAATCTGGTTTTCAGCCAGATCCGCATACAAGCCGATCGCGATTTGCCCCGGCAACACGTCTCGCCCCAATTCTTGCGTCAGGTTGGTAGAGAGTTGCTCCAGGGTGGCTTGAGTCGCAGTTTGGCTAGGAGGACGCTGAGCAGTCAGGGCAAACACGCGCTGCCGTAACTCGCCTGGATCCAGCGGACTGACGGTTTCAAAGGTGGAAAAGGCATCGCCGCTAAGCAGATGGGCCAGCCCTCGCTTAATGCGGTAATCCGTTTCTTCACCTTCCAGTTCTTGCAGTTGCCGATTAAGGAATCCCCGTGGACTGCCTTTGCAGGCTTGGAACACATCAATTAACTCACTGGCGATCGCTTGATCTTCCGCGTTAATCGGCAACCGTTTGGGGAGCAGTTCTTCGCCATTGAAGCGGTGAATCAGCAAATCACTCGGCAGCATGGGAGCTATTTCGCGAATTGATTGGCTTTCTTGGCGAGATCGACATCCAGTTGAGTAATGCCACCGGAATCGTGAGTCGTGAGGTCGATCGTGACTTTGTTGTAGACATTGAACCATTCGGGATGGTGTCCGATCGATTCGGCAACCAGCGCCACACTGGACATGAACCCAAACGCCTCAACGAAGGAGGGAAATTGAAACTGCCGATGCAATTTCCCGTTTTGAATCTTCCACCCTTCTAGTTGGCTCAAGGCAGTATCCAGTTCGCTGGCAGATAAAACAGGAGGACTCATCGCAAACACCTGAGAGGACGTATCAACACTAGCCTGGAACGTTGCATCGGATGCAAAAGGCTGGGCGATCGCTGGAACACACCCAAAAGTCAACATCATGCCGAAAGCCAAGCCAGTGAACAAACTGAGCAGACGGAGCAACTCAAATTTAAACCTTCGCCTGCCTGATGCCATGCCGCTTCTCCCAACCTGCAACCAGACTCAACCTTTGCTGACAGCGTTTTCGATCGCAGCCTCAACATTAGCTTGCAACGACAGAAATTGCTCCAGTCGTACTAATTTTACTGTTTGCGTCACCCGTGGGTTGGACACAATCTGAAGTGTGCCCCCCGCAGACTGCACCTTCTTGGCAAGCTGAACCAGCGCACCTAAACCAGAACTATCGACAAAATCGATCTGGGATAAATCCAAGATGAAGTGCTTGGGACCTTCGTCAACACACCCTCCCATCACCGATCGAAATTTTGGCTCGGAGAAGGCATCTAAAAGACCTGTGAGGCGGAATAGTTGGTAATTATCCTTGACTTCGCGTGTGCCTCGTAAGCTGACAGTCAAGGTTAACGGCTCAGCGATAGAACCCTCCCGGAATTGATAATCCTCAATCGACGCTCCAGTATACACGCTTGCTGATGCTTTGACTACCGCAAGGTTGCGCCTGAAGTGTCGATATTTTATCACCGTCGCTCAAATTTTAGCCTTACGATTTTCGCGCATGGTTTTGACAAAGTTTTCAAACAGGTAATCGGCATCGTGGGGACCAGGACTTGCTTCAGGGTGATATTGCACGGAGAAGATCGGCAGGTTTTTGTGACGCAGTCCGGCAACGGTGCGATCGTTCAAGTTGAGGTGAGTAATCTCCACATCCGCATCTGGCAACGAATCGGCACTGATGGCAAACCCATGATTTTGGCTGGTAATTTCCACCTGCTGCTGTAACCCGCAGGGTTGGTTTAAACCCCGATGCCCAAACTTTAGTTTGAAGGTTTCTGCTCCCATGGATAATCCTAAAATCTGGTGTCCCATGCAAATCCCGAACATTGGTTTATTGCTGGCAAGCAAAGCCTTGGCGGTTGCGATGCCCTCTGTTACGGCTGCTGGGTCTCCGGGTCCGTTGGATAGAAAGATGCCGTCTGGGTTATATTGCAAAATCTCTTCTGGTGGTGTGGTGGAAGGCACCACAATCACACGGCAACCGTAGCTGGCAAGGCGACGCAGAATGTTGCGCTTCACGCCAAAATCGAGTGCCACAACGGTCAAGGGTTCTCCATCCAGGGTGGCGCTGGGGCTAAATTCCCACCGCGCATCGGTCGATTCAGACCACTCGTAGATTGTGGGCGTTGTCACTTCTCGCACCAGGTTCAGTCCTGCCATACTGGGGGCATCCTGTACCCGTTGCAGCAGCTCATAGGGATCTAGGACTTCGGTGGAAATGGCACCGTTCATAGAGCCGACGGAACGCAATTTGCGAGTTAATGCACGGGTATCGATGCCGTAAATGCCCAGAACATTGTGCTGCTTGAGATAGTCCGGCAAGGATTGAGTCGAACGCCAGTTGCTAGGACGGGGGCAAATATTCCGGGCGATCGCACCCCGCACTTGGGGACGGATGGATTCCTCATCTTCTGGATTCACTCCGGTATTCCCCAGTTCAGGATAGGTAAATGTCACAATCTGACCCAGGTAACTGGGATCGGTCAACACTTCCTGATATCCCGTCATGCCCGTGTTAAACACCACTTCGCCGATCGTGGTTCCGGTTGCGCCGAAGGACCATCCTGGATAGCTGGAACCGTCTGCAAGAACTAAAAGCGCAGGTTGAGCAGAAGAAAGAGACATACTTTAACTATTAGAGATTGCCAAACGCTTTATTATGCTATGCCAGGTTCTTGATAACAGTGACGATTGTTGCGATATTCCGTGAAAGCTACCCAATCCTTCTTAAAAGTCTTCGAGAGTAAAAAAATGGCGGCGATCTTGCTGCTCGGTTTCGCTTCTGGATTGCCCTTTGCCCTGACCGATGATGCCTTTCGCGCCTGGATGACGAAGACCCAACTGGACTTGAGAACGATCGGGTGGTTCACGTTGGTAAGCCTGCCCTATTCGTTGAAATTCTTGTGGTCGCCCTTGCTCGATCGCTACATTCCCCCCTTTTTGGGACGACGGCGAGGCTGGATGGTCATCACCCAAATCAGCTTAATTGCGATCATTCTGGCAGTTGCCGTGCAGATGGCGGCGATCGTCAATCTCTCACCGGAACAACGCGGCGTTGGGCTGCAACTGCTGGCGTTGACGGCAATGGGTCTCGCGTTCTTGAGTGCAAACCAGGATATCGCGATCGATGCCTACCGAGCCGATGTGCTGGAAGAACGGGAAACGGGGGCAGGGGCATCCCTCGGCATCCTGGGCTATCGCGTCGCCCTGTTGTTAACCGGCTGGATTGCCTTCAACCTGGCAGACCGCATCACCTGGCAGTGGGTCTACGTGGTGATGGCAGCGTTGTTGGGCATCGGCGTGTTGACCTCGATTTGGGCACCGGAACCGATTCATCGCGATCGTCCCCCCGAAACGCTGCAGCAAGCCGTTGTCCAGCCCTTTCAGGAATTCATTCAACGGATTGGTTGGAAGCAAGCCCTGTTTACTCTCATCTTCATCATTCTGTTTCGCCTGGGGGATGCGATGGTTGCCAAGATGGCGGTGCCCTTCCTGGGGGGCAAAGGGCTGGGCTTCTCCGATTCTGAGATTGGCAACATTCGGCAAGGCATGGGGCTGATTGCCACGATCGTCGGAACCTTGGCAGGCGGAGCTGTGCTTAGCAAAATTGGGATCAATCGATCGTTGTGGATCTTTGGCATTTTGCAGGCTGTGAGTAACCTGGCGTATTTTGCTTTGGCGGTGATTGGCAAGAACCTGACCGCAATGGTACTTGCCATTAATGTGGAAAACTTCTGTAGCGGACTCGCCACCGCCGGCTTTTTGGGTTTTTTGATCAGCCTATGTAATCCTCGCTTCTCTGCAACCCAATTTGCGCTGCTTTCCAGCCTGATGGCAGTTGGCAGAGATTTGTTAGCTGGACCGATCGCGGGTGAACTAGCGCAACGGTTGCCAACCTGGGTATCCGCCAATACTCCAGTCTTTCTGGCTGGAGCAACTCAGCAAGGATGGGCATTATTTTTCCTGATTACCCTAGCCGCTGCCCTACCTGGGTTACTGTTGCTGCCCTTATTTGCTCCGTGGAATGGGGGGTCGCCGTGGATTTACCGAGAGGCTGATCAGGATTCCCAAGATTCAATGTAGGATGAAATGAGAGAGCTTCACAAATCTTGAGTAAGATTTTAGAAAACTTCTCGCCTTTCATAATAAAGCTTCTAAATTGGCTCCTATGGCTATCTTTCGGCAGTACATTGCACCCTTGTTGATCGTTCTCGTGTTTTTGGTGGCATTGCTGGCAGTGAGTTCCCGGATTTTCCTGGTGGATGATATGGCTGCCCCTGCCCCGATCGAAGAAATAACTCCTCACAACGCTCAGATGTCTACCTCTGGTAAAGTCTCCAGTTTGCCGCCCTCCTTGTCGGCTCTGGTCAACGGTTTGACAGACGACACCGCCCTTTAGGTTGGGGTAGCCGCAATGCCGCGATCGCCCCTTGTCTTGCCCATGGGTTACACTTTGCGGCAAGGCTCCCTGCTGGATCGGGCGCTGCTGCTGAAATTCATGCACCGCACCTATTTCGAGCTTTCATCTCAGGGGGGACTGGCGCATCTGGCTCAAACCGTAGACCAATACTTCTCCCGCGAAACGCCGCTGTGGTGGGTGGAATGGCAAAGCAACGATCGCCCATCCCCGACATTTACCGGATTGCCCTCTTCAACCAGTCCCTTAAAACCCGTTGCCTGCTTGTGGATTGGCACGGCGATCGATCAATTGCACGGCGATCGTCAGGCTCACATTTTTTTGCTTTACGTTGATCCACAGCATCGTCGGCAGGGGATTGGCACAACTTTAATGCACCATGCCGAATCCTGGGCACAGGAACGAGGCGATCGGCAGATTGGGCTTCAGGTATTCCAGTCCAATCAAGCGGCTCTTGCTCTGTATCAGCAGTTGGGCTACGAAACTCAATCGCTGTGGATGGTGAAGCCTTTACCTCGTCGCGATCGCCCTTAGCCCAGCCAACAGGGCATCCTGGAGAGCTTGCGTAAATACTTGTGCTGTTTGCTTCTCATCCGCCTGCTGAAAATTAGCTGAGTAGAGCGGTGGCGCAATGTGGAGCGTTACTGCGGCTCGTGGTTGCACCTGGGGATGATAATGAATCGCGATCGGCACCACTGGAATTGAGCCTGCGTCCAAACTGGCTTCGGCTTGCAGCACCAATCGAGCGAGTCCAGTTTTGAGCGGACGAATCGGTTGATCGCGCACAATGCCGCCTTCTGGAAACAGCACCAGCTTTTTACCTGCCTGCAACAGCGCGATCGCAGTCCGAAAACTTGATACTTTTGGACGCGCCAGATCGACGGGAAAAGCTCCCATTCGGCGAATGAACCAACCTTGAACCCCTTCAAACTGGTTGGCATTGGTCATGAACCAAAAGGGTTCCAGGCTAAGCAGTTCTATGACAACCGGATCCCAGCGGCTGAAGTGTTTGGGTGCCAAAACCACCGGACCATTCACAGGCAAATGCTCCAAGCCCTGAATCACGATCCGGCTGAAGTAAAGGCTCAACAGCAAGCGATGCAGGGGCAACAGCGACCAGTACAACCAGGGCAGCACCGACACCTGCTCATGCTCATGCTTCATCATGCCTTATCTGGTTAAAGAGGTATTGTCTGGTGATGAAGTGGTTCCAACCGTTTGCTCCAGGGTTTGGACAGTCAGAACTTGCGGCGGAGTAGAGTCGGGTGGATACAACAAATCTACCTGCACCATGCGTCGGGCGTTGGCAGGCAGGGTCATGGTCAGCAGGGGTTCTCCCCGCTGTCCTCGTTGCTGGGTGACGTGAATGAAGCGAGTTTGAGTACTGCCGCTGTCATCGGTGTATTGAATTCTCACCGGTCCACGGAAAAAGACCCGATTTTCCGGCGGATTGTAGAACAGCAAACCCCCTTTGTTGCGATCGTCCTTCAAGGGAGTTTGAATCGCCAGGGTGATAGTTTGGGGTTGCTTGGTGGGATTATGTAGCGGCATCGAAAGACTATACTGCACTCCATAGTTACCGTGTGCCTGGTATGCCGTGTCTGGATAGCGGGCTAACAATTTGGCACTTTGAACTTGTCCAGTGCCCAAGGTGCCTCGATAGAGCGTACTTAACCCATAGGAAAAAGCGCGTCCCCGTTTGGGAATTGCCAGCACCTCGCTACCCTTATCGGTTAACTTGGCTTCCCACTGAGAACCCACAGCCACCCCCGCGACTCGACCATAGAAAACTTTGACCACATTGGAACCGGGAGGCGTGGGTGGAATATCTCTGGGTCCGGCTAATCCGCCTTTGAATAGGAGAGTCTGCCATTCTTCCGTAGTGGGTGCACGCTCCCGTCCATCGGACAGGGGGGCATACATCGCTAAACTAGCCGCATAAACTGGACCAGAACTTCTCAGCCGCAGCAGGGTCGATCGCCCATTGGAACCGGGGACTCCCGCAACCGGAATCGGAAGATTGAACAGCATCTGGTTTTCTCCGGGTTGCAGCACCACCTCACGGGGCAAAAAGCCTTGCCGCCGATTTCGCAGCAAATCATTCACCACACGGCTACCCGGTCCGGCATACACCCGCCCGATCGGATCTTCCACATAAGGCGGCAAAGAAACAAAGAGTGCATCGGGGCGCGTGGTGTAACTAGCTCCTTGCAAAATCTCCACGCGCACGGGTTGAGAGGTGGGATTGTTCAGGAGCAAGCCATGAAACAGTGTCCGAGGTTGCCCATTTCTCACCCTGGCGATGTGGTGGGAGAAAATATCGAAGCGTCCTTGAAAGGGATAGTTTAGGTGCGCGGATGGCACGTCCTTGCCTGTGCCTGGAAAGCTAGAAATCAAAATGCCTTCCGTTTGCACTACTTCTGGGCTGTTACTGTTCAGTACTGGAACGGTGTCTAGCTGCCCCGGTAACGGACGCACTTCTTGCGGCTGAAAAATTTCTTGCGTTTGCAGTGTTTCTTGCGCTGGCAATGGTTCACGCGGGATCACCAGCTCTTGAGCAGGGACTCTGGGAGGGAACAGGCTCGGCGAGGGAGCAGGAGAAATTTGAGCGAGAGTAACGATCGGAAAGAGCGATAGCATGAGTGGGTTTCAACAAATCGGTGAGTGGAACTGAACTTAGATATGCCCTAATGATGTGCTTGACAAACTTTCAATCCGGAGGAAAATGTTTTGAAACACTGATTATTTACAAAAGGAAACAAACCCACAGCCATCTTAAATTGAAACCGCAACATACAAGCATAGGTATTTGTCACCATCCGAAAGAGGGAATTAGGGAACCGAGCATGGTTAACTAAAGACCGACTCGATCGCCCTAGAGAATGATTAAACTGTTTAGTGCTTACAATCCCGTACCCATTTGACCATCGTTGTTAACCAGCTTTAAAAGCGGTGCTTGATTAAAAATCCTTCCAAACGCAGTATTCTACCCGATTTATTTCACACTGTCTCAACCGATACAGCTAAAATGCGACAACTTTATACGTCTACCACTGAAGTTATGGAATCGTCGGTCACTCTTGCATCAACCGCCCATCGTCCTTTAAGCCCCTGGACGACCATTTTGCTCTCTGCAAGTGTAATTTCATTGGTCAGTGTACCCATTTCTGCTCAAGCCAACCAACCCTTCTACATTGCCAGTAATTACTGCGAAGGCAAAATCCGAGATGGGCTGATTCAAGGTAAAGCCAATTGCGAGTTTCCCAGCGGAAATCGGTATGTGGGCGAACTGCGTAACGGAGTCCGGGATGGCAATGGGGTGTTCACCTTTGCCGATGGAACTCGGTGTGAAGGCAAATTTCAGAATGAGTTTTTAAACGGTCGCGCGGTTTGCACATTTCCAACAGGCAATCGCTACGAGGGAGAATTTCGGAACAATCAGCGACACGGACAAGGCACCTTTATTTTTGCCAATGGCACTCGGTGTCAGGGTACGTTCCAGAACAATGAGCTTCAAGGCACTGGACTTTGTACCTATTCCAGTGGCAACCGTTACGAGGGAAATTTCCAGAATGGCAAGAAGCAGGGGCGCGGAATATTGACCTTATCGGGTGGAACTCGCTGTGAGGGTGTGTTTGACAATGATTGGCTGACTGGCTTTGCCGTCTGCACTTACTCTTCAGGAATGCGGTATGAGGGAGAGTTTCGGGCAGGCAAACAAACCGGGAAAGGGGCTTTTGTGCTGGCGAATGGCTCCCGCGTTGAAGGCACTTGGCGCAACGGCAAATTTGTTGAAACGAAAAGTAATAAGCTCAATACGATCGAGGTTATTTCACCCTTAGTTCCATCCCGTCCACGGTAGTAAAAAAACTTTTTTGAGTTTCGTTAACATATCTTTGTTCAAATATTGCTGTTTGTAAGGATTTCTGCCCTTCCAGATGAATCATCCTTTAGACTGAATTTCACTTCTTTCTAAGGTGTCGTTTCAAACTAATTTTGAATCTGGATATGGCAAATCTTTCCTGGCATGAGTGCTCAATTATTCTTTCTTGCTTTGCGTCGATCGCGGGTGCTGCCCTGCTCACTCTGGATAAACAACCCGCCAAGGATGACGCAGAAGCGGCTGATCGTATGCTAATTCTCATGACCTTTGTTTATTGGCTAGTCTACTGTGCTGCTTTTGGGGTGCAGAAGCTAATTTCACCGGATTGGGAAGTTTTATTAATGAGCGTCAAGTTGACTGGCGTGATTGCGTTTTTGTTAACCGCTAGTTGTATTTTAAGCTTGCCCCTCAACCGAGTTTCTGTTCGGCAAACCGAGTGAGGTAAAGCTACCTAGTCGATTTCCAAGAGCAAATGTACCTTCACGTAGGAGCAAGTTTCGGCAAAGCCCTCGACGTTAGGAACTTTCTAGCAAACAAAATACCCAGGTAGGATGGGCAAAGCCTGAGTGCCCGTCTGCTAACCTGACTTGGGATGGGCACCGTCAAGAACCTTTGCCATCCTACAATGAAGGTAAGTTCTTTGTTGGAAGTCTCCTTAACGCATCGCCCTGTTGCTAAGCCTGCCCGTACAGGTATGTGGCTTTCTAAAAATTCCTTACGCTGCTTCTAGGGGAGCCATTGTGAGTCCTGCTCGATCGAGTTGCATATGGTAGAGTTCGGCTTGCTCTTGCGGACCGATCCACACGATCGCCTGCCCATCAAAATGCACTTGGTTCGTGAGTTCCCAGGCGCGATCGGGAGTCATGCCGGGAATGTACTTCACCAGGCAGGTTGCCACGTGTTCAAACGTATTGAAGTCATCATTGAGCACGATGACTTTGTAGTTGGGGTACTGCTGCCGAATGGTTTGGCTGGAACGGCTGGGAGTCGTCGTTGGGGCGATCGCCATCGTCAAGCTGGTCATCTCACAGGTTGTTGTCATAGCCGAAGCGTAATTTAATAGAATCCTATCGTGACTGCATAGCTGAAACCAGAATCTACGGATGCAAATTTCTGATGCGATGGTAAATCCACACCACGGCAGCAGAACCCAACAGAATCGGAGTTGCCCAGTCGCCCCAGCGAACGTACATTGTCTGCGTTTGACGACGATAAATGGTTTCGCTGTGCAATTGATAGGTTCGCGGCTGTGATCGCCAGATGATTTTTCCGTGGGGATTAATAAAACCAGAGTAACCCGTATTGGTTGCCCGTGCCGACCAGCGATCGGTTTCAATTCCCCGCATCAAATCGTGCGCCTGGTGTTGAACCATCAGCATTTCGCTGTAAGGATCAAGGTTTGAGGCTGTCAAAATCAATTGTCCGCCTGTGGTTGCTTGTTGGCGGAATAGCTCTGGAAACACCGACTCGTAGCAAATGCTGGCGATCGCCCGTCCAAAGGGGGTATCGAAGTGTTGCTCAGTGGTTCCAGGCACCATGCTGGATTTGATCGGAGAGAGCCGTCCAATCAACTGCCCCAGGGTATTTTGGAACGGGATATATTCGCCTAGAGGCACCAACTTAATTTTGTTGTAGCGTCCGACAACCTCCCCAGTGGTGTCCAGGGAGAGTAAACTTTGAGTAATGTTGCCAGCGTCCGCCACAAAAATGCCCAACCAGGCAGGAACTTTTTTTTCAAGCACAGCGGCACGAAAGGGATTGTGCACCTTATCCCACAAAAATGGCAGGGAGCCTTCGGGGGTCAATACTGCCTCTGCCCCCTGCTCGACCAAAGCTTCATACCCTCCAACATAATTCTGAACCGCTCGACGAATGCCGTTACCAGACAATTTCTCACGAGTCGGGATATTACCCTGAATCACCCCAACGCTCAACGCTTGCTCAGGGACATCATTTAAGGGTTGGTTGTAAAAGTGCCAGCCGATCGCGTGAGTGACAACCAGGAGCAACCCTGCGATCGCCACTAGGGGCAAAGTTAGACGGGAATTTGTCCGATTTTGCTGAGTGTGCAGCCATGCTTCTGCCAGCAGCCCATTAAATGCCACGATCGTCGCCGTCACCAGCAACGGTCCCGACAAGCGCCCCAGATGCAAAATCACCAAATTACCCGGACTTTGGGTAAATGAGAGCGAAGTCCAACTCAGGGGAGTCAAATTCAGCCCAAACTCCAACCCACACCACAACGCTGTTCCAATCCACACCCGTTTCAGTCTGAAGCGAATTTGCGCTTGAGGAGTAAAGTGCCCAGGTGGAGCTATTTTGCCCACCACCCACGCCCAAACCCAATTTGCCAGCGTGCCCCAGAGCGTAATGAATCCCCAGCAAAATAGCGCGATCGCCACACTCGCCAGCCAGGGCACCCCCATCCAGGTCAAGGGATGCAGCCCCAAAATCCAGGACAGCGTGATTCCGTGGTAGCTCACTCCCCACACCAACACCCACAGCCAGGTTTGCTTCCCACTCCCTTCAGACTTCGGACTGATAACAAGCCAAAAGGGCACCAGAGCGACCCACGCCAGCCACCACCAATTTAGAGGAGGGGCAGCCAAGCTCATCAAAATACCACTGGTCAGCGACAGCAGCAGATTTACCCAAAAACGCTTCATTTAAATAGAGTAGTAAAGCGGGAATGCACGAGCTTCTTTCGGTTTCACAAACACGCGCTGCTGTGGTTCCAGATTCAGTTCATCAAACCGCTCACGGGTGAGATGGGCTGTCACCACTTGACCATCATCCAGGGTGAGTTCCGCCTGAATTTCCCAACCTAAGTGGATAATCCGGTTAACCCGTGCCGCTGCAGAGGAATCATCCGGCGTTGTGGCGATCACGATGTCTTGAGGACGCAGAAAAACTTCTGGGTGAGGACTATCAAACCCATTGGCTTGAAAAATACCAGATGTGCTGGGTAACACATTGACGGGACCGATAAAACTCATAACAAAAGCGCTGGCAGGATGATCATAAATTTGCGCCGGAGAGCCAATCTGCTCAACCTTGCCCTTATTCATCACCACAATTTCGTCTGCCACTTCCATCGCTTCTTCCTGATCATGGGTGACAAATACAGTCGTGACATGAACTTCGTCGTGTAAACGCCGCAACCAGGCTCGCAAATCCTTACGAACTTTGGCATCTAGCGCCCCAAATGGCTCATCTAATAAAAGAACTTTGGGTTCTACGGCTAACGCTCTCGCCAGGGCAACCCGTTGTCGCTGACCACCAGACAACTGGGAAGGGTAGCGATCGCCCAACCCGTGAAGCTGCACTAAATTGAGTAACTCTTCCACTCGTGCCTTTACCTTTGCCGAGGGCACCCGCCGAATTTCCAGGGAGAAAGCGATGTTCTTCCGCACTGTTAAATGTTTGAACAGCGCATAGTGCTGAAACACAAAGCCAATGTTGCGATCTTGCACTGTGCGACGAGTGGCATCTTCACCCGTTAACCAAATCCGTCCTGAATCTGGCTCTTCTAACCCAGCAATCAACCGCAGCAGCGTTGATTTACCGGAGCCGGATGGACCGAGGAGGGCAACTAATGAGCCACTTTCGATCTTTAAACTGACCTGGCTAACTGCTTCAAAACTGCCAAACCGTTTGGATACATCTTCAACAACAATGCCCACAGTACTTTATCCTTTGGTGCGATTTATAGCTTTGGTCAGAACGCTTAGGACAAGGAAAAGTTGAAAAACCAATGCTGGGTAGGCGTTCTGACTCGCCATGACCATGTTACACATGGCTATGGCTCCAATTGAGCGGAGTTCGGATTTGCCGGAGTAGAACAACTGACACTGAAACCACAGTTCTTTGGTAGGATTTTCGTAGCTTACCGCATAAAGCCTTCCGACAGAAGCAAGATATCTTTGTGTCAACCATTCCTTGTGTCAACTACTCCTTGTACCAGCTATTCTTTGTGCCAGCCATTCTCCTTCTGGAAAATGGCTGTTCGATACCCATTGTCCACAAGTGAACTGCGTTCATTTCAAAATAAGAAGTGCTGCTCATCAAAATCGTCTGGTTTTAACAGAGGGTTCTTCGACTAGAATAGAAAGGTTGTGAAGAAATTGACTGGTGATGGCTGTTCCTAAGAAGAAAACCTCAAAATCTAAGCGTGATATGCGTCGTGCGAACTGGAAGCGGAAAGCGGCTGACCAGGCGGAAAAGGCGCTATCTATTGGTAAGTCTATCTTGACTGGGCGGGCAGAAGGCTTTGTGTATCCTCAGGATGACGAAGACGAAGACGAAGAAGCCTAGAGTGCTGGCGTGATGTAGGGAGGATTCCCCCTTGGCAAAGTTTTTCCACAAACCGGATCCCACACAAAGCGATCGCGTTCCTCCTGGTCAACATTTGGCGAGTGGTTTTCCAGTGCTTACCTATGGAGAGACTCCCAAGATTGATTTAGCAACCTGGCAGTTTAAAGTCTGGGGACTTGCTAAACCAATCACCATCGCCTGGGATGAGGTGATGGCAATGCCCCAGAGCAACTTTATGGCTGATTTTCACTGTGTCACCACCTGGTCAAAGCTGGATGTGCAGTGGGTTGGAGTCAAAGTAACGGACTTCATGCAGCACATTGAAGTCGATCCCAGGGCACAGCACGTCATGGAGCATAGCTATGGTGGCTATACAACCAACCTTGCCCTTGATGATTTTTTAAGAGATGAAAACTTTTTCGCTCACACGCTCTATGGTGAGCCGTTGCCTGCCGAACACGGAGGTCCGTTGCGGTTAGTGGTGCCCCATTTGTATGCCTGGAAAAGCGCCAAGTGGCTCAATGGCTTGGAGTTCTTGGAAGAGATGGAGTTGGGTTTCTGGGAGCGCAACGGTTATCACCACCGGGGAGAACCCTGGGCGAGTGAGCGCTACAGTGTGATTTAAAAATTAGTAGTATAAGAGCTAATTTTAAGTTCTGGTTTAAATTAGAGTGAAGTTCGGCTTCTAGTAAGTACGATCGCAGGTGCAGCCCAAGTGCCTACAGATACAGATACACCGATCGATCCCGGCGGCTTTTCACAAGTCGCTTTGAATGGGCAACTGTTTCCGGCAATCAACCTTCCGTTGCTGTCCGCGGCACAAATTCAACAGCTTTCTCCAGCAGCGTTAGCTTATATCGGAGATGCAGTCTACGAGCTTTTTATTCGGCACTATTATTTACTTCCCCCCCAACGGATTCAGGCATATCATCAACAAGTCGTGGCTCAAGTTCGAGCCGAAGCCCAGGCTCGTCATTTACAAACTCTCATTCCTCAACTCACTGCCATTGAAACAGCCTGGTTAAAACGAGGGCGAAATGCAGTGACCAGTCGTCCGCGTCGTGTTGATGCTGATATTTATCAGCAGGCAACCAGTTTAGAAACCTTAGTGGGCTATCTTTATCTGACGAATCCCCAACGCTTGATGGAACTGTTAAGTTCCCTTGATTTTGCCTTGATAGCAAGTAACTAGCTCTCTTTTTGTTTTCAGCCTAACGCTGCCCAGCAGCCGATGAGCCTATGTTGGGGTCTCATTTCTGTGTCGTTGTACTCTATTTCCATTTCTATATTGGTGAGAAATTATGAATGATAAGAAACCCAAATCCAAGCCTTCACCTCGATCGCCAAAGCGAGGATCCGGATCTGCCCGTCCAACTCGTAAGCAGGGAGACAAACCCGGACAGAGACCTCGATCCCGGCAATTCTCTAAACCCAACCTGACAGAAAGCGATCGTAAGCCCATTCCAAAAGTTAAACCTGAAGAGACTGCGATCGAACCAGTTCCACAAGATGAGCCGGAACTCATTTATGGTCGTCATCCGGTGCAAACCGCACTAGAAAATCAACGCACATTAAATCGAGTGTGGATTACATCGCGACTTCGTTATGACGAGCGGTTTCACAGCTTGTTATCTGAAGCGAAAGGCAACGGCACTGTGATTGATGAAGTTGATCCCCGTAGGCTTGATCAGATCACCGATGGAGCCAACCATCAGGGGATTGCGGCTCAAGTTGCCCCTTACGAGTACGTGGAATTGGCGGACTTGATTGAGCAGGCAAAGGCAAAGTCAGAACAACCTGTGTTGGTTGTGGCGGATGGCATCACCGATCCCCATAACCTGGGTGCCATTATTCGTACCGCAGAGGCAATGGGCGCACAAGGTTTAGTTATTCCTCAACGCAGAGCCGTTGGGATCACAGCAACTGTGGCAAAAGTAGCGGCGGGAGCGTTGGAAACCTTTGCTGTATCGCGCGTTGTGAATTTGAGTCGGGCGCTGGAAGACCTGAAAGCCGCTGGGTTCTGGATTTATGGGTTAGCTACTGAGTCAACCCAATCTCTTCAGGATGTAACCTTTTCGGGGGCGATTGCTCTGGTGGTTGGAGCCGAAGGAGAAGGACTGAGCCTGTTAATTCAGCGATCGTGTGATCACCTGGTCTCCATTCCTTTAATGGGCAAAACTCCCAGTTTGAATGCTTCCGTTGCGTCAGGCATGGCTATTTACGAAATTTATCGTCAGCGCCAATCTAAACCTCTTCATTTGGACAAATTCAACTCTACCTGGTTGAAAAAAGGCGAGGTAGCAGAGTATAACAAATCATGAAGTGAACATAGTGGTGATGTCGTTCCAACGTGTTCAGTTAATAAAGCGCCATTGGTGGAAATTGGCAGGTAAATAAATGCAGGAATTTCTAACTGGTTTCATGGATTTTTTGGGTCTTGCCTGGTGGGTTGAGATCAAAACTGAGTCTCCTCGCTGCATCTATTATTTCGGTCCGTTTCAGTCCTCTGAAGAGGCAGAGACTGAGAAATCCGGTTATGTGGAAGACTTACAAGCTGAGGGTGCTCAAAACATTGCAGTTGTTGTCAAACGGTGCAAGCCAACCGAGTTGACAATTTCTGACGAAGTGGGGGAGTTTCCGAGTAAGGTTTCGCCTTCCTTTAGCAGCCCAATTTCTTGATGACTTAGAAATGCCAATCAAGTGAAGTTGCGGACTCTGTGGAATAGGCATCTTGCCTGCCGCGGACAGCTAGGACACATAACCTACTTGATTTGATTCATGATCCTGACAAAGTGCAAACTTCCTCAGTCAATAACCATTGTCCTGAGGAGTTGACTCTTCCTACAGCCCGTATAGGTTGATCAGTCTCAAAGTTGCTCAGTTTGTCGTTCACCCAGGGTAACAGTGTTACCAAACTCAATACCCTCCCTTGGTGGCTGTCAGGCTCAGAGACTATCAGTTCATAGCTTTGATATGCCAACTTCTTGAAAGAGCCGTAGATTGTTTGAAGCGCCGCTGCTTCGGGTGATGATGTCAATGTACTGCTCTTGATTCCTGGGGATTTTGTATCTAGAGGGCAACAGCCGCTGTTCGGGTAGCTGTCTGGATGATCTAAGTAATAGGTTTGCCAAAATTGCCATTGAGGGTGTTTCGGAGCCAGGTTAAGTAAGGGGATGAGGGCAGCAGGAGCAACGGGATCGTTGATTAAAGCGGTTTGCAGCGATCGCACTTTTAGCTCTCTGGGTTGGCAATCTTGCTCTACACACATTGCCGCTGCCATGCCCGCCGCCTGCCCCACTCCCAGAACAACTGGCTGTAACCGTGTGGCTCCATTTGCCATGTGGGACACAGAAAAGTTTTTTTCGCACACCAAAAAGCCATCGATGGTTTCTGAAACCAGCGCTCGATAAGGAATAGTGAAGGGTGTTCCTGTCCAGCGTCCACCCCACCGCAGGGATTTAGGTGCTAACTGAATATCTCCACTGGGATAATGATGGTCGTTGGCGTAGTTGCCGATCGCGATCGGATCACACTGAGTTTCTACGTCCATGCAGCCTTGAGCCGATGTGGTAACCGGTAAGGGCGCTACCGAGCCGTTGGCAATGGGCAGTAAGTCTTGCTCTCGAACTGTGGTAATCCCCTGGAGGCGGCGGCTTTCTCGAAAGTACGGATGCAGGGCAAATGCACCTCCTCCCAAGGGCAACGAAGTCGGAAATATATCTTGAGCGGGTCCGTACCGTCGCCCTAATTGAGTTTGAATGTGTCGAGCAAAGCTTTGGGTATGCCAGTATGCTTCTTGCAAAAACTCTGATCGATCGGCGTGACTCCCAATTAATCGCTGCACTCCTTCGCCGTAGTCATTGCCGTGTAGGGGCCAATTGATCATGAAGCGATCGCCCGGTAAGCGACCGTAGTTCAAAAATTTCTCGCCACCGTAATTGTCCCAGGCTGCAGCAAAGCGATCGCTGGCAGTTTCCACAGGTGGAGCCAGGATTTCAGGAGCCGGATTACCCTCGCCGAAGTCCTGCATCACCACCACCCAGGTTGGCACTTGCACCGGGTAAGTTTGGGTCAACAAGCTAGGTGCAGAGGGAGCGCTGGGTTCGCCAAACTCAGATTGAAACTCCCAACCCCAACGATGGGGAACCTCTCCTAGCGCCAACAAATCTCCTAATTCGGTGCCATCCAAAACGACTTTGGCGTGAATGGTGTAATCCGCAAACTGCACGCCTGTCACCCGGTTGCCAGTCCGTAAAACCGCCAGAGGCACCTGTCCGGCAATCCATTTTAAGTTGGGCAGAGCTGTGACCCAATCGGCAAAAATCTGAGCGCCCACGCTGGGATCATAGGTGAAAAAGCTGACCCAGCCATGATCCAATCCTCCCGGTTGCCGCGATCGCAATTCTCGCAAAAAAGCGCCCCAAATTCCAGTTTGAAAAGCAACAAGCTCATTGCCATCTGGAGCAGAAACGCCGGCACTGGTGAGCATTCCTCCCAACCAGGAAAATTCACTCACCAGAATGGTGCTTACCCCCCGCCGTGCCGCTTGAATGGCAGCAGCAGTGCCACCAGTCCCACCACCCACCACGAGAACATCGGTTGTTAGTGTCTCCATCGTCATTTGCCATCATGTTCAACACATTCAACTGTTTAGCCTACAGTGTTTTAAAAAAAGAGCCAAAGGGAGTACTATCCTTCGGCTCTTCCGGGTGCAATACATGATTTTCGAAAGCTCAATGGCGATCGTTTTGCTAGACGATTAGCTGCCAGGAGTCACTTTATCCAGGGCTTTTTTCACCTGATCCTTGAATGTCGTAGCCTCTTGAGAGTTTTCTGGAGTGCTCATCTTGTCTAGATCTGCTCCTCCCTGCACCTCGTTTGTTCCTCTCTCTGCCCGCTTTGATACTTCTTCGATTGAATCCAGACCTGAGTTAAGAGATTTTTCGGACTCGTCGTAGATTTTCTTCAGTTGGGTTTCACCCTCGGAAGGCTTACTGGGTGAAGTTGTCCCGGCTGCCACTGCTGGAACTGCATTCACAAATAACAGCAGCGCACAGGCAAAAGCAATTACTAAAGCACGGAGTGGGCGCAGAATGGTTGCATTAAAATAAGTTGACATCATGGTGTTAATTCCTCCAAGTTTTGCCGACTGTTGCCTAGCAAGCAGTCATTTCACTTCTAAAATTTCTTCGAAGCTATGTCATTGTTTTAACTTGGATGGGGCGATCGCTTTATCACTCCTTGGATTGAATTTACTTGGTATCAGAAAAAACAAAACTCAGTCTTGGGGAAGATTAGGGAGTGGGGACAAGGGGTTGGAGGTTGAGTCGGAAGAGGAGAGTTGGGCAGCACGATCGCTTCATTTTTCTTAAAATTAAGAAGCAATCCGTTACATCAAGGCTTGACAACTCATGACTGGGTCAGATACTCAACAACCAATTCAAAGCACTACAAAAACTCAACAACTAGCCTGGAAAATCAAGTTGCTCTACGACGGGGAATGTCCCTTGTGTTTGCGGGAAGTCAACTTTTTGCGAAACCGGGATGCTGGACGAGGATTGGTCGCTTTTGTGGACATTGCCAGCGATGATTACACGCCTGAAGTGAATGGTGGGGTGGATTTTGCGACGGCGATGGGTCGGATTCATGCCGTATTACCTGATGGAACGGTGATTAAAAACGTCGAAGTGTTTCGGCGCGTGTATGAGGTGTTGGGGATGGGGTGGGTGTATGCCATTACCAAGTTACCCGTTGTGAGCGCGATCGCCGATGGGTTATACACCATTTGGGCAGACAAACGCCTCGCCATGACGGGTAGACCCAGCTTGGAAACCCTGCTACAACAACGCCAAAACCGCTTAAATTGCGAACCTGAGGGGCGATGTCGTTTGGATGATACCATCTAGACGCTGTTCAACCCATTTGCCATGTCCCCCACCCCCCGCCAGATTTTGGAAACTCTCTTACCTCATTTGAGAGTGGCTGCTCGATATGCTTGTCAAATTCAGCCTCACATTGCTGCCCGCCCAGAAAAGGACGGATATGACAATTTTTTTGGGGCTGCGTTGAGCGATGCAGATTTATCGATTCAAACTTTGATTGAGGTGGCGTTGCTGGGGCACTTTCCCCACATTCGCTTTTACGGCGAAGAATACGAACAAACGTATAACACCAAATACTTTCGGGCGATCGATCTGGGGGAGCAGGATGATTATTTAGTGACTCTAGACCCGATCGACGGCACCCAGTTTTATTTGGACGGTCACACGAATTATCAAATTATCCTGGGCGTGTTGAATGCGGATGAGTTTGAAGCGGTGATTGCCCTAACTCCGGCTCAAAATACCTACTGCTACGCCTTGCGTGGACAGGGCTGTTGGCAAGGTGCGTTAGATGCGGATTTAGACGAGTGCGATCGACTCCAGGTTGAAAAAGCGGCTCCCGTGATCTTATTGGGTTGGGGCATGGAGTGGTTAGTGGCGAAACTGCGAGAAAAATATTTAGCGATCGATGTTGCCACCTCCTACTCGAAGGACATTCAAATTCCTAACGTGAATGGGATTGTGAATGGCGAGCTTTCTGGTGCCGTGATCCGCGCTGGAAAGTTTATCGATGGTGGAGCCTTAGCCTTTATGGCGCAGGAAGCAGGTTGCATGGTCACCACCCATGATGGCAATCCACCGCCCCCGCTGCATCAGTGTGAAAATTACGGACGACCTGGATTAGTCATTGCCACATCCGCATCCGTCCATCGGGATCTGCTGGAGGCACTGCAAGCTTAACTTTATCAAAGAACTTTTTGGAGAGAATTGCTTCCAGATAGAATAAGGGGCATCTCTTTAACTTTGAGTTTCCCATGTACGCGATTCGCAATAGCTATCCTTTCCGGTTGACTTCCCTGAAGCGATGGCTTTTAGTAGTCGCGATCGGGGTTAGTTTGGCGATCGGGGCGATCCCAACGCTGGCACAGGACTCCGTCCCCCCCGGAAATAAGGTAGATGGCTATCCGGTGGTGCTGGGCGGGGAACCGCTGTTTCGAGTGCGGGTTGGAATTCCGGGAGTTGTCTCGCCGGAGGAACGCGCTCAAGTGATTACTCAACGGCTAAGTCAGGTTGCAAATGACGCAGCTATTTCCCTAGAGGCTTTTCAGGTGCGAGAAGATGCCAATGAGTCTTTGATTCAGGCGGGAGACACGGTTCTGTTTACGATTCGAGATGCTGACGCGAAAGCGATGGGCAAACCGCGCCAAGCTTTGGCAAAGGAGGCTGTAGAAATCATGCAAACTGCCGTTGGTGCTTATCGCGAAGAGCGTAGTTTACAAAAAATAATTTGGGGCGTTGTATTCGCTGTTTTAAGCACGATCGGGTTGTTGATATTTTTTCAGTTGCTTCAACGAGTCGTCACACGGTTGCTAACTAAAGTCAAAGCCGCTCGTAAAGCAAAGCAATTGAATTTACAAATCCGTGATTTTCGGATTCTTGGCTCTGATGCAACCAGTTATTTGCTCAGTGGTGCTATTCGATTGCTGCGATTAGTGCTAATTCTTGCAGCCCTTTACTTATATTTACCCTTTTTCCTGAGTCAATTTCCCACCACAAGAGAGTTTGGTAATAGTATTCTGAGTCAAATTGCTGCCCAAGTCCAAACATTCCTGGAAGAGTTTGCCCGCTATTTACCCAAACTATTTGCGATCGGTATTATTGCTTTCATTACCAACTATGTCATTGATTTTGCCAAGCTGGTGATCATTGAATTAGGGCGAGATGATGCGTTTTCCTGGTTTTATCCAGAGTGGGTGAAGCCTACAATCCGCCTGGTCAGCCTTTGCATTATGGCGATCGCCTGTGTGATTGCGGCACCCTACTTGCCCGGATTTGGTTCTCCAGCGTTTCAGGGCATTTCCTTGTTCCTGGGGGCGCTGTTTACCCTGGGGTCATCTTCAGCAATTTCCAACGCGATCGCGGGCATTATCTTGATTTATACTCGCGCATTTCGCATTGATGACATTATTCGGATTGGGGACATTACAGGGAAGGTTATCGATAAATCTTTATTTGTAACGCGCATTGCCAGATTTCCCCAGGAAATTGTTGTGATTCCGAATGCAACTGTTTTAAGTGGTAATCTCACCAACTTTAGCTCGGTTCAGCGCACAACAGGCGGTTATCTCGCGCTCCATTCCACAGTGACATTGGGCTATGACGTGCCCTGGAGGACGGTGGAGGATGTGCTGGTCAAAGCGGCGATCGCCACTTCCGGTATTCTGACAGATCCAAGCCCATTCGTATTGCAAACAGGATTAAACGATTTCAATGTCAGCTACCAAATTAATGCGTTTACCGATTGTCCCGAAATCATGCCTGTGACTTATACCAAACTCCATCAGAACATTCAGGATTGTTGCAACGCGGCTGGCATTGAAATCATGTCACCAAATTACTTGGCGTTGCGAGATGGCAACCATTCCACCATCCCCAGTGATTATCTTGCATCCGATTACCAGTCTCCCGGTTTTCAGGTGCAAAATCAGAATGGCGATCGCTAAGGAATGAGAATTAATTAACTTGAAAAAGTTGTCATTCTGAGCAACAGCGAAGAATCGCTGAGATCCTTCACTTCGCTGCGATCGTTCAGGATGACAAACTGCCAGGTTATTAAATCCACGATCCTAAGTCTTAGGGTGTGTTTTAAAACCTTCTAGTCATCTCAGTGCTGAGTGGAGATCCCCCTAAATCCCCCTTCAAAAGGGGGACTTTGAACGGTTCGGCTCCCTCCTTTTTAAGGAGGGTTGGGGAGGATCAAAGGGTTTTAAAACACGCCC
>JANRIN010000114.1:0-4258 GCA_033764965.1 Leptolyngbyaceae cyanobacterium bins.302 | reverse complement strand
CGATCGCGCCTTCTGATGAAGGGGTATTTACCGTACCTATTTGGGGGGTAGGGAGTGGGCAGGTGGATGGGTGGGGGAGTAGATGGGTAGAGGGGTGGGGAAGTGGGTGAAGGATGAAGAATGAGTAAGCTGAGGATCAGATTTACTCCGATCCTCAGCAGCCCTTGTCTAGCACTTAGCACTCATTACGTCTACAGAAATCCGATTTCTTGAGTTGAGAAAGTCCTGCCAGAAAGCGGATTTTTTGATCAAGCCACAACTCTGGCAAGCTAAGAAGCAGCCGATTCGGTCAGGTTGACCTTCACGACTTTGGGCTTCTCGGCTTCAACTCTGGGTAAAGTCAGAGTCAGAATGCCATCTTTGAATTCAGCTTTCACTTGATCATTTTGAACAGCAACAGGTAGAGGAATGACCCGCTGGAAACTGCCATAGCGGAACTCAGACCGATGAACTTGATGCTCTTTGTCTTCCGTCTTGGTTTCAGCCTTGTATTCACCAGAAATGGCAACCGCTTCACGAGTGACTTGAACATCCAAATTTTCAGCATTGATGCCAGGAAGTTCAGCTCGCAGAACGATCGCTTCATCATTGCTCTTGAGTTCGATCGCAGGTGCCCAAGCATGACCGTTTTGCTTGAGGGTGCCACGGCTCACGGGAACCAATTCATCAAACAAATCATCAAATTGGCGACGCAATACATCAAACTCTTGCCAGGGTTGCCAACGAACAATAGCCATAATCTCACCTCGTAAGTATTCTCAGCAACAAAAGGAACATCAAACAGTTAACTACAAGCACTATTTTGGGTTGCAAACTGTTACTGAACAAGCGTTGTTTTGGATTGCAAACTGATTGAATCAACCTTGTTTTGTTGCTCATTTCAGCTTGTTTAATCCACATCCCTACTGTAGATCTGACAAGAGATAGAGGCATTGAGGCAAACCGTACACGGTAAGTTGTGCTTCCCGATAGGATCGCTCTACCATAGAGAGCAAATGTATGGATCATTACTTGCAGCGAGAGGAGTCCAACCCTTGGGTAAGCGGTTAATCGAAGAACAGGCGTGGGAATTACTGGAAAAATCAGTCATGTATTATCGGGGTCGCCCCGTGGGAACGATCGCTGCTCAAGACCCTGACATCGCAGCCCTCAATTATGATCAGTGCTTCGTGCGAGATTTTGTTTCCAGTGCGTTGATTTTTCTCATGAAGGGACAGACGGAAATCGTCCGGAATTTCCTGGAAGAGACCTTAAAGCTGCAACCCAAAACCGTTCAACTGGATTGTTCCAAGCCAAGTCGGGGGTTGATGCCAGCCAGTTTCAAAATCGAAGTTTTAAATGGTCAGGAATATCTCAAAGCGGATTTTGGGGATCATGCGATCGGGCGAGTTGCTCCCGCTGATGCGTGCCTCTGGTGGATTGTTTTATTACGGGCATACGTGCGAGCGACTCATGACTATGCGCTGGCACAACGGGATGATTTTCAAGAAGGAATTCGTCTGATTCTAACGCTGTGTTTGGTGACGCGCTTTGATATGTACCCAATGGTGTTGGTGCCCGATGGAGCCAGCATGATCGATCGTCGCATGGGTTTGTATGGGCATCCGCTGGATATTCAGGCATTGTTCTACGCGGCGTTGCGTGCCAGTGCGGAACTCCTGGTGCCCAGTCCAACGAATAATCAAATGATCACGGCGATTCACTGTCGCCTGGCTCCATTGTTGAAGCAAGTCCGAGAACATTACTGGTTAGATACCGAGCGGCTAAATGTGATTTATCGGTTTCGGGTGGAGGAGTACGGCGAAGAAGCCCTGAATCAGTTCAATATTTATTCAGACTCGATTCCGTTCTACCGGTTGGCAAAATGGTTGCCGGAAGCAGGCGGATTTTTGGCAGGCAACCTGGGACCATCGCAAATGGATTGTCGTTTCTTCGCGATCGGCAATTTGATGGCGGTCATTTCGTCCCTGGCAGATGAGCAACAGTGTCACCAAATTTTGAACTTGATTGAACTGCGTTGGAGTGATTTGATTGGTCATATGCCCATGAAATTGTGCTTTCCTGCTTTGGAAGATTCAGATTGGCGAACCGTGACAGGCTGTGATCCCAAAAATCGCCCCTGGTCCTATCACAATGGCGGCAGTTGGCCCGTGTTGCTATGGATGTTGACGGCAGCCGCCCGCAAGATGGAACGGACAGAACTGGCCCATCATGCGATCGCGATCGCCGAACGCCGCTTGCTGCTTGACAATTGGCCCGAATATTACGACGGACCAGATGGACGCTTAATTGGAAAAGAATCGCGCAAATATCAAACCTGGACGGTTGCCGGATACTTGTTAGCGAAAGAGTTAATTGTCAACCCCGATTATCTGGATTTGATTAACTTTGAGGATGAATCCTCCATCAGCTTGCAGGTAGTTTAAGCAAATGACAGGGGCATTTTCAAACCCTTTGAATCTATCAAAATAGTGACAAAACTTCTTCGATCGATCTGAAGTGTGATTTGCTACTAGGAAGTTTACTTCTTGGTTTCAAAAAATCCTCGCTTTTTCTCAATTCATGGTTTCAGCGATCGCCAAATTCTTCAAATTCAATGAATTGCAAACCAATTTTCGAACTGAAATATTGGCAGGCGTAACCACTTTCGTTACCCTATCTTCTGTTTTGGTTGTCAATCCAGCGATTCTCTCCAGCGCGATTTACCTGAAACAACCGGGAGACTTGCTTGGCGAACTATTGGTAGCAACTGCGATCTCGTCAGCCTTGAGTTCGATTTTGCTTGCCTGCATGGCGAACTACCCCTTTGCGCTGGCTCCGGCAATGGGACCAAACGCCTACCTTGCCTTCTCGGTCATCCTGGGGTTACCGATGAATTGGCGTTTGGCATTGTCTACTGTCTTTCTCGAAAGCGTTTTGTTTTTAGTTCTGATTGCAACGAATCTCCACACCAAAATTATTCGGGCGATTCCGGCTTCTTTCAAATATGCAACCGTGGTGGGCATTGGCTTGTTTATTGCTTATTTGGGGTTAGCTGCAAGTCCAGAACCACCCACCTTGGGCGCAGGAATCATTGTGCCGGATGCTGCCACCGTAACGGCGTTAGGGTCTCTGCGCCAACCGCCCACGCTCATGGCGATTTTTGGCTTTTTGCTGACGGCAATTTTGCTGGCACGATCGGTTAAAGGGGCAATGCTGTGGGGAATTTTGAGCACTGCCATGTTGGGCTGGATCTTTGGCATTGCGCCCACTCCTCAAGGAATTTTTGCCCTGCCAACGTTACCCATCAACCTGTTTGGACAGGCGATCGCTGGGTTTAAGGACTTGAACGCCGAGCAAATTTGGAACCTCATTGCCGTCACCCTGACGCTGCTGTTTGTCACCCTATTTGGATTTGTTGGCACTTTAACTGGGCTAGGACAGCAACTTGAGCAGTTAGACGAGAAAGGAAACTTGCCTCGATTGACTCAAACCCTGTCAGCGGGTGCATTGGGTGGAACGCTCAGTTCGTTGATCGGAATGCCACCCCCGATTACTTATCTAGAATCCGCCGCAGGCATTACAGAAGGGGGGCGCAGCGGCTTCACGTCCATCGTAGTTGCAGTGTTGATGTTAGGATCGGCGTTTTTTGTGCCGGTTGTTGCGGCAATCCCTACTTTTGCCATTACCCCCGCTCTGATTTTGGTTGGCGTTTTAATGATGCGAAGTGTACAAGAAATTAATTGGGATGATCCAGCAGAAGCTTTATCGTCGTTTTTGATCATTTTAATGATGCCGCTCACTTTCTCCCTTGCCAAAGCGCTGGCGATCGGGTTTGTCGTATATCCCATCATGAAAGCGGCTCAGGGCAAATTTCGAGATGTGAGTTGGGTGATATATGCGTTGGCGATCGCGGCAGTGTTTTACCTTGGCTCTCTCAGCTAGGAAAGCCATCTAACCATAAGATTAGACAGCTTTGAAATGAGAATTACAACGGTCGTCGCCTGAATAAGCCACAAATTGTAGAATGGGCATCGTTCACAAAGCCGCATGGTCAGGGCTTTTGGGAAAGGTAAGAAGTGCCCACCCTACCGGGGATCGGATGGGATGGAGCGTTCAATTGAGAACGGTGCAAGATTGGACTTAGTAAAGTCTTTGGTAAACAAACTGGCACTGGTTCCGGTGGATAGGAGCATTGAAAGCATTGACGAGTAACAGTTATAAGGCATAGCGAATCGTCAACAGTTGCAACCAAGATATGCCAATTTCTAGAATTCCT
>JANRIN010000266.1:0-30429 GCA_033764965.1 Leptolyngbyaceae cyanobacterium bins.302 | reverse complement strand
CCCTCGTTCGGCACATCGCCCTCAACCTCCTGACGCATGAAAAGTCATCTAAAGGTGGGGTCAAGGCAAAACGACTCAAAGCTGGCTGGGACAATGATTATTTGGCGAAAGTCCTTGCTCAATAAGATGCGTTTGCCCTGCACCCACTCCTCCACTCACCCACCCTCACACTCACCCACTCACCCTCCTCACTCCTTGTCTAAAAAAATCGTTCAGCGTGTACCCAAACCTGATAGATTTGGCAGAGTATTCGCAAGCACGATTTGCAACATGAAAGTCCTAGTCATTGGTGGTGATGGTTATTGCGGTTGGGCAACCGCGCTCTACCTGTCTAATCGGGGTCACGAGGTTGGAATTCTAGACAGCCTGGTGCGGCGACACTGGGATAACGAGATTTGTGTGCAAACGCTAACGCCGATCGCGCCAATCCAGCAACGCCTCAAACGCTGGCATGAATTGACGGGCAAAGCGATCGATCTGTTTATCGGCGACATCACAAACTACGAGTTTCTAAGCAAGTCGCTGCGGCAGTTTGAACCAGACGCGATCGTGCATTTTGGGGAACAACGATCGGCTCCGTTCTCCATGATCGATCGCGAACACGCCGTCATGACCCAGGTGAATAACGTCGTGGGCACGCTGAACATCCTCTACGCCATGAAAGAGGATTTCCCCAATTGCCACCTCGTTAAGCTCGGCACGATGGGCGAATACGGTACGCCCAATATTGACATTGAAGAGGGCTACATCACGATCGAGCACAACGGACGCAAAGACACCCTCCCCTATCCCAAGCAACCGGGCAGTATGTACCATTTGAGTAAGGTGCATGATTCCCACAATATTCATTTTGCTTGTCGGATGTGGGGCTTACGCGCAACGGACTTGAATCAGGGTGTTGTCTACGGCGTAACCACCGAAGAAACCAGCATGGACGAATTGCTGATCAACCGCCTGGATTATGATGGCGTGTTTGGTACAGCCCTCAATCGCTTCTGCATTCAAGCCGCTGTGGGTCATCCCCTCACCGTCTACGGCAAAGGTGGACAAACTCGCGGCTTCCTGGATATTCGAGACACGGTTCGCTGTATCGAAATTGCTTGCGAGAATCCTGCCGATGCTGGTGAGTTCCGGGTCTTCAACCAATTCACCGAAATGTTCAGCGTTGGCGACCTGGCATACATGGTAGAAAAAGCCGGTGCCAAGCTGGATTTGAAGGTAGAAGTGAAGCACCTGGACAATCCTCGCATTGAAAAAGAAGAACACTACTTCAATGCCAAGAACACCAACTTGCTAGACCTGGGACTGCAACCCCATATGCTGTCGGATTCACTGATTGATTCGCTACTCAACTTTGCTGTTAAGTACAAGGGACGAGTGGATGAATCTCAAATCCTGCCTAAAGTTAAGTGGCATCGATAGGATCTATGCGAATCGCCCTGTTCACCGAAACCTTTTTGCCCAAAGTCGATGGCATCGTGACGCGCTTGAAGCACACAGTTGACCAGCTTCAGCGAATAGGCGATCGAGTTTTAGTGATCTCACCAGATGGTGGACTGACGGAATATAAAGGCGCAAAAATTTATGGCGTTTCTGGTTTTCCCTTACCGCTCTATCCAGAGTTGAAGCTGGCATTGCCCCGCCCCGCGATCGGGGAAGAGTTAGAACGCTTCAGACCCGACCTGATTCATGTGGTGAATCCGGCGGTGTTGGGTTTGGCAGGACTGTTTTACGCTAAGACGTTGAATCTTCCCCTTGTTGCTAGCTACCACACCCACTTACCGGAATATTTACAGCATTACGGTTTGGGAATGCTGGAAGGTTTGCTTTGGGAATTGTTGAAAGCGGGACATAACCAGGCACAACTCAATCTGTGTACCTCCACGGCTATGATGCAGGCGTTGACTGAGCACGGCATTGAGCGGGTAGACCTGTGGCAACGGGGCGTAGACACGGAGACGTTTCAGCCCCACTTAGCCAGTCAAGAGATGCGATCGCGCTTGACGCAAGGGCACCCTGACAGCCCACTGTTGCTGTATGTGGGTCGGCTGTCGGCAGAAAAAGAAATTGAACGCATCAAGCCTGTTTTAGCATCCATCCCTAATGCTCGCCTTGCTCTGGTGGGAGATGGTCCCAATCGCCAAAACCTGGAAAAATATTTTGCCGATACCCCAACAAACTTTGTCGGCTATTTGCAAGGACAGGATTTGGGTGCAGCCTTCGCTTCGTCCGATGCTTTCGTGTTTCCATCTCGCACTGAAACGCTGGGTTTGGTACTCCTGGAAGCGATGGCGGCAGGATGTCCGGTGGTCGCCGCCCGATCGGGCGGAATCCCAGACATCGTCACCGATGGCGAAAATGGTTTTCTGTTTGATCCATTGGATGAAAACGGGGCAATCACGGCAACGAAACGACTGCTCGCCAACCCAGAAGAACGGGAAACGCTGCGCCGCAATGCCCGTCGGGAGGCAGAGCGCTGGAGTTGGTCAGCCGCAACCCAGCAATTACGCAATTACTACCAAGCAGTGATTGGTACTCGATTCCTATCTACTGCCGCTTAATTGGATTTAGATACAGGTGGAACTGGATCGTAGCCGCCTGGATGGAAAGGGTTACAGCGACAAATGCGGCGAGTGGTGAGCCAGCTTCCTTTGAGGACTCCGTGATTCGCGATCGCTTCCAAAGCGTAATGAGAGCAGGTTGGCTGAAATCGACACTGAGGTGGGAAAAGCGGCGAAATAAAAACTTGATATCCGCGAATCAGTCCCAGCAAAACAACTTTCATAACCCTTTATGAACCTTAAATTTTAGATGAGGTGTTGTCATACATCGCGAAATCGTCCATCCCATGATGTTGGTCTAACTTTGAGTAAATTTAATTCTCCATGTGACTGAACTGGGCACTCTAAGTGAGGTAGTCGGGCAAGCAGAAGAGCCATATGAAGCTTATTCATGTTCACGGATTTACAGAACTTGATCCAGAATCACTCATTACCCGTCAATACCGGAAGTTTGCCAAAAAACTTCACTGGGATTTAGAGGTTCAGGAGTTTAAGTGGAACACATTGGAAGGAAATCCAACCAAGCTAGTTGCGAATTTTCAAGAATCTGAGTATCGAGTCAAAGAAGCTGCGGTTAGACTAGCCGAGACGATTGCCGCTGAAAGAGGAGAAGTCATGCTATCTGGTCATAGTCTTGGTGGTGCAATCCTATTAAACGCCTTGGAACTTCATCCTAACTTTCCCAATCTTCATAGTGTGATTCTATTAGGTGCCGCTTACCCTTATAAAAATAAGCTTTCCAAATTTCAAACTATCGCTGTCCAACACTATGCATTGAATTATCACTCTCCAAGATGGGACTTTGTGTTGAATCAAGTTTATTTCAATGTCAAAGGATGTGCTGCGATTGGAACTAAAGGACTGTTAAATCCAGGTGTCTTTGAGAATTTAAAGGTGAACTGCTCTCACAGTGGGCGAACAGGTTATGCTCGTTTAGCATCTGGAATTATTGGGCTTCTTGCGTATGCTCAAGGAATTCAAAGTTCTGAAGAGGCGAAGGAACCCTGGCAACCAATTGCAATAGGCAAAACAGGCGACTGGGACGACCTACACTGTCTTGATGGGCATATTGTTCAACGAAATTGTCTAACAGGCTATTTTCGAGTTATCGAGGAAGGTGGCGTACATCGAGAGCGATTTTATTCAAAATGTGTAATTCCTCTTCTAAGTGCGATCGCGGAACTTCCTAAATAATGTTAGGTAAGAAATCTTTATATTTGAGAACCAGTGGAAAGATGATGAGTCACAGTAGCTATAAGCCATTGTAGATAGTTGGTGGTTCGCTTTACCAGGCAGGTTGGACAGCATGATAAGAGTACCCAAAGGAACGAACCAGGTCATAACGCTCCTAACTTTCATTAGCCTGATTACAGGCATTTGGTATATCTGGCATATAGACAATTGGGGACTCACTCCAGAGCGAGCCGCAAGCCGCGATGGTTATTGTGAAAATGCTCCAATTATGAAAACCCAACAGCAGACAGCAACGACCGCAGTTGTTGTTTGCCAAGGCTTGGCAGGATCTCAAGATGGCGGATATGTGCTCGTCACCCGTTTACCCTGGGGCGTTTGGTGGGCATCTCCCAATGGCGGAAACTTCAGCTATCAATCCTCTGAGGTCATTTCAACTGATCTGGTGGATTATATTCATGCTGGACCGACCCAAAGCGTTTATACTTCGCTGATTCTGCTGGGTCGCAGCCAGTCTACAGAAGTCGCTGCAATCGAAGCCAAGTTGAGTAATGGCAGAACCTTGAAGGATAACGTCACAAATGGCTTATTCATTTTTGACGCGCCAATTCGGGCTGTTGGTGTTCAGGTGGATGAGTTAAAAGTGATAGGACAAAATAACCAAATTCTTCAACTGATTAAGGTGAAACCAGGTTATTGAACGAATATTTGCTGCCCTCTTTCAACTGTTGAAATTAGAGGATATACTGGTTTGTCTGACTAGATTTTGAATTTAGAGGAAGGTCAATGTCGCGTTATCGAGGTCCACGCCTCCGTATTGTTCGCCGTTTGGGAGATCTCCCCGGCTTAACCCGTAAATCGGCTCGTCGAGCTTATCCACCTGGTCAACATGGTCAAGCCCGCAAGAAGCGCTCTGAATATGCAGTGCGCCTTGAGGAAAAGCAAAAGCTTCGCTTTAACTATGGCGTGACCGAACGGCAGTTGCTGCGTTATGTGCGGAGAGCGCGTCGTGCAGCAGGTTCCACAGGACAGGTACTCCTGCAACTGTTGGAAATGCGGTTGGATAATACTGTCTTTCGTTTGGGGATGGCTCCCACCATTCCAGCAGCCCGTCAGTTGGTGAATCATGGGCACGTTACTGTAAATGGTCGCGTCGTCGATATTCCCAGCTACAACTGCCGTCCCGGTGATGTGATTGGTGTTCGAGATACCGATCGCTCTCGCAAGCTGGTAGAAGCAAATCTCCAGTTTCCCGGTTTGGCGAACCTGCCCAGTCATCTGGAGTTTGATAAATCCAAGCTGGTGGGTAAGGTGAATAGCATCGTCGATCGCGAGTGGGTCGCCCTCCAGATCAACGAACTGCTGGTGGTGGAATACTACTCCAGACAAGCATAAGCAATTAACGGATTTGATTTGATTTTCCGCGGCATTTCATCATTCTTCTAAACCTCCTGGTCCGTCAGCTAGGAGGTTTTTAATTAGAAGCGCTTTCACGTCCAGAATGGAGTTTTACCTTAGAGGAACTACAGATTTCGAGCTGGACGTGGTTTAGAAGCGCTAAAGTTGATCTTATGAGTGACAATAACGGCTACAAAATTATTAGTGATAATCGCCAAGCGCGGTTTCAGTACGAGATTCTGGAAACCTACGAAGCTGGGATTCAGCTCGTGGGAACTGAAGTGAAATCCATTCGAGCAGGCAAGGTGAACTTAAAAGATGGCTTTGCTCTGGTGCGGAATGGAGAGGTGCTGCTGCACAACGTCCACGTTTCGCCCCACCACACGACGAGCCAAATCTTCAACCACGATCCACGCCGCACCCGCAAGCTATTATTACGACGGGATGAAATTCGTAAACTGGTGGGCAAAGTGGAGCAGCAAGGCTTAACATTGGTGCCCTTGAAGCTCTACCTCAAACGGGGTTGGGTCAAGGTTGATATTGCCCTGGCACGCGGTAAAAAGCTGCACGATAAACGGGATGATATGCGGAAGAAACAGGATCAGCGTGATATGCAACGGGCTTTGAAGAATCGGTAGCACCAACTTCAACTTGATGGTAGACAAAAGTACCGTCCAGGCTGGAGTATACTTTTGTGAAGTTGAAGGCGATCTGAACAAGGAGTAAAGATGTACATCGTACAAATTGCCTCTGAGTGTGCCCCCGTTATCAAAGCCGGAGGTTTGGGCGATGTGGTGTATGGTCTAAGTCGGGAACTGGAAACCCGTGGGCATACCGTCGAGATTATTCTGCCCAAATACGACTGTATGCGCTACGACCACATCTGGGGTCTGCATGAAGCCTACAAAGATTTGTGGGTGCCCTGGTATGGGGCGGCAATCCACTGTTCGGTCTACTGTGGTTGGGTACACGGGCGATTGTGCTTTTTCATTGAACCCCACTCAGACGATAATTTCTTCGATCGCGGCATCTATTACGGTCATAAAGATGACAATATGCGGTTTGCCTTCTTCAGCAAGGCGGTGCTTCAGTTCTTGCAGCAGGCTGGCAAGCATCCAGACATCTTGCATTGTCACGACTGGCAAACAGGCTTAGTCCCGGTCATGTTGTACGAAGTCTATCAGTGGCATGGCATGGGCAATGTGCGCGTTTGCTACACCATTCACAACTTCAAGCATCAGGGCATTGGCGGCAACGAGATTTTGACGGCGACGGGGTTGAACCGACCAGAGTACTACTTTGAGTATGATCGCCTGCGAGACAATTTCAACCCGTTTGTGCTCAATTTTATGAAGGGTGGCATTGTCTACTCCAACCACGTCACCACTGTTTCCCCGCATCATGCTTGGGAGGCGCATCTGGGCGAGTTTGGTTATGGCTTGGGGCACACTTTGCATCAGCACCAGCACAAATTTAGCGGCGTGCTGAACGGCATTGACTACGATGTATGGAATCCAGAAGTTGATCAATACATTCCCGAACCGTTTAGCAAAGCGGATTTAGAACCCAAAGCCTTGAGTAAAAAAGCCCTCCGAGAACGACTCTGGTTGCAACAAGCGGATAAACCAATGATTGCCTACATCGGACGCTTGGATGATCAAAAAGGGGTGCATTTGGTGCATCACGCCATTTATTACGCTCTGCACCGGAACGCTCAATTTGTGTTGCTGGGTTCCCCAACGGAAGCTGCCATTGGTTCCTGGTTTTGGCATGAGAAGAATTTTTTGAACAACAACCCGGATGTGCATCTGGAGTTGAGCTTTAACGAGGAACTATCTCACTTGATCTATGCTGGGGCAGACATGATTGTGGTGCCCAGCAACTTTGAACCCTGTGGACTAACGCAAATGATCGGCTTGAAGTACGGCACGATACCGATCGTGCGCGGCGTGGGGGGTTTGGTGAATACGGTGTTCGATCGCGATTTTGATCTGGATCATCCCCCAGAAGAACGCAACGGCTATGTGTTCTATCAAACCGATTTTCAGGCGTTAGAATCTGCAATGGATCGGGCGATCGGTTTGTGGAATCATTATCCAGAAGAGTTTGAACAACTTCAGCGTCAAGGGATGGAATACGATTATTCCTGGAATCAACCCGGTGCCGATTACCTGGGGATCTTTGAACACATTCGGCACAAGTAGGGCGTGGGCAATGGGGAGAATCCTGTTCACAAATCCCCTGAGGAATGAGAATTAATTAACATCAAGAAGTTGTCATTCTGAGCGGTGAGCGAAGAATCGCAGAGATGCTTCACTTCGCTCTGCTGGTTCAGTATGACAAAATTCGGATGTTATTGACTTCACGATTCTTAGAAGCCGGGGTTACAGAATTGCAGAATGCGTTGAAGCGGAATGTCGATCGCATCAGAGTCATGGTTCAGGTGATAACCCAAATCCACGATCGCTTTTTCCAGAAGATAGTTATCGAATAACACCTGGAGTTCTTGCTGAGTGGTGGGCAGAAAAGAGTCTTCTTTGGCGATCGTGAGATAAGCATTGAGAAAGGCGGCGCTCACCCACAATTCCCAAAACTGCACCCATTGCTGCATTCGAGGAATTTGTTCGGCATGGATGATGCCACTATCGACTTCGTTTTTGAAGGCAAACTGAGCCGCGTAATGGAAAGATTGCAGCATACTCGCCACATCTCGCAAGGGCGATCGCTTGATCCGGCGTTCGCTGACTGTGCGGGATGATTCCCCTTCAAAGTCGATGATGTAGAAATCTTTGCCCGTGTACAACACTTGTCCCAGGTGATAATCTCCGTGGTAGCGCGTGCGCTTGGCAGTAATTTTCTGGTCTAGGATGCGCTTGAACCGTTCTAGATAGTAGTCCTGCTGGTTCAAAGCAGTGTGAGCGAGGGGCTGGACTGGAACAGGTAAGGATTTAAGTTGATGCTTTAATTGCAAAAATACTTGTCCTACCAGGTTACGGGCGTATTGGTAGAGCGATCGCTGGTAAAACGAAGTAAAGGGTTCTGGGGCAAAACTGGGATGTTCGGGATGAGCAGCCAGCGCCATGTGTAACTCGGCAGTCCGCTCACCCAATCGCTGCACATTTGCCAGGTAAGACCCGATCGCCTCGCGGGCAAGGGCGGGAATCTCGCTTGCCTGAAGGTCTAGCAGGGGTGCTGTTGGCACGGGAACATCTACCAGGTCAACCTGTTGCACCGCCACAAATTCTAGATAATCCCGCACGCTGTCTAGAGTGTAGTCCCAAGTGTTGCGGACATCAGGAATATATTCTTGCAAAATCCCGACCGTTGTGACGGCACCAGCGGCACGTCGATACTCTAACCAACCCGCGATCGAGGTGATGTTGGCAAACTGTTGTTGCTCGTCCAAAAAGCGGCGCACTTCCAGGTCAGGATTGGTGCCCTCTTCAACATTGCGGAACAGTTTCAAAATCAAGTGGGGCGAGGCATTACTGCCATTGGCATCGTGAAAAGTAACTGACGTGTTGTGATGGTCGCCTTTCAACGCGGTTGGCTCCACCGCCAGCCTGTCACCCACCAGGGATGAAAACAATTCTGTGGAAACTGCTGCCAGTTTACCCAACTGTCCCTGAAACTGCTGATTTTGAGCGATCGCGTTCAGCAGCATCGGGAAAAAGGCTTTGTCAGCGTCGGTGGAATCGGTTGCGGGCACAAAATCAAACAGCACCACAGGTTCTTGCGAATCGGTTGCCTGGAGGCGGACAATTACTGCTTGCGGACTGACGTTCAGCAAATCACGGGCATCGTCTCCTTTGGCGCAACCCAAACACAGCAAATAAGTATGAGGATTGCCCTGGGTGTAGTCCACTCGCAGCCAGACGAGATAAGCTGGGCGATCTTTGTAGGGTAGGGCGATCGCTTCCACAATTTGCGCCGTTTGCACGGTGCGAGTTCGCCCTTCAAACCAGCGATATCGAGTTAAATAGTCGGGCAAGCAAGATTCTAGATGGTTTTTGAGATCAGAACGACTCAACCAGGCATCACTTTGTAACAACTGGAAGACTTGTTCGGCATTGCTGACCTGAATCGTGGGAATGTTGCCTTGAGGGTGCAGCGACACCGCATTGGGCTTGAGCGTAAACCAATAAAAGGCGTAGGCTCCCAAGCTCAGGAAGTAGGGAGATTGGCTGATGGCGGGAAACTGCGATCGTCCAAAGATTTCCACCGGAATCCGTCCTTCAAAGTGAGCCAGGTCCAGTTCCACCGTTTGCACAAAGCGAGACAAATTCGCCACAATCAGAATTTGTTCATCTCCATAACCGCGTGTAAAGGCAATTACTTTGCGATTATCAGGATGCAGTAATTCAAAGTCGCCTTTCCCCAATGCTTCAAAGCGTTTGCGAGTCGCAATCAACCGCTTCATTGAGTTCAACAGCGAGTTAGGATTGGCTCTCTGGGTTTCCACATTCACAGTGGCATAGTGATATTCTGAGTCGGCAATTAGGGGCAAATAAAGGCGATGGGGATTGGCACGACTGAATCCGGCATTGCGATCGCCGCTCCATTGCATGGGAGTCCTCACCCCATTGCGATCTCCCACATACACGTTATCGCCCATGCCAATTTCGTCGCCATAGTAGAGCACGGGCGTTCCGGGCAATGCCAGCAGCAAACTATTCAGCAGTTCAATCTGGCGGCGATCGTTCCCCAGCAAGGGAGCCAAGCGGCGGCGAATGCCCAGGTTCACCCGCATTTCAGGATCTTGGGCATACACCCGATACATATAATCCCGGTCTTCATCCGTCACCATTTCCAGCGTCAGTTCGTCGTGGTTGCGAAGAAACAGCCCCCACTGGCAGTTGTCAGGAATGGTGGGCGTTTGCTGCAAAATGTCCGTAATCGGGAATGTATCTTCCATACGTAACGCCATGAACAAGCGCGGCATCAGCGGAAAGTGAAAATTCATGTGGCACTCATCGCCCTCACCGTAGTAAGCAGCGGCATCTTCGGGCCACTGATTCGCTTCTGCTAGCAACATCCGGTTTGGAAAGTGTTCGTCTACATGGCGACGCAGTTGCTTCAAAAAATGATGGGTTTCCGGTAGGTTCTCACAATTCGTCCCCTCCCGTTCGTACAGGTAAGGGACGGCATCCATCCGCAAGCCATCCACCCCCATCTGCAACCAGAAATCCAACACATCAAACACTGCCTTTTGTACCGCAGGATTGTCATAATTCAAATCCGGTTGATGGCTGTAAAACCGATGCCAGAAATAGGCTTGAGCCACTGGATCCCAGGTCCAGTTTGAGGTTTCAAAGTCCTGGAAAATAATCCGGGCTTCCTTATATTTTTCGGTGGTATCACTCCAAACGTAAAAGTCTCGCTCTGGAGTGCCCGGAGCCGCCCGCCGCGATCGCTGGAACCAGGGATGCTGATCCGAGGTGTGATTCACGATCAGCTCAATAATCACCCGAATATCCCGCTGGTGAGCGGCATCGAGAAATTCTTTGAAATCCTCCAAGGTGCCGTAGATGGGATTGACATTGGCGTAGTCGGCGATATCATAGCCATCATCCCGCAAGGGCGACGGGAAAAAGGGCAAAATCCAAACGGCGGTGACACCCAACTCTTGCAAATAATCCAACCGTTCGGTGAGTCCACGAAAGTCACCTATGCCATCTCCATTGCTATCAGCAAAGGCGCGGACAGGCACTTCGTAGATAATCGCGTTCTTGAACCAGAGGGGATCGTTATTCACAGTCATTCAACCAGCCGGAATGATTTTTCGCTAACCAGAATAACGAATATCCTGCCTTAACCCATCTGACAAAAGGCAGAGGTAGCTATCACCGTAGCTTATCGAGTTTGCTGCCTTTCCGTTGACGATGCAAAACAGTGAAGCCCAAACCAGCCAAAGCAACTCCCGCCATTGTCATGGGTTCGGGAACTGCGGCATATTCAAACTCTTCGCCAGCCAAGGTTGGAACTGAACCAGGTAAGCGGCGCACTTGTTTGTTCTGCTCAAAGGCATAAGCCAGTCGCAGTAGGGTTGGTTCATCAAAGGCTCGTCCCAGTAACTCCATGCCTACAGGTAAACCTTCAGCCGTGTAGCCAGCAGGAAGGGTGATTGCCGGAAACCCAGAGAATGCACTCAACCGATTGTTAGAACCAATGCGTTGACTTTCCGTGTTGAGGCGGGGTGGCGCTTGGGAAGTGGGATAGAGCAAGGCATCCAAGCCAGTTAATGCGGTTAATAAACTGCCTTGAGTCAAACCCGGACGGTTTTGAATGATATTTTGATATTCCTGGTTGGTTTCTAAGGCGGGTACGGCATTACGGGCAACTAGCGTTGATTGATTGCTGGGGAGAAACAAACCAGAATCAATAATTTGTTGCAATGTATCGTAGGGCGCGTTGGGATCGGATGCCAGGTAATCTTCAAGGTCGTACTTGAACTCAAAAGCGCTAAGAGATGGGAATGCCAAAATTTCACTCAGTTTGGGGATTGTGACTGAATCTACAACAGTCGCTCCTGCTGCCTCCATGAAGGCGATCGCTTCATCAATCACAGCATTCACCTGGGCAAATTCGGGATCGGCATTAGAACCAAACAAATCACGTACGACTCCAATCCGTGCGCCCTTTAAACCGTTCACCTGGAGAAAGTCCGTGTAACTATCTGGGATATTGCCACTACTAAGGGCTGTAATTGGATCTTTCGGATCGAAGCCCACGGTGGCATCTAGCGTCACTGCCACGTCAAAAACATTCCGAGCCAGGGGGCCACCGGTATCCTGGGACAGTGCCAGGGGAATAATGCCACTGCGGCTGGATAAGCCGATCGTTGGACGTAAACCCACCAGGCTATTGAAGGACGATGGATTACGGATGGAACCACCCGTGTCAGTTCCCAAACCGACAGTCGCAAAGCTGGCAGCGATCGCAGAGCCAGTTCCACCACTCGATCCGGCGGGACTACGGAGCGGGTCATAAGGGTTAACCGTAGTTCCGCCCAAGGAACTGATGGAGGTCGAGCCGCTAAAAGCAAACTCAGACAAGTTGGCTTTCCCTAAAATGATGGCTCCGGCTTCTCGCAGCTTTTGAACCTGAAAGGCATCGCTTGCCGGGACAAAGCCATCAAAGGCTAAAACTCCGCCCGTTGTTGGCAAATCAAACGTATTAAAATTGTCTTTAACAATAATTGGAATTCCATACAGCGGACTGCGATCGGCTATTGAACTCCGCTGTTGGTCTAAAAGTTTAGCCTCTTGTAGAGCGTTGGGGTTAATTGTAATGAGGGAGTTGAGGGTTGGACCTTGCTGATCGTAAGCCGCAATCCGATTCAGGTAAAGCTGCACTAGCTGCTCAGAGGTTAAAGCCCCAGAATCAAAGGCAAGATTGATATCCGCGATCGAGGCATCCTGTAATCGAAAAGTTGTTAACGAAAAAGCTGTTGCTGAGGAGGGCAAAAAAGCCACAGGGGCAATAGATGCTGCTAAAAAAGCTGATGCGTGAGCCAGGGAACGTAACACAGGTGATTTCTCCTACCACAAAAAGTTAGTTAGTGCATAATTTAGCTTGACAGCAATCAATAATTGTCAAGTTTGAAACCTTCAATTCAATCAGTATCTAAGCAATTTCCTCATTGATGAATTGTGAAATTGGTTACAGTTTCCTAAACTACTGAGATGGCAAATCAGTATTCATTAATCTCTCCAAGCATTGTGAAATTAAAGCGAGGTGTTAACGGGTCTACAGGATAGCGAATCGGTAAGCAACAATTGAAGCCTTTTATTGGTTGCAACTTAACCAGCACTACTACCAACAAGCCAGCTTATTTTCTATTAGGTCATGTTGAATGGATTATCTTTCGGAGCCACAAGGAACTTGGTACTGTGTCGCTGGATCGGCACATCGTTCCTACAAAATTGAACACCTCGATCGCCGATCGCACCAGCTACAATTAACGGTTTACAACAGTCCTCAGATTGATTCACAACGACTCGTTGAAGTGGTTCAAATACGTGTTGTTGAAAACACTTCTCAGGGGCTTTTAGGCAATGGCACAACTCAAGACGGTCGAACGATCCAAGTGAATGCCTTTCAGCAAACAGTTGATTTTGTGGTGGAAGAGCCGATGTTTGGAGTTGCTTCAGGCGTTTGCAGCTATCTGAGTGATTGGGAGTAGCTTCTTGTTAGGACAGCTTCCAGCATCACTAAGGATCGAGGATTAATTAACCTGGAATTTCTCGGTACGGGCGCACATCCGTGCGCCCCCTACAGCAGATTTAACTTTTATAGATTATTTCGTTCAAGATCCTAAGGGCGCTTGCGACTCTGCTATTGTCTTTCGCTCCCGCGATCGCTGTTTCCAACTCCTCTACTCAACCTCCAACATGAATTGCAGGACGGAGTTGAGGATTTCTCTCAGCCTTCCGTAATACCTCACGAGTAACCGCGGCAATGTCACCCTCCCCAAACAGAATAAACCGGAGCAGGTATTGAATTGGATTGCCTTCCACCCAGCCAAAATAGGCATGGGGCAGTTTCCCTGTTTGGTCACGGGTATAGAGCAGAATCGCCGCGATCGCATTTGGCACCGCCGCACTCTCAGCCCTCAAAATGCGATATTCTCCCACCTCAACGCCCGTAACTCGAACAATATTGGCAAACTCAGATGCATCAACAATCTGAACCTCCAGGAAGAGAACCGGATCTGTGGCTGGAATATGGTTATCCTCACGAATCTCTTTCTCTTTCAGAGAGTATTCTTCTACATCGCCCGTGTTGAGCCGATTGGCAATGAGCCGGATTTTGTTTTGCCCGACCTCAGTAATAAAACGATGAGCCATTTCATCCATTTCAACCTGCTCAACTCGTAACTCCGTTGAACGCCACACGCGCGAAACAAGAGAAGTAAGCACGATCGCGGCGATGAAAAACCCCGCAATTCTAATGCCTTCTGGTCGCTCGATAATATTCGCGATGGTTGTGTAGATGAAGACCAATGTGATAGTGCTGAACGTGAGCTTTGCTCGGCGTGTCCCTGTGCGACGAACCGACAGAGTTACAGCGACTGCCGCCGATGTCATGAGTACCAGTACCCCTGTGGCGTAAGCACCTCCCTGAGCCTCTACATTTGCTCTAAACAAAATAGTTACCGCGAAGGCAATGGTAGTGTAGACCAGAACCAAAGGGCGCGTCGTCCGAGTCCAGTTTGGTGCCATGCCGTAGCGAGGTAAGTAACGGGGCACAATGTTCAGCAACCCTGCCATTGCAGAAGCACCCGCAAACCACAAAATGGCGATCGTGCTCAAGTCATAAACCGTCCCAAAGACATTGCCCAAGTAATGGTGGGCAACATACGCTAGGGCACGTCCATTGGCTTCCCCTCCTGACTCAAATGCTGCAGGTGGAATGAGTAAAGTAGTCACCAGGCTGCTGGTCAGCAAGAAAAAGCTCATAATTAAGGCGGCAGCAGTTAGTAGCTTTCTTGTATTGCGGATGCGTCCGACGGGGTATTTTTCCGAATCATTTGCGCTGCCCTTCACCAACGGCATCACAACCACTCCTGTCTCAAACCCAGATAAGCCCAGCGCCAACTTTGGAAAAAGCAAAACTGCCATCCCCACCATGACGAAAGGATTGCTATGACTGGTGAGCAGGGCACGTTGCCAGTCTGCAATCACCGCAGGTTGATCAATAATGTGGAGCGTACCAGTCCCGATCGTAATCAGATTCAAAAAGAGATAAACACTGACCAAAAAAACCGCTAGCCCGATCGCCTCCTGAAATCCTTTCAAAAACACAGCCGCCAGGAGAGTGATCAGCACAAGCGTAATCGCAATCTCCTGATTGTGCAGAAAATGGGGAGCTAGAGGATTTTCAATAATGTGCGCTGTTGCATCGGCTGCGGAGAGCGTGATGGTAATAATAAAGTCAGTTGCGACAAACCCCAGTAGACAAAGGACAAAAAACTTACCTTGCCACCACGGTAGAAGATGCTCCAGCATCGCAATTGAACCTTCTCCATGCGGACTTTTGGCTGCAATCCGTCGATAAATGGGTAACGCCCCAAATAGGGTTAGTAGCACTAAAATTAAGGTTGCCAAGGGAGACAGTGCCCCTGCTGCCAAGGCTGCGATCCCAGGCTGATAACCCAGTGTTGAGAAATAATCTACCCCTGTGAGACACATCACCTGCCACCAAATATGTTTTCGGTGAATTTGCTCCTTGGGATAGGGTCCTTCCCTCGTTTTTCTATCTTCCTCAAGCAGCCAGTGCATCACTTTCTGGTAGTACTCCTTCACAGTTGTTGCATGACCCATGCCCCTTGCTCCTCGCTGGTCAGAACCTTACATTACAATCTTGAACTGATGGCATAAAGCTGAAGACCTTGCTGTTAAAAAATGAACCAATGGTAACAGACGTGATTAAGCTGGATCAGTTTTTGAAGCTGGTAGGCATTGTGCAAACCGGTGGGCAGGCAAAGCTGTTGATCCAGGCTGGCGAGGTGGCAGTCAACGGGACGGTGGAAACTCGGCGAGGTCGCAAGTTAGTCGAGGGCGATCGCGTCTCCACAATGGGCGAAACTTTCACGGTTGGCACTCACGATTCTTAATTCAACTCATGAACTCATGTTCATAGATGTGGACAATTCCTGTAAATCAAACCGATAATTCTCAATAACTGGATTGGCAAGCAATTGATCACAAATCTGGTCAAGCTGGCGTTTGGCAGTTTCTGGGTTTTCTGAGTTGAGCGTCACTTCAATGTACTTACCAATCCGTACCTGTTCTACGTTGCCATATCCCATGTGTTCCAAGCCAGATTGCACAGCGGTTCCTTGCGGGTCAAGAACAGAGGGACGAAGGGTAACATAGATTTGAGCCAAATACTGTTGAGTCACAACGGCTTCCCATAAACTGCTAACCCTGATGCTACCGCTTTCTCACTCACACAATTCATGAAAGGGCTTGTTTCTACCGTTTAGCTTGCTTTGTTTCTTTTTATCTGGATTACGAATGAAACCTCGTCGCACCCGCAATCAGGAGCGGATTATTAACGTCCTCAAAACCCTTGACCGATCGATTTCGGCGCAGGATTTGTACGTGGAACTGCGGAATCAGGGGGTGAGTATGGGGCTGGCAACAGTGTATCGATCGCTGGAGGTTCTTAAACTGGAAGGCTTAATTCAAGCCCGCACGATTGCCAATGGCGAAGCACTTTATAGCCTGATCCAAGCCGATCGCCACCATCTCACTTGTTTGCAATGTGGCGATTCGATTTTGATTGATGAATGCCCCGTGCATGACTTGGAAGTGCAACTCAACCAGTCTTACCAGTTCAAAATCTATTACCATATGTTGGAATTTTTTGGACTTTGTACCCGCTGTCAGGAAATGAATGCCACCAATAGCGCGAGTCAATAGTAGTTCGGGGGATGGGGATTAGGGATTAGGGGATGGGGGTTAGGGTTGAAAATTGGTCATCAGTCATTGGTCATTGGCAAAGACGAGGGACAACTGACGAATGACAAATGAGCAACTAACTTACTCTCATGCCAAGTCCCTACCTCAGACTTTCCCCTTTAAAGCAAGTAATTCTTCAGCAATGGATAAAGGCTGGTAGCCCAGGGAGAAAGCTTTGGAGCTATCGAGCGATACGTCAGCAGGGCGGGGGGCTGCCATTTTGACATCCTGTTGGCGACACGCCGTTAAACCAGATTCGGGTAATGCCAGGATTTCGACCATCAGGCGACCAAACGCATAGCGGGAAATTCGTTCTTTGCCGCCCAGATGCAGGATCCCATGAGCCTTTTCCAATGCTAGAAGCAAGCCCTTAGCCGCCGTGGTGCCGCTCACAGGTGTCCGAAATTCATCCACAAAGAGGCGGAGTTCTTTTTCTTCTCGCAGCGTTTGAATAAACGGTTGCAGGAAACTTTTGGCGTGGGCAGGCGCATCTCCAAACAACAGTGGCATCCGACAAACAGCGGTTTGTGGATAGCAGCGTATCATTTCGGTCTCGGCGATCGCCTTTTGCTCTCCATATCGATTCACGGGAGAAACGGGATCAGTTTCGCGGTAGGGCGGGTTGCGTCCATCAAACACTAAATCGGTGGAGGTAAACGCACAGGGAATGGTGAAGTCTGCACACAATTCAGCCAAATTTCGGGATGCGGTGACGTTGAGGGCGTAGGCTGCTTCAGGTTCGGTTTCACACAAGTTGGCACTGGATTGTGCCGCTAGATGAATGACGGCATCGGGTTGGAGGTCTTGAAACAGTGTTTTCATCGCCTCAAAATCAGTTAGATCCAGGCTGATCTGAGTGATGCCAGGTAAGGAAATAACGCGCGATCGCCTGGTGCCGTAAACCTCCCAGGTTTGAGTTGCCAGTTGCGCCAAATGCCAGCCTAGAAAACCACTGACTCCAGTAATTAAAAGTTTCATACCACTCAACGAACCCCTTTTGCGGTTGAATTGATCAGGACAGGTGCGATCGCGGTTCGATCAACCCCCTTTACATTTTCGAGGAAGCGTTCATGGAACTGGAAAATAAGCTGAAAGAGGTTAACACTCGCACCCTGGAGCAAGCGATCGCCAAAGTTGTGACTGAAGCTACTGGTTGGGACTACGCCTGCACCATTCGCAACATTCAGTATGTCAACACAGGCACCGCAGAATTTAGCCTTACCCTGGAAACAACGGATTGGTTGATGCCCAAGACTGATTAGGTCTACCGCCGCATACTGCACGATTTGCGTTCCCGATCAGAACCGGGTTCCTGCCAGGAGTAAGCAAAATGACTAACTGTTTTGACTTGAGGCGCTAACGATCGCAGAACTTGCATCTGGTTTTCCAGAGACGGACGGTTGCCGATGGACTGCTGCCAAATCCCTGCCAAAACGGGTTTGACCTCTGTTCCAGCGGGAGCGCGGCTGAGAACTCGCTGAATTTGTTGCATGATGCAACTGGTGTTACCACAAATGCCATACGCCATTGGGTGCCACTCGGCAGAACTGGGAAACCGATCCCAGAGTTGCAAGCGGGAATCATACCCCTGACCGATCGTGGCATTTGCTTCCGGGAAAAAGACTAATCCAGGAGTGAGGTTCCGACTGCGAACCGTTGCCGTTGCATGGTTCACAAACTCCACCACGCCTTGAGCCGCATGAGCCACCGAAAGTCGCCAGAGGTTTGATTGCAACTTGGCAACCTGTTGGGCAGTCGGGGCAGATTTGGGTAAGGCGATCGGTTCAATACCCTGCCAAAATGCTTGATTTTCCTGAGGAGCCTGCTTCACGATTTGCTTTAAGTCATCCAGCCGCAACGACCCCTGGCTCAAAAACCGTTGCAGCAAGCTGGCACTTTTGGGAGTCATTGCCCGTTGCATCAACGTTTGTTGGGATGATTCCCCATAAATCCACAAATCTTGAACTTTACTGGCAACCGACGCTCCGCCATACCCGCGAGGATAGCGAATGTAGTCGATCAGGATGCCGTCGGGTTTGCGTTGGGCGATCGCACCGATCAGCGTTTCGTAATCCTGGCGCACCTGGGGATTGTACGGATCAACGAATGCTTCTTCGGGATTGAGTTGCCCTAAATCGGTACTTAACCCACCTACTACGCTGGCATTCAGACTGGTCTGCCCCAAGCCGTTTCGAGCGATCGCGGCTTGCCGATCAAACCGTCTCACATAACTCGCCCCAAAGTTCATGCCAAACGCCCAGGCATAAACCTTCAAACCACGTTCCCGTCCCTTCTGAATTGCCTGTGCCAACAGATCCTCATTGTCTGAGCCTGAACCCGTCAGCACTGAGTACCAGGGAGTAGGGTTTTGATTGGCAGGTAATAGCACTCGCCCGTTATAAAACGTTTCCACGTAAACCTGGTTGTAACCGCGATCGACGATCCGATCCAACACTGATTCCAGCACTCCTGGCTTGACATCGCAGGCATAGAGCCGAATCCAAATCCCTTGGTTTTGGGGCCAGGTTTGACTCCGGCATTTCCTCAGGCGCTCGGCGTGTTGGGCAAGCAACGCTTTGTATTTGCGTTGACTATCTTTGTTTCCTTTGATTGACTCCTGCCGTAGTTTTTCCTTTTGCTCGATCGCCGCCGATACCTGCTGACAATAGGGGGTAAATGCTTGCGCTTGCCCCGGTTCCACCATCAGCACTGGTGCAAGGCTCCCGGCAGCGATCGCCGTCAATACTCCCCACTGTTGCAGGGATGGAATTGAAGGCAAGAACTGTTCGGAATGGGACCGAAAGGCAAGCCATGCCTGTCTCACAAACCAGTTGAACTTCATAGGACAGACCTACTACCGACCAAAAATCTGCCCTACCAGACTAATTCACAATCTGGAATTTGCAACACAAATCTAGCCCAACCAGCCGCGTAATCGTTCTGCCACTTGCGGACGGCGCAATTTCCGCATTGCCTTGCTCTGGATTTGGCGAACCCGTTCCCGCGAGAGGTTAAATAACCCTCCCACTTCTTCAAGCGTGCAGGGCTTGTTCGAACTCAGTCCATAGCGCAGGCTGATGATGTCTTTTTCGCGTTCAGTCAAGACGTTGCCCAGCACATCCCAGATTTCCTGCCGCAACATGGTTTCAGTCATTTGAGATTCCGGCGATCGGGTTTCTGCATCTTCCAACAAATCCACCAATTCCGTATCTTCATCCTTGCCAACGCGGTAGTTCAGCGACAAAGAACGGCGATGCACCTGTTGCAAGCTCTGCAGTTGTTCTGGCGTGACTTCTAAAGCTTCTGCCAGTTCCACCTCGGTCGGGTTGCGGTTGAGGCGGCGTTTGAGATCTCGTTGTGCGCCTTTCAGCTTGTTTAATTTCTCAACAATGTGGACTGGTAGGCGAATGGTGCGAGAATCGTTGGCGATCGTCCGCGTGATCCCCTGCCGAATCCACCAGTAGGCATAGGTTGAGAACTTATAACCTTTATCGGGATCAAACTTCTCGGTGGCTCGGTTCAACCCCAAAGCACCCTCTTGAATCAGGTCAAGAAAGGGAACCCCTCGATTGATGTAGCGCTTGGCAATCGACACGACTAGCCGCAAATTAGAGCGGATCATCTTGCGTTTTGCCACGCGGCTACGGTGCAATTGATGATCCAGTTGCCGCTCCGTTAATCCGAGAGCCTTAGCCAACTCGGCTTTTGCGGGGGGATGTCCTAATTCGCAAGCCAGCCGCGATCGCAATCCTTCTATCTCGTTTAAGTAGCGAATGCGGGTCGCCAACTCAACTTCTTCATCCGGCTTCAGCAAAGGGTAACGTGCCATTTCTTTGAAGAAAGCACCCACGGAATCATCAGAAATGGTTTTGCTGTAACCGGACGATCGCTGAGCTGCAATCTCGTCTTCCAGGACAGAATCTGCTTGTAAGTCTGCTGAATTAAACTCACTCCCTTCCAGTCCTTCTGCATCGGTCAGATCAGGGGGGATGGAGTCTGGAGGATCATCTAGCAGAATTTTGTCGTCAGCGTGTTCCAACGAATCCAACAGACTATCAACCGACAATCTATCCAAATCGTCTTGAGGCTGAGTATTATGGGGCTTATTGGAGGAACTAATTTCTTGGAACATAGGCATCTAATAATTGGATGGGGCTAGAAATGCCTGAAGCACTTACATTTAGGGCAGCACATAAGAGGTCGCTTATCTGCTCATCTTAGAAGGAGCAATGAATAAAAGCCTCAAACTAATGACAGAACTCAGCCAAGCCAACAGACAAGGAACCCGTCAAATTCGTTTCTTTAAAGATCTCCTAAGTTTTTCATACCCCTACAAAGTGGATATCCGGTCAGTCTTCCAAGTAACTTTAGATTTGGTCGAACTTTGAGGCAAGGATAGATCTGGGTTGCCACTCATCAACTCTTTTTGCTTGGAGCGATCGAGCTAACTCAACTGGAGCAGGATTTCCCCCAAATTGGGTGATGGCGCAACTCTAAACAAGGATTAAAGTCAAATTATGGGTCAGGGCGGTTGTTCAAACCGTTTTGTGTGTCTACGATAAGCCTCCGTGAAGATTCCATTTTTCCTGGAGACGGCTCATATTCTGAGATGTTATGGTCGCCTTATCTGGGGAACACTAACAGTATTGAATGAATCCCTTTTGCCCTACGCGCTGTTTTCTCCCGTCTAACGATAGATTTTGTTAGGGGATGCCCACTTAAGGTCTTGACGAGTTGGCAACAGCGAATGATACTAGGCAAGGTTGCAGAAAAGTGCAAGATTTATTTCCGGTTCTCTCTCGCAACAGTTAGTATTGATAAATAGTTCCTACTGTTATTTGGGGTTATTCCTCTAGCAGTTCCTCGCCCACCCTTATTAGATACCTCAGGCACCTTCAATGCTCCAGTCCAACCATCTATCTCTAGAATCGCTGCACCAAGCGGCTTCCAGCGTCACTACAGAAGCACGCCCCAGTGGGCAACGATCGCAGAATCAAGTTGGTTCGGCGCGAAGTCTGGAGGCATTACGGGAATCTCTTCCAGCAAACCTTAGTTCAAACAAGAGAGCTATCATTAGTCGCCTGATTGATCTATATGAGCAGGGTGCTGTTGGCTGAGGTCATCGCCGGTACAGTATTTTATTTTTTGTCGCGCATCTTTCTGTAGAAGTTTGTGCCACAGTAAGTGAGCCTTTATGATGAAGGTTCACTTTATGGTTTTAAACCGGATCTTCCTAATATTTTCACTAAAATTTATCTAGTCCTTAGCTTCACACCTTTTTTATGAAGGGTGAATTTTTTACAATAGTGTTACACAGGGGCACTATGTTCAAACGGCATCTAAACCGCAGTTCAGGCGATTTCTACAAGAGAAAATCCCCGTATCCTCGCTGCAAGCCTAGTTGCGAGTGAACTGCGGACTGATAAGAGATTTCTGCTAGTTCTTCTAACTGGTATTGAGTGTGAGATAGCTCACTACTTCACAATTTGTTAGCAATTTTTCTGGACAAGCTAAGACTGCTGCTGATTCTGCTAATGTTCCCCTCTCCAGTTCCCTGCCATGACCCACAGTCCGAACCTCTCAGGGCAACTCTACAATATGCCTAGCGATTTTTCCCTGCAACAGATCCAAAACCTGATTCAACGCATCGCCGAGGCAGAAACCGATGATTTCTTTGAATTAGCTCAACTGGCAGGATTAAGCCCAACTGAAGATTTCTCTGGGGCTGATCTGAGAGAGGTTGACTTGCGCTCTGCTCACCTGGTTCGTGCCAATTTCATCAACACAGACCTGACCAGAGCAACCTTAATTAATACTAATTTGGAAGAAGCACGGCTGATTGGTGCTTTTCTGAATCACGCCATCCTCACTGGTGCCAAGTTAGACTACGCCAAGTTGGTCAGCGCAGATTTGACAGGAGCTAATTTGGTGGGGGCTTCGTTAACCAATTCTGATCTGACGCGATCGACCTTTGCCAAAGCAAACTTGAGTCACGCGGATCTGCGTCGGGCAAATCTCACGGCAGCAACCCTGTGCGAATCGATTCTTTGTGAAGCAACCATGAGCCATGCTAACTTGCGGCGGGCTGACCTGAGCTATACCGACTTGAGTGGAGCCAGCCTGTATGGAGCGGATTTGACCAACTGCGACTTTCGGATGGCAGATCTGAGCGAAACCAACTTAACTGGCGCAACCGTAGTCAGAGCGTTGTTTGGGGGAAACCTGGGGCTATCGAAAGAAACGATGGTGGATTTAAGCCGTCGGGGAGCGATGTTTTACACGCATTAGTTTTACACGTATTACGTATTAAATGTTCACACCGGTTGAAGAGGTAGGGTAAACCAAAATTTGGAACCGACGTTGGGTTGGCTTTCAACCTGGATGCTGCCACCGTGGGCAGTGATAATTTGCTGGCAACGGTGCAGTCCTAAACCAATTCCTGTGAGGCGATGATTATCTAAACCACGCACATAAAGCTGAAATAGCCGATCGCATTGCTCTGCATCCATACCCTTGCCATCGTCTTCCACACTGCAACACAACACGGGTTTGTCTAATTCTTCTGTTAGCACAGAGGCATTGAGCGTAATGGTTCTGCCTGGAGGATTGTGTTTGACTGCATTCTGGAGCAAATTTTCCAGGACAAATTGCAGGCGGGCAAAATCAGCGTTGATCGCAGGAAGGTCGGTTGCAATGTGATTAATCACGACGGCTTGATTGGCTTTCAGTTGAGGTTCCAGGGTTGCCAGGGCATTTTCCACAACTCCACTCAGGTAAATCTGTTCGCGAGTCAGGGTGCGGTTAGGACATTGACTCCCGGTGTGATTTTCCATTAAGGAGTTGAGCAGACTAAGCTGACGATCGCCACTTTCAATCATGCAGTCCAACATGGAACGAGAAATAGAGATAGAATCACCGCATTTGCTGCGTAAGTGGTTCAGTACCATCAAGGTTCCATGCACTGGAGTCCGTAAATCGTGAGTTACCGCATGGAGCAAAATATCTTTGACCTGGTTGAGATGCTGTAATTCCTGCATTCGCTGCCGCAGTTCTTGAGTGCGTTCTTCCACCTGACATTCCAGGTTGCTGGCTAACATTCGCAGTTGTTGATAAAGCTGTCCTTGTTGAATGGCAATTTCCACATGGGTGCCCAGTTTTTTCAACAAGTCCACTTCGAAGGGTTGCCACTGGCGCGGTCCAGAGCATTGGCTGACGATCAACACACCAAACATTTCGCCGTCTAGCATAATGGGAACACCCATTCCCGCCTTGACCTGGCACCGCAGGTGATACTCTTTCAAGAAGGGCGTTTTCTCCATATCGCTGATGTCATCGACAACCCGCACACAATCCGGTTGAAACAGTTGCCGCACTTCATCGACACTGCAACTGTCTGCTTCCCAACCCAAAACCGATGCCCAACGAGGATCGACGGATTCTGCCACGGAACGACAAACCCCACTGTAGGAAAACTGCGCTACAAAGACCCGATCGGCTTGCAGAAACTTGCGAACTTCGGCAACGGTGGTGTTCAAAATATCTTCTAAGTTGAGGGAGCCGCGAATTCGTAATGCGGTTTCAGATAAAAGACGCTCTCGGTTGGCAGCGAGCTGAACTTGAGCTTCGGCGGCTTTGCGTTCCGTAATATCGTAGGCGGTTGCCAGGGCAGCGGGCTGTCCGTTTAGATAAGCAGTTCCCGCAGTCATATCTACCCAGCGTTCCTCGCCAGCTTTGGTCAAAATTTTAATTTCGTAGCGGTTTGGAATTGCTTCCCCCCGTTGTCGTGCCAAGCCGCGATCGCGAACCAGCTCTCGGAAATCAGGATGAGCCAGTTCCCAAAAGGGAATGGTTATTAATTCATGGCGAGAATAACCCGTGATTTTCTCTGTGGCTGGGTTCACATATTTGAGATGGTTGCCCTGGTAAATCATGAACGCGCAGGATGCCGTCTCAGCCACAACACGAAACCGAGCTTCACTCTGCTGGAGGGCTTCTTCGGCTTGTTTGCGATCGCTAATATCTTCGAACACCAAGCCCACGCATTGATTCGGTAGGGGAAATGCTTTCGTGGCGTAAACCCCCTGCGGAATGATGCTGCCACCGTACCGCACTTCGCCCAAATCCCGCTCCTTCGCCGATCGCACCACATCAGCGTAGATTTTGGGAAATGCCGAATCAATCAAATCGGGGAAGATTGCTTTCATGGGTTGCCCCAGCAAGCTTGTCACGTTGGCGGATATTTGCAACATTTGCTGGGCGGCGGGGTTGCATTCCACAAGCTTGAAAGAGTTGATGTCATTCAGGTCTGGGAGTTGCCAAACCAACAAGCCCATTTGCATTCGCTTTACAATGTCGCCGTATAGCTGTACTCGCTCCTGGGCTTGTTTCAACTGAGTGATATCTTCGGCAACGGCGATCGTGTATTGGGGATCACCCTGCCTGTTTCGCACGAGCGAGTTGGTAATGCGAACCCACAACTGCTGACCATCTTTCCGCAGGTGGCGTTTCTCAACTTGATAGGACTCACGACTGCCAGAAATCATTTCATTAAATAGCTCCACATCCGCCGTCACATCATCGGAATGGGTAAATTCGGAAAACGTCATGTGGGCAAGTTCATCCTTTCCATAGCCCAGCATGGTTTGCAGCGCGGGATTACTTTCAAGGATAGTGCCATTGAGACCGTCCAACCCAATGCCGATCGCGGCTCCTTCAAAAATTCGTCGAAATCGTTGCTCTTGCAATTGTTGTTGTTTACGGAGTTGAGCGATCGCCATAAGCGCTGTTGCCACAATCATCACGCTGCTGATGGGAGGCAGCAGAAACACCCCCAACCAAATCGCCTTATCCTCTAGTAACGGCGGGTTTGCATGGCGGATGACTTGCCAAAGCATCAAGCTAGAGACGGCGGCAGTGAGAGTACCCACAACCACGAGTTTTCCTGGAATGGTAAAGTCACGCCAGCTAACCATTTTGAGATCGTGAGATGTTGTTCGATTCAAGCCCATAGCACACCACAAAAATACAGCTTTGGTCAGCGAGCGCTAACTCATCAGCGGTTTGAGCTACCTGACCAAAGGCATACATCTAGAATGTCCGCTTAATGCTGCAATCGCTTCACCCACTCGGATGAGCAGGTTTGGTAATCACGTCCCCCCGGTCGTGAATTGAGTTGCATTTAGCTCTGACTTGTTTCAGAAGACGCAATCACAGGATCAGCTTCAGGACGAGATTCGGCTCCTTTCTGGGGCAATTTTTGGGCGATCCAGCTTGTTGTGATGTGGGATAGCAAGCCCAGCGGTCCGGCAAACAGGCAGAGGGCGATCGAATGAATTGTCCAGATTCCCGTGCGTTGTCCTTCCCAATAGACCCAGCGCCCAACGAACAGATCCAGCACCAGGAAATGAGTCCAGCCCGTAGCCGCCGCCCGTTCATCGGCAAAAAAGCGGGCAATGTCTGCTAACTTGGGATTTGCCAATGCCTGGGCATTTTCAGGCGTAACACTGCTAACAAACAAGTAAAGATACAATCCCGCCAAAACCACGAAGGGAAAGTAGGAACTCATAACCCGCTGGGTGATGGTCCAGTTGGGCAGAAAAAGCATCAGTATCCAGAAGGGCAAGACGAAGAAATTGGAAAAATCGAACAAGTAGGAAATATCAAAAAACTGAGAGAGTGGCATGGTTGTTTATTCTGATAAAAATGACGAGTCAAGCATTTGGTCGGTTGCATAGGGGCAAGAAGTTGGAAACGCTTCCGTTGGCAGTCCCGTTGTGATCGCAGCCTGCTCAACCGCATCCGCGTAACACTCTTCTAAAGCTGCTTCCAGAAATGGTTTGAGACTGGGAGAGTCATTTTACGCGACTTTAGCTGGCTGATGGTTTGTTCAATCCACTGCAAATAGTCAGCTTCGTAGAGGTTAGTTTGATTCGGTTGGGGGGCGATCGTCATTTGCTTCACCCTAGAACAAAATTAACTAATTTCCCAGGCACCACAATCACTTTTTTGACTTCTTTGCCATCCAGGTAGCGTTTGCCAATGTCGGACTCGCGGGCATATTGCTCCAACTCCTCCTTCGTAGATTGAGCCGGAACCTGAATCATGCCGCGCGTTTTGCCGAGGATTTGAATCACCAAGTTAATCTCATCTGCCACTAACGCTTCTGGATCAGCCTGGAGCCACGGTTGCAAATGCACCGAATCGGGATGCCCCAATTGATGCCAGAGTTCATCGGCAATGTGGGGTGCAAAAGGGGCAAGCAAAATCAGCAAGGTTTGAATGCCTTCTGAATAAATGGGCGAGTCTTTGCAGGTCGCATCTCGCAGCGCATTACTGAGCTTCATCAACTCGGAAACGGCAGTGTTGAACTGATACTCCCCCGCCAAATCTTCGGTGACGGCTTGGATGGCGGTATGAATGGCGCGACGCAACTCTTTTTCTGGTTTAGTCAAATCTTTGGCAGAGATCCCCCCGCCTGCGGCACCCCCCTTATCAAGGGGGGCAGGGGGGGATCCGGCGATCGTCGAGACAGCTTCCCCACCTGCGGCACTTCCCTGATTAAGAGGGGAAGGGGGCGATCCAGCAAATTCAGTCACCAACTGCCACACCCGATTCAAAAAGCGGAATTGCCCTTCGACATCTGCATCTTCCCATTCCAAATCTTTTTCGGGGGGTGCTTTGAACAGGATAAACATCCGGGCAGTGTCGGCTCCATACTTGTCTACGACATCACTGGGAGCAACCCCGTTACGTTTGTTTTTAGACATCTTCTCGTAGACAATTTCTAACTTCTCACCCGTATCTGGATCTAAGGGATTGTCAAAATCAGCGATATTTTCAGGAAAAATATATTTTCCAGTATTTGGATTTTTGTAGGTTTTGCCCTGCACCATACCTTGGGTCAGCAAGCGCTGGAAGGGTTCGTCGCAGTTGAGCAAGCCCCGATCGCGCAACACCTTGGTAAAAAAGCGGGAATACAACAAGTGCAAAATCGCGTGTTCAATCCCGCCCACGTATTGATCCACGGGCATCCAGGCATTGGCTTTTTGGGGATCAAACACCTGGCGATCGTTTTTCGCATCCGGGTAGCGCAAAAAGTACCAGGAGGAATCGATGAACGTGTCCATCGTGTCGGTTTCTCGTTTTGCCGCCGTGCCGCAAGTGGGACAGGGTACATTAATCCAGGATTCCAGCTTGGCGAGAGGAGAGGCTCCCCGTCCGCTGAACTCCACATCTTCCGGCAATTGCACAGGCAAGTCGGCATCGGGCACGGGAACTGCCCCACAGTTGGGACAATGAATAATTGGGATCGGTGCTCCCCAGTAGCGTTGACGCGAAATCAACCAGTCCCGCAAGCGATAGTTGGCGGTTCCCTGTCCTTTGCCGTGCTGCTCCAACCACTGCACGGCAGCCTCTACACTTTGACCTTTCTCTTTACCAGCCGGAACGCCATTCAACGCATCAGAATTGACCATCACGCCTTCCCCCGGATGGGCAGCGGTCATGCTGTCGCCCTCCAGAATTTCCCCCTCTGGCTGCACCACCACTTTCACGGGCAAGTTGAACTGGCGGGCAAACTCGAAGTCGCGCTGATCGTGGGCTGGAACTGCCATAATCGCCCCAGTGCCATAATCCATCAGCACGTAGTCGGCAATCCAGATGGGGATCTTTTCGTCGTTTACTGGGTTGATGGCATAGCTCCCCGTCCACACGCCCGTCTTCTCGCGTCCTTCAGCGGTGCGATCGATTTCACTCTTGGTAGCCGCTTCTTCCTGGTAGGCTTGGATGGCTTGGGCTTGCGTTTTGGTGGTCAGCTTTTCCACCAAGGGATGTTCTGGCGATAGCACCATGAAGGTTGCCCCCCACAAAGTATCGGGGCGGGTAGTGAACACCACAATCTCATCGCCCGCTTCGGTGGTGAAGGTGACTTTGGCTCCAGTAGATTTGCCGATCCAGTTGGCTTGCATCAAGCGAACTTTTTCGGGCCAGCCAGTCAATTTGTCCAAATCGGTGAGCAATTGGTCGGCGTAATCGGTGATTTTCAAAAACCATTGGCGCAACTGTTTACGTTCGACTTTTGCCCCCGATCGCCACGATCGCCCTTCGCTGTCTACTTGTTCGTTTGCTAACACGGTTTGGTCGATCGGATCCCAGTTCACAGTGGCATCTTTTTGATACGCCAATCCTGCCTGGAAAAATTGTAGAAAAATCCACTGCGTCCACTTGTAATAATCCGGGGCGCAAGTGGTGACTTCCCGTTCCCAGTCAAACCCGATGCCTAACTGGTCGAGTTGCTGCTTCATTTGAGCAATGTTTTGATACGTCCACTTGGCGGGATGAATGCCGCGCTCGATCGCCGCATTTTCCGCAGGCAAGCCAAACGCATCCCACCCCATTGGACTCAAAACACGAAAGCCTTGCATCCGCCGAACTCGTGCAATCACATCGGCGATCGTGTAAACCCGAACGTGCCCCATGTGGAGGTTGCCGGAGGGATAGGGAAACATCGACAGCGCATAAAACTTGGGCTTGCTGCTGTCTTCCGAGGTTTTGGCTAACCCCTGCTCTGCCCACGTTTTCTGCCATTTCGCTTCAATAGCTGCCGGACTGTATCGAGATTCCACAGACAAACTCCTGCAAACGGTGCTGTTTTGTTCATTCTAAAAGGTGGATGGTAATCGGTTCAAATTGCCTTCGATGCGGCAAGCAGCCCACCTGGAAGAAACTACAGTCTGGTTATGAAGAATACCGATTCCTAGCCTACAACCGTTGCCATGTTTTCCATTGCAACGGCGAATCAGAAAGCCTACTTAGGAATGGGGATCTAATAACTCCGCAACCTTCCTGTACGGGCGAATGGCCATTCGCCCCAACTGACTACCAACTTTTCGATCTTATTTAATCCACGATCTTTAGAATCAACGTTTGAGTGATCAGTTCTGTCCTAAGGTTTCTGACCAAAGAATAGATTCCTAATCTGAGCAGATTAAGATAGTTAAAGCACATCCAGTGAAGGGCACTCAATGACGGCTACCCTGTTCAAATCTACTTCCCGGTTAAACACTCCAACGGTACATCGCCTCGCCAATGGTTTAACGATCGTTGCGGAACAAATGCCGATCGATGCCGTAAATCTCAATATTTGGTTGAATGTGGGTTCCGCGATCGAAACCGATGCGATCAACGGCATGGCGCACTTCTTGGAACATATGGTGTTTAAAGGAACGCCCAACCTTAAGAGTGGCGAGTTTGAACAGCGGATTGAGCAACGGGGAGCCAGCACCAACGCCGCCACCAGTCAGGATTACACCCACTACTACATCACCACGGCTCCCAAGGATTTTGCCGAGCTTGCCCCCTTACAAGTCGATGTGGTGATGAATCCCTCCATTCCCGATGATGGCTTTGAGCGAGAACGCCATGTGGTGCTGGAAGAAATTCGCCGATCGCAGGACAATCCCCGTCGTCGCACCTTTCAACACTCCACCGAAATTACCTTTGAACGGTTGCCCTACCGCCGCCAGGTTTTAGGTCCGGCTGCTGTGATTGAGCATCTGACCCCGCAACAAATGCGAGACTTTCATGCTTACTGGTATCAACCGCGATCGATCACCGCTGCCGTCGTCGGCAACCTCCCTGTCGATGAACTAATTCGGATCGTGGCAGACAGTTTTGATCAACCCCAACCCCCAACCCCCCATGCGAAGCGGGGCGCCGCCGGCCCCCCCACCCCCCACACCCCCGCACCCCCCAATACCCCCAGCGGGCGCCGGGCCACAACCCCTGTCAACGTACAACCGGGGCGGCTCGGG
>JANRIN010000264.1:0-51427 GCA_033764965.1 Leptolyngbyaceae cyanobacterium bins.302 | reverse complement strand
CCCTCGTTCGGCACATCGCCCTCAACCTCCTGACGCATGAAAAGTCATCTAAAGGTGGGGTCAAGGCAAAACGACTCAAAGCTGGCTGGGACAATGATTATTTGGCGAAAGTCCTTGCTCAATAAGATGCGTTTGCCCTGGCACCCCAACCAGCACCTTGCCATTAATTTCCCAGGTTGGATATCCTTTGATCCCAGCCTCTTTACACAAGTTGGGTCTGGGATTGGCTCCACGGGGATCGCACTCCACATAATCAATGCCCTGAAAGGCAGAGCCAAACATTTCCTTTTGGCGCGTGCAGTGGGGACACCAGTAGGCTCCATACATCTTGGCTCCCACTTTTTTGAGGTGAGATGCCAGCGCAGAAGTGGCTTGATTATTAGCAAGAGTCAGAGGTAGGTCGGATTGCTGATTCATTTCAGGACTTGCCTGAGCGTCGAGCGCTTGAGTTGGATTACCACCCTCTAAGGCAACGATCGCTGCCACCGTTCCCGCGAAGCTAGCCCAAAGCGCTCTAGAAATCTGATTCATACAAAGTCAAAGTACAACTAAAATTCAGTACACCATGTCGCTTAAGCCTCAGGAATGGAGGCTAACCGAGGATTCAGACTGGGATTCTTGTTTTAACACCACTCTGCGACGCGCAGCTTCCACAAACCGACTCACTCGAATCGGATCGATCGGTTGCTCCCGTTGTCCTCGGCGTTTCAATGAGCTACACGTAATCACACCGTCGGCGGCTTGCATCAAGGTCGAAACATTTTCCCAATCTGCACCACTACCGATGAAGACAGGCGTATTTCCAGCCGCTGCTTTCGCCAATTCCAGATCCTCCAAATTTGGAGGGCTACCGGTTGCCCACCCGGAGAGAATCACGGCATCGGCTAACCCTCGTTCGATCGTGTCTTGCACTGCCACCGTGAGATTGGGCGAACTGAGGGGACGGGCGTGTTTGACTAATACATCAGCAAAAATTTTCACATCACTCCCCAATTCCCGTCGATAGCGCAGCAGTTCATGGGCACGCCCTTCAATTAGCCCCTGATCGGTCGCCATCACTCCAGTCAGCACATTGACTCGAATGAATTGAGACTGGGTGCAAGTTGCGATCGCCAGCGCACTGTGAGCATCATTCCGCAGTACATTAATACCGATCGGGAGTGTCACCATCTGCTGCAACCGCTGCACCACCAAACTCATGGCGCTGACAACGACCGGATCAACCTGATCCTTCGTAAACGGAGCATCAAAAAAATTTTCTACAATGATGCCATCTACGCCACCAGAGGCAAGGGCAACTGCTTCTTGCTCTGCTCGCTCGACCACTGCCTTCAAACTGCCTCCCCACCGAGGAGAAGTTGGCAACGGCAGCAGGTGAACAACACCAATAATCGGATTTTTTGTCTTAAAAATCTGGATTAAGTCCACGTTATCCTTAAGTCGGACTCATCTGTAAAAGGGTCAACATTCCAAATCATAACGTTATTCGGGATCTCTCATTGGATTAAATTCAGGGAAGTCGCTTCGGTAGACCCGTGAATCATAATCAATTTGTAAAATATCGTAATAATCATAATTTTGCGTTACTATGTGAGGAGTAAGTATCTGAGCGATTGCAGTAAGCAGTCACTAGCAGGTTTCTGCTACTGGTTTAAGGCGAGGGGATGAGTCCGTCGCACACGCGATCGCTACAGCTTGAGACGAGACAGTCCTTTAGCACAAGACAGTTATTACTTCATGGGCAATCAGCCAATTATTGCCGTTTCTCACTTGGGTTGTGAGAAAAATCGGATTGACACGGAACATATGTTAGGTTTGCTGGTTCAGGCAGGGTATCAAGTCGATGCCAATGAGGACTTAGCGGACTACGTAATCGTCAACACCTGAAGTTTTATCCTAGATGCTCGCAGAGAGTCAGTTCGCACACTAATGGAACTGGAAGATGCTGGCAAAAAGATTGTGATTACAGGCTGTATGGCACAGCACTTTCATGATGAGCTGTTGCAGGCGATCCCTCAAGCTGTCGCTCTGGTCGGTACTGGTGACTATCACAAAATTGTTGATGTGATTCAGCGGGCAGAAGCCGGAGAGCGAGTGAAGGAGGTTTCTCCAGAGCCGATTTATATTGCCGATGAAACCACTCCACGCTATCGCACAACCACTGAAGGAGTAGCGTATCTACGCATTGCGGAAGGGTGTGATTACCGCTGCGCCTTCTGCATCATTCCTCATCTGCGGGGCAAACAACGATCGCGCTCAATCGAGTCGATCGTGGCGGAAGCCAACCAGCTTGCTGCCGAAGGGGTACAAGAACTGATTTTGATTTCCCAAATTACCACCAACTATGGGATTGACATTTACGGAAAGCCCCAACTTGCCGAATTGATTCGTGCCTTAGGCGCTGTGGATGTGCCCTGGATCCGGATGCACTACGCCTATCCCACTGGCTTAACGCCGAATGTGCTTCAAGCCATTCAGGAAACGCCAAATGTGTTGCCCTATCTGGACTTACCCTTGCAACACTCTCATCCTGAGGTTTTGCGGGCCATGAATCGACCCTGGCAAGGGCAGGTGAACGATCGAATTATCGAGCAACTCAAGGATGCCTTGCCCAACTCGGTGCTGCGAACAACCTTCATTGTGGGCTTCCCCGGTGAAACCGAACAGCACTTTGAGCATCTACTTGAGTTTGTGCAGCGGCATGAATTTGACCATGTGGGAGTCTTTACTTTTTCCTCCGAAGAAGGGACCCCTGCTTACTCGCTGCCCCACCAGGTGCCGCAATCAGTAATGGACGATCGACGAGATGCCCTGATGCAAGTACAACAACCGATTTCTTTGAAGCACAACCGCAAAGAAATCGGCAGGGTTGTCGATGTGTTGATTGAACAGGAAAACCCTGAGACGGGAGAGTTGGTTGGGCGATCGGCTCGGTTCTCCCCCGATGTGGATGGGTTAGTCTACGTTTCTGGCGCTGCCCGTCTGGGTTAGCTGGTGTCGGTTGTGATTGATGATGCCGATGTTTATGACTTGTATGGTCATGTCGCAACCGTGGCAGAACTCATACCCGGTCAACCCATGACGGTTCCTTAGGGCGTTATCTGCGATCGCGGATTTGGTCAGTTACTCCTGATCAACACGTATTTAAGTATTTTTACTTCCTTCTATTCAAGGAGATTCAATGACTCTTTCGTTTCATAGTCTTGGACTGTCTGAAGTTCGTAGTCGTTTTCTAGAAGAGCTTGGCTTCACTGCGCCTACCCCCATTCAGGCTCAAGCAATTCCTCACTTGCTCTCTGGGCGAGATGTCGTCGGTCAAGCTCAAACAGGTACAGGCAAAACAGCCGCTTTTTCCTTGCCCATTCTGGAGCGGATCGACGTAAAAGCTCCAGTGGTGCAGGCATTGATTCTGACTCCAACTCGTGAGTTGGCGTTGCAGGTCGGTCAAGCCATTCGTGGTTTTAACGACGATCGCCGCCTGAAGATTGTCACCATTTATGGTGGACAGGCGATCGAACCACAAATCTCTCGCCTCAAGCGGGGAGCGCAGGTGGTGGTTGGCACTCCTGGGCGGATTCTAGATCTACTCAGTCGGGGTGTTCTGAAGCTGGATCAGGTGAATTGGCTGGTGCTGGATGAAGCCGACGAAATGTTGAATATGGGCTTTATTCAGGATGTGGAGAAGATTTTGAATCAGGCTCCCACCGAGCGCCAAACCGCCTTCTTCTCCGCCACGATGGATCCCTCAATTCGCAAATTGGTCACAAAATTCTTGCGATCGCCTATCACGATTACTATTGAGCAACCCAAAGCGGCTCCTACCCGGATCAATCAAGTGGTTTATATGGTGCCCCGTGGTTGGACAAAAGCCCGCGCTTTACTGCCCATCCTGGAGTTGGAAGATCCCGATTCTGCCATCATCTTTGTACGAACTCGTAAAGCCGCGGCTGAACTCACCAGCCAGTTGCAGGCAGCGGGTCACAGCGTAGATGAGTATCATGGCGACTTGAGCCAAACTCAGCGAGAACGGTTACTGCTGCGGTTCCGGCAACGGCAAGTACGCTGGGTTGTAGCAACGGACATTGCCGCAAGGGGGATTCACGTTGATGACCTTACCCATGTCATTAACTACGATTTGCCTGATAGCGTAGAAAATTACGTTCACCGGATTGGACGAACGGGGCGAGCCGGGAAGGAAGGAACTGCAATTTCGATTATCCATTCCCTGGATCGGCGCAAACTGAAGGATATCGAACATCATATTCGTCAGCGTTTAGAGATTGCCTCTATCCCCACTCGTGCTCAGATCGAAGCGCATCAAATTGATAAGCTGCAAGCCTCCTTACGGGAAGCGCTGGCAGGTGAACGGATGGCTTCTTTCTTGCCGATCGTGGCGCAATTGTCAGAGGAGTACGAGCCTCACGCGATCGCGGCGGCTGCTTTGCAGATGGCATACGATCAAACTCGTCCTGCCTGGATGCGGACGGCTCAAGAAGCTGGGGATCAATGGGACGATCCAGAACCCCAAAACTACTCCAGACATAACGGTCCTAAGCCAAAACCCGTAAAGCGCAAGTCTGCACCCGAGAAAAATGGTCGGGCGACGGTAAATGGAGTTTCCTCCAAAGAGCGATCGTAGGGACACAGTTTCCAATCTTAAACTTTAGCGAAAGGGAGGGCAGAATACGTTTTGCCCTCCCTTTTCCTTACTGCTATCGGTCATCTCATCATTTAGCCGTGCTGAAATTTAAGGTACGGGTTCCGTTTTTTGTGAAACCTCTAGCAGTTCATCTTGAGAAATTTGCGCTTCCGGGTGGGAAGATGCCAGGGATGAATGGTGGTGGGGATCTTCTCCCGCTTCAGAGGTGATAATCTCGATCGCCTTACGGGTGGAGCGAATCGCATCTAATGCTTCTCGTACCATGACCGCTGTGGGAACTGCCACCACAACCCCCAGCAAGCCACCAACTCGCGCTCCCATCAAAATTGAGACAAAGACCCAGAATGGATTCAAGCCCGTGACGCTGCCGAGCACTCTGGGCGCAATCCCGTTCTCCACGATTTGCTGCACCACCAACGCCACTGACAGCACTTGAGCGGCGGTTCCAACGTCTCGCAACCCAACCAAAAAGGTGACGATCGCGATCCCCACCGAACCCCCAAACGGCACGATCGCCATCAATCCAATGGTGAGACCAAACAGTAAGCCAAACGGCACCTTGAGGAACCAGAAGAAAGACGTTAGCCCAACTGCCATACAGGTTGAGGAAATAATTTGCCCTAGAAAATAATTCTGGAAGCTGGATCTCAGGGTGATCGAAAAAGGTTCCTGGATGCGACTGGGCAACCAACCCACAATGTTTTCCCACACTTCGTCCCCGTGTTGCAGTAAGTAAAATGTGGAGATCACCGTGAGTAATACATCGATCAGCTTGGCAACGGTAAAGACTGCCAGATCCAAAGTCAGGTTCAGTGCCCTGCCCGCGATCGATTGCAACTGGCTCTTGAGTCGATCGTTAATCTGCACAATCACCCCATCTAAGCTGATGGGCAATCCCCGCTCTGTCAAATTTTGATCGAGCATCACCAGTTGCCGTTGCCCCGAGTCAAACCATTCTGGTAACCGCACAACCAGTTGTTGCGCCTGAACGATCGCTAGCGGCAGCAAGGTGACAGCCAGAACTAAAATTCCCAACAATGCCAGGAGAGAGACCACGATCGCCGCCTGCGTTCGAGGTGTACCCCGTCTTTGCAGCCAACCGACAGGATAATTCAGTAGAAAGGCAAATAGCGATGCCACAATCAGCACCACCAGCAATGACTGGAAATAGCTGAAGATCGATGCCAATGCCCAGGCGTTAAGGACAATCAACGGAGCCGCAAGGGCGATCGCCAAAGCGCGGGACAGCGGCGTGAGCGAATCCCACCAACTGACCAGGCGACTTTTTGATTTGGAGGTTCCAGAGCTAACCATGAACAGTCGAACCTTTTAACTGTGCTACTGGATATTATGCTGAAACTCGATCCCCATTTGCATCTTGCTGAATGTTGATTATAGAATCTCGACCTTTTGCCGAACGGAGAGTTATCTGATAAGCCGAACCAACTATGGTGCTATACCCAACGTCAGTCAACCAGCGATTGATTTAACGGCATATTGTTGAAACGACCAGATTGGCTAAGCGATCGGCACTGTCGGGAACGGCTAACTTGGCGGCAGCAGTTTTCATCTTAGTGAGAATTTGGGGTTGCTCAACCAGCAGCTTTAGCACTTCGGTTTTGAGTTGCGCTGTTGTTAATTCCTTTTGTTGCAGCAGTTGGGCGGCTCCAGCGTCAGCGAAGACTTTGGCGTTGTAGGTTTGGTGATCGTCTGCGGCGAAGGGATAGGGAATCAGGATGGAGGGCGTGTGGGCGATTGCCAATTCCGTCAGGGTTCCGGCTCCCGATCGCCCAATTACCAGATTGGCTCGATGAAACAGCCCTGCCATGTTGGTGTAGAACGGCAAGGGAAAATAGTGGGGATGGGCAAGACTTTTGGCATCCGGGTCGTTGTCTCCCGTTTGATGCACGATCCAAATACCTGCCTCTAACCAGGTCGAGGCACATTCTCGCACCAGTTTGTTAATGGCGACGGCTCCCTGACTGCCGCCCACGATCGCCAGTAAAGGCACATCGGCTGGAATGGGCAAATCCATCAAGCTAGGGGTTGGAGACTGCAAAAATTGAGCGCGAACTGGCGTGCCCACCCAAGTGGTTTGCTTGGCGCGGGGTAAAAACTTGGCTGCGTCGGCAAAACCGATCGCGACGGCACTGCACCAGGGACTCAAGAAGCGGGTGACTTTCCCCGGCAAGGCGTTGGACTCATGCAGCAGCACCGGGATACCCAGCGATCGAGCGGCAATGACAGCCGGAGCCGCAATGTAGCCCCCCGTTGTGAACACTCCGTCAAATTTGCCTCTTTGCAGCAGGGATCGCACCTGAACCAGCGATCGAGCAAATTTTGCCAGCACCCGCACCGTTGCCAATCCGCGCTGCTGAAAACCCTCGACATCCACAAAATGCAGCGGATACTGTGCCGGAACCAACTGCTTTTCCAGGCGATCGGGCACACCTAACCACTCAATCTCATACTCTGCCAGTCGCTCGGCAACTGCTAAGGCAGGGAAGACATGACCTCCCGTACCACTTGCTGCAATCAGAAGCCGTTTTGAGGTGTTCACATGACAGCCCTCTTCCAAACACGGTAGAACTGATTACAGTATCAATGAGTTGTCAGAAAGTCCACCAAGAATCGACCTTCATTAACTTAAGATAATGAACGGGCTTACTGAATCAAACCATCAGTAGGCTAGTTCTGGAAATCTGTTGCTATTGAGTTGCCGTTAAATTTATGTCAAAGCCTTTCAGCGATCGCCCAATGTCTGCCCAACTCACTCGGTTTTCTGGCAAGAAGTGTTTTCGTCATCGTTGGCAAAGCTGGATCTTGACGGTAAGTTTCGTGGCTGGTGTGATCCCGCTGGTTGGCTTCTCTGCTCAGGCTCAGCAAAACCCAGCCAGCACGGCTCCCGATCAGGTCAAAACTCTGCTAACGGGCATCGACACGGCAGCGAATAGTCAGAATGTGCGATCGGTAGCGGAGTTTTTCAGCCCCAACTTTACTCACTCCGATGGGCTGAATCGTCAGACGTTGCAAGAATCCTTAGCGGTGCTGTGGAAGCGTTACCCAAAATTGAATTATCGCACTGAGCTAAAGTCCTGGAAGCGCGAGGGAAGCGCGATCATAGCTGACACTGTGACTTACATTACGGGAGTGAAGAAAGAGGGCGATCGAGAGTTTAAGTTAGATGCTCAACTCGAAGCCCGGCAGCGGGTGGAAAACCAAAAGATTGTGAGTCAGGAAGTGCTGAATGAGCGCAGCCAAATCACCAGTGGTAGCAATCCTCCTACATTGAAAATTAATCTGCCAGAACAAGTGCGGGGTGGGCAGGAGTTCACCTTTGATGCAGTCGTGCAGGAGCCGCTGGGAGATGATTTGTTGATGGGGGCGGCATTGGAAGAAGCGATCAAGCCTGAAGGATTTTTGAACATCACCACGGCAAATTTGGAACCGTTACCTTCTGGGGGCATTTTCAAAGTTGGGCGTGCGCCAAACAATGCTGAACAACACTGGCTTTCTGCTGTTGTGGTGCGGCATGATGGCATTACGATGGTGACGCAACGCTTGCGGATTCAAGGGCGGAAGTGAGGTATGGGGAACTAGGGTTTGGGGGTTGGGGGTAAGGGTGAGTGGGACGTTGAGCCGAATGAGAAAGCAAACAATACAGTCTGTGCGAGGCAGGTTGCTGCGGTTCTTGTCCTTGTTTTGTTTATGTGTGCTGGTGACGATCGGCTGTAGTCGCTCAGATTCAACTCAGCAGGCGGTTGGAGATGGGCGGATTGTGGTGGGCACGACGGCAGTCATCAGCACCCTGGATCCGGCAGATGCCAACACCATTTTTACGAACAACCTGCTGTATAACCTGGGCGATCGTCTCTACACCTACAAGTCTGGCAGCGCTGAACTAGAACCTCAACTGGCGACTGCTCTGCCAACCATCAGCGCCGATGGGCTGGTCTACACAATTCCACTGCGGCAGGGGGTGGTTTTTCAGGATGGTACGCCTTTCGATGCAGCAGCAATGGCGTTCTCGCTGCAACGCTTCATCCAAAATGGCGGCACCCCCTCCTACTTGATGGCAGATGTGGATAGCGTGAAAGCGACTGGGGACTACGAGTTAACCATTCGCCTGAAAAAGCCCTTTGCGGCGTTTCCTTCGCTACTAGCATTTTCGGGTTTGTGTGCTGTCTCGCCAAAAGCTTATGAAATCAAGGAAGGCTCCTTTAAAGCGAGTGAGTTTGTTGGCACTGGAGCGTACAAGCTAGTCAGTTACGGCACTGACCAAATTCGCTTAGACCCATTTGAGCAATATTGGGGTACAAAACCAGCCAATCGAGGCATTGATATTCAGTTCTTCTCCAGCCCTGCCAACCTTTACAACGCTTTTCGGACAGGAGCCGTTGATCTGGCGTATCAAAATTTGGCGATCGACCAGATTCGCAGTTTGCAGGAAGGAGCCGCCAGTAAGGGCTGGCAAGTGCTGGAAAGTAGTAGTGGCGGCATCGATTATCTCACCCTCAACCTGAACTCTCCCCCGCTGGACAAACTGGAAGTGCGGCAGGCGATCGCGGCTTTGATGGATCGCTCTATCCTGCAAGACCGAGTGTTCATGGGACAAATTGAACCGCTCTACAGTTTAATTCCGTCTATCCTGGCAGCACACCAACCCGTGTTTCAATCCGCCTTCAGCACCAATAACGCCAGTGCCAATGCAGACAAAGCGAAGGAACTGCTTGCCAAAGCGGGTTTTTCGGACACCAATCCGCTCAAGCTGGAATTCTGGTACCGCTCCAACCTGGTTAACGATCAACTGGCGGCGATTACCCTGAGAGCGATCGCCCAAAAGCAACTGGGTAATCTGCTGCAATTTCAGCTCAATGGGATTGAATCCACCACTGCCTACCGCAATCTCGACAAAGGCGCGTATCCCATCTTCCTGCTGGATTGGGCACCGGATTTCCTGGATCCCGATAATTACATTCAGCCGTTCATGGAATGTTCCCAAGGTTCGCCCGAAAAGGGTTGCGAAGATGGTTCCAGTTTTTTGCAGGGATCGTTCTACTACAGCGATCGAGCGAATCAGTTGATCGCCAAAAGTCGCCAGGTGCAAGACCCGAATCAGCGCCAAACCATCTTCAATCAGCTACAAACTTTGTTAGTCGAGGACGTTCCCTTCATTCCCCTCTGGCAAAGTAAAGAATTTTTATTTGCTCAAAAAGCAATCCAGGGCGCAACCCTCCAAGTTACCCAAAAAGTTCCCTTCTGGACGTTAAAGAAATAACGTTAATGCTGTATGAATAGCCAGGATAGAACTCTTCAAACAGTGTATGAAGCTTATCAATTGCTTCAAGAACTAGGAGCACCTCCAAAGCTTCTCCTTCATGTCAAATTAGTTGGAGAGGCGGCTGAACTATTAATTTCAAAATTGCGGGAATTATCAGTGCAATTCAACGAAGGCTTTGTTCGACTGGGCATTGCACTTCATGATGCTGGTAAAATTCTTCATCCAGAAGAGCTAACAGCTCGAGGCAACAACCATGAAGCTGACGGTGAAACTCTGCTGATTGCTCACGGCATTTCGCCAGAACTTGCTCGATGCTGCCGTTCCCATAATCAATGGCAAGTGATGGAGTGTTCTTTCGAGGAAATTTGTGTTGCCTTGGCAGATAACCTCTGGAAAGGCAAGCGCAACTCTCAGTTAGAAGAAATATTTATCCAAATGCTAGCAGCACGATGCAACAAAGATTATTGGGAGCTTTTTGTCGAGATAGATTCCTGCTTTGAAGTAATTGCTTCAGATGGCGATCTAAGGCTGTTGCGTAGTAAAGCTGCATAACAACCCCAAGACTTGCTTGCCGAGAAAATGCCCGTAAAGTATTTAGCCGCCAGCCGCAAAGGTGCCCATGATCAGGATGGAGAGAAGAATTCCAGGAGAGAGGAGCAGGACTAACATGAGCAGATCGTGAGTGTTCATGATGGCGATCGAGGGAAATAATTTGTCTTCTTCTCATGCTAGTGAGATCCTTGGAATTCTTGCCTAAACTGGCATTGAGAAAAGCTAAAGATTTGGGAGATGGCAAGGATGGAATTGATTCATGCCCTGAAGGAATGGCAGGTCGCCGTGAATGCCCTGGAGCAGGGGGAGACGATCGCGCTTTTGCGAAAAGGCGGCATTCGGGAGGCGGGAGGGCATTTTGCAGTTCAGCACGATCGCGTCTGGCTTTACCCCACCTTTGAGCACCAAAAGCCGGAATTACTCAAGCCAGAATACGCCAGCCAGGTCACGCCCGTTGCACCGGGTTGGCATCCTGAGGTTGTGAGAATCGGCTCTTGGGCAACCATTACCGACGTGTTTCAGGTGCGAGATGAGTCCACAGTGCTGGAACTGCTCCCCTTCCACGTGTGGAATCAAGCTTTTGTGACAGAGCGCCTGCAATGGCAGCCCAAGCAGCCCATTTTCGTGCTCCTCCTGCGAGTGTATCGGTTAGCCCCGCCCCATCTCATCCCTTACTCGTCTAGTTACGGTGGCTGCAAATCGTGGATTAATCTAGAAACAACCCTCTCAACTGAGACTACCGCAGCCGTTTTGGATGACCAAACCTACACCGATCGCACAACCATCTTTCAGAAAATCTTGAGCAACGAAACAAGTAATCTGACCTAATTCCCAATCCCTAACCCCCAATCCCCAACCCCTAACCCCCAATCCCCAACCTGCCCACCCTCAAGTAGATCCGCCACTGAACGGGAAGGGTTGCCTCAGCCTCTTGCCATGCTGCAATCAAAGGTTGGGCGATCGCGTTCAAAGCTTCAGCCCCTTGTTCCTGGCGAAACCGTTGCGTACCGGACAAACTTTGCAGGTAGCCAATGAAGTCTTCAACAGTCCAGAGAGTGGTCATCAGGAAGGGTGGTGCTGGCTGCTCCACAAACGGAAAAGGAATCGTTTCGTACCGCTGCCAGACGTACTCAATTTCCGGCGCGAAGTAGGGATACACCAGTTGTCGAAACTCTGCTAACCGATCGCGCAAAGGTTGAGAAGCCGTGGGCAGTTCCACATCGCTGTAACACCAAACTGCGATCGCACCTGCTGGTCGTAGCACCCGTCGCACTTCTTGATAGAACAAATCAAAGCTGAACCAGTGCAAAGCCAGCCCGACTGTAACCAGGTCTACCGATTGGCTGGGTAAGGTGGTTTGTTCAGCGGTGGAGACAGAGTAAGTGACTTGAGGATGGGCGATCGCATGAGCCAACTGCTGTTCACTGGCATCCGTGGCGTAGATGTGTTGGAAGTAGGGGGTGAGACCGATCGCGACTTGTCCATTGCCAGTGCCACAATCCCAAGCAGCATCGTGATCCTCAACCAAACGGCTCAAATACTCAAACAGTTCATCAGGGTAAGCCGGACGATGCTGGGCATAGATTTTTGCATGATTAGAAAAATAATCTTTGAAGGGCATACCGCGATCGCATTGTATAAACGACCAAGTTTGTAAATTTTTCTGAATCTTCCCCTATTCTTAGCGTGAATTCGAGTAAATAGATTCATTCAACGCTATACCTAGTGGTATGACTGCTAATCTGGACTCCTGATCCTTGCTCATTCCTTCTAGAAATGCAGTGGTTAACTTTATTCAGAATCTTCGCGCTCAGTTTAACGTAAATTCGCCCATGCCCTCAGCCTAAAGCCATGCAAAACCAACCTTTAACCTCAATCCTCTTTCAGCTTATGTGCCGATTACGCTTCAGCAAGCAGCCATCGCGGTTTGGACGGAATGGGTTTGGGATGGCGGTCTTGGGCGCGATCGTTCTCACGGCTCAGGCAGTTTCCGCTGCTGCCCTCACAGACTGGCGCTATGATGCTGCCACGAACCAACTGGAAATGACTGTCAAAGAAGGGACAACGCCCAAGTATTTTGTTATGGCGCAACCTGCTCGCATCGTAGTGGATTTGCCCGACACGGAGATGGGGGAGGTCAAATCCAAAGAGTCGTTCTCCGGTGTGGTGAGCCAGGTGCGAGTCTCCCAATTTCAACCAGGAATCACCCGAATTGTGTTGGAACTCGCTCCAGATGTGGAACTCGCTGCGGGACAGGTAAAACTAGAGACGAAAGGCGATCGCCTGGTTTTGCGTCCTCTGGTTGCTACAGCCACCACTGCTACCAAACCTGTGGCTAAGACTCAGGCTTCTACCTCTAAAACTGCTATATCTAAAGCCGAGTCTGCCTTACCACCACCACCCGCCGTCGAGACTGTAACTCCTCCTGCCGCTGCTTCAGTTTCTCCAGCACCTCCCCCCGCTTCGCCTGTCCCTGCCTCGCCTGTCCCTTCAGCTTCCCCAAATCTCTCATTGCCATCGGCGATCGGAGCGGATGTTAGCCCAGTCACGACTGAACCAACGGTTTCAGTTCCGCCCCCATCTGCCTCTGTTCCGGCTCCATTTCCGACTAAACCATCTGAATCGGCTGGACAAACGATCGCCCAACTGCCTGCCGAAGCGACAACTCCTTTGCCACCCGAAACCGTGCTGCCTTCGTCCGGATCAGTGATTGAACCGGGTAACGCAGTGCCGATCGCGGTGCCGCCTCCCGTTGCTTTGCCAGCCAGCTCACCGGAAATTGTGATTGAAGCCCCCAGAGCTAAACCTGCTCCTGCCTCTACCGTTGTGCCAACCCTGGAGATTCCATCCACGGTGCGATCGGTGCCAGCGACAAACGCCCCCCAAGTCACAGTGCCGACTTTCAGCCCAACGGCTCCAACGGCAAACACCCAGGCAATCCCGCCGTTGGTCACTCCACCCCCAATGGCAGTGCCAGCTTTGGCTCCAATGTCTAGTAAGCCAACCGTGCAGCCCCCTGTTTCCAGTGTGATCCAGGTTTCTGGCTCCCAAGTTTCTGAGCGAGTCTTTCAAGCCCCACCTCCAACCAGTCTGCCGTCGAGTGCGGCTCCAGCACCCGTTAAAGCCCAACCGCCCAACTCCTGGGTGATGCAATCATCGGGAATGCCTGCCCCCGGAATCGGGAGTGTTCCGCCAGCAGGGATTGCATCACCAGCGGCAATAGCCCCATCTGCCCCGCCTCCATCCTTGGCAACAGCCCCTCCCACCTTGACTAAAGTTACCCCTCCACCCAACTCCTGGGTGATGCAATCGAGTAACTTGTCGCAACCGTCCCTGACTCGATCGCTTCAGCCCCCTCCTGCCTCCAGTGTGATTCAACCGTCGCTGATTCAGCCACCTGCGGTACAGTCTATTAGCCTCAATAACGTGCCGCCTGTGTCAAGCGTGATGCAGCCCTCCACTATGCCGCCGATCGCGACATCTCCGATCACGACATCCCCAACCCTGACAACCGAAACTCCAACCGTTTCAGTGCCACCTTTACAGTCTTCTTCCCAAACTGCTGCTCCAACCGTTTCAGTGCCACCCTTGCAACCAACGGGTTCTGCTACTCTTGCGGCTACTCCAGCCTCAAATTTATCTGCCAATTCGTCTGTGGTTGAGTTTGGCAAGCCATTGCCCACTGCCGGAGCCGTATCTCTCAACACGGTGCCAAAAGGACTTCCTCCTAGTTCTAGTTTTGGGATACAACCCTCTGGAGCGGTGCAATCGGCGAATCCAGCGATCGCGCTGGCGACAGGAACACTGCTGGCATTGAGCTACCCCGGTGCTGCAGAAGTTCAACTGAATGCAGCAGGTGCCCGTCAAGACATGATGGTTTTGCAAACCGAAGTTCGGGATGCCTCAGGAAACGTGGTTTTTCCTCAGGGAAGCTACGTGATGGGGCAGTTTGAGACAACTGGTGCAGGTAGTAAGTTTGTGACGAGCTCAATTCAACGCGGCGATCGCATCGTACCTTTCTATGCAGAATCGGAACCGTTGGCAGGTGGCAACCGGGAAATTAACGCCTCTTCAATGGCAATTTATTCCGGGGCTGGTGCATTAGCGGGTGGATTAGTCAGTCGATTTTCCGGTTGGGGTATCCTCCTGGGTGGAGCCGCTGGAGCCGCAACCAACTTCCTCACCACGCCTAAACCTACGACAATTCAACCAGGGCAAGTGATTCAAGTCCGCATGACCAGAGATGTTCCGTATTAACAGAATGCAGAGGTGTTCTCGCTTCTCTTGTGGCAGATTTGTATGCGCGCAGGTGGCGGATTGTCCAGCCAAAAACTCACTCATCTGCTTAACTTCGCACCAATGATCAATAATATGTTTCGTCAAAAAATATATTTCCCTCAAGAAGATAGCAACACTTTGTTGATTAATGGCTCAAAATTTGGATCTGAAGACGCTAAAGCTAAACCTTGTAGTAGCTAATCTCCGGTTACAAGGCTTTGTAAGTAAAACTACGGTTTTTCGAAATGAGTTAGAAGTTGAAGATGGCGAGGATGCCGCAGGTGGCGGCGATCGCGGCGATGAGGAAGCCCCAAACAGGATGGTCACTGCGGTGTATCCGTCCGCCTGCAGTGCGGAGAGTTTCCACGTCTACCCAGGAGGATGTGCTGCGGCGGAACCAACCGGTTGCTACTAGGGGACTGTTTACCAAATTTGCCGGACGGTTGGCTTGGGGCAAGAAACTGCTCAGTACACCTAAGCGTGAGGTACAGTGCAACTTGACCATGCCTGTCGCCGTATTGAGCCATAGATCCTGGTTCAGCAAATTACTGATACCGCGTCTACCTAGTAACGTCCCTTCTAGCTGCAGAGGTTGACTCGTGAGCGGAATGAGGTCGGGTTGTTGAAATAGAGGTGGAAGGGATTCAGAATTGCCAAGCTTCTTCGCTTGATGGGGCAAATCTGGGAAAAAGGGATTGAGTCGGAGCAAAATTCCAATGCACAATCCCACTAAGGGAAGCCCAAACAAGATGGTGCGATCGCGTGCCATCCAGGAAACCAAGTCCCAATTTGCACGATAGCCAACCCAACCAATGACTCGCAGCAGCAGCGCGATCGCCAAACCGAACGCGAAGCCAAAATAGGGCGAACCTTGCAAGAGTAGCGATCGCCACTGCTGCCCAGTCAATTTAGGTTTCTTAGCACGACGGGGAGCGGTTGGATCTTGCCAGTTGAGTTCTGTGTCCAACTGCCAGTGACGGGCGTAGAGGGCTAGCAAGTTAAGCCGTTCTCCGGTGGGTGGGTGCGTATTGTTGAGGGCAAACCAGTGACGCAGCGGATGGGATCGCTCCCATTCCAGAACATTTTCCAAGGGAGCATGAGGATACAAACTTCCCAACGGAGTCGCAATGCGATGTCCTAAGGGCGCGAGGATTTCAAATCCTTCCAATAAATAGCTCGTCTGTCCTTGCTGTTGAACATCTTTTGCGGTTCCAATCGCCAGCTTCATCAGGGCGCGGGTGTAACCGTTGGGATTACCCGTCAGTTCCGTCGCCACACGATCGCTGTAGTACGTGCGTTGCCGCGAGAGCCACAACGGCACCCAACGCCAGAGCCAGAAAAATCCGTAGCTAATCACGGAAATCAGCGTGGCACAGGCTTTGGTAATGGGAGAGTCCTTCTGGTTGCCCCATTCTGCTGTGACCCAATACAGGATGTAAGGCAGTTGGAGCAGAGTCGTGATGCCAGATAACAGAGGAACTGTCCAGTAGGAAAGATGTCCCACTTCGTTGGCATAAATCGCCGCAATTTCATCATCGGCTAATTGCTCCAGTAAGCCCTGGCTGACGACGACCCGACTGACATGGGGAACGATTCCGTAACTAAAGGCGATCGGAGTCTGAGTTGGTAAGATGCCCAGAGCGGGAACTGGAATGCCCGATTTACGACAAAAGCGGGGCAAAGACGCAGCGGCTTCTGGACTGTAGACCGATAGTTCGTTGATGGAGAAGGGTTTCAGCCCATGCAACAACGTCAGGATGGCATCAAGAATCCAACGAGAACCGACAAATAAAATGAGCAGGGCAACCAGCGCAAACGCTTCTGTCCAGGTCGGAGCACCGGGCTGAACAACCCGGAATCCCAGGCGAGGCAGAATTTTAATCACTGCATTACCGTAGCTGGCAGCAACCCAGAAAAAGACTTGCTGCACTGCCAGGTAACAGGCGATCGCAGTGATAATTCGCGTCACCCCTAACCGCAGCAAATTGACTTTACCCAGAGATTTGCCTGATTCTGCCCGTCCAGCTTGTCGCCATATTGGTTGATACAGCGACGGGGGCGAGAGAGTTGCTTCGGGATGCTGCGACCGATCGTCCTGTAGCGATTGGGACGATCTGCCCAAGGGTGGAATGGGGGAATTGTTTAAAGGGGTAAAGGATGGTGGGGATGCGATCGTGTCAGCGGGTGGCATGGCAGATGCTTCAGAGTGATCCGTTTCTGCCCATGAGGACTCTGCCCAGTTCTGCTCAGTTGCAGGTGGAAGTTCCGCTTCATCCAATGGTGTAAATCCTGTGGATTCAGAAACTAAATGAGGCTCGCTGACTTGCGAGGGTAACGAAGCAGGAGATTCAACAACCTCTTGCTGCAACCCTAACTCTGGATGGCGCTGTAGCAGGGATACCAGAGTGCGAGTTGCCCACTCCTGCACCTGAGCGCTGCCCTGCTGCTGAAGGGATTGGCAAAGCTGGAATGCCCGTTCGGTTTCGCCCATCTTTTCGTAGGCGATGGCTAAACCCATTTGGGCACGGGCAATCAAAGGATGGTTCGGCGATTCGGCTAAAGCTGGTTCCAGCAACACGATCGCCGTGGCATACTCCGCTTCTTTAAATGCAGCTAAACCCGCTTCAAAGTCGGAGGCACGCCCTGATTGAGAGTCAAATAACGAAGATTCAGGAATGGTCGTCATAGGATGAAGCCTACCCAGAACCCTTCCAGGATACTTTACAAAGTAGCGGCTGCTCTCCCAGAAACTACGGGGGCGATCGCGTTCAATTCTAACTCCGGGTGGTCTGCCTGAATCTGATTCAGGTTCCACTCATTCTTGAATAGCAGAACTGGGCGATCATAGCTGTCTTTCACAGTAATGGTGTTGAATAAACGTCCAACTTTTTGTAAAGCATCCCACCCCCCCACAACCCACCGCGCCACACTGTAGGACAAAGGCTCTAGCAACGTTTCCACGCCATACTCACTCTGCATTCGGAACTGCACCACTTCAAACTGCAACTGTCCCACGGCTGCCAGAATCGGATCCCGGCGAGACTCGTCCACCGAATACATGATTTGCACTGCCCCCTCTTCCCGCAACTCGGAGACACCCTTTTGAAACTGCTTGAATTTGGAGGGATTGGGGTTTTTCAAATAGGCAAACAATTCCGGTGAAAATGAAGGAATGCCCTCATATTCCAGCTTTTGCCCAACGTAGATCGTGTCGCCAATGGCAAACACGCCAGGGTTATTTAAGCCGATCACGTCTCCAGGGTAGGCTTCTTCGATCACTTCCCGATCTTGAGCAAACAGCTTTTGCGGACGGGAAAGGCGCACAATTTTGCCAGTCCGGGCATGATTCACCGTCATGTCTTTCTCAAACTTGCCCGAACACACCCGCACAAACGCGACGCGATCGCGATGTTTCGGATCCATATTTGCCTGAAGTTTGAACACAAATCCGGTGAACTCCGGATAGGTCGGCTCAATCCCTCCTTTAGTGCTGTCATGAGGCGCAGGCTTCAAGGCGTAATCGAGAAAGGCATTTAGAAAGGGTTCCACGCCAAAGTTGGTCATGGCGCTGCCAAAGAAAACAGGGGTCATGATACCCGCATGAACCTGCTCCAGATCCAGTTCCGCTCCCAGTTCCTCCAGCAATTCCAGGTCATCTTTGAACTGGTAATACAAATCCTGTTCCAGCAAAGTTTCGATATTGGGATCGCCCAAATCAATCACCGTATCGCGGGCTTCTCGCTGACCATGAGCACTGCGTTCAAACAAATGAATTTGGCGAGTGCGCCGCTCAAACACCCCTTTGAAGCGATCGCCCATGCCGATGGGCCAATTTGCGGCATAGGTCTGTAAACCGAGTTCCTGTTCAATTTCGTCCAGCAGTTCCAGCGGTTCACGAGCGGGGCGATCGAGCTTGTTAACGAAGGTAAAAATAGGAAGTCCCCGTAAACGACAAACCTCAAACAACTTACGGGTTTGCGGTTCTAGTCCTTTTGCCGCATCGATCAACATCACCGCATTGTCAGCCGCCGCAAGAGTGCGGTAGGTATCTTCACTAAAGTCCTGGTGTCCAGGAGTATCCAGCAGGTTAATTTGGCAACCTTGGTAGTCAAACTGCAACACGGTGGAGGTAATGGAAATGCCCCTCTGCTGTTCCATTTCCATCCAGTCAGAAGTGGCATGACGTTGTGCCCGTCGCGCTTTGACGGCTCCTGCCTGATGAATCGCCCCCCCGTATAGCAACAGTTTTTCCGTCAAAGTTGTTTTCCCGGCATCGGGGTGAGAAATGATGGCAAAGTTACGGCGGCGATCGACTTCTTTTGCTAACTCAACCTGGATTTCTGAGGACATGCACTTACCTTTGCAGCAATCAGCGGACATTCCCTAACCATAGCAACAAATTCAGGATGAAAATGAATCCCTTGATTGGGCTGAATAGTTGATGTCCACAATAAGCTTGAACAGGTGGAAGCGTCATTTGTCATCCTTCACTGGTCATTTGCGCGGTGGGCGGCTTAGCGAGTATTAAATTTAGAAAGCGGGTAACGCGATTCGAACGCGCGACATCAACCTTGGCAAGGTTGCGCTCTACCACTGAGCTATACCCGCGAATTTCGCGATTCTTAATATCGCAGAACGGGAGGCTAGATGTCAAGAGTTTTTGATAAGGTCTTGTAGGCTAACAGTTTGTTCTTTCCTGGGATTGGGAATGTGATGGATGTGATTCGATTGACGGGGATTCGGGGGTATGGGTACACAGGCGCGTTGCCAGAAGAGCAGGTTTTAGGGCAGTGGTTTGAGGTGGATGTGAGCCTGTGGCTGGACTTAACTGTACCAGGGCAGAGCGATCGCCTCTCTGACACGGTTGACTACGGGATTGTGGTGCAAACAGTGCAACAGATGGTCAAAACTGCCAGATTTGCTTTGTTAGAGCGATTGGCAACCGCGATCGCGGAATCGATTTTGGATGCACCTCAGACTAGCCCTGTTTCCATCAACCAAGTCCGGGTTGCTGTCACTAAGCTGACGGCTCCGATTCCTGATTTTGACGGCAAAGTAACCATTGAGCTAATTCGCAGTCGCCAAACAGAAGCCCCACTCAGTTGATGCTTAGTCCAACCGATGGGGCTAGAGACGCAGTTAGGAGGTATCTCGTCCTATAACGTACCTAGAGAATTCACAAATCCCTGATCTTTTAATAAGTTCTTAAACTCTCGAGCCTCAAACGGCTGTGGGACAGTGCTCTGACAGCCATCTAATCTTGGTTCGACTGCTTAAAGGGAATGCCATCATTAATTGCTGCAATCTCTTGTTCTTCTAGTTCATTGACTTCCTGAATGTAGGATCGCAAAATTTGCGTTAGACGGGGGTGATAAAACCGATGCAGGCTGTAGTTTGGCATGGCTGGAAAACCGCGCCGCTTTTTGTGTCTGCCCCCTGCACCGGGATCAAAAATTTGGATGCCGTGGTCGATCGCCCAGGCGATCGGGGTGTAGTAGCAGGCATCGAAGTGCAGGCAGTCGATTTCTTGGGAGGAACCCCAGTAGCGACCATAGAGGTTTTGTCCTTTGGTGAGGCAAAAAGACATGCCTACGGGTTGGCGTGGATCTTGCTCACTGTAGGCAGCAACGAACAAAACGCGATGGGCGTAGTTGGGACAAAGTTGCTCAAAGAATTTACGGGTCAAGTACTTGCTGCCCCACCAGCCAAACTTGTCGCAGGTATCGCTGTAGTAGTGGTACATCAAGGGAAACAGGGATTTGGGAATCTCTTCTCCTTGCAAGGTTTTCAACATCAATCCCGCTGTACTGACGGCTTTTCGTTCCCGCTTAATGTTGCGGCGCTGATTGGCATTGAAAGCTGCCAGATAGTCGTCAAAGGTTTGGTAGCCCTGGTTTTGCCAGATATAGCTATGGTGTAACCAGGTGGTGAAGCCGTGCCGCTCCATGACAGCTTTCCAGGCAGGGTCGGCATAGAGGAAGTTGCAACCGGAGATATGGTTACGATCGCAAAAATGGTCGATCGCGTTGATCATAAGTTCGGTTAGTTCATCTTCATCTTCCCCAGGGGCAATCAAAAACCGATACCCTTCAGCGGGCGTAAAAGGAGACATCCCCAGCAGCTTGGGGTAGTACTCAATGCCTAAACGGGTTGCCAGGTCCGCCCATTGATGATCGAAGACAAATTCTCCATAGCTGTGTCCCTTCAGGTAAAGCGGAGCGGCTGCAACCAGAGAGCGATCGCGCCACACGGTCAAATGGCAAGGCATCCAACCCGCGCGAGCGGTCGCGCTGCCAGACGTTTCCATATTGTGTAGCCATTCCCACTCCAGGAACGGGGTGTTGAGCGGTAGCGCCAAAGCGTCCCATTCTGCCTGGGGAACTTGGGCAATTTGATCAATCCAGGTGACGGAATAGGAGGTTTTGAGTTGTTCCACCATAGCCAAGCATTGAAAACTTCATCTAGCCTAATACAGTCGCTTCGTTCTCGCTGCTGATTCCCAGGCAATTTGAGAAATTAACCAGGACAAACTTTGTAGCTTAAAAACACTTCCTGGTCGATCGATCGCACGGACACCAACTCTAACCGGGGAGCCAAGGCTTCTGAGAAACCGCACCCCTCGACGATCGTGGGAGCAGTGCGTCCCCCCAAAAGCAAGGGACATACCGTCAGGTACAGTTCATCAATGCAACCTGCGGCAAGCAAGGATGCGACCAACTCACCCCCACCCAAGATCGCTAAGTTGTCAATCCCCAGCCCCAGGAGTTTGGCAAACACTTCTGCCCAGTCAAAACTCGGTGCTGCATCTTGAATCAAAATTCGTTCAAAGGCATTTGCTCCTTGCCAGCATTGCGCTCCAGTTGAAGTCGTCAGCAGCCAACGGGGTACGGGTTGCTGGAAGAACCGCAAATTCGGATCTAAATCTCCTGAAGCGGAACACACGATATGAATGGGCTGGGGGGACTGTCTCCGCTCCTGTCGTTGTTGAAGCAAGTCTGATGCCGTAACGGGCAAGGTTGTGCCGTAGACTCTCAGGGTGGTTGCCCCAAATAATGCGGCATCGCAACTGGCAATTTGCTCCTCTAAATGGCGCTTATCTGCGGTGGAACCGAAACGAGCTGGCGATCGTGCCTCGTCTGTAATCTTGCCATCCGCGCTCATTGCCAGCACCACTTTGGTAAAGGGGCGATCGCCTTTTTTTCTGTTCATAGTTCAATTATCTGATCACGCAAACTTTATCGTGCACTAACAATCTTTATGCAGGCTTTGTGGCATTCCCCAAAGTCCTTTCGTAGTTTGGTAATAATGGGTTGTGAAATCACGCTGTTCTCCTATGGATTAAGTCAGGATGGGTAAGCCAGGTTCATCGTCCTTTCGGCGCATCCTTTTGTGCAGAATTTTGTTAGTGAGTATTCCAGTTCTGCTAGTGGGTGAATATATGGTGTATCGCAAAGCTCGATCAAGTGTGTTGACGACAGCGCGATACAACCTGATGGAAAGTGCCGAACGCAAAGCAGAAGAACTTGACGCATTGACGGCATTGATGCGATCGCAAGTTTTAGTATCCAGCCAACTGCCGGAAGCAAAATCTGCCCAGCCGGAAACTGCTCAAACCTTTGTCAATCAACTAAAAACTTCACTTCCGCCCCAAGTGCAATGCGTTCAACTAACCGCTGCCCAAACGGGAACGGTGTTGGGCAGTACCTGCGGGCAAGCCGCGATCGCCCCCACTGCCCTACAACGGCTAAAACCCATCCAGCAGAATTCCTCGCTCCAACCGCTAGATGTCCTCATCTCCCCCAACCCCGCTCCTGCACAAAAAGCTCCTCCTCGGCAAACTCAGTTAGGACTGGTTTTCAGTAGTCCTATCTACGATGCCCGGAAACGTTTGGTGCAGGTGCTGAGTGTTGAGGTTAGCCTGTGGCAGCAGCAGTTTGGCGGTGATATTTCCCGCCAGGGCTACAGCGTGGTTCTAACTCAAGATGGAACCGTTCTCGCCCATCCCCTGGCGAACCGGATTGGGCGATCGATTACTGAACCACCGAACCCTCCGGTGCTGGAATACCTACTCAGAAGTGCGATCGCGGGTGAACAGGACTCCCTTCATTTATTTGAAGAAAATGGTGCAGAATGGCTGGCAGGCTACACCGCTGTTAAGACTCCCATTGTGGGCGAAAACCAACAAACCTGGGTGATTCTGGCGATTGCCCCGATCGCCAATGCCTTGCATGAAATTCGTGGCATTCAGCAAGTGCTTCTGTTCCTGACCCTGGGTTTACTCGTTGCCAGTGTGTTAGCTACTTTGTTCATGGCGCGTGAGTTGGCAAATCCCCTGGAGCGACTGGGCGATTATGCGCTGCAAATTCGCGATCGATCTGCCCTCTCGCGCGTACCCAAAAACTTCAAAATTCGGGAGTTAAATCAACTCGCTGAAGCCCTGGACATCATGATTCGGCAATTGGATGAACGGGCTGAAGAACTGGAAACGGCATGGCAGGAAGCACAAGCCGCTAACCAACTCAAGAGCGAATTTTTAGCGGTTACGTCCCACGAACTGCGAACCCCCCTCAACGCCATCATTGGGAGCGTTCGCTTAATCAAGGATGGTTGTTGTGACAGTCCGGAAGAAGTCCTGGAATTTCTGCAACAGGCTGATGATGCGGCGATCCATCTGCTCAAAATCATCAATGATTTGCTGGATATTTCCAAAATTGAAGTCGGACAAGTTGTGCTTAACCTACAACCTGTCGATATTCAAGCCCTTTGCCAGCAATGTTTACGCTGGGTTGAGGCGATCGCTGACCGCAAACGGATGCAGGTTTCGGTGCAGATTGATCCCAACTTAAAGTCGATCGTGCTAGACGAACAGCGGGTACGGCAAATGGTGATCAATCTCCTGTCCAATGCCGTCAAATTCACGGCAGAAGGGGGATTTGTCAAGTTAAGCGCCTGGCTGGAATATGGATCACAGTTAGAAACAGAAAATCGCCCCGATCGTAGCCCCATCAATCCCACCACACCTTACCTCTGCTTGCAGGTGGAGGACTCCGGCATTGGCATTGCGCCGGAACGGTGGCACCTGCTGTTTCGCCCCTTCCAACAAGTTGATTCTTCCTCAACCCGTAACTACGAGGGGACAGGTTTAGGGCTGGCGCTCACCAAACGCTTGGCAGAACTCCACGGCGGCACCCTCTCCTTCGACTCCATCCCCGGCAAAGGCAGCACCTTTCGCATCTGGCTTCCCATCGCGGATTAGCTTGTGGAAGTAGGCTCAGGTCTTGTCATCCAAACTTCATCTTCTGTTGGGACACCAGCAAAAAGGCGGCTTGAGCAGCGGCTTGCTCGGCGGCTTTGATCGATCGTCCGCTCCCCTGTCCTAAATATTCACCCTGTAGCCAAACTTCCGCTTGAAAGCGATCAGCAGCATTGGCAGCGTTGGCATCCTGAGTTTCTTGCACTCGGTACTCTGGCAGCAGTTTGTAGTGGGCTTGAGTCCATTCTTGGAGAGCCGCTTTGTAATTTTGACGGGCTGGATCGGCAAGAATCTCACCGACGAGCTGATGCAAATGAGGATCAAGCCACGATCGGATCAGGCTAAAACTATGGGTACTGAAGTAAAGCGCCCCCAGAACGGCTTCAAAAGATTCTGCCAACCGAGCTTCTTCCGCCGCTTGCTCACGCAGAATATTTTTTGCCGCTTGCAGGTAGTTCTCAAACCCATAAAGGGCTGCAAGACGGGCAAGACTGCGATCGCTGACTAAAATTGACCGAATTGCCGCAAACTCTCCCACGGGTAAGTGAGCGTATTGTTCCCAAAGAAACTCTGCCGCCACTAATCGAATCACCGCATCTCCGACGAATTCGAGTTGTTCGTAGTTGGCACTGGTGGAAACTGTGGAATGAGTCAACGCCCGATCCAGCAGTTCCCAGGCAATGGGAGCCGTTGTGGGTAATCCCAACTTTTGCACCAGGCTTTCTAGCTGCTTTTGCCGACGCGGATACTGTAAAACCATGCCTGCTAGCCTAGCAGGTCTTCAGGCAGAACAGGGCAAAGAACTGAAGGTCGTTGAGAAGTAGTTGTAACCAGGAGAGGTTGTTTGGGTGTGGTCGGAGGTTTCAGGTTGGCTATCTAAAGTAATGACCTTGACATCCAGCCAGTCAAGTGACAGAGGACAACCATGTCCTTCTCCCCGTTCAATATCTTGATGCTGCGATCGCAGGAGGGTAATGGTGTGAGGCAGAACTCCTGCCAGCAACGCCAGCACATCGTTTGGAATACCGACTAAAACTTCGCTACCAAAAAATTCTTCAAACCCGGCAAACAGCTTCTCAGCCCGCTGATTGGCTTCAGGTTCTGAAACAATCCGCTGCAACCAACGCACCCACTGAATCCGCCGACCGTAGGCTTGTTGCCGTTCGTCGTAGGTTGCCACCTCAATAATTTCGGGGGAACCGATCGCAATAATCTTGGTGTAATCTGCCTCGAAGGGATTACAAATTGCCGCGCCTGGTCCTGCAAATTCTGCGTAATGCTGTTTGCATAGAATGAGACCGCTGCGTTTACGTTCGCCTACAGCAAGTAGTCGGGGAGAGGCAACGGTTGGTTTAGGGGTGGGATGGGTAGAGTAGGTGGTAATGCAGCTATTCACATGAGATGCGGAATTTTTGCCTTTATGTTAACTGGAGCTTCCTAATTCTCAGTAGCTTCCTGGCTGAGTCTTTGTTGAATCTATATGATGCAAAGTTAAAACAAAAAAATTCCGTGAACCTGGTGGATCAGGTTCCGGATTGGGTAAAAGTGGACTGCAATAAGGGAGATAGAGCGTTAAGAGCTAGACTGACGGGCAAGAGACCGGAGAGCTTTTTTGACCAGGGTAGGAATTTGAGAGGGATAGCTTGCCACGGGAATCTTTGCCCGTTCAAAAGCTGTAATTTTGCTGGTGGCTGTCCCAATTTCGCTCCCCAGTTCAGAGATTTGAGAGGCAATGATGGCACCAGCGTGTCCGATGCGCCGACCTTTGGGGGCAGTGTGACCAGCGACGTAGGCAATAACGGGTTTATCGATCGCCTCTGCAATGTAGTGAGCCGCTGCTTCTTCGCTATCGCCGCCAATTTCTCCCACCAATACAATTACTTCAGTGTTATCGTCCTCATCCAAAATTTCTAGCCACTGAGGAAAAGATGAACCGACCACCGTATCCCCCCCAATGCACACCCCCATTGATTGTCCCAAGCCAGCCAGGGTTAGTTCTCTGGCAATCTCGTAGGTCAAGGTGCCGCTACGGCTAATGAGTCCAACCGAACCAGGGGTATAGAACTCTGTGGGATGAATCCCTAACAAAACTTGCCCAGGGACGATAATACCGGGGCTGTTGGGTCCAACGACGAGAGTTTCCGTTGCCTCTGCTTTTCTCAATAAATTCACCAGATCCAGGGGAGGGATCCCTTCAGTGATTAAAACAATTTGCCGAATCCCTGCCGCGATCGCTTCCAGAGCCGCGTCCAATGCCGCATAGGGAGGCGTAAAAATGATAGTTGTATCGATTTCTCCCACAGCGATGAGTGCCATTTCTACTAAATCAAACACGGGAATGCCGTGAAATACAGTGCCGCCATAGCCTGGACTTACCCCTCCCACAATGCTTGTGCCGTATGCCTGCATCAACGGTGTGTAGGTAGAACCTAATGGTTCAGCGATGCCCTGAATTAATACTCGATTGTTAGGTGTGAAGTTCATAATGCGAATGGCTAACAGAAATCAAAATGAGAAAAACGAGGAATTCCCCACACTTTGGCAGGGATGGAAAACTCTATCGACTAGAATGACGAGAATTCAATACGGTTGCTGCAATCTGAGTCACAGTAACCAGATATTTTGTTTAGAAAATCACAAACTTATCAGCAGTGGGAATGGCAGGATTAAGAATCTGGTAATTCCGTTTTAACGAAGGATAATGCTTCTGTCACTGCTTCATCCAGGTTTTCAACCAAAGACAGTTGGGCTGCCTCTAGTCGGCTACGGGCACTGTCACTTCGACAACCAATCAGCCGAATAACCAGGGCTGGACCTCGGGTGGCGGCAGAAAACACAGTATCCGGACGTAAGGGATTGGATCGCAATGGGATCGCGGGGGGTTTGAGCGATCGCTGCTCCAGGAACGCAATAATCACCTCCGCAATGTCATCACAGGGCACCAGGTTACTGATCAGATTCACCAGAATCACGCGAATCGACTTCTGCTGCGACAGGATTTCTAAGCCCTGTGTCAATCGGTCCTTTAGCAAATCGGGGGAAGCATCCCAACGAGATTCTCCTCCAATATTCAAAAAACTACCCGTTGTGCCACCCGCTTGAGCAACCAGATCGCTCGTTGCCATTGTTAAACCAGCCCCGTTGCAAATAATGCCAATTTGCCCCAGAGGATCGATCGTCACTGGGGACAGGTCTCCTGGCTCTGATGGATTCCCCCCCAACTTGGTGATTAAAGAAATGAGTTCGGGATGGCGGGAGAGGGAGTCATCGTTAGCGCTAACCTTACCATCCAGTGCCATCACTTCTCCGGTAGCGCTAATTCCTAGCGGGTTAATCTCCACCAAATCCAGGTCATGCTTCACGAACAACTGATACATTTTTTCGAGAATGCCACTCACAGATTCGATCAACTTGCCTTGCAAGCCCATCTTGATTGCCAGACGACGAGCATAGTAAGGCGAAAAATCCTGCTCTACAACAATGTGTTGCATCTGATCGATCGCGGATTGCACATCAATGCCTCCTTGCTGTGACCCTAACAGCACTGGGCGGCGCACTGAGCGATTTAAGGTAATTGCCAGGTAAAACTCCTGATCGGCGTTGTATTTCGCTTCTGCCAGCAACATCTTGGGATATTCCCCCATGATGGGCAAGTTGAAAATGGTTTGAGCGGCAGCGATCGCATCGATCGTATTTTCGACAAACTTCACCCCGCCAACTCGTCCTCGACCGCCGATATATACCTGCGACTTCAGAACAACTGGGTAAGGAATGGTTAACCCTTTGAGATCTTTAGGGCGATCGATGCGCTGGGAGGGCAACACTGGAATACCCACCTCACGGAATAGCTCTTTCGCTTGATACTCTAGCAAATCCATTGGCTACACCCTTTGTGTGATCAAATAAGCGTAAAGCAGATAAATTGAGAATGCAAACCTCCAAGTGGAGGATGAATCAGGACTCGTTACCTGGATACAGTTCTAAATCCATCCTTGCATTTATGATTTGGATGCACTGTTTTCAAGCGCAAGCTGAGTTGGAAGGAGCAATTTCGCCCATCTCGCTTTCGATCAACTGGCAGATGTCAGGAGATGAAAACAGCGTCAAACTGGTCTCATGTGTTGTTCATGCAATCTAACGCTGTGTCATCCACTGTTTCTCAACCGAATGTTTCCCAAACTGAGCTTGGTTCTCGCTCTGCAACTGGCTTCGATCGCGGACAACGAATGATCCGTCCCCTGGCAGCCTGTGCATTGCAGGGCATCTGCTTTGTGAATAATGAACTAATTGCCCTGGACTCAATTCGGGGTTATCTGCTGAAAATCAACCCAGCCACCGACAATACCACCATCTTGAACCCGATGAATGTGGATGAGTTGATTGGCGCAGAAGGGCTAACAACCTGGGGTGAAACCTTTTGGGTGGCTCGCGAAAATAGTGTTTACTTTTTTTCCCTGGAGCATTTGAGTTTACAGCACTTTTATACCCTCTCCTATCCCATAACCGGAGTGGCAGTTTGGCAAGACACGGTTTATGTGGCTTCTCAGAAAGCTGGCTATATTTACATCTTTGAGCGCGATTCACGCCGCTTAATCACCCAATTGCCCATGCCGGGAGTGGGAACCGCAACTCTGGCAATTCAGGGCGAAAATTTGTGGGTGTGCGATCGCATTGAACAAACCGTATTTTGTATCGATCGCGCCACGGGCGAACCCTTATTTTCAGTTCTGACCCCGTTTGAATCGCCGACAGGCATTGCTTTTTGTCAGGATGCTCAGGCAAACTCCCAAACGCTTTACGTTTCCTATGCTCAGGAAGAGGCTTACGTTCGAGATAACCCCAACAACCCGGAAGGGGCTTACGAACTGTCATTTCGCGATCGTACCTTCATCCACCCCCTGCACCTGCACTACGATCCCCAAGCTCACTATGCTCTCTCCAACGGCTTCCTGGTGGAAATGTCCTATGCAGAAGAGTTGCTGCCCCTGGAAGAAGTGCTGCTGGAGGAATTAGAGTGGCGGATTGCCCTACCCACTGAAACCGATCGCCAGAAGGTGCGCCAGATTGAGGCGATCGGTCGCCCGTTTGTGGAAGAAATTCAAGATGGGCAACGGGTTGCTGTGTTTAAGTTTGACAGCTTGAAGCCGAATGAGCGGCATTTGTTTGGCTGGAAGGCACTGCTGGAAATTCGGGCAATTAAATACCAGTTCACCTTTGACGATGTGGATAAAATTCCAGCGCTCTCCCCAGAGTACCGGGCACTTTACCTGGTGGATGACGACGAACTGGCAATGGATACACCCACCATTCAGACAGCGGCGCAGGAAGCGATCGGCACCGAAACCAACATCCTGCGGAAAATGTTGAAAATTCGGAATTATGTGTACGATTGCCTGTCCTACGCCCTCACTCCCCGCATTGATACGCCCGATGTTGTGTTGGAACGCGGGATTGGTTCCTGTGGAGAATACGTCGGATTGCTGCTGGCGTTGGCTCGCTTAAATGGCATTGCTTGTCGCACCGTCGGACGTTACAAATGTCCACCCCATCCAGAACAGCGGTTGGTTCCCTTAGAGCCAGACTACAACCATGTGTGGATTGAATTCTATCTTCCTGGGTTTGGCTGGGTGCCGATGGAATCGAATCCGGATGACATTGTTGAAAATGGTCCTTACCCCACTCGCTTTTTCATGGGCTTGCCCTGGTATCATGCTGAGATCGCCAAGGGCATTCCATTTGAGACTCTGACGGCAAAGGGTGAGTCTGTAGAAAATGTTTCCATCGGCGAACTTGCCATCAACCATGTGCGGTTTACGGTGTTGGACGAATTGCCCCCGATCGCCTGAATACACGGCTACGGCTATAGTTTTTGTCAAGCTTGGCAGAATTATCTCTAGTGGTTACTATGCTGATTTGGGATCAATCGGTACAATCTTGATACGGTAAAAATTGCCCAATTACCCATTGACGAGCATTCAACCCGAATGTTCCAGCAAGATTTGGGAATTTATCAGCAAAGCGTTGCAACAAGAAAGTATGAGGATTTTATTTGAACGCAGCGGTGGGTTTGCCGGGATGTTGATGAACATCTCGATCGACACAGCGAAACTTCCCCCAACTGAAGCCTCTCAAGTGCAATCGCTAGTCGAAGAGGCAGACTTTTTCCAGTTGCCAGAGGCGATCGCTTCCTCCGCCCAACCCGATCGCTTCCAGTACCATCTCACGGTTGCCGAAAAGAAGCGCAAACACTCAATCACGGTCAGCGAGTCCTCCATTCCTGGCACCCTCAAGCCGCTGGTAGATTGGCTCATGGATGCAGCCCGTCGCCCCCGCGGTTAGATTCGACGTAGTTAGACTTTATACTTTTACACATTTATACAATTAGGCTTAGTGAGGGCTGGGCGCAGAGTAGTAGCCCAAAACCTCTTGCCCCCAACGCACTAGATTTTCGGAACCTTCCATCATCAGCAAATAGCGTCCTTGCCGCAGGTGATGGCGATAGACACTGGCAGTTGTGCCTTCTCCAAACAACCCAAACAGCCCGCCAAGCAACGCCCCTGCCAGCCCACTCACCACCGCACAAACAGGCAAAATCAACATCAAATCTTGATGCAGATTCCAAATGAGAATAGCCGCAGTACTTAAACACGCGCCTACAAGGCTGGCAACGATTCCATAGGCGATCGCCTTGCAAGCCACGATCCGAAAAGGATTCATTAGCCCAACTCGCTCCGGGCTACTGTACCCCTGACCCACGATCGCCAGGTGTTCAGGCGAAATACCGTGGTAGTGAAGCAGTCGGTAAGCTTGAAAGACCGATCCTTCATCTGGAAAGACCACGATCGCTAAGTGGGTTGTACGCCGCCCCAGAGATGATTTTCTAAAAAGCCGTGAAATGGACACAGGAGTCAGTTGTTAGGTGTGAGGGACTCGATCACATTCTGCATTCTAACCTTACTCACCCAATTGCCAAATCATCGCAAGGTTCATTTAATCAAACTTCTTCCAGGTGAGGGGGTTTGAGTGATGGATTAGAAATGTGGGTTTCACCCGCTCAACCCGCACTCATAGTGTGTTGAGCGAAGTCGGAACACAGATCTAACACACTACCTGCTCCTCCTAAACATGGTGTATTTTTTGAATTAGTCCAAACTCCAGCTTTTCTCATCAACGGGGCTTGTCCTCCAGAAATTATTCTGCACCAGGGTATGCACATTCCATTCAGCATCCGTGTTTGGAAAATCTGAGCGGTAGTGTCCGCCGCGGCTCTCAGTTCGAAATAGAGCACTTTTGAGAATTAGCTCGGCGACTGCCAGCAAATTCCTGACTTCTGCCCATTGGCGCAGTGCTGCTGTTTCCGCTTCACTCGCCAGAGAAAGGGATTGTCCGGGGGGCAAATCCTGAAGACATTGACTCAGGGGAAGGGTTGCAAACTCTTGTCGCCAGGTTTCTAGTTGGGCGATCGCGCCTGCCATCCCAACTTGCTCTCGGCTAATACCAGCACTTTGCCAGACCAGGCGGGGAATTTCTGCTCGCAGGAAGTGAAGTAGGGGGGTGGATGAGCGGGTGGGTGGGTGGGTAGAGGAGTCTCTCGGGGCGTTTCGCGAAATGCTTTGACCGGTATGGTTTTTTGTCTCCTTTGGGTCTACTTGCAATTGAGTGAACTGTGCGCCAAAAACTAAACACTCCAGTAGGGAGTTACTTGCCAAACGATTTGCGCCGTGAACTCCCGTACTGGCAGTTTCGCCAACGGCATACAAGCCAGGAATGGAGGTTTGGTTGAGCCAATCGGTGGCAATGCCGCCCATCCAATAGTGAGCCGCCGGAGCGACCGGAATGGGCTGGGTGAACACATCAATCCCCGATCGCTGACAGACTCGAATGATGTTGGGGAAGCGATACTGGATGCGATCGGCGGGAATCGAGCGCAGATCTAACCAAACCGTGGCAGTAGTTGAGTCGGGAGCAGTTTTTTGCAAATGATTGAAGATCGCCCGACTAACCACATCGCGGGGTGCCAGTTCGCCCGCAGGATGATAGTCAAAAGCGAAGCGATACCCTGTGTCATCTACTAAATGAGCACCTTCCCCCCGCACCGCTTCACTAATTAGAAAGTGGGGTGCTCCGGGTTGGGTGAGAGCGGTGGGATGAAACTGCACAAATTCCAGATCTCGCAAGATGGCTCCGGCTCGATGGGCGATCGCCACCCCATCCCCCGTGCTAAGTGCCGGATTTGTGGTTTGGGCAAACACCTGTCCACCGCCACCGGTCGCTAAAATAACGGCTCCTGCCCGAACCCAACAAATCTGATTATTGTGGACTAGGCTAACCCCAACACAGTGTTGTTCGTGGACATCAAGCCACACGTCCAGGGTGAAGGCTTGCACGACTTGCACATTAGTTCGAGCCAGTACCTGTGTTGCCAAAGTGCTTACCACGGCTCGACCTGTGCTATCGGCAGCGTGTAACACGCGGCGATGGGAATGGGCGGCTTCCAGGGTGAGGGCGAGGTCATTTCCGTGGCGATCGAAGGCGACTCCCATCTCCAGTAGCGATCGAATACAAGCAGGAGCTTGCTCAACCAAAAACTTTACGGCTCCGTAATCACACAATCCCACCCCAGCCTTCAACGTATCTTCAATGTGACTGTCTGTAGAGTCTTGCGGATCGACAACGGCAGCAATCCCACCCTGCGCCCAATCACTGGCAGAAAGGGAAAGCGGTTCTTTGGTCACGAGTCCAATACTCAGATGGTGAGGCAAACAAAGGGTCGTGTATAAACCAGCGGCACCCGCCCCAATCACCAAGACATCAAAATACTGAGGTAATGCTTGTGGTGGTAATTCTGCCAATTCGGTTGTTCGCTCCAGCGGTTAGGAAATATAGCTTTGGTCAGAGCGCTTAGAACCTGAAAAAAGCTGAAAAGCTAATGCTGGGTAGGCGTTCTGACTGGGTGCGTTCGACTGAACGCTCTCGCTGCAATTCGCCACGTTATACAGGGCTGCATCTATAAAAAACTGCCCGACGTTCTAATCAACATCGAGCAATTTAAGATGGATGTGTTGCAAATCTAGTGCAGACTTAACGATAGATGCCGTTGTTGATCCGGTCAGCCCCTTCTGTTAAAGCTGATTCAACTTCGGTGACAGTGAAGTTATCCAGGTTTTGGCGCAAAATGTCCTTCTGGCGATCGGTCAATCCAGGAATTTCTAACACGTCATCAACACTCTCGTAAGGAGCATTTTTGACGAGAATTCCGGCCAGAGTGGGGTACAAGCCTTGATATTGCCGAAATGCCCGAATATTGGTGTTATTCAAATCGAGTTTGCGACCAAACTCCGTTGTCAGCTTTGCACTCACTGCATCTCGAACGTCTTCTTCCACTGCTGCCAGCACTTTCGGCGTAGACGCAAGATTTAGCCAATTAAGCTGAGCGATGGGCGTTCCTGCTGGAATGCTCCAATTGCTTGCCAAGGCAGTTTGAGCATTTGACCAACCTAAAACACCAATCATCATGCTCAAAGTTGCTAGCAGGCAAAATAGTCGTTTCATAAAATCTATACCTCCCATACCAATCCCACGGAATCCTATAGATGGCGTTTCTTAGAGACTATCATTTCCTGCACACTATCTAACGATAGAGTCTGCAATTCGGAAAGCAGGAATTCAAGGTGGGAGCGGTTTAGAGCAGAAAATACCCAGATCAAACCGTATGAGTGGCGCACATAAAACTTAATAGTGTATCAAAATATTTTATATGGAGCCGTCTTTCCGCTTCAAGAATGCGTCCAGTTCTGGGAAAGAGCAGGCGTAGGCTAAGGCTGGAGCATCATATCCTCGCAAGTTCACTGTATATTCGCCAAACAAGTTGCTGTCTGCGCCCAACTCCGTCAGATACTGGTACGTTGTTTTGCCCACGGCAACATCTTTGCCAATCTGTTTGGTCGAGGTTTCCAGGCGAAATGCGGCATTTACCGTATCTCCTAAGGCGGTGTAATCGGGACGATCGCCACTGCCCGTATTGCCAACCATCGCATAGCCAGTGTTAATTCCGGCACCAATCCGCAGAGGAAACGGCAGAGGATAGGTATTGTAGAGGTCACTGGTCATCTTGTGCATGGCGCTGAGGGCTTTCATAATTCGCAGCATTTCATCATCACTCACTTCCTGCGTCCCGTGAATCCACACTGCCATGACAGCATCACCGATGTACTTGTCAACCCAGCTACCATGCTCCCGAATGATGTCTCCTGCATGACGAAACCAGGTGCCAATCATTTCAGACAAGATTTTTTCGTCCAGTTGACGAGTCAGGACTGTGAAATTGCGGATATCCACCACAAGAACAGAAATGAGCCGTCGAACGTGTAGGGTTGCTGTAGCTGTGAAATCTTTGGGCGGCTCACCCTCCGGAGGGTCTTCTGTTGGAGGTTTGAGGAGTGGACAGTAGAATTCAAGCTCAGTCTGCCCAAAGGTCAGTTGATCACCGTTACTCAGCGTAACCGGAATGCTAACTCGACGACCATTGACGAAGGAGCCATTACGACTGCCCAAATCGATCAGGTAGAATTCACCATTCTCCATGAACTGGAGCATGGCGTGGTTACGAGAAATCCACCGATCTGGCAAGACGAAACTGTTGTCTTCACTACGACCGATAGTCCAACAATTACTCCCGGTCAGTAGCAAGCGTCGGTAGCCAGAATCAGTCCGAAGTAGGAGATGAGGGGCGGGTTGCGTTGTCACCACAGACGGCAAAAAGTGTAGTTCTCCCTATGATGCATCCTGACACGGAGTTCAGGTCGGCTAGTGAACCTGGTGAGTACGTTCCCAAAAACGCCTCGACCGAAGTCTTCTCCAGACTAACAAGCCCAAGGATGATTTGCCTCTACTTCAGAATTGAAATCCCTCAATCCTAGATTTAAGCAGCGCAGGCTGCAAACCAGAACAAGCCATCAACTAGAATCGTACTCAAAACTGCACCACTGAAAGCCCACCAGTGTAGTGTTTGAGTTCGAAGAGGCAAGAGACCAATAAGCAAAAGCAAGGTTGCTAGTATGATAGCCCAGCTAATTCCCCAGGGAGTTTGAATCTGGGCGATCGCTCCCTGAAAAATTGGTCGAGCCGACTCGTCACTAACCATCATTAGTTTGCGCCAAAAAGGAATCAGATCTACCAGGTAGAAGAAAATATCTGTGACAACGGTGCCCAGTAGAGAGCCTAGATAAAAGAAGTTGCCGATTTTACCTTGATTGCGAGCAATGCCCCAGAGGGCAAAAGGCAACCCGATCGCTTCGACGGGTAAGTGAAAAAATGGCTCCCAGCGCAACCAACCCCAGTAAACCGATCCTGCTAACCACGTCCAGGTGAAGCCAATGAGCAAATCTCCCCAAACATGACTACCGGGCTGAGTCAATAGTTTGCGACCCAAAAAAAACAAAGCTAGAGTGGCAACCAGGCTGAGAACAGGGAATTCTCGCACCAGAGGAGCCTGAATAAAGACTGGCACTGAAACGAGGAAGATCGCGGTAGCAAGAATGCGCTTTCGCTGCCCTTCAAGGAGAGGACGAGCAGACTCAAGCACCACAGACATCTCTGAAGGGGCTAATTCAGCTTCAGCAGCGTAGCTTGACGTGGAGGCGGGCGTGTAGGAAATCAACGTTTTATGAATATAAGTGAACGCTAATGCTTCTTATTTAATTTACTTTATTTAACAAAGCAAACCAAGATTTATCAAGTTTGTTCAAGTTGTTTTAATCATTATCCCCCAGGGGGGTATGTGCTTGCAATTATAACGCAGACAGCAGATGGGTGATTGTAGATCTGCCGCTAGATAAGTAGGCAGGCAGAATTAAGGAGAAGATGCGTTTCGGCTCCGCTCAACGCTCAAAATCCTAATCCGGTGGGTTGAGCGCAGTCGAAGCCCGAATTCTTAGTTCGGTTTAATTGAGTTCTTCTCCTTATCTATGGTCAAATTAGTTTGAGCAAAAACCTTCAGTTGAGATTTTGGCGTTTAGATCAAATGCCGATAGCGTAGGAGTTTTGAGGGTTTTTGATTAGATGACAGAACATGAAGCAATGCCATACTAGCTACGAATAGCGATCGCGTTGGAGTAACTATCCTTGAACCCCTCTCTCACAATTCTGTCGTGTCTAAGTGTTGATTTGTCACCTCTTCTGGCAGTTGCAGAACCCTCTGCTTCCCCGGCTCCGGTGGGTTTGCTCGAAGGCTCGGTTCAGGCGTTCATCTTGGGAATCATTCAAGGGATTACGGAGTTTTTGCCGATTAGCAGTACTGCCCATCTGCTCATTTTTCGAGATGTGTTTGGTTGGGGACAGCAGAAGTATTTTGTGGACGCGATCCAGTTTGGTAGCGTGATTGCCGTTGTATGGTACTTCTGGTCTGATCTACGACAGATTTTGTCGGGAGCGTGGCAGGCATTTCGGCAGAAGAATTGGAGCCGGGATGAGTGGAAGATTTTTGTGGGGATTGCGATCGGGACAGTCCCGGCGCTGTTTTTCGGATTTATTTTCAAAGACCTGATTCCAGAAAGTCCACTGGTGATTGCTCTGGCATCGATCGTCATGGCGCTGTTACTGGGATTGGCAGAAAGAATCGGCACCCGCAAACGAGATTTTGATTCCTTGGAGATTAAAGACGGTCTGCTGGTGGGTTTAGGGCAAACTCTGGCGTTGGCTCCTGGGGTGTCTCGCTCCGGGTCTACCCTGACAACTGCTTTGTTTCTTGGTTTGCAGCGTCACACCGCCGCCCGATTTTCGTTCCTGCTGGGTATCCCTACATTGACAATCGCGACGTTGTATCAATCCACCAAAGCCCTCCGCAATATTGAAAGCTTTCTACCACTCGTCGTCGGGATAATTTCTACATTTATTTTTTCCTACCTGTCGATCGCCTGGTTGCTGAAGTTTCTCCAACGCCAAAGCACCTGGGTCTTCGTTTGGTATCGTCTCGCATTTGGTTCTGTGATTTTGGGTGCCCTCGCCGCAGGTTGGCGACCGATCGGGAGTTAGAAGGCTTTCAAGTTTTGGCTACAGTGTGATCAATCAAGACCAGCTATTGAAAGTTTGCTAGACCTGATGCGGAGACAACGATGTTAAGAACGTTTAAAGCTTGGCTAAGAGATAGCCGTCTAGAGTGGATCGATGAGGTGCCACAACTTGGAGGGCAGAGCTTACAGGTGCAGGTCACGTTTCTTGATGAAGAGTCAGTTATGGAACCCCAATTACGTGGAAAAAGAATGGCTGAGATACTGGAGAAGCTTGCTGCAACTCAAATCATGGGCGATGTTGATCCAGGTCAATGGCAGCAAGAAATTCGGCAAGACCGTTCCTTACCGGGTCGATGAATCGTGCTTCTTGACAGCAACGTCATTATCTACTCTGCACAGCCGGAATATCCTCAATTACGAGAATTAATTGCTGAACATTCGCCCGCTGTATCAGCCCTCAGCTATCTTGAAGTACTGGGATACCATCTCCTAACTCAGCAACAACGCGAATACTTTGAAGAGTTTTTCCAAGTTGCTAAGATTCTGCCCATATCTCAGGAGGTTTTGATCCAAGCAGTAGCTTTACGGCAACAAAGGCGGATGTCACTAGGGGATGCAATCATTGCGGGAACTGCCTTGGTGCATGATTTAACTTTAATTACCAGAAATGTAAACGACTTTCGCCAGATTGCTGGACTTAACATACTAAATCCGTTTGATACTGATACATCTGGCATTACCTAGCACCTCAGCCCAGCGAATTGGAAACCAAAACTAGATCCTAATGAGAATTGTTTGTTGCTTCGGCACTAGATGGAGTTGTTGAACCTTGGGTAAATGGTGAATAGTGGTAGAAGCATCTGTTTATTTTGCTTTTTCTATTCCCATTTATGAGTGAAGCGTCGATTCAACCTGCCTTAATTACGGCTGTAGAACCAGACTCGATCGCCGCAGAGATTGGGTTTGAGGCAGGCGATCGGTTAGTGGCAATTAACGGTCAGCGTCCGCGTGATTTAATCGACTATCGCTTCCTCTGTGCCGATGAAGTGCTGGAACTGGAAGTGCTGGATGCAAAAGGCAAAACCCATCACGTCGAGATCGAGAAAGAGTATGACGATGATTTGGGCTTGGAGTTTGAAACGGCATTATTCGACGGCTTAATCCAATGCAATAACCGCTGTCCCTTTTGCTTCATCGACCAGCAACCGTCCGGTAAGCGCAACAGTTTGTATTTCAAAGACGATGATTATCGGCTGAGTTTCCTCTATGGCAGTTATTTGACCCTGACGAACCTCACCCAACGGGAATGGGAGCGGATTGAGCAGATGCGCTTATCTCCCCTGTATGTATCTGTTCATGCGACAGAACCAGACGTTCGCAGTCGATTGCTCAAAAATTCTCGTGCGGGACAATTATTGGAGCATTTGCGCTGGTTCCAGGAGCGCCAACTGCAAATTCATGCTCAGGTGGTGGTGTGTCCCGGCATCAATGACGGTGAGCATTTAACTCAAACCCTGCTAGATTTATCCCAATTTCACCAGAATGAGATTCCGGCGGTTGCCTCTGTCGCCGTTGTGCCTGTGGGCTTAACGCGCTTTCGCCCGACTGAAGATGAACTGGTTCCCGTTAACCCGGAAAAAGCCCAAGAGGTGATTGCTCAAGTGCGATCGCTGCAAATCAAGTTTCAGCAGCAGTTTGGCTCTACCTTTGCCTGGTTAGCCGACGAGTGGTTTCTGATTGCGGGTCAGGAATTACCGCCCGAATCTCACTACGAAGACTATCCCCAAATTGGCAATGGGGTGGGGTCGATTCGTCAGTTTCTCAAAGCTTTTCAAAAAGCGGCGAAGAAGTTACCTCGAAAGCTGGCTCAGCCCCAACGCTACACCTGGATTGTGGGGAATGCTGTAGAGCAAGCCTTTCAACCTATCCTGCAACGTCTGAACCAGGTAGAAGGATTGACTGTGGAACTGGTGGCGATCGCCTCCCAATATTGGGGGCAGGAAATCTCCGTCACAGGCTTGATCACTGGGCAAGACATTCTTCAGGTGCTTCAAGGAAAATCCTTGGGTGATGCCGTTTTAATCCCCACCGTGATGCTGAAACACGACGAACCTAAATTCCTCGACGACATGACCGTAGACGAGTTGAGTCAGGCATTACAGGTCGAAGTTTTGCCAGTAGACGGAATCGAGGGGCTAATCGGGGCAGTGGGTGAGTGGAGGAGTGAGGGAGTGAGGGAGTAGATGAGTAGATGAGTAGATGAGTGGGTGTGTAGAAGGTTTAAACCCATGCACCTAGGCAATTTCTACAAAAGAAAACACCCGTATCCTTGCCGCAAGCCCGTCCGCGAGTAAACTGCGGACTAACAAGGGAAGTCCATTTAAATGGACTAAACCCTTTCCCAGTCTGCTTCAGCACACTTTTGCTCTCAGCCCGCACTTCAATCGCGGGTGGGCAGTGGGGAGAATCTTTTTCAGAAATCTCCTATGCACCCCATCCCCCATCCCCTTGTTACCAGAACTGTAACGACTTCCCTATTTCCCATTGAACGAGGCATACTGGCTGTCAAATTGTTTCATTGAAAGCGAAACAGCCATGTTGCAGGATGCACGAATTTATCAAATTCTGTTTTTGTCATCGTTCCTGCTGTTAGGAATTAGTACCCGCGACTGGACGTTGCACCCAGAAATTGTGTTGACCGCGATCGCCACCTGCACCACAACGCAACTCATCGCAGGGCACTGCCAAACCTGGATAGAAGGCAAGGCAGAAGACAGAAGGCAGAAGGCAGAGGGGCAAGAGTCAGGAGCGGAAAGGAAAGGGAGCAAGGAAGTCAGAGAGCACGGGAGTAATTTAGAATGCAAAACTTCAAAGCTCTTACCCATCTACTCACCCACTCACCCACTCACCCACTCACCCACCCCAACCCCCAACTCCCTCTTCAGTCCCCTGATCACCTCCCTGGGACTTAGCCTGCTGCTCCGCACCGATCACATCACCACCATGATGCTGGCAGCGATCGCGGCAATTCTCAGCAAGTTTGTGGTGCGCATGCAGGGCAAGCATATTTTCAATCCAGCCAACATGGGGATTGTGGCGGCAATTCTCTTAACCCACGACGCTTGGGTGTCGCCGGGGCAGTGGGGCGAGGAGAGTTGGTTTGCCTTGCTGTTTTTAGGGGCAGGAGGGGTCGTAGTGGGGCGAGTGGGACGATGGGACACCACGATCGCCTTCCTGATTCCCTACGCCGTCATGGAAGCCATGCGTAACCTGTGGTTGGGTTGGACGTGGGATGTGTGGCTGCATCGGTTGATGAGTGGCTCTTTGCTACTGTTCGCCCTGTTCATGGTGACAGACCCTCGCTCCATCCCCAACGCCCGAACTGCTCGAATTTTGTGGGCAGTGGCGATCGCCCTTCTGACCTTCATCCTGCGAAACGTTTTCTTCGTCTCAACAGCCGTGTTCTGGGCACTGTTCGCCCTTTCCCCTCTCACGCTACTGCTCGATGTTGTTTGGCAAGCTCCACGCTTTCTCTGGCAAGGCAGAAATCAGAAAGACGAGGAAGAAAAACCATCTGTAGAAGTCCCAAGTCAGAAGACCGCACTGGAATTCAAAACTTAAGATCTATAACTCAAAACTTTTCTCCTCATCGTCCCCAACCCCCAACCCCCAATCTCCATCCCCCAACCCCCATTCACCCAACTCCTATGAAAATCATCCGAACGTTACTTAAGATCTATAACTCAAAACTTTTCTCCTCATCGTCCCCAACCCCCAACCCCCAATCTCCATCCCCCGACCACCCTTCACCCAACTCCTATGAAAATCATCCGAACGTTGATCATTGCTTGTCTAGTTCTGCTTGCCAGCTTGGGAATAGCAGCGAAGGCATGGGCATTCTGCGGCTTTTATGTGGCAAAAGCAGATGCCAATCTCTACAACAAAACCTCTCAAGTGGCGATCGCGCGCAGCGGCAATCAAACTGTGCTGACGATGGCGAACGATTATCAGGGGGGAGTGAAGGATTTTGCGATCGTGGTGCCAGTGCCGGTGGTGCTGAAGAAAGAACAGGTACAAGTCGCGAAACCATCGATTATTGAGCGTTTAGATGCGTTCAGTGCGCCTCGTCTGGTGGAATATTTCGATCCGGATCCGTGTCCGGTTTATCCACAAGCGAATGAAGCATTTCGCGATCGCGTACAAGCTGGGGCACCTCAGCGTCCAGTACCAGCGCCAGCAGCAGCAGCCAGTCGGGGAGTGACGATCGAGGAAAAGTTTACCGTTGGCGAGTACGACATTCTGATCCTGAGTGCGAAGGAGTCGGGAGGGTTAGAAACCTGGCTGATTGAGAATGGCTACAAAATTCCCAAAGGCGCGAAGCAGTTGCTTCAACCCTACATTCGCCAGAAACTCAAGTTTTTTGTGGCAAAGGTGAATTTGAAGGAGTTTGACAAGGCGGGATTTCAGAAGTTGCGTCCGATTCAGATGATCTTCAACTCGCCCCGTTTCATGTTGCCGATCCGGTTGGGAATGATGAATGCCCAGGATGCTCAAGATTTGCTGGTGTATGTCCTGAGTTCCACAGGACAGGTGGAGACCACTAACTACCGCACCGTCAAAGTTCCGTCTGACACCGAGATTCCTACCTTTGTCAAAAATGAGTTCAAGAATTTTTATACGTCCATGTTCCAAACTGCCTACGATCGCGAAGGGCGAAACGTCGCATTTCTGGAATATGCCTGGGACATGGCAAACTGCGATCCCTGCTCTGCGACTCCCCTTTCCCGCGATGAATTGCAGGATGCAGGCGTTTTCTGGCTCGATAATCCACCGGAACAACCTTCACCCTTGAGTTTTCCATTCCGTCGCCGACCCATGCCCAGTTCGGGAGTCTTCATCACACGCCTGCATGTGCGCTACACCCGCGATAAATTTCCAGAAGACTTGATGTTCCACCAAACGAACAATCGGGAATTGTTTCAAGGGCGCTACGTGATGCGGCATCCCTTTTTAGGAGAGGCAACCTGTTCCCAGGGCAAGCAATATGTGCGATCGCTGCCTCGCCGCTTTGAACAAGAGGCACAAACCCTTGCCCGCCTCACAGGTTGGAACATCCAGGACATCCGCCGCAAATTACCCAAAATCCAGGCGCAAGCGCTGCCCTGGTGGGAACAGTTGTGGACAATGCTGAGAAGGTAGGCTGCTGCTGTCTACTTCAACAACTCCACCCCGTCCTGCTCGTCCACATCCTGGAGGTAAACTTTGACGGTTTCTTCTCTGGCAGTGGGGAGGAGTTTGCCGGTGAAGTCGGGATGGATGGGGAGTTCTCGATGTCCCCGATCGACAAGAACCGCCAGCCGTACCACCGCAGGTCTACCGTAGTCTTTAATCGCTTCCAGGGCAGCCTGGGCAGTTCGTCCCTTAAAAATCACATCATCCACCAGCACAACGGTTTTACCCGATAGATCAAAGGGAATCTCTGTTTTGTTGGGGGTGCGAATGCCGATCGTATCCAGATCATCTCGGTAGAACGTAATGTCGATCGCGCCCAACGGCACACTCACTTGCTCCAGAGTTTCAATTTGTCTTGCCAGCATTTGTGCCAGGGGAACCCCACGGGTGAACACACCCAGCAGCACCAGCTTGGACAAATCCCCCGATCGCTCAATCACCTCCGATGCCAGGCGGGTGACGGTACGGCGCACCTCTTCGGCGGACAAAATTTTAATCGCTTCGCTAGGCATAGCTGCTGAGAACGGTGATCATGCACAATGGTAATCCAAGCATATCGAATCACCAACTCTACACATTCACCCGCCTACACTCAAACTCTTCCCCCTTAGGACTTCTTCCCTGTACCCTAATTCCTGTAACTATTTGAGCTTCATTCCATGAACCCATCGGCAGAAACCCAGGTTCGCAAGGCAGACCACTTGCGAGTTTGCCTGGAGGAGGATGTGCAGTTTCGGGAAACCCGGAGTGGATTGGAGCGCTATCGATTCATCCACTGTTGTTTGCCAGAATTGGATTTCACCGACATTGATCTGACGACTCAGTTTCTCGGCAAAGCTTTGTCTGCACCGTTGCTGATTTCCTCCATGACGGGAGGCACTGAGCAAGCAAGGCTGATTAATATGCGCCTCGCTGCTGCTGCCCAACAGCATCAATTAGCGATGGGAGTTGGATCGCAGCGAGTTGTTGTGGAAAATCCAGATTTGGCGATTACTTTCGATGTGCGATCGGTTGCTCCCGATGTGCTGTTATTTGCCAATTTGGGGGCTGTGCAACTGAATTATCAGTACGGGATGGATGAGTGCCGCAAAATTGTTGATTCGTTGGAGGCGGATGCGCTGATTCTGCATCTGAATGTGCTTCAGGAGTGTGTGCAAACGAAGGGAGACAGGAACTTTCGCGGCTTGCTAGACAAGATTGCGGTGGTCTGTGAGCAGCTTTCGGTGCCGGTGATTGCCAAGGAGGTGGGGAACGGTATTTCTGCTCCAATGGCAAAGCGGCTGATAGAAGCAGGGGTAGCCGCGATCGATGTGGCAGGGGCGGGGGGAACCTCCTGGGCAAAGGTGGAAGGGGAGAGGGCGAAGGATGTGCGCCAGCGACGGTTGGGAGAAACCTTTGCCGATTGGGGCATTCCCACAGCGGAGTGCATCACCTCGATTCGGGCGATCGCCCCGTCCGTTCCGTTGATTGCCTCTGGTGGTTTACGCAATGGGTTAGATGCGGCTAAAGCGATCGCCTTGGGGGCAGATTTGGCAGGTATGGCGCTCCCTTTCCTGCAAGCCGCAAACGAGTCAGAAGCCGCTGTGCATGAACTGGTTGGTCTTTTGAAGGAAGAACTCGCCACTGCCTTGTTTTGCACCGGGAACGCCACGCTTGCCCAATTGAAAGAATCACAAGTTTTGCAACGAGAAGCTCAGGAATGAGAATTTAATAACTCCGAAACCTTCCTGTACAGGTGAACGGCGGTTCGCCCCAACCAACTACCAACTTTTCGATCTTATTCAATCCACGATCCTTAGAACGCATAGACCAGCCGCACCACCCACTCAAACACAGTGCCCGTACTGCGGTTATTGGGATTAGCAACAACCAGGAAAGCTGGACTAAAACTAATGCGATCGTTCAAATCAAAGCTGTAGTAAAGCTCAAAATTTGTCTGAGTCGCGTCACCAAGATCACCTTCGATAAAGGGTTGCCCGATAGCGACTCCTGCCACGGAACCGGGAATCAGAATCTCGCGAATGGTGCCGCCCAATGCCCAGGTGACAGGACTCAAGCTCAAATTTTGTTGTAGCTGTGAGTTGAAGCCGCTGTAGCGACCCATTCCGACCCGTCCAAAAATTGAAAATTGGCGATTGAATGCCCACTCCAGATTAATTCCGCCTGCATTGATGGCAGTCCGATTCACTGTCGCGCTGGTGTACTGTAAGCGGGTGACGAAATTGCGGAAGGTGTATTCTAACTCCACCGTGCCCTGGTTGCGTCCACCAAACAACCCCTCTCCATCCAGAGGGTCATTTCCGTCAGCCGCGACGTAAAGCGCACGCAGCACAAAGGGAGATTGGTCGCCCAACTTCCAACTGATGGCTGCGCCTGCTCCGCCTGAGCGATCGACCTGATTTTGCACAATCAGGGGGTTGTTCATGAAGAAGCTGGAGTTGAAATTGGTCAGGGAGTCATTGGCAAAGCGGTTGTAGTCAATAAAATCTCTGGGATTCAACCGCCCCCCGATCGTCAGATTCAAGTTGCGGAGGGGCTGAAACGTGTAGTACAGCTTGCTAAGTCGCACTGTGTTAGGCACTTCGATATAATCCAAGCCGCCCCCATCTGCCAAAATGCCGCTGGTTCCCAGCAAATTCAAGCCACGAGTTGCGTGCTGTTTGCTGATGGCATCGCCGCTATTGTTCCCAGCTTCCAACTGGGTGCGAAGCAAATCTTTGCCCGTGAAACTGGTGTTGAGGTCGAGCCGCACCCGTGCCGGAATGGTGGAGTTGGCATTGGAACCATTCGTGATGCCCAACACAACCTGTCCATTGAGTTTTGTCGTGGTGGAAAACTGTTGTTGTTCCAATCTGCTGGCAGTTGTTTCCAGCTTCGTGATGCGATCGCGCTGGTCTGCCAGAATTGCTTGATAGGATTCTTGCAGCCGCCTCAGGGTGGCAAAATCATCCTGGAGTTGGCTGAATTCTGCCTGCGCCAGATATTGCTCCATCCACACCATGACGTTGTTCAGAGTCGCGGCAAACTCGTAGCGAGTCAGGGCGCGATTGCCGCGAAACGTGCGATCGGCATAACCCGCAATCACACCGTACTTTTCCACCAGGGACTTGAGTGCTTGATACGCCCAATCCGTCGGCTGTACGTCGCTCAATTCATCCACCGATCGCACTTGTTCCAGGGATTCATCCTTAGACGAACCTGCCCCACAACTCAGCGGGTCAGCCATTGCGGGAGACAACAGCGGATCAGATGCACACGCTGAAGCCAGATTTTGGGATTGCAATCCCTGCTCTGGTTGCTTTTCAGCAGTATTACCAGTGTTTATGCTTAGACAAAGCTGGAGGAAACAGAACCCTCCCACAAACCAGAATGATGATCTCACGCGCGATCGCTCCTCACCCAACAGTCAGCCACACAAGTCAACTGCTCAAATTAAACCCTATCCAGGGCGGAGGCGGCTAGGGGGAAAAGTGGAAGGATGGGTTTGGGCTGAGAGTGAGGAGCCAGGATGCCTTCTAAACTGTTGCGGCTTCCGGTTGTTTGGCTTTCACCGCACCCAACGTGTTGATCTGGATGAGTTCTACCTTATAGCCATCGGGATCTTCTACGAACGCGATGACGGTGGTGCCGTGTTTCATCGGTCCGGGTTCACGAGTCACTTTGCCCCCACGTTGGCGAATTTCCTCACAGGTGGCGTAGATGTCCTCCACCCCGATCGCCACATGACCGAACGCATTGCCCAACTCGTATTGCTCCGTGCCCCAGTTGTAGGTGAGTTCCAGCACTGTGTTTTCCGTTTCGTCCCCATACCCCACAAACGCCAGGGTAAATTCTCCAGCAGGATACTCCTTTTGCCGCAAAAGCTTCATGCCCAACACGGTGCAGTAGAAATCCAGCGATCGCTCCAGGTTGCCCACCCGTAGCATGGTATGCAGTAGTCTCATAGGTTTGTCCAATCACGTCCCTTTTATTGTGACAAATAGCAGGAGTTGGGGATGGGTATGTGGGTGGGTGCGTGGGTGTATGGGTATATGGGTGCGTGGGTGCGTGGGTGCATGGGTACATGGGTACATGGGTACATGGGTGCGTGGATTTCAACCATCTACCCATTTACCCATCTACTCATCTACCCATCTACCCATTTACCCACTTACCCATCTACCATCCACTCACCCACCCATCTACTTCTCTACTCACCCACCCATCCACTCATCCACACTTAAACGCGGACTTTCCAGCAAACTGAGCGGCACTCCCTAAGTTGCGCTCAATCCGCAGCAGTTGGTTGAATTTGGCGACTCGCTCACCCCGACAACCGGAACCTGTTTTGATTTGACCAGAGCTAGTGGCAACTGCCAGATCAGCGATCGTGGTGTCTTCGGTTTCGCCGGAACGGTGGGACACCATATAGGTGTAGTTGTGCTTTTGTGCCAGGGCGATCGTGTCCAGGGTTTCTGTCAAGGTGCCAATCTGGTTGACTTTGATCAAAATCGAGTTGCCGACCCCAGCTTGAATCCCTTCTGCTAGAATTTTGGCGTTGGTGCAGAACAGATCATCGCCGACGAGTTGCACCGTACTGCCGATCGACTCGGTGAGCAGCTTCCAGCCGTCCCAGTCGTTTTCGCCCATGCCGTCTTCCAAAGAGACGATCGGGTATTGCCGTGCCCAGGATGTCCACAGTTCCACCATCTTTTCCGACGAAACGGCTTCCTTTGTAGACTTGAAGAACAGATATTTGCCGTCTTGCCACATTTCGCTGGCAGCAGGGTCTAAGCAAATGGAAATGTCTTCACCGGGTTTGTATCCTGCTTTTTCAATGGCTTGCAGGATGTACTCGATCGCTTGCTCATTGGATTTCAAATCCGGGGCAAAGCCGCCTTCATCCCCCACCCCCGTACTGAGTCCCTGACCATGCAAAATCGATTTCAGGGCATGAAACGTTTCGATCCCCATCCGAATCGACTCCGCAAATGAGTCGGCATTGTGGGGCGCAATCATGAACTCCTGAAAATCAACCGTGTTGTCGGCGTGTTTGCCCCCGTTGATCACGTTCATGCAGGGCACGGGCAGGAGGGAAGCATTTGCACCCCCCAGATATCGATACAGTGGTAAGCCCAACGAGTTTGCGGCGGCTTTCGCGACTGCCAGGGAGATGGCGAGAATGGCATTTGCGCCGATCGTGGCTTTGTTGGGGGTGCCGTCGATGTCCAGCATGGCAAAGTCGATCGCCCGTTGGTCAGTGACATCCATGCCGATCAATTCAGGCACTAACTTCTCGTTGGCGTTCTCAACCGCTTGCAGCACCCCTTTGCCGCCGTAGCGCTGTTTATCCCCATCGCGCAATTCCACGGCTTCCTTTTCACCTGTCGATGCCCCCGATGGCACAATTGCTGATGCCTCAGTCCCATCTGCAAGCAGCACAACTGCTTCAACCGTGGGATTACCGCGTGAGTCCAAAACCTCGTAGGTTGCAATATCCTCAATCTCATTTACATACATGGGGATTGTCCTCCAATCGAAGTGCTATGCAGTAGACAACGGTCATCAGCACCAAAGTTAACTATGGAATAGTACCGCATGGCGCTGCGATCGATAGTGCCTCTTGAACACAGCCGACGCGATTCTATGGTATGCCGCACTGCCCCTGTTGCCGTAGCAGGTGATCGCACAATACCAACGCCACCATCGCTTCCACCATTGGTACTGCGCGAGGTAGCACGCAGGGATCGTGTCGTCCTTTGGCTGCCAGAGTGACTTCTTCCCCTGTATTCGTGACGGTTTTTTGTTCTTTGCGAATGGTTGCCGTCGGTTTGAACGCCACCCGAATTAAAATATTTTCACCGTTGGAAATGCCGCCTTGAACACCGCCCGATCGATTCGTCACGGTGCGAATATTGCCTGCTTCATCTGTGTAAAACTCGTCATTGTGTTCGCTTCCTGGCATCAGCGTTCCCGCAAAGCCAGAGCCGATTTCAAAGCCTTTTGTTGCTGGCAGAGACATCACTGCTTTTGCCAGATCCGCTTCTAACTTGTCAAATACGGGCATTCCTAAACCTCTGGGAACTTTTCGAGCCACGCATTCCACCACGCCACCCAGGGAATCGCCCTGATCGCGGTATTGCTCTACCAGCTCCACCATGCGATCGGCAGCTTCCTGGTCGGGACAGCGGACAATGTTGCGTTCCACTTGTTCCAGAGTTACGGTTTCAGGATCGACCTTACCTTCCAAATCCTTAATGCGAGTGACGTAGCCCACAATTTCCACGCCTGCCACTTGATGCAAAATCTTTTTGGCGATCGCGCCCGCCGCCACCCGTCCGATCGTTTCCCGCGCTGACGATCGTCCCCCGCCTTGATAATTACGAATCCCATACTTGGCATCATAAGTGGCATCAGCATGGGACGGACGATACTTGACTGCCATTTCATCGTAATCCTGCGATCGCTGGTCTTTGTTCCGCACCATGATCGAAATCGGCGTTCCTGTCGTCTGTCCCTCAAACACGCCCGACAAAATCTCGCATTGATCCGCTTCTTTGCGGGGGGTGGTGATTTTGCTTTGTCCGGGGCGACGGCGATCGAGCTCAAACTGAATCTCTGCCTGAGAAATCTCCAACCGCGGCGGGCATCCATCAATCACCACTCCCACACCGCCACCGTGCGATTCGCCGTAAGTAGTAATCCGAAACAAATGCCCAAAAGTGTTGCCCATAATACCTGCTAAAAAAAGTTTGACAAACTCACCGTCGATCGGCACAATGAAGATCGCTCACAAAAAAGCGTACTATAAATCAGTAGTTTGTTGGGAGTCTTAACCCTCACAACAAAACTCTCTTTAAAGTAAGGGACTGTAGTTCAATTGGTTAGAGCACCGCCCTGTCACGGCGGAAGTTGCGGGTTCGAGCCCCGTCAGTCCCGTTTAGTTAGGTTGTTATGAGTTTTTACATTTCTCCGCGCTTTCTCGACAAAATTTCAGTTCACATCACCAAGAATTACATAACCCTGCCGAACGTCAAAGTACCGTTGATTTTAGGTGTACATGGACGGAAAGGAGAAGGTAAATCTTTTCAGTGTGAACTGGCATTTCAGCGCATGGGCATCAACATCGTGCATATGTCTGCGGGGGAGTTGGAAAGTCCGGATGCAGGCGACCCAGCCCGATTGATTCGCCTGCGCTATCGAGAAGCGGCAGAAATGGTAAAAGTCAACGGCAAAATGGCAGCGTTGATGATTAATGACATTGATGCCGGAGCCGGACGAGTCGATCAATACACCCAGTACACGGTGAATACCCAGTTGGTGAACGGTACCTTGATGAACATTGCCGACAATCCCACCAATGTTCAGCTTCCTGGCAGTTACGACGATCAGCCGATTCAACGCATTCCCATCATCGTCACGGGAAATGATTTCGCGACCCTTTACCAACCCCTGGTACGGGATGGACGCATGGAGAAGTTTTATTGGGAGCCAAATCGGGACGATCGCATCGGCATCGTTGCCGGGATCTTCCAGGTGGATCACATTGCCCATGCCGATGTTGAAAAGCTGGTGGACACGTTCCCCGATCAGGCGATCGACTTTTTTGGGGCTGTGCGATCGCGCCTCTACGATGAACAAATTCGGCAACTGATTCACAATGTGGGCATCGATCGCATTTCTCAACGCATCGTTAATAGCAAAGAAGCTCCTCCCGAGTTCAAAAAGCCCGACTTCAGCCTGCCGCACCTGATCGAAGTAGGGAACGAAATGGTACAGGAGCAACAGCGCGTCCAGGAAAGCACTCTGGCTCAGGAATACAACAAATTCCTCTACAACCGTCGCCTGGGAGAAACCGACCCCAAAGCCGAATCCATCCATTCCACCAGTAATTTCTTCCGCTCCTACTCCGCCAACGACACCCCCGGCAACGGTCACACTCGATCAACCAACCCCCAACCCCCAACCCCCTCTTCCTCCTACTCCGGTCAACCCTCCTCTACCCACCTTTCTCCAGACATGGCAACTGAGGTAAACCGCATTTTGGGGCAAGGCTATCGCTTAGGCATCGAGTTTGTGGATAGTCGTCGCTTTCGGACAGGTTCCTGGAATTCTTATGGCAGCTACGAGGGAGATGGAGCCGCGGCAATGCGGGCGTTAGAGTCCTGTTTAGTAGAACACCCGAAAGATTATGTGCGCTTGGTCGGAGTTGATCCAAAAGCCCGTCGTCGCGTGATTGAAACCACCATTCAACGCGCCTAAACAGATTATTGGGTTGAACCAAAGCTCAAAACACCTACTATTTTTGCTGAATGATACTCTCTTAGCAAATGGGAAGCGGGAATGTGCTTGATACTGTCCGCTATCAAGCACATTCCCAGAAAAATTCCCGATAATATCCCCATTAGGACATTATCGAGAAAAAAGTCGATGTAATAAGTTGTTAGCCTGCTTGAGGTTTGACAATGGATAAGGTGCCCGAAGACATTCGTTCCTTTATCGACTCTCAGGTTCGGGAGGGCTTCAAATCAGTTCATGAGATTGTGGAAAATACAACACACTATGTATCGGAGACACTTGGACGCGACAATCTACGTACAAAGATACGATTCATTGTGGCGGAGTCACTGATCGCACATCGAACTGAGCAGGATGTCTGGGAATTCCCAACGGATTGCGATCGCCTAGATGAAGCATTTACATCCCTCAATCGCCAAGGTATTGTTGCTCGGCAGAACTTCAGTTGCTGCAACAACTGCGGATTTACCGAAATCTGGAATGAGGTTGAGCAGGAGGAAAAGCACCAACCGATTGAGGGATACATCTTCTACCACTTGCAATGCACTGAGCGGGCAATTAAAACTGGGCAATTGCTGCTTGCCTATGGGTGCATTGAGGAAGACGAAGCAACTCTTACCCGAATTGCCAATAGGATCGTTGCAGAACTCCACCGGGTTGGATTGGATGCAAAATGGCAAGGGACAGCTAGCCACCCAATCGTTGTTGATGGCATCGTGTGGAAAAAACGACAGTAGCCAATAGGCAGGGCAAACGCATCTTATTGAGCAAGGACTTTCGCCAAATAATCATTGTCCCAGCCAGCTTTGAGTCGTTTTGCCTTGACCCCACCTTTAGATGACTTTTCATGCGTCAGGAGGTTGAGGGCGATGTGCCGAACGAGG
>JANRIN010000263.1:0-40310 GCA_033764965.1 Leptolyngbyaceae cyanobacterium bins.302 | reverse complement strand
TCGGGGGGGTGGTCGGTGGTGCTGCCTGGGCGGCGGCGGGGGGGGGGGGGGGGGGGGGGGGGCGGCTGGGGGGTGGGGCGGGGCGTTTAGGGTGCTAGGGGAGAGGGTTCGGTCAGGGCAGGGGGGAAGCTACGATCGCTGGTTTTGCCGTTTCGTTGTTCTTCTGCCCAGCGTTGACGGTAGAGCAATTCCAACTCGTTTCCGGCTTTGCGAAACACCTTTACTTGATTAAACAGAAAGGCTTGAAATAACCGATAAAACACCAGCGCCAGAATCGCCACCACCAAGCCTGCTGCTGTGCTGATGAGTGCTTCTCCAATCCCGCCAGTTACGGCTGCGGTCGATTCCCCCCCAATGTCACCAATGCGAATTTCTCGGAGCGAAATAATCAAGCCAATGACGGTTCCTAGCAGACCCAGGAGGGGAGCCAGCGCAATCACCGCTTCCAAAATTTTGTCCCCTCGACGCATTCCTGCCAGTTCTTCGTCAGCAGAGGTTTCCAGGGCTAAGCGAAACAGTTCTGGGTCTGCCTCCTTCAGTTGCAATGGACTGTAGAGAAAACGCCCGATCGGTTGATCGTATGCCTGTCGAGCCACTTCCGTTGCTGTGACCCAATCCTCGCGACGAATGGTATCCAGTACTCGATTGACTGTTTCGCGCTCTTTGGTTAACACGCCAAACCAAAACCACGATCGCTCAAAAATCGCAGTCAACGCCAAAATTGAGAGCAAAAGTAGAGGCACCATTGTTGGTCCACCCTGTTGAAACAGTTCTGCAACGTTCACCGATTTCTCCTCATCTGTGTTCTGTGCCAGATTATAGCCGTAGCCATGTGTAACGTGGCGCAGGCAAGGCAGAACGCCTACCCAGTATTGGCTTTGCAGCTTTTCCTTGTCCTAAGCGTTCTGACCAAAGCTCTAATTCTAGAGATTTCGCGTCGCTTTCAACCGCATCTGGATAATTTTCACCCCAAATCCAGCCCCAGGAAGCGATCGAGAAAGCGACTACGCCAAACCGCCCGGAGAATCAGGCACCATTCCAGAGCAACCAGGGCAATGAAGGCGTAGCTCAACGTACTCAGACGATATAACTCAAAAAAGTTGCGGAAGGGCGGAATTGCCACAATCAGAAAATAGACTCCCAGGAGCGCCAGCGCCACCCAGGTATAACGCCAATCCCCGCTGTAGGGTTCGCCCCCTACCCAGAATTTTGTGGGTGGTTTGAGGAACGGAATCAGCAGCAATGTTCCCATCACCAGGATGGTGACTAAGGCACTGCGAGGGGCAACGTAGTCAATTTGGGACAAGTCCATATCCGGCGGTAGGTCAAGAATGGCAACCACCAGAAAGAACAGGTACACCATCAGCGCCATCATCGTCAGGGTCAGGGTGGCGGGAATGACAAAATGCAGCATGGAGCGTACCATACTGCGGCGAGGAATGGCTCCGGGTTGTGCCCAGATGGGGATGAACATCGTGGGAAAGCCCACCCCAATCAGCGAGACGATCGCCGCCTGCTTGTTTTGTAAGGGAAAACTATCGGTGACGATCGCCGTTGCAAATACCAACAAGGTCACACAAAAGGTTCTGACCAGAAATAGCTTCATCACATCTTGAATGCCGTTGCGGATGCGCTGCCCCTCCATAAAGGTGTGCGGCAGAGCACCAAAGGAATCTTTCAGCAGCACAATATCAGCCACACTGCGAGTAGCTTTACTGCCGCTCTCCATCGCGATCGCCAGGTTTGCCTGCTTCAAAGACAGCACATCGTTGACTCCATCCCCAATCATGGCAACGTACTTACCTCGTCGCCGCAAACTCCGTACCAAGTCAGCTTTTTGCTCCGGCGTAATGCGCCCAAACACCGTACTTGTCAGTGCCGTCTGCACAAACTCCGACGGACTCATTTGAGCCAATTCCTGTCCCGAAACGACTTCAACATCAGCCCCAACTCCCGCTTGCCGTGCTAACGCGGCGACTGTTTGAGGATTGTCTCCAGAAATAATCTTGACCTCAATATCTGCTGCGGCAAAACCATCCAGGGTTGCTTTTGCTTCTGGTCGCAACTGGTCACTGAAACGCAAAATGCCCAACGGTTTCAAGTCATCGGGCAACACCACAGGCGTATCTTCTCCACCCAGCGATCGCACCTGGGGACTGTGGGCAAACCCAACCACCCGCAATCCCAACCGCGTGCCTGCTTCGATGTATTGACTCGCCTCCAGGCTTAAAGGCACTCCTGCCAGTACAATTTCAGGTGCACCGAGGATGTAAGTGCCAATGGGAGTTGGGGGTTGGGGGTTAGAGATTTAGAGTCGGCAAAAACCAGGGCACTCCACTTGCGGGCAGAGGAAAAGGGCACTTCAAAAGCAGGTTCTTGCACCACGCCAGGACAGGAGTTAGAAATCGCATCGTTGGTTTTGTTGCCCGCTTTGGTGCTGGCGGCGTAGATACCCAGCAGCGATCGCAGTTCTGCCTCCGGAGTCTCGATCGGATAAACTTCCTGCAATTCAATCTGGTTCGTGGTCAAGGTGCCCGTTTTATCCAAACACAGCACATCGACGTTGCTTAACGACTCCACCGCGTTGGCTTGCTGAATCAGCACATCCTGCCCAATCATCCGCACTGCGCCTAACCCATACGCCAGCGTAATTGCCAGCAACAAACCGGCTGGAACTAAGCCTGCAATCACTGCCGATCGCTGCGCCACGTCATTCAAAGAATAGGCACGACTGAGAAAACTGATCCCCACCAGAACCCACAAAAAGCAGGCAAGCAGGAGAAACACCCGGATCACCACATTGATTTCTTGCTGAACCGGGGTTAATACTTGGCGAAACGCTCTCGCCCCCGTCATCAGTTTGTAGGCAACGGTTTCGGTTCCAACCTTGTCGGCGATGTAACAAACGGTGCCACTGACACAAAAGCTGCCGGAGTAAACTGGATCTTGAGCCGTTTTGGGGATGAGATCGGATTCTCCCGTCAGGAGAGATTCATCCACTTCAATCCGCCCATCGCCCACCACGAAGCCATCCACCACGATCTGGTCGCCCGGACGCAAGAGCAACACATCCCCCAACACGATTTCACTCGGATCAACGTTTAACTCCTGACTCTCCCGCATGACGGTAGCCTTGGGGCGGTAGAGTAGCGCGATTTCGTCCAATTTCCGCTTCGCCCAAATTTCCTGGCAGATATTGACTAACACCCCACCAAAAATCACGATGACAACGAGAACTCCGTCGCCCAGTCGCCCCAACAAAAACATCACCAAGCTGATGGTGAAGAACGCAGCGTTAATGAAGGTGAACAGATTCTCCTTCAAAATTTGACTGTAGGGACGACTGCTTTGCAATGGAATGTTGTTGCCCTGCCCCGCTGCCCGACGAGCCACAACGTCCTGTTCGCTTAAACCAGATAGTCCAGAAGACAGGTCGGCGTGGATGTTAGTCATGCATTGCCTTCCTGCCGGGGATCAATTGCCAATTCAAAACAGTCATTAGAGGTTAACTAAAATCTCGCATCTATCGTCGTAGTGAGATTGTAACCTGCCTAGCTTTCTTCCCGTTCAATGATGCCGCCGCCCAAGAGCATTTCACCCTCATACCAGACTGCCGCCTGTCCAGGGGTGATGCTGGGCTGGGGTGCGTCGAACACCACTCGCACACGGGCATTGTCCAAAGGAATAACCGTGGCGGGAACAGCTGGCGATCGATAGCGAATTTGGACTTCACCCCGAATCGGAGTCGCTGGAGCGGCGATCGACACCCAGTTGACTCGTTGGACGGTGCATTCAGGCGCTAGGGTTGCGTCCCGCTCACCCACAATCACTTGATTCTTCGCTGTATCCAGTGCCACCACATACAGCGGTTCGCTGTGGGCAATCCCTAAGCCCTTCCGCTGACCGATCGTGTAGTGATGAATCCCATCGTGGTAGCCCAACACCCGACCCGATTGATCCACAATTTCGCCCTGGTGGGGTGTGATGTACTTATCCAGAAAAGCTCGCATAGAGCCATTGGCTTCTACCAAACAAAGATCCTGACTTTCCGGCTTGTCGGCAGTGTGCAAACCAAACTCAGCCGCAATCCGACGAGTTTCGGTTTTGGGTTGCTCTCCCAGGGGAAACAAGACGTGCGCCAAAATGTCCTGTGCCAGATCGTAGAGGAAGTAGGACTGATCCTTGCTGCGATCGACTGCCCGTAGCAAGTGGTAGCGTCCCGTCGCTGCGTCGTAACGAGTGCGGGCATAGTGACCTGTGGCGATGCGATCGCAATCCAGTTCCTGGCGGGCATAGTCCAACATCGGGCTAAACTTCACTGCCTTGTTGCACTGAGAGCAGGGCAAGGGAGTAATGCCGTCGCTATAACCCGTGACCAGATAGTTAATAATGTTTTGCTCAAAAATTTCGCGCGTGTCTACCACATGGTGAGCAATTCCAAGCTGTTCACACAACCGGGCTGCATCCACCATCCCTTCCGAGCAGCACTGTCCCTTGCCCTTCATTAGCCAGAGGGTTAAGCCAATCACGTCATAGCCCTGCTGGTGCAAAATTGCCGCAGCCGTTGAACTATCAACCCCGCCCGAAAGCCCTACTACTACCTTGTTCATGAACCCAGTATCCATTGCCCTGGCAACCCATTAATCGTCACGCATCTTCTTTCCAGGCTAACACTTGTCCGGGTTGAGCGTCGTTCAAAGACAGCGCTTGAGTTACGCCCCAAGGGTGACGAAGATTGCAGCCCGACTTTTGATACTGAAGATGTAAACGTAACCCCTTACTGTTATGACTGAGAAGCCAAAAAATCAACCCGTTTTTCAAACTCCCAACCCAGAAGAATTGAAAAAAGCGGCGAAAGAAGATCCCATTCACGAGCGCGAGGGAGCAGAAGAAGCTGACGTTACCGATGAGTTCGCTGACAAGGACTCCGAGCAAATTGGACGGGAAGTGTCTGAGGAAATGGCAAACAGTCAAACCACGATCGCCAACTTGGGTGGACACTAACTTTGCCCGATCGCTAACCGCCTACTAAGCTGGAAGAAGTAAGGAAGGTAGAGTTGGCATGGCAGAAATAGCATCAGCGCAAACAATCACGATCGCAGTGGTCGGAGATGTTCACCATCATTGGGAAGCTGAAGACCACGAGGCATTGCATCGTTTAGGTGTGGATTTGGTGCTGTTTGTGGGTGATTTGGGCAATGAAGCGGTAGACGTGGTGCGGACGATCGCCGCCCTGGAGATCCCCAAAGCAGTGATCTTGGGCAATCACGATGCCTGGTACACGGCGACGGAGTGGGGACGCAAGAAATGTCCCTACGATCGCACGCTAGACGATCGCTTTCAGCAACAGCTAGATTTGCTGGGCGATGTTCATGTGGGCTATAGCAAGCTTGATTTTCCTGAGTTTGGTTTCTCAGTTGTGGGTGCCCGTCCTTTTAGTTGGGGTGGCTCCGAGTGGAAGTACACCGACTTTTACCAGGAATATTACGGTGTTAGCAGCTTTGAGCAGTCTACGGCTCGAATTGTGGCGGCAGCGGCTCAAGCAACGAGTGAAACCATTTTGCTGTTGGGGCATTGCGGTCCTTTGGGGTTGGGCGATCGTCCAGAAGACCCCTGTGGCAAGGATTGGCAACCCTTGGGAGGGGATCACGGCGACCCTGACATGGCAGCAGCGATCGAGCAAATTCGGCATTTGGGTAAACGCATCCCGTTGGTGGCGTTTGGGCATATGCACCATAGTTTGCGTCATACCAAGCAGCAACTTCGCACGGCGATCGCGACTGAGCCAGGAACCCTTTATCTGAATGCGGCTAGCGTGCCTCGGATCATTCAGGAGCATCATCAACGGCGGCGTAACTTTTCCCTGGTTCGGTTGCGTCAGGGAGACATTCAAACCGCTTCATTGATCTGGGTCGATCAAAACTACATGACTCTCTCTGAGCAAGTTCTCTACGCCGAATCCTGGTCAGATCCGTTACCAGAAAACAGTCTAATTCAACCAGAAACAAAAGCGCCTGCGATCGCAGATTAGTTTTTTGTGGCTGTAATAGTAGATTCAGCCGATACGCTACTGGCATTGGAACTGGGAGCGGCAAACGACGATGCGACAGCAATTAGCATTAGGAAGCCAAAAATGGCGATCGTGGTTTGGAAGAAAAGCGGAAATTCAGAACTGCGTTGCATAAGAACCTCCCGAAGTGGGGTGAAAATCGTTTGGTGATTGAAGTGATACCGATAAGAAGAGTTATCACACATCCCTTCAACGAACTCATCAGTGGTTTCTCGCTCTTTTATTCGGTCTCTATCAGTTGAATCACCAAAAGTACGGGTAGTTCCTGAAGGTTTACAGTTCGAAAAAAACGCCATCATGGGCAGAAAGATTAGGATTGTAGTAAGGATCGAAGTAGCTTAACTTCTCGAAATAATTCTTCCATTTGCTATTCAGATGTTCCCATTCTTTGGGGCGTAATCCCGGTTTGCGGCTGGCAGATTCGTAGTGAGTGAGTTGAGCGTAGGGCGTAACAACATTGCGGTATCCAGCTTGATGCGCCTTCAAGCACAAATCCACATCGTTGTAGTTGAGCGGAAAGGTTTCATCCATCGCGCCCAATTCCAAAAAAACCTCTCGCCGCATCATCAAGCAAGCTCCGGTCACTGCCAAATAATTGCGATTCACCTGGTTGGATAAGAAGTATCCAGGATGATCTCCATCTGCACCATGAAACGCATGACCCGCGTTGCCACTTAACACCATCACCCCAATATGTTGAATGGTGCCATTGGCAAAAAACAGTTTCGCGCCAACGGCTCCAATCTCCTGTTGCTGGGCAAACTCCAACATCGACTCCAGCCAGTCTGGTGTTTGCACTTCCACATCATCGTTTAGCAGCAACAAAACTTCTCCCGTCGCCGCCTCCGCCCCTAAATTAATCCGTTGAGCGAAGTTGAATGGATCAGCACAGCGCACCAATTTCAGATCATCCCCAGCGATCGCCGCCAGTACTTCATCCGGCACATCGTACCCATCCACCAGCACGATCTCAATATTGCGGTAGGTACTGCGATCGCGAATGCTACGCACGCATTGTTCTAGCAAACAAATCTTGCCCGCTGGGGTGTCCAGCATTGCGCCGCCGCTGGGAATTACAATGCTGATTTTGGGATTGCCAATGATATCTCGTCGAATGCGGTGGAAGCCCGCTCGTGGACCCGGTTCTACCCGTCCGGGATAAGGACTGCGGGTAACCATATCGGTTAATGCTCGCTTTGCCGCTGCGTAAGCCCAGGGTTTCGCCGTCTCGCTGGAGGTTACGGAAGCCGGAATAATGCGCCAATGGTAAAGAACTTTGGGAATGTGGTAGATATTCTTGGTTTGCTCCACCACTCGTAGCACCAGGTCATAATCCTGGGAGCCATCGAAGCCGGGACGAAAGCCCCTGATCGCCCGAATCAGGTCGGCTCGGTACACCCCCAGGTGACAGGTATACATGCAGGAGTGAAAATAGTCTGGCGACCAATCTGGCTTAAAGAAGGGATCGGAGCGTTTGCCGTTGATGTCGATTTTGTCTTCGTCGCTGTAAATAAAATCGGCATCCGGATGCTGGTTAATTAGCTTGGCAGTCTCAAACAACGCATCGATCGCTAACTCATCATCGTGATCGAGCAAGGCAATATAATCGCCAGTTGCCAGTTCCAGGGCTGAGTTGCTAGCGGCAGCAATGTTCCCGTTCTCTGCTCGAAACACGACTTTGATGCGAGGATCTTGCTTGCTGTAACGAGTCAAAAGCGGCTGAATGTGAGGTGCAGGAGAGGCATCGTCGGCAAGGCACAATTCCCAGTCAGGATAAATTTGGTTCCGCACGGAGTCGATCGCCCGTCTAAGCCACTCTTCTTCCACGTTGTAGACAGGCACGATCACGGAAAACTTAGGACGTACTGTCCATTGTGCAATTTGCTGTTTGGCTTGCTGAATCTCAACTCTACTCAATCGTTGCTGTGCCATCCACTGCTGGTAATCCAACCGTTTACGAACGCGACCGGACAACCGTTGATACACAAACCAAATAAACCCGCGTGTGCCTCGTTCTTGCCACGCCTGATATAGCTTACTGAGCTTTGTTAAAACAGTCACAATTTAATGTCCCGATCGTAGGTAAAACAGCATGGATAAACGGCAGTTGGGCTGGCAAACGTAATCTTCACTTAGGAGCAAGCAATGGATCGATGTTTTCTACCCCAAATCCTAACTGTTGGCGGAGTTTGCACCATCGATGGCGTAATTGCCAAAACTTGCTTTGCTGTACGCTGTCTGCGATTCCAAACATCCGAAGTTCCGTTTGGCGTAAGCGGTGATGGGTCGCTTGAGCATCCTCTCGCAATGCGGTTAGGTGTTGAAATAAAACTTCGATGTGATCCGCATACAGGGTGGGATGGTTGCGGAAAATTTGAGCATAACTTCTCACCCAATCATCCTGGGTCATTTGCTGACTGCGGGAGTTTGCTACTTCTCGGTGAAAATACAGGACTTCGGGAATTTGCACCACCTCTCGTCCCAGTTGCAGGATGGACAACCAAAAATCGTAGTCTTCCCATCCCCAAACCATATTTTTGTTGTATCCCCCCGCTTGTTCCCAATCGGTTTTGCGATACAGGCTGGTGTTGAAAATCATGTTTCCTAGCAAAATATCAGGAAAGTTGTAAGGGGGTAAGTCAAACCGTCCTGACTGTTCGCCAAACAGTTCTGCCTGGGTGTAGACAATTCCCACGGTGGGATGGGTGTCCAGGATGGGAACGGCTTTTTCCAGAAAGGTGGGTGCAATGCGATCGTCCGCATCAAGCGGCAAAATGTATTGTCCCTTTGCCTGCTGAATGCCTATATTGCGGGCGGCGGAAGGACCTTGATTTTCCGTATGAATTACCGTCAGCTTTGGCTGCTCACTCGACTGCTCATAAGTTTTAAGCCGCTGTATTGTTGCGCCATCCGTAGAGCCATCGTTGATGATGATCAGTTCAAAGTTTTGATCGGTTTGGGCGAAAACGCTGGCGACAGCTTCATCAACGTACTGCCCCTGGTTGTAGCAGGGCATGATGACTGAGACATGAGGCAACTCAAAACTCATACTCCATCCGCAATTGTTGTCCACTCCCTATCTCAATCATCCGGCTCTAAGGCAGATCACTGGGGGAATCATTTACCCTTGAAGTAGGCTCAACCCGCTTCAAGCGGGTGCCCTTCAATGCCTGAAAGACTGTACCACGAAACAGGATTGGGTTAAGGGAAAAATGGATGACTCACGTCTCAACTCATTGATTGCCAGCGTCCACAAGGATTTGCTTCCAACCCTGCAAATTGAAAGTGTTGCTCCCCATGATCCGATCGTGGCACATTACGTTCCCGCTCCCTGGCAAGTACTGGGCAGAGGAAACTACGCCGCTGTCTTATGTCATCCCGATCACCCCAACTGGGTGGTTAAAGTGTATGCTCCCGATCGTCCGGGCTTTGATGAGGAGATGGAAGTTTACCGTCGGCTGGGTTCCCATCCTGCCTTCTCAGAGTGTTTGTTTGGCGAGAAGAACTTTCTAATTCTGCGACGGCTCTACGGCATCACCCTGTATGATTGCGTGCATCGCGGCATTCCTATCCCACATCAGGTGATTCGAGATATTGATGCGGCGCTGGACTATGCCCGCCAGCAAGGGTTATACCCGCATGATGTGCATGGACGCAATGTGATGTTGCATCAGGGGCGAGGGTTCGTGGTGGATGTTTCAGACTTTTTGCACGAAGAAACTTGCTCCAAGTGGAAAAATCTGAAACGAGCTTACTACTGGCTCTACCGCCCCTTGATTGCTCCCCTGCGGCTACGAGTTCCCTACGCGCTACTCGATGGCGTTCGCGCTAGTTATCGTCTATTTTGCCGAGTCACCACCAAACTCTCGCGGCAAGGGTGATGCCATTCGTCATAGGTCATAGTCCACTGGCAAAGGACGAGGGACGAATGACCAATGACACTCTAAATTCTTACTCAACACTCCTCATCTTCTCTAGCTCCGATCGGATCGCGGCAATTTGAGCAGTTAGTTCCTGCAACTCAACCTGAACATCAGGCGTAGTGGTCACGACGGGGGCTTCCACGGTTACGGTGGCACTCGATGCACTACCAGCAGACGCATTGCGTTGGGTGAACCAGTTGTTAACAAAGGCGCGGGCTTCCTGCTCCGTAACCGTTCCTTTGCTCTCCCATTCTTCAGATAACTTGCTCCACTCCTGTCTGAGTTTGGTCAGGTTCTCATTCCGTTTCGTTGGGTCTTGCAAAACCTCAATCAAGGAAGTTGTTGCTCCCAAGGTGACACGTACACTGGATTGCAGTAATTGAATTAAGGAATCGGAGTTCATCGTTCTTCAAGCTCCTCTGGGATCAATTCAAGTTTCAAACCGTTGAGTATAGCTGTCGCTATGTGCAACATGGCAGAGGCGAGTCAGAGCGCCTACCTGGAATCGGCTTTTCAGCAATTCGCTTTGTCCTAAGCGTTCTGACCAAAGCTATAGTTTGCTAAAACCTTCTGACAGACCTCAATGCGCCCATCAGAATGCCTTGATTCTACTGCAACTTCCCAAACTTCGCAGAATCGCCTCCAGGTAGAGGATTTCATTTCTTTTTGCGTCCTGATTTCTTGCGAGTTTGCTTAGTTGAGTTAGTTTTTGCTGCGCCGACCCCTTTTGGGATCGATGGGGACGGAGGTAAGCCACCTTGAATTGCTGCTTTTAGAGTGTTTGTTATGGCATCGGGAGAATCAGATTTGAGGCTGTTGTTGTAATGTTGCTGGAATGCTTGAATCCCAGCTTGAGTGGTCATGTCAAATCCGGCTTGATGTCCCATCATCATGAATGCTTTGGCAATTCCGCCTCTGGTTGGGTCACACATCATGGCTGGAAATTTAGACGCAAGGGTTTCCAAATATTTCCCGATCGCGCCAGCACTCCGAAATTGATACTCGCGTTGAATAAATTTCCAGAAAGCAACGAGTTCAGGAATGGCAGCTTCAGCTTCAGATGGATCGAAAATAGTGACTTTGCGCGGCAGCGTATACTCCATCAGGTTTTGCACATCTCCTTTCGTCATTTTTGGGAGCGGCACCTCGCCATAGAGGTAACCCATCTCAATGAAACTGCCAATCCAGTAACCTCCTTCTGGGTAGGCTTCAATGTGTGCTTTTCCTTCGGGAGAATTAACGAATTGCTGGATCGCTCCATTGATGTAGTCGTCCAGGATGGGTTCAACGTCATCATAGGAAAGATGATCTAATTGGCGAATGTTAAAAGTCATTTGAATAAATCTCCAAATGAAGTAGTTGATTTATCCTGCCATTTTTTGTTTGCCTGATTCTGCTAATTCCACTTCTCTTTAACCTTCTCTGACTAACTTACGCCAACGGTTTAGAGCGGCGGCGAGTTCAAAGCGACGGAAGTGGGCAAAGTCGCCAGGAGGACAGAAGGTGAGGGGATCGAAACCGCCTGCTTGAATGTCTGCCAGGGCATGGTCGAGCAGTTCAACGATCGTGTAAGTGCCATTCAGGTAGTGTTCCTGGAGGTAAACCAGGGTTGCCGCGATCGCCCGAAGTTGAGCCGGATCGACCAGTTGTTCAACTGCGGATAGGTCAATTTCTTCACGATCAAGCAGGATAGTATCCAGATCGTGGGCTTTCCACTTGACGAAATCCTCCGATTTCAAAGCGGGTAAGCGGCGTGGGGTGATGGCTCCAAAGTGCTGTCCCCCTTCAGCGGTGCGATGGGTGGTGTATTGCTGGGCGATCGCTTTTGCCTGGTGGGTGACATCCTGCGGTTGAAAGTCCTGCATGGCAATGACTGTATCCGCTACATCAAAATAGTCGCCACTGCCGCCCATCACCAGGATCGTAGAAACATGATGCTCGGTGAAGAGTTGGCGCACTTTGTCGATAAAAGGGGTGATCGGTTCTTTGTCTTTGCTGATCAAGGCTTGCATCCGGCGATCGCGAATCATGAAGTTGGTGGCGGAGGTGTCTTCATCCACCAGGAGCAATTGCGTTCCGGCTTCCAGGGCTTCCATAATGGTGGCAGCTTGAGATGTACTACCGCTGGCATTCTCGGTGGAAAATTGGGTGGTAGAGCGTCCCAACGGTAAGCGATTGATGAACGGCGAAATATCCACATGGGCAACACTGCGTCCATCCTCCGCCCGAATTTTGACCGCTGCCGGATTAGTAATCACAAACTCGCGCCCATCAGTGGGAATGTGGTTGTATACGCCCCGCGCGATCGCGTGTAGCAATGTGGATTTGCCGTGATAGCCACCCCCCACAATTAAGGTAATTCCGGCAGGAATGCCCATGCCCGTTATCGTGCCACGATTGGGACAAGCGAACTCTACCCGTAAGGACTCTGGAGCCTGAAAGGGAATGCCGTCGGGTAAAGGACGATCGTCTACTCCACTGCGGCGCGGCAGAATCGCCCCATCGGCAATGAAGGCGACCAGGTTGTGTTCTGCCAGGTGCAATCGTAGCCAATCGGCATCTTCTGCGGTTTCGACGTGAGCCAAGACCGCTTTGGCATCGAGCGCATCATACCGCAAGGATCGATCGATTAGTTCCGGCAAATCATCACACAACATTTCGGCGGCTTGTTGCCCAGCCACTCGTCGTCCAAAGGCAGGCAACCCTACTACAAAGCGCAGTTCCACCCAGTTATCATCCACAAAGGCAGAAGTCCGCTCCAAAACAGCTTGACCGGGCTGGCTAATGGCAATCAAGCCGCTACTCCCACTGCCCCGCTTTTGTCGCAGGGTATGAGCCACGCGATCGCACTGGCGAGTCAGATAATCTCGCAGCGCAATTTCCCGACTGAGATTGGCGTACAGCACCCTGGGTAGTTTTGCCTTAACCTGGGGCATCCGCACCCGACACTGGCTCGGTGAGGCAAAGGGGTCGCCCTGGACGCGATCGATGAGCAAGGTGAAATCGGGAAATTGATATTCCCGTTCCAGATCCTTGTAGGCTTTGTAGCTCTGCCCATCAATCCGGTTGAGCAATTGGCGTAATGCGGTGTGAGTCGTCATGTTCCACCCCTATAACCAATTGCCAATCAACACAAAAGATGACCAGTAGGCGGGATGGGTCGGGTCGGCAATGCCATCAACGGTCGCCTTCCCTTCAATGAAAGCTTTTTGGGCAGTTTGCAAGGCTTTCGCCTTACTGACCTGGGGATTTCGCAACTGAGCATAAAATTCCGTGGAAAGCTTTGCGGTGGCAGCATCATTGACAGACCACAGGGACGCGATCGCGCTTCTGGCTCCCGCTTGGACGGCAACCCCCGCTAGACCCAGGGCAGAACGGTCATTGCCCACGGCGGTTTCGCAGGCGGTGAGGGATAGCAACTCCAGCGGTTCAGTGTTACGGGAAACGCTGCGAATCAGGCGATCGAGTTCGTTGAAGGTGAGCTTTTGGGCATCCCCGGTGACGATGAAGGTGTCTTGGGGATCGGTAGCAAATTTGCCATGCGTGGCAACGTGCAGCACAGGATAGACCGTTTCACTGAGTTCTTGCTTCAGGCGATCGCGCGTAAACTCTCCATCCAACAATTGTTTACTGCCTGGAATGAGTTCCTGGATACCGGACAGTTCATTCGCCACATTGGGCAGGGGACGAAAGGAAAATTCTCCGACGGTGGCAGCTTGAGTCAGTCCTAATGCCAGCACACGCAAATTATTTCGTTGCAAGGACTTGGGATCGGTGAGGGTAAGGCTGGGGGTCGTGGCGATCGCGTATTTCTGGATTAAGAACTGGTTGCCATCATGCAACGCTGTCATGGGTACGGTGCGGAAAATTCCATCCTGCACAAAGACTAATGTATTCACCTTCGCTTGCTGCAAAGCCGTTTCAAACGGTCGTACCAACCAATCGTATAGCTGCTGAGCGGGTTGAGAATTGTAGTCGAAGCGGGCTTCTTCTAACCCAATTCGATAGGTATTAATTTGATTGATGATCTGTTGCTCTGGAATGTCTAGCCAAGTGAAAAACTGCTGTCCATTGGGCAAGCTAGCGATCACTGCTGTTTGATGATTGAGAATGATCGTATTGAATACGGCTGCGGCTGTTTTGGCACCCAGATCAATACTCTCTTGATTAACCGTCGCAATGACACATTCACTCCCAAAGTAATTTTGCAGTTCTGCTAATTTCAAACTGTCAATGTTGCGTAAGATAGAGCGAAAATTGTTTGATTGATTCGTTTGATTGAGAGACTTTGTACCTACTTGAATCGGTGTTTCCTGTCTGAGTTTGAGTTCTACCAGTTCTCGATAAATTGGCTCGATCGTATCTCGAAAGTCAAATTGAATATCACGAGTCGCGGTTAAAATATCGCCGCGAATCGACTCCAGAGTGGCGATTGCTCGTTCGTAAGCCGAGATCGCCTTCAGGTCTTGATTCAGCCGTTTGAGGATGCGCCCGGTCTGCCATTCCCATAAATAGAGGCTATCCTTGGCTTCTAAGGTTTGTTCGGCAGCGAGACGGGCTTGCTGGGTCAAGTCCAAGGCTCGATTCCAGTCTTGGCGACATTCGAACCCATGACCCAACTCTCCCAGAGCAAAGGAAGCAGCACGAGCATCTTGAATTCGTTGGGCAATGGCAACGGCTTGTTGAAGCAGGGCTTCTGCTTGCGTTAGACGATCGCCCGTTAAACATTGCAAACGAGATACTGCCTGATCGGATTGCAGCAAATGGGCTAGATCGATCGCCGCAAATACCCGATCGCGACTATCGGGCAGTGCTTGTAATAACTGGATTCCCTGCTGCCATGCCTCGCTGGCTTGAGCTAGTTGACCAGAGCGGTAGTAAGCCGGAATCAGACTCCGCACGATCCTTAATTGCTGCATTCCATGATTTTGACTTTGAGCCAGTGCCAAACTTTCCAGGAGTGGGCGAATGGCTTTTTGGTCGTATTGTCTGGCGATTTGGCGATAACGAGTGGCATCATCCAATTCACCACTTTGAGCCGCACTCTCCGCCTTGCGATCGCTCTCTTGAGCCAAGGTATTGTAGAGCACACCCAAACTCGTCAATGCCGAAATTTTGTGCATCGGCTGGTTAAGGCGACTGGCAATCTGCCAACTTGTCTCCAAATTCTTCTGAGCCGCTGCGTATTCACCAATTGAACGATAGGCATTGCCTAAACTACCCAGTGCAGCCACTTGGGTACTGGCATCACGGGCGTTTAAGACCCGCTGCAATGCACTGTTCGCAGAACATTGCCCCTCGGTGTTGGCGTTACACAAAATCGCGATCGCCTTGCGATGCTGCCCAATCAGGCTATAGGTTTGAGCTTGTTCGGTGAGCGCCCGTCCTAGTTGGGCTTGATCATTCAACTGACGATACAGTTGGGCGACTCGATCCCATTGCGTAATGGCTTGTTCACTTTGCCCAATCTGCTGATAGGCTCGTGCTAAATTTTCCCGCACGATCGCTTCGCTGCTGGCGTTAGGCAACTTCTGGTTAGACTGAAGCGCGGTTTGCCAGAGGGCGATCGCTCCTTTGTAATCCCCTTGCTGGTAAAGGTTTACTCCTTGCTGCACCAGTTGAGAACCTGAGGCAACGGCTGATTGCTCAATGCTGGCATGGTTAAAGGGCAACGGGTTAAAGGGTAACGTGCTGAGGGCTATACGGGGAGAACTTAAGCACAGGCACAGAGTCAAACTGCTAAAAAACAGCCCCATAAACCAGCGACGCATTGGAACAGGAAAACGGCTGAACATGGGAATACACCCAAAAGCAATGACTAGAGAATACTAACATCGCCTCCAGAATTAACCCCAAGAGATAGTTTTTTCAGAAGACTTTACGCCAACACACTCAAACACGGCAGCTTTAGTAACTTTATTGCTAACCTGACTAAAGACTGCATTTCTGTACTCCACTTCAACCCGCTCAGGTTCACGCTACGCAACACACAGCTACGCAACACACAGCTACGCAACAGCTACACAACACATTGCTACACAACACAACACAAGCTATGAAAACGCGCAAACTTGGCAACCAAGGATTGGCAGTTTCAGAATTGGGACTCGGCTGCATGGGGATGTCCGAGTTCTACAGCGGACGGGATGAACAGGAATCGATCGCAACCTTACATCGAGCGATCGAACTGGGTGTTACTTTTCTGGATACTGCCGATATGTATGGTCCCTTTACCAACGAAAAGTTAGTTGGACGAGCAATCCAAGGTCGGCGTGATCAGGTGATACTAGCCACTAAATTCGGCAATGTGCGATCGGACGATGGAGGCTGGCACGGCATCAACGGTAGCCCAGAATACGTGCGACAAGCCTGCGATGCCTCATTACAACGCTTGTGCGTAGACGTGATTGACCTCTACTACCAGCACCGAGTTGATCCCAATGTCCCGATCGAAGAAACCGTCGGGGCAATGGCAGAACTGGTGCAACAGGGCAAAGTGCGCTATTTGGGATTGTCGGAAGCGGCGACCGCCACAATTCGACGTGCCCATGCCGTCCATCCAATTACCGCCTTGCAGACCGAATATTCTCTCTGGAGCCGTGATCCGGAGGACGAAATTCTACCCACACTGCGGGAACTGGGCATTGGTTATGTCGCCTACAGTCCGCTAGGACGAGGCTTCTTGACCGGACAATTCCAAAAACCAGAAGATCTACCAGAGGATGATTACCGTCGTCACTCACCTCGATTTCAAGGAGACAATTTCTACAAGAATCTGCAACTGGTGGAGCAGGTCAAGGCGATCGCCACTGAGAAAGGTGTTACGCCCAGTCAACTCGCTCTGGCATGGTTGCTGGCACAGGGGGAAGACATTGTGCCCATTCCCGGCACCAAGCGACGCGCTTACCTGGAAGAAAACGCCGCCGCAACCCAGATTGAGTTGACCCAGGTAGACTTGCAACGGATTGAAGCAGTTGCGCCCAAAGGGATCGCGGCAGGCGATCGCTACCCCACCCACACCATGAGCACGGTCAATCGATAACGTGTCAATGGCTGATCATCCAGGGGCGACCATGTGTCGCCTTATTACGGGTTGGTTTGGGTTCGCGATCGCGCTTCACCAACTCTGGTTCTTTCGCTTCCGATCGACGCAAATTGAACCCGCTGGAGTTGAGATTTAAGTTGGGGGGTGAGAGCAGGCGTTTCGCTGTGGACTGGCAGGTGGGGCAGGGTAAGGGTTGATCCAGCTCTGCGAGAGCTTGCCACGCCTCAAACTCGCCACAGGTGTGACACCGGAAATCGTAAAGGGGCATTGGTTACTCGCCTCAAAACTCAAGTGGGTAGAATATTTTTGTCGAAAATGGCAGTGGGAATGGCGATCGTGCAGCAGGCATTGGGAATATCCACAATGCCACTCAAGCGACCCTCCACAGGCACACAGCTTAGTAGTAAATAAGCCTGCTCTCCGGTATAGCCAAATTTCTTGAGGTACTCGATCGCATTCAAACACGCCCGACGATAAGCAATGTGGGCATCCATAAAGTACTGCTTGCCTGTATGCTCATCTACCGAAATTCCTTCAAATACGAGGTATTCCGAGTAATTCGGTTCCACCGGACCTGGTTTGAAGATGGGGTTGATCATGCCGTATTTCTCCATGCCACCTTTGATGATATCAACGTGCAAGTCAATGAAACCCGACATTTCGATCGCGCCACAAAAAGAAATTTCTCCATCCCCTTGAGAAAAGTGGATGTCGCCCATCGACAGCTTGGCACCTTCCACATAAACCGGAAAGTAAATGCGAGTTCCACGAGACAGGTTCTTGATGTCGCAGTTGCCCCCGTGTTCGCGGGGTGGAACAGTACGAGCAGCTTCAGCAGCCACGCGATCGTACTCCGAAGCGGGTAACGTTCCCAGAATGGCATTTTGGGGATTGGGCAAAGCCGCCAGCACCGGTGTATCTCCCGTCACTCCAGCCCCATAAGTCCGCAAATCCGGCATGGAGGACACTAGCTCTTGTTCCCGCTGATTCCACTTGGCTAACAACTCATGGGACGGAGCGCAACCAATTAAGCCAGGATGAGTGAGTCCGGCAAATTTGACTCCTGGAATATGGCGAGACGAGCAATAAATTCCTTGAAAGTCCCAAATGGCTTTAGCTGCGTTGGGAAAATGATCCGTCAGGAAACCACCCCCATTTTCCTTGGCAAAAATTCCGGTAAAGCCCCACTCATCCCCTTGCAGCGCACCAATATCAACCAGATCAACCACCAAAATATCGCCTGGTTGGGCACCGTTGACATAAATTGGACCACTTAAAACGTGAACAACCGTCAAATCAACGTCTTTAATGTCGGTTGGATCATCATTATCTTTAATTTGTCCATCCGTCCAATCCTTACACTCAATCCGAAACACATCCCCCGGATTGACCGAGACAACGGCTGGAATGTCGGGATGCCAACGGTTATGACCAGGTACTTCTTGTTGATCCATGGGCTTTGTCAGGTCAACTTTGAAGAGAGTTTTAGGCATCAAAGAGTCTCCCTATGAATTGATTTTTGCTGGACAAACTCAGTAGTTAAGCCTACTCAAAAACTCAACCACGACTCATTGAAGATAAATTCACTGAAATAACCTATCACCATCCCCCATAACAACGAAGGTAAAAGGTTTCAATCTGAAAATAAACTTTTTGTTCTCTTCAATCGCAGTAGTCCATGCAAACTCGTTAAATACTAATGACTTAATCACCAGTCAAACGTATCTCTCAATACAAATTTTAGAATCGAAACAGATTCAACCAGGACACCAACAAACACAGTTTTTGAAAACGATAATTATTCTCAAAATGATGAATCCACTACAGCAAATTTGCAGGCGGATTTTTGGGCACGACCCAGTAGTAAACCGTTTTGCCCGCCACTTCTACAACCCGCTCTGGTTTCCAGTCGCCCATGTCAAAGGCATGGGAAACGATCCGCGTACCTGGCTTTAATTCTCGCAGCAGCTTGGGTCGCAGTTTTAAATTCAATTCTGGCAACAAATAAAGGGTGACGACAGTGGCTTCCCTAAAGTCTGTTTGAAACAAATCTTGCTGGCGGAACTCAACGCGATCGGCAACCCCCGCTTTTTGAGCATTCTCGTTGGCTTCCTGAATCCGCTCTGGATTGATGTCAATCCCAATCCCCCGTGCGCCCCGTTGTTCAGCAGCGGTAATCACAATGCGCCCATCCCCGCTGCCCAAATCGTAGACAACATCCTTCGAGGTGACATTGGCTAACCGCAACATTTCATTCACAACGGGTACAGGCGTTGGTATGTAAACAACATCAGGAGCACGAGCAGGAGCTTGGGTGTCAGAATTCGGAGAAAGTTGGGCGTTGGCGGATTGCGCTTGAGGATTAGTTTCAACGTTGCGGGCTTGAGTGCATCCAGTCACCCCAAGCATGGCAATTCCAATTCCAGCAATGAATAGTTGAGTGATGGAGTTGAATCGCATATCGAGTTCACCCTTCTTTCTACACATCAAGTCATACAAGGTCACAAGGATCATAGAGAGTAAACTTTAGAAAGCGCGTCTGTCAGGAGTCAGATTTATTCTGTCCATGATTATCACCAAATTGAGGTTTACATTCTTTCGTACTTGTGGTCGTTCCCTGTTGGAAAAAATGGTGCTTGCGCTGATGGCAGTATTTCAAATGCAGCACTTGGGTTGGACGATTGATTGAAACCGTAATAACCGCTTGAACTGGAGCAACGCCTTAAATCAGTAAGACGCTCTTACAGGTCTTCTTCTTCGCCAGATTCGCCTGCACTACTGCGCCTGAAGAATTTGCAGATCCCTCGTTTCGATCCACGAATAAATACACACAGTTCTTGAATCAGTTCTGAATCAAACTCTTGTTCAAGTCTTTCGGTTGCTTGCGACACATTCAAACCAGAGTTATAAATGATCATCAAAGCTTGTTTGAGCAAACGCCGATCGCTGGGTGTAAATCCGGCTCGTCTGAGTCCCACAACATTCAAGCCCATGATGGTATTGGGGCTAACGCTGCGAGTGATACAAAAAGGCAATATATCTTTTTGCACGGCGGATGCACCAGACATCATGGCTAACCGTCCCACGCGAGTAAATTGATGGACTAAACAGTTGCCGCTAATGAAGGCACGATCTCCCACTTCCACATATCCTGCTAACAATGCCCCATTTGCCACAATCACATGATTTCCGACTTTCACATTGTGGGCTAAATGGCTTTGTGCCATCAGTAAACAATTGTCACCTACTTCGGTTACGCTGCCTGCTTTAGTGCCGCGATGAATCGTGACATTTTCTCGAATCACACAGTTGTCACCAATTCGCACATAACTTTCTTCATCTTTAAATGCCAAATCCTGGGGGAGATCTCCCAGCACGGCTCCGGCATGAACTCGACACCCATTCCCCAGCGTGGTGTGGCGCAAGATCGAAACATGGGAACCCACCACACAGTCATTCCCCAGTTTCACGCCTGCTTCGATATAGGCAAAGGCACCAATCGTGACGTTGTCGCCCAACTTGGCTTCAGGGTCAATTACGGCAGTTGGGTGTATCACCATTCCATCTCCTCACTACTGAATGGATTATGGAAGGTTGGTGGATATCCTGTCAAAAGGTGGGCGTGGAATTAGGGGTTAGGGGTTGGGGGTTGGGAGTTACCATCTGCCGTTCTTTTTACAACTACCCGATCGCCCTTTCCAACTTCTGACTACTGTGCGTTAAGTTGGATGGAGAGTCGCTCTCTGGCAACGTTTTGAGTTGAGGAGTTTGTCTGATGATCGAGATTAATTTGGGGAAGTGCGGCGATCGCGCTGCCTGCAATTGCCATCATTAGCAGCAGCCTGACCATCAAGGTGCGAGTGTTTAGTTCACAGTTCATTGGATTCTCCTGAATGATGTGTGTGATGCCGCTCCTCACAAGTGCAGTGACCATCCGCTCGTCCGCAAAGTTCCTTAACTAAAAAAATTAATATTGTAAGAAATCGACTTGAGTGCGGAACTCTATAGATTGACACAGATTGCCACTACCTTCACCACTGCTCCTATGGTTAGACTTACTCCTGGCTCAAAAGGTTCATTGCTCCTCACGAGTGTTGTGCTGTGGACGATCGCGGGGTGTTCCCGCCCTCCAGTTCAACAATCTGTTACGCCCACCGATGCGAATCCGGCGATCGATGCCCTGAGTTCGTCTGCACCTGCCTCCACCCCAGCCGCACCCCAAATTTCAGAAGCAGAGGTTTATAAGCAGGCGTTGAGTAAGGCGGCAAGTGCCCAAAACTTGAGTAAAAGTGCCTTATCGCCAGATGATTGGAATTTGGTGGCAAGTCGCTGGCAGCAGGCGATCGAAGGATTGAAAACCCTACCTGCAACCAGTCCCTACCGGGTCATGGCAAAAGAGAAATTGACCCAATTTGAAAAAGCATTCGCGACGGCCCAAAAACAAGCCGATCGAGCGAAGAGCGCCACAGCCCGTACCACTCCAGGCACCTTAGCAGGATCTCAACCGTTGAATGTGTCTAGCACCGTTTCGTCTTCCGCTTCTGGCAGAATCTTTCAAGCCAAAATTAAACGCCGCGCCGGGGGCACCCCCATCATCGACGTCACCTTTAACGGTGCTCAAACCTTTGAAATGATTGTTGACACGGGAGCGAGCGGGACTGTGATTACGCAAGAAATGGCAGATGCTCTAAGCATTCGCATCATCGGCAAAACAAAAGTCAACACTGCCAGTCAGACGGGGGTGGAAGTGCCTCTGGGATTCGTGGAGTCGATCGCCGTGGGGAATGCGGTGGTGAAGGATGTAATCGTGGCGATCGGCAATCAAGCGCTGGATATTGGCTTGCTGGGGCATGACTTTTTTAACGACTACGATGTGACGGTGAAACGAGACGTTGTAGAGTTTCGTAAACGATGATCTTGATACTTTTCTCCCGCTCTGGGGCACAGTGAATCTAACAGTGAATCTATCCGGCATTCCTGCTGGATAATGGCAAAATACACGCAATGGATGAGGTGGATATGACTCAAGCAGCCGATGGCGCAACTGGAGAACAAAAACGCAGCCGCTATGCCCGCACTCCGTCAGAATACGCGGTGCATCTCTTGATTGAGGGTGGACACCGGGAGGAGGTGCGCTTCCCCACCATCCAGGAATTTCAGAAGTGGTACAGCGGTGAATTGGTGCCCAAAGCGGCTTCCAATGAATTTATCACCGTGCCCATCAAAAACATTCAAGGGGAATACATGGTGTTGCGTCCATCCAAGGTCATGGGCATTCGCGTGGAACCCGTCTTTAGCTCCAGCGTCGAACGATTCTAAGTCGAACGATTCCAAGTAGATAGATGAAAACTGCATGAGAAATGTATGGGCGATCGCAATGCTGGTGTCAGCCTCGATCGTTGTCGGGTATGGTCTATCCCTCCTAGCTGCGGATACACCCCAGATCGCACAGGTGAATGCGCCCCGTCCCACTCCCTCCAAGATTCCCACAAAATCCCTGATCCTGGTGCTAACTCGTGGGGTCATTGGGCTGGATGAACGTTTGATCGGGCAACCAGCGATCGGGCAACAATCGGGCGATCGACGGGCAATGCTAACCGCGATTGACTACAGTTTGCGCTACCTGGCAACCGATCGCGCCGTCAAAGATTACCAACGATTGGCAAACCTGGGGATTTCCCGCGATCGCGTACAGCGGAGCTTGCAACGATTTCGCCAATTGCTAGTCCTTTCCCGTTCCGCTCAAGAATTGCAGGCAGCGGTCGATCGTGAGTTTGCGGTGTATCAGGCGACTGGCAAAGACGGACAAGGAACCGTCGGTTTTACCGGATATTTTGAACCAGTCCATGTTGCCAGCCCCACCCGCACCAACGAATTTCGCTATCCCATTTTTCGCTTGCCATCCAACTTTTCCGCCTGGAAAAAGCCCCACCCCACCCGTGCCCAACTAGAAGGTGCAAATGGCTTGCAGTTCAACCAGAGCGCTTTGAAGGGCAATGAAATAGCTTGGCTACGCGATCGCCTGGAAGCCTTTTTGATTCAGGTACAAGGTTCTGCTCGCCTGCAACTCACCAATGGCAAAACCATGACCGTGGGCTATGCCGGAGCAACCGATTATCCTTATGTCGGGATTGGGCGAGAACTGGTAAAAGATGGCAAGTTTAAGCTAGAGGACTTGACGCTACCCCGCTTGACCCAATACTTCCAGCAACATCCGGCGGATCTGGATGTGTACTTACCCCGCAATCAACGCTTTGTTTTCTTCAAAGAAACGGGTGGCGCACCGGCGATCGGAAGTTTGGGCGTTCCGGTGGTGGCGGAGCGCTCGATCGCCACTGATAAAACTCTTTTCCCCCCCGGTGCCCTGGCATTGATCCAGACCCAAATTCCCTATCCAACCGCTGGCGGACAGTTGCAGCAACGGCAGGTGCACCGTTTTGTGCTGGATCAAGACACGGGCAGCGCCATTAAAGGAGCCGGACGTGTAGATATTTTTATGGGGACTGGCAAACTGGCAGGCGATCGGGCTGGATTGATCAACGCCACCGGACAACTCTACTATTTGCTATTGAAGCGTTAGCCCTACTCACTCCCCTTCTGCGCTGCCCCTTATGCCGATCGATGCTCCCCTGGATCTCACCCTGCAAATCATCCTGACGGTGATTGCTGGGATTGGGGCGCAGGTGCTGGCAGAGTTTTTGAAAGCTCCCGGCATTGTTTTTTTGCTGCTGTTTGGCATTCTGCTGGGACCCAGTGCTTTTGGCTTGCTCTACCCTGATCGCCTGGGGGTGGGGTTGGATGTCCTGGTGTCTCTCCTGGTGGCGGTCATCTTGTTTGAGGGGGGGTTCAACCTGCAACTACGAGACTTGGGGCGAGTGTCCGGCAGCTTACGCAATCTCGTAACGATCGGCACTCTCATCACTCTGCTGGGTGGGAGTATGGCGGCTCATTGGTTGAGTGAATTTCCCTGGGCGATTTCCTTCCTCTATGCTTCTCTGGTGGTAGTGACCGGTCCAACCGTGATTAATCCATTGTTGCGGCAGGTGAAGGTCGATCGGCGCGTTGCCACGTTGCTAGAGGGAGAAGGCGTTCTGATTGATCCGGTGGGTGCCATCCTGGCAGTGGTGGTGCTCAACATTCTCCTCAGCGGCAACACTGAACCCTTAACAGTGGCAGGCGGTTTGATGCTGCGACTGGGGATTGGGGGCGGCATTGGGGTCGCGGGGGGCTGGCTTTTGGGGCAACTGCTTAAACGGGCGCAGTTCCTTTCCGATGACTTAAAAACGCTGGTGGTGTTAGCTGGATTGTGGGGGTTATTTGGCTTTGCTCAAATGCTTCAAAATGAGTCCGGCTTGATGGCAACTGTTGCGGCTGGAATCATTTTGCGGGCTTCATCCCTGCCAGAAGAACGGCTCTTGAAGCGCTTTAAGGGGCAATTGTCAATTCTGGCGGTGTCCGTGTTATTCATTCTCCTGGCTGCGGATTTGTCGATTCCGGGCGTGTTTGCTCTGGGGTGGGGTGGGGTGCTGACGGTGCTAGCGCTGATGTTTGTCGTGCGTCCTCTCAATATTTGGGTGTGTACCTGGAACAGTGGGTTAAGTTGGCGACAAAAATTGTTTTTATGCTGGATTGCGCCCCGTGGTATTGTTTCCGCTTCAGTTGCCTCGTTGTTTGCCATCCTGCTGACCCAGCGCGGCATTAACGGGGGCGACTCGATTAAGGCGTTAGTTTTTCTCACGATTATTTTGACTGTGGTTTCCCAGGCGCTTACGGCGCAATGGATAGCAAATTTGCTGCAAATCAATTCCAAAGCTGCAACCGGGTTGGTGATTGCAGGATGTAATCCAGTTAGCGTTTTGATTGCTCGGTTATTTGTGGAACAGGGTGAACCCGTCGTGCTGATTGATACGTCGCCTGAGGCGAAGGAACAGGCAGAACGGGAGAATCTGCCTGTTTTTATTAGCAGTGCCTTAGATACGGATGTGTTAGAACGAGCCGGACTGGCATCTAAGGGTACTTTTCTGGCGATGACCAAAAACAGCGAGGTGAATGTGGTGCTGGCGCAACGGGCGATCGAAGAATTTGATCCACCCCGTGTGTTAGCCGTGTTTCCCAGCGATCAGGCTGGCACACCCACAGCTACGTCCAAAGTGGCTCAAGCCTTTGAAGCTCAATTCTCGCTAAAAACCTGGAATCAATACCTGGCAGACGGCTCAGTGAAGCTAGGGGAAACTGTGCTGGTTGAAGATACGGTTGCACCCCAAGAAACTCAAATTAAGACTCGCATTCAGGAGGGAGACTTAATTCCTTTACTGGTGGAACGTGCTGGACAGTTGCGAATTGTAGCGGCAGAAGAAAGTTGGGAATCGGGCGATCGCTTAGTTTACCTGTTGCATGATCCCAAGCCTAAACTGCTCAAAGTCCTCTCCGGTTCCAGCCAGACTCGCCTCACCCCAGAAAAATTGCCGGAAATTGAGAAGGTTAGCGCCGTAGAATCCGAATTATCTCAAGAAAATTCCTCTGCGCCAGAACTACAACCATTGCCAGAGAAGGAGTTGGCGGAAGCGGCAAACATCAACTCAGATGCAGGAACGAGTGAGTAAGAAATAATGATCATATGATTAATCCAAGCCAATTTCATTCCATCACGAGGTTGAGCCATGACTTTTACCACTGCAAAATGGTCACTTGACGAATACCACCAATTAGTAGGGTCTGGGATTTTGGACGATCGCAATTTGGAACTGTTGCGGGGAGATTTGGTGGAAATGGGGACAGAAGGAAAATTGCACGCCTATTCTACTGACGAAGCAGGCGAGTACTTGACGAATTTGCTGGGCGATCGAGCAAAAGTGCGACAAGCTCATCCAGTGACGTTGCCCAATGCTTCAGAACCCGAACCCGATTTGGCGATCGTGCAACGATTGGGGCGACAATACCGATCGCACCATCCTTACCCTGAAAACATTTTTTGGATTATTGAATACGCCGATTCCAGCCTGGATAAAGATCTCCAGGTCAAAAGCAACATTTATGCCGAGGTTGGAATTCGCGAATATTGGGTGGTCAATTTGCAAGCAATGCAGTTAATCGTATTTCGCGACCCTCAAAGTGGCGAGTATCACTCCAAAACGACCTTTACCAACGGAACCCTCCGACCTCTTGCTTTCCCCAATCTAGAAATCTCAGTAGACAAACTGCTTAACGCTGATTGAGCTTGATTAGTAGTTTGGTGAATTCAAGGATGGAACACAGCAAACAAGCAAGTTAAAATCCCGGCAACGACTGAGCCAAGTCCTAGTTCTAGGTCGGGAGGGATGATGCGTTGAGTCTCTAAAGTCGCCTGGGTCAGTTTCATGTCATGTCGATTTGCTCCTGCAATCGCAACCCCAATCGGTACGCCATTGCCACCAGTTAACACACTCCGTTTGGTGCCCGATTTGGCTCTGTCAGTGGGATTCGCACCCGTTTCTTTTTCCCCCAATGGGGCTTTGACCATTGCCCCATCCATCGACATCCAATTCCACTCAATCCCCACCTCCAGAGCGTAGACTTCGAGTCCTAACTCCCACATCCTCAAACACACCCCTTGTTCGACCCATTCTTGATCGCGGTCATGCACGGTACTTGCTGCGCCTAAAGCCCGAGGTAAGGCTTTCCCTTGACACCCCGTTCGCAGCACGTAAAAAATGGCATCTAGAGCTTGTCGGTCATCCATCCGCGGTCACCCACCTTTGGGCTTAGGAGGTTGAACTGGAATTGCACCTTTAACGCACTCCCAAACTTCATCTGGCAACCGAAAACCAGGGGCGATTTCTGTAAAGTTCATGGGCAGAAAATGGCTATAACTTAATCCCCTCTAGTTGCTCACGGTTCACTCAGTTTTCGGATAGGCTCTAAAGCTGTTTTGTTCCCTGCTTTTGTCCAAGTTTGACGGAATGGCGATCATTCAAAATGTTCGAGTCACCTGTAGTAGATCCTCAGGCTTGTGAATCAAAAAATCAGGGTTTTCGGCGGCAAGTGCTTGGCTAGAGTTAAATCCCCAGGTGACGGCGATCGCTTTGATTCCAATCTTGTGGGCTGCTTCAATGTCGCGGGTTTCGTCTCCAACGTAGATTACTTCTGTGGGATGTAATCTACGTTGGTGCATTAAGCGTTGAACAACTCGACCTTTACCAAACAGTGATAGCCCAGAGCTAACAAAGTCAAACACATCTTGCAATTCCTGAACTTCCAGGAAAGTGTTGACGTTTTTACAGGAGTTGGAAGTCACAATGCCTAAGCGGTTACCCTGCGCTTTAAGAGACAGCAGGACTGATTTCATGCCTGAAATTAACTTCAGTTGGCTAATTTCACGATTTAGTTCTGTCCGCAATCGGAGTAACAAAAAAGGCAGTTTAAGTGGAGAGATTTTGGAGCGTTTAATAATTTCGCGAGAGCTTAAAGCTTTTAACTGGTCTATTTCCTCTGCTCCCTGCACAACTGGATAACCAAACTCAGCAGCTAACTGGTTAGAAATTCTCAGGACAGTTTCAAAGGAATCCGCGATCGTCCCATCAAAATCAAAAATGATAACTCTCAAAGCTTCACTTTATAGGTTGAAGAGTCCATCAAAGCCTGTAGAACAGATGTTTAGGGAATAAGGATAAAGGCTCCAATGGCTGTTGCTAAAGCGATTAAGGGTAAATCAATTTCCGGTTGCCAGATTGAAAGACGAGCATAGAAGATTGCGTGAAATGGGTAAAGCGCCCAACTAACTAGCGCACTACCAACCACCAACCCAAAATCACCTCCAAAATAATATCCCAGGAATATACCAATAAATTGCAAAACTACCTGAATCATCATCATGTACAACATGATTTGCGTTTTCCCTTGAGCCAAGAGAGCGTTGGAATAAGTAGATTCCAGCATGGAAACTAGGGAGCCTAAAGCTAGGATTTGTAACATCCAGCCAGCATCTGCATAGCGGTGGTCGTACATTACACTGATCAGTTGTTGACCAAAAGCTATAAAGACCAGTGCCACAGCCCAATTCACGCCATTCAGTGCTATCCGCGATCGCTTCAAAGCAGAATACAAACGCTCAGGTCGATTGCGGTACAACTCGGAAAAGGAGGGAAACAAAACCCGCGTGCCTAAAGCGGATACGATCGCGTTGGCGGCTTGTGATAACCCGTAGGCAAAGGAATATACTCCAAAGAACCCAACCCCAAGCAAACGAGGAATAGCGAGGTTGTTTCCCTGAAACGCAAAAAAGGTCAGCAAGGTACTGAGGAAGATCCAGCGCCCAAACTGGAACAATTCCCGTAAAGACTCACGATCTAGCTGAAAACGGTTGCCTTCCCCTTCAATAAAAGTATAGCTCAACACCAAGTAGCAAATGCTTCCGATCAAATTCCCTGCTACTAACGCCCAAACAGCAATATCTCTCGGTGCATTCATTGATTTTGCGATCCACGCAAGCACAAGAGTTACAAGAATGCCCGAAACTTGAACGATGAAATCCATGACGATCAGCCGACCGATGTTCAAATTTCGATTGGCAACAACGACCTTATTAGAATTAAATCCACCAATCAGCGTGGTCAGTGCGGTAACAGGTAGCAGGTAACGAAGGATTGGTTGATTGTAGAAACTTGCAACCGGAAAACTAATCAGACAAGCAGCCAGCCATAGGATAATCCCTCGAATACAGTCCACTGTCCATGCGGTATTCAGGAAGACTGGATCCTCGCCTCGCTTGCTCTGAATAATGTTGGCATCTGTCCCAGTATCTGCAAACATACTTAAGCCACTGATGAAGGTGTATACCAGCGCCATTAGCCCAAAGGCTTCTGGGAACAGTAGCCGACTCAGAATTAAGTTGTTTAATAACCGAATGACTTGGCTTGCAAAATGTCCACCAAAGGTTAAGGCTGCTCCCTTCAACACGCGCTGAAGCAGAGAGGGGGGTTGCTTCTCGCTTAATTTTGAGTTTTCCAAAGCTTGCTCTACAGGACTTTCAGTCATTCGCAACACTTAAGTGTAAGGGATGGAAAGGGATACTAAACCTTTGATAAGAGTATAAACTCTTCAGTTTTCACTAATACTATAGGGAAGCCAAAGCTTCTGCCCCACCAAATTTCAGGCATCTTTTTGAAATTTTTACAGTTTGTTACTTGGTGATAGCAGACACTACCCTAATTACTCAGGTGAGGCGTGTAAATATTCGTTTGAAAGTTTCTTCCATTGACTTATAGAATTCTTTTCTTTATTCTTGTTCCTTTTGAACCCATATGTTCTCTAACCTAAGTGATGGATTCGAGGGCAGAAACTTTATTTGTGGAGATGGATTGATAAAGTTCCTGTTAAGTCAGGAATACTTTACTTTTTCAGCAAATGGTTCTAAGGCAAACTGTAAAAGTCGAGACATTACAAAGTAAGTTTGTGTCGTATGTGATTGCCTCATACGTGAGTGTATTTTCTGATTACTTCACCTCATTCTCAAAGTTAGTGGCGATGCTACCAAGTAGCATCGCATAGCCATTCCCCTCTGAATATTTAGACAGGCTATCTTTATCACTCCATGTATGTGGGGAACACTTTGTAGTGCAACAGTTTTTATTATCAGGATTTGAAAATGCTGAAGCTGCTTTCCATAGTTCCTTTTCATCTCAAAGATAACGCGATCGGTCACGTTTTTTGTTCCTTGCATAAGAAATGGCAGCAGTCTGATATTCAGGCTCAGATGATTGTTCCCAGTTGTGAACCATATTTGCGACAACCCGCAATTACTGAAGCAGTTTCACCCTTGTTGAGATGGTATTACTACAAGCAAAATGGTTTGCCGAAAAGAAAGGCTGAGAAGCTGTTTCTTAAGAAGTTAAAGCACTTTGATGCAGCCTACATTTGGCCTGGAATTTCTTTAGAAACAACTCGTCAAGCAAAAGCAATTAGTAAACCTATCTTCCTGGAAAGAGTAAATTGCTTTACAGGGCATTCAAAGCAAATTCTGGATGATGCCTATGCCAGAATAGGGCTGAAACCGACTCACCCTAATACTTTAGAAACTGTTGAGGTAGAAAGAGAAGAGATTGATTTGGCAGATTTTATTATTTGCCCCAGTCAAACGGTTACCCAATCTTATTTAGATGCAGGTGTACCAGGACAAAAACTATTGACAGCGAGCGAGGGTTGGTGCCCAGAGCGTTTTCCATATTTATCTCAATTTAGATCGGTAGAGAAACAATCTCAATCTGACGAATTTAAGGTTGTTTTCATGGGAAGCGACAGTATCCGCAAAGGGTTACATTTGTTTCTGCGAGTTTGGGAGAAGGCTAACATCCCAGGCAAACTAATCATTCTAGGGCACCTCGATCCGCGTGTTGCTGAAATCTGTGGAGATACTTTGTCTCGGCTTGATGTAGTGCATTTGGGAGCTAGACCTGACTACGCATCATTTTACTTGGATGCAGATCTATTTGTGCTGCCTAGCTTGGAAGAGGGTAGTCCTTTAGTAACCTATGAGGCAATGGCGCACGGGTTGCCAATTGTGGCTTCACCGATGGGGGCTGGCGGAATTGTTCGAGATGGATTAGACGGCATTGTTCTTCCGCCTTACGAAGAGGATTGCTGGGTGGACGCTTTGATCAAATTGGCATCTGACCCTAGCCTACGACACCAGTTAGGTGAGTCGGCTCGCCGGCAAGCCTACCAATACACATGGGAAAAAGTGGCAGCGAGGCGAGCGAACTTGATGCTATCCGCGCTGAACCAACCCTCTGCCCTCAGTGTTGAATCAGACCACGATCGCTTGTTAGTTAGTGCAGTTTCGTAACTTTTTAGCTAGGGTGATCAATTCAAGTACTCATCTACTGGGACATAACATGATACATTAGTATCAAACTTCTGGCTGAAGCGTTATGAAAGGTGATAACTACGGGCAGCGGAGTGGAAGCTGGTTGGGTGGCTTGCTGTGGATGATTTCCGGTGGGCTGCTCGTTGCTGCTGGCTTGATTGGCTTCAACAATTTTCAGGTTGGCGATCGCTTGTTGAGCGCTTTCAACACTTTACTGCTGCCCAGAGCATTGGAGCCGGAGGTTGATGTGCGATCGCTGGTACTCCAACAAGTTCGAGAAGCCAGTGAGCTGACGACAGCCGTTTTTACGATGCAAGCTGTTGTGCCGACCGAGCAAGATGCGGCGGTGGGTGGGTTCGTTTTCGGTAAGACAAAACTGCTTTATATTGCTCATGGAGAAGTGAAAGCTGGGGTTGATTTGAGTCAAATCACCGCAAAAGATGTGCAGGTTGTGAATGATGGCGTGCGACTGCAACTGCCTGCGGCTCAGGTATTGGATAGAAAAATAGATGTCAGTAAGTCTCAGGTCTATGACTACGATCGAGGAATTTTGGGGTTAGGACCGGATACTGGACCGGATCTCCAAACGCTAGCTCAACAGGAGGCTCTCGAAAAAATTACAACCGCTGCTTGTGCAGAAGGATTGTTACAAAAAGCCGGCGATCGCGCCAAATTGGTTGTGACACAGTTGCTCACCACTGCGGGTTATAAGTCTGTAACCGTCAACATTCAACCAGCAGCAACTTGCGTTAACCCATCCACCAACGCCGCCCCTGATGAAGTTTTACCAAATAGTTTTGAACCATCATCATGAATGATTGTGACTGAATTTCTTTATACCTTTGAGTAGATAGAAAATTACTAATGGCGGTTTAAGCTAGCGATCTTAACCACATTTTTAATCAGTATCTAAAGTATGGGCACAGTTCGAAGGCACTCAAATCAATGGACTGGGGAGTTCGATGATTTAGTTCGTGGAGCATCCGGCGGCTTTTTATTTGGGGTGCCATTGCTTTACACAATGGAAGTCTGGTGGATTGGATCATCCGCTTCGATGCCGCGTGCGTTGCTGGCATTGGTATTAACGTTTGCGATCGTGTTTATGCTGAATCGAACGTCGGGTTTTCGGCGGATTGCTGATAACGATGCCAGCGACGAAGCTAAGGACACGGTTGAAGCGATGGCGATCGGGATCATTTGTACGTGCTTGATTCTGATTTTACTACGAGAAATTACTTTAGAAACTCCCCTGAACGAAGCATTAGGCAAAATCATTTATGAAAGTATCCCTTTTACGTTAGGGGTGGCATTAGCAAACCAATTTTTGAGCGGCGATAAGAGCCAGGAAAAAGATGGACACAAATTAACCGCTAATTTTCAAGATGAGAAGGCGCTAAAAGCAACCTTGTCAGATATTGGCGGAACCCTGATTGGAGCACTGATTATTGCTTTTAATATTGCTCCTACGGATGAAATTCCTATGTTGGCAGCAGCGGTGAATGGGTTGTGGTTGCTGGGAATTATGGCGGCATCGCTAATCATTTCTTACGCGATCGTGTTTGCTGCGGGGTTTGCAAACCAGGTCAAGCGCCAGCAACAACAAGGCATCTTTCAGCGTCCGTCCAGTGAAACGATCGCGTCTTACCTGTTGTCTCTGGGGGCAGCGCTGGGAATGCTGATATTTTTCGATAAGTTGAATAGTCAGGATCCCTGGCAAACCTGGTTGAGCTACACCATCATTTTAGGTTTGCCCGCCACGATCGGTGGTGCCGCAGGGCGATTGGCGGTGTAAGGCAGATTGGGCAAAACTTTGCATCAAAGTCTTCGCCAACACGGATAGTTAACCAGACGGAGACTTTGCCCAAAATATAGAAGGAAGGGTAAAGATGAAAAGCGACGTAACTGAAGAACAATTTGCCGATCCTGAGCGGAAGGAATGGCAACGTCCACCCCGCAGTCTGGCGGAGTGGGTGACATTTGGCGTGGCTTCGTTGGTGTTAAGTGCGCTCGTTGGACTTGTGATTTATAGCTGGGCAACAGAGCGCGATCGTCCTCCGGTTTTAACCCTCACCCGCCCTGAACCCGTTCGCCGGGAAAATCAACAGTTTTATGTTCCATTTGAAATTATCAATACTGGCGGGGAAACAGCAGAATCGGTGCAGGTCATTGCAGAACTGAAACAAAATGGGCAGGTGCAAGAAACCAGTGATTTACAAATCGATTTTTTAGCCAGTAATGAAAAGGAAAAAGGGGCATTTGTATTCACCCAAAATCCCCAAGCAGGGGAGTTAATTTTGCGGGTTGGTAGCTATAAGCTTCCGTAAAAAGCTTGACACTAATGTATTAAAAAGGGTGTATTGCGATTGATCGCAATACACCTGCACTTGGAGATGAATTTGTTCGGTCAGCCTTCAAATAAAAGCTGGGTAGATGGCACTGTTGCCAGAACCTGCGGTTGCTCAGTGAACGATCGCTGCCGTCTCGGTGGTTTTCGAGGTGGCGGCGGTGGAACATATTGAGATAAGGTCTCTGGAGCTTGTTGTGGCTGCTCTACTGGAAGGTACGCGGACAACGTAACAGTAGCAAGAGCCATGCAAACCCCAGCAACCCGCTTAACAGTAATCAAGTGGTTTGCATCGGTAGACATAGCTTCAACGACAAGTAAACGATATTGGGTAGAACACCTGATAAAGCTCAACTATCCCAATAATCATCAGTAATCTAGCTTGATTGAAGAAACTTTCGATCGAGAACCAGACACTTGGATGGGGACGCAAGTTTTGCTCAATTCAGTCTGCGTCTCAGGTCAAGATAAATGCGCTCTGGTCAGAAAGCTTAGGGCAGAACCAATCGCGCAAACGCCGATTCTGGGTTAGGCTTTCTGACTCGCCGTTGCCACGTTTCACATGGCGGCGACATAGACTCATGTTCCAAGGGTAAAGACGCACTAAAGCCGTTCTAGACTTATCAATGACTGTGCTAGAAACGTTTGCTACAACGTTTCAACAGGCAAAAACAATATTAAAGAACAGGGTTAGATGCAATCTGATAAGAATCTCTGGACAAATTGTTTTGGTAGATTAACCCCAATTGTTATCCTGTCTGAAAAGACTGAATTGATGACTGAAGACGATTCAGAAACCGGAACATGGGATTGACTGGTCTTATTTAGAATCTAAGCTAGATTTCTTGCAGAATGGTTACAGTTTTATGCAAACTTGAATGCCTACTTATCGCCCCCACCATGCTTTAGTCAAAGGAATCGAAAGTTGGCATAAGGTGCCTTTGGGTGATACAGGTTCTCGCTTAAACTTGCCTTTGAACTGAGCCGCGACCTTACGCGCATAACGGGTGCCTTCGCCTTCTGTAGATGAGGCAACACCCACACCATCATCCACAATTCGCACCACATAATTCCCCTGCTCATGAGTACTCGTGACAATAAGATGATTCGCTTCTTCAGCGTGCTTGCCAACATTACATAACGCTTCTTCAAGAAATCGACACAAACTGCGGCGTTGTTCAATACCTAGAATGGGCTGATCAACAGGCTCAAAATCGTAAGCAACTTTCAACGTTTCAAAGCTTGAAAATTCCGATCGATCTAAGGTGTGACTATACACTTCGTAGAGTAATTCGTCGATCGGTAATTGCAGGTCAAGTTTAATGCCATTTCCTAAATAGAGACTACGCTCCTCTGTCAAAGTTTCTTGTTTAGCGTGTTCTCCAATTTGGCGAATTTCAATATTCAAATTTTCCAATACCCCAACCAATTTTTCCTGAGGTAAGTTACTATCTCGTAGCTGTCTCAAGACACTCGCCAAAGTTTGTAGAGGTCCGTTGTGAATCACATTAAAAATTTGCTCAATCATCTGTTGCCGTTCTTCAACCAGACGCTGATTTTCTTTTAGGCGCGATCGCAATACCCAATCATACTTGTAGAATGCGGTGTATCCCAGTCCATTGATTAACCAAACCAAGGAAACTGGGACGATCGGAATCCACCATCCCCATAACAGCAACAAGTAACTACTACCAATTAGCCCAATCGGGACAATAGCTATTCCAGTAAGTTTGATTCGGTTAGAAAAGCTAGTATGTCCCCAAACAATAGCAAGAACACCCCACCCTGTAATCCAAAGGTATTCCCAAGGATCTGACCAGGTGTTTATAAGAGAACGCCCATCCAATACCGCACTAATCATTTGACTCACTGCATGAGCTTGGATTTGCAGTGAATTTATTTCTGTTGTTGCAGCAGTGGGAAGAGGATAGCGAATGTCTGGATCAGTGATACCTACAATCACGATGCGATCGCGGAATTGGTTTAAATTTATTTTCTTAGATTTGATTTGGTTTACTGTGAATTGCTGAAACGGTTCACTACTATTACGAAATTTAAGCAATAGCTCCGGAAAACCAACCTCTGCATCGATATAACCGCCTGAGTCACCGTGCAAACGTGGTATTTCGGTAGAACCAAACCGCATTGCTTGAGTATCTCGAATTCCAATATTTATTCTAAGCGACGCATCACGAGATACTAAATACTTTTGAGTTAATGCCACTGCAAGTGAATGGCTATATTGGTTGTTAATAGGGTTAAACAAACCAAGCGAAAGTCGTCGAACGTAGTTATCTTTATCTGGAAAAGTATCTAAGAAACCGACTTGATTATTTAGGGATTTAAAATCATTTAAAAATCCAGAGGGGGCTGATATTTGATCTGCTGGCGCTGCAACAAGCTCACTAACAATCAAGCTTTTATACTGACCTAATGCTGAAAATAATGAAAATTTTTCAGTTTCAGCAATTTGATTTTTATGAATATGTAAACCGATTGCAGATGGTTTGTAGGATTCTAATGTTTTGATTAGATCTATAATTTCCTGCTCTGGAATTGGATAGCGTTTTTCATTAACAAGGTTGTCGAAGCCAACTAAGACAATTCGATCGTCTGGTGGTTCTTCAGAGCGCAAGCGGAGAAAAGTATCCAGCGCAAAGAGTTCTAAACCTTGCAGGGAACCAGTGAGGCGAGCGGCGACAATTAGTCCAATCCAAATCGCGCCTGGTAAGCCCCAAACTCGCCAAGTTGCAAAGATATCTTTAATGCTATTCCAGGAGGGTCGCCGCACAGTTTCGGATCTCGACAGCGAGATTAATCGATCAGCCCTTCCTCTCTAGCACGAATCTCGGTCTGGATGCGAATATTTTTACCATCTTGTTTATCTTCTTCGGGATAAACCTCTAGCAAATCCTGAATCTTTGTCCAGTAATGGCGCACGGTGCGCTCAGAAACGTTCATTCGCTCCGCGATCGCCTTATCCTGCAAGCCTTCATAAAATGCCAGCTTCAGCACGTTCAACCAATCGGGCTTGATTTCCAGGGTTTTTCCCCGTCGAATATCTTTCGTGTGGGTGATACCGTTTAATGCCCAATCGACTCGGCTCAACATTTCTTTACTAGAAAGCCCCTTATCCGCGACTGTAAAACCGCCACCATGTTTGTCAATGTCGGGTTTAATCCGAACAAGTGCTTTGACGTGGGTACTTTGAACGGTCAAGTTCAGAGTGGGATAATCCTGCATCAAGGACTTGAGAAAACGAATTCCGGCTTCTGCCTGGGCAGTTACCCCAACTTTTTCGGGCAGAGAAAGATCCAGTACAACCAGTTGAGGCAAATCTGACGCATGGGTTTTGATTTGCTGACGGGCTGCGTCTACCGTTTGCGCGGTCAAAATGTCAGCTTGTGGGTAGTGGCGCTTCAGTAGGTCGATCGTGCCCCCCAAAACGACTTCGTGATCATCAACAACTAAAATCTTGAGTTTTTCTGGCTCTGACATAGCGAAAGAAGTTGCCGGAAGCAAAAGCCGGACGAGGAAATTGCATAAACCTACATTCAACTTTGCAGAAAACTACAAGGATTGGCAAGGGGGGAGTGGAGGGATAGATGAGTGGATGAGTGGATGAGTGGATGAGTAATAGGGGGATGAGGGTAGTGAGCAGAGAACGTTCAATTTACCCACCTACCCACCTACCCACTTACCCACTTACCCATCTGGCTAACTTGGTAAAGCCGATCGCATAAAACAGCAAAGTCAAACTGACAATATTGGAAACCAGGTTTGCAGAGAGCGATGGTGCGCTGGAGTGGATGTTTCTTTACCATCTAATTATTCGTTCAAAGTTCAATCCATCCGGAGAGCGCTGTCACTACTGCAAAAGTAAAGCCCATCATCGGGTGCCGATTTGAAATCAGTTAATCTAAGCCCCCCATCCATTATGCAGAACTGTCTAGAACTTATCGCTCCAAGCACCGAAATGACTCCAAACCTGATGCAAGGTGTTCTTGAAGGTCTTACTGACGGTGTACTCATTCTGACCCATCAGGGCGAATGGATCTATCACAACTACTACGCCCATTGCATTTGCCAAAAATTGAATCAGGGACAGCCTGTTCTGAATCAAGTTCCTGACGCGATTTGGCGAAATTGTCTGGCACTGATTGACAGTTATGAACTGTATCCTAATCAGCCTGTTGTGATTGAGTCTGAAATTGAATTGAGCCGTTCTCAGGTTTATCGAATTCGAGTCCGATGGCTTGTGCTGGAAGATTCTCAACGTCCTTATATGATGGTGTTGCTGGAAGACCGGAGCAAGTCTATCCAAAATCAGGCTTTAGCAGAAGCCATGCTGTATGAGCTAACGCCTCGGCAGGCAGAGGTTTGGTTACTGTACCGAGCTGGATTCAGCTATCAACAAATTGCAACCGAGCTTTACATCACCTTGAATACCGTTAAGCGACATTTAAAGGATGCTCGGATCAAGCAAAAGATCGCCCTCAGCGATGGTTACGAAGCAAATTGCGTCAACGCTTAAAAGATTTCTAAGAAAAAAGATACCTTCGGATAGGGGCAGGTTTCACCAGAATGAAATGACTCAACGACAGAGGAAACGGTAAAACCGACCCTGTCCAGGTATTTTCTTAGTTCAAGCTTCTGCTCCAACAGAAGAACAAGCTGTATGCACCCAGCAATCCCCGCAAGGGGATTTTTTTTAGCCTTTCACGATCGCGCCAAAATCTGCCAGCGCACGGGCATGGTTGCGTAACACCCCCAACAGATTCAAGCGATTCTGCTTGATGGCGGGATCAGAATCCATCACCAACACACTATCTTCTCCATCAAAAAAGTTGGCAACCGTGGGAGCGGCTTCAGCCAAAGCTTTCACCAATTTCTGATAATCTTGCTGTCCTTGCATTTGGGCGTGTAGGGTGACTAAAGCAGCAAAAAAGGCTTGCTCAGATTTTTTCTGGAACAAGTTGGGTTGTACCACCTGCGCCGGATCGGTCTGGGCTGCATCAAGTTCTCCTTGAGCAGCAAGGCGCGAGGCACGATTCACGGTTTCATAAATGGTGGCAAGGCTGCCATTATCCCGAATGGATTGGAGGAAGAGGGCACGATCGCGCACATCCAGCAAATTGACTAGGGCGCGTTGGCTGTATTCGGGATCGTTTTCTCCCAAGACGGCATTGATCAGATCGTAATCCACCTGCTGATCATCCTGGAGCAGTGTTCGTACCCGTTGCAGGAAAAAGTCTGACAATTGTTGCGCCAATTCTTCCGACTTCAGCTTACTGACAGAGGCGAAGTTTTTGGCAAAATCGGCAATCACCTGATCGAGCAGTTGCAATAGGTTAATGGGCAAGTTTGCTGCCCAGGTAATGTGGACGATCGCATTTGCAGCCCGCCGCAACGCGAAAGGATCGGAGGAACCGCTGGGAATCATCCCCAATCCAAAAATGCTGACCAGGGTATCTAATCGATCGGCAAGTCCAACTACCTGCCCGGTTAAGGTTTGTGGCAAGGAGTCATTTGCTCCCCGTGGTAAGTAATGTTCAAAAATGGCATCGGCAACCGCTTGAGGTTCACCCCCTGCGATCGCGTATTTTTGTCCCATGACTCCCTGTAGCTCAGGAAATTCCCCCACCATTTGAGTCACCAGATCAGCTTTGCACAGTAACGCTGCCCGTTGAATGGCAGAACGATCGGCTTGATTCACTTGCAGTTGAGCGGCGATTTGGCTGGCGACTTGACCAATGCGATCGACTTTTGCCCGCACCGAGCCTAAATCTGCCTGGAACGTCACGGTTTCTAGCTTGGAGAGGTAGCTTTCCAGGGGAGCTGCGCGATCGGCATCAAAAAAGAATTTGCCATCCGAGAGCCGCGCCCGAATCACTCGCCCATTGCCTTCCGCAATAATGTTCTTCTTTTGGGGATCGCCATTGGAAATAGTGATGAAGTTGGGTAGTAGCTCATCTGATCCAGCCTGTTTTAACACGGGGAAATAGCGCTGGTGGCTTTCCATTTCCGTGATGATGACTTCCGCTGGCAGTTCCAAAAATTCCGCGTCGAATTTGCCAACGACAGCAGAGGGATATTCCACTAAATTCGTGACTTCTTTCAGCAAATTGGGGTTGATCACAGCAACTCCCTGGAGGCTGGCGGCGGCTTCCTGAATTTGGTGTTGAATGGTGTCGCGCCGCTGGTCAACATCCACTTGAACAAAGGCAGATTCTAGGGTTTTGACGTAATCTGCTGCTGTCAGGATTTGAACGGTCTGTGGATGCAACACTCGATGCCCTTGAGAATAGCGATCGCTGCTACAACCTTGAGAGCCGTTCATTAAGGTAATGGGTAGCAATTCAGCGTCTAACAAGGTGACGAGCCAACGGATCGGGCGCGGAAATTTGAGATCCCCATCTGCCCAGCGCATAAAGCGTTTTCCCTCTAAACTGGTAATCCACTCCGGCACCAGAGCTTTGAGAATTTCTGCTGTGGGCTGACCGATGATTGTTTTTTTGACAAAGACAAATTCGCCTTTGTCTGTAGAACGAATCTCTAAATCACTGACGTTGACTCCCTGCTTTTGAGCAAACCCTTCTGCGGCTTTGGTCGGTTTGCCATCTTTGAAGGCTGCTTGGGCTGCCGGTCCTTTGACTTCTTCTTCCTGGTTGGGTTGGCGATCTAGTAAGCCAGAAATGAGGACGGCAAGGCGACGAGGGGTGCCGAAATATTGGATCGATTCCGGCGACAGGCAACGCTCGATGAGAGTTTTGGGAATGCGCGATCGCCACTGGTTCAGCGCATCATCCACAAAGCTTGCAGGTAATTCTTCTGTCCCAACTTCAAGTAAAAAGGTTGCCATAACTCACCAGAACACTGGATTCTATCCAAATCTTTACCAGTGTACCGCTAGGCAGGGGGCAGAGAATGAGAAGTGGAGGGTGGCTTCAGGGCAAACGCATCTTATTGAGCAAGGACTTTCACCAAATAATCATTGTCCCAGCCAGCTTTGAGTCGTTTTGCCTTGACCCCACCTTTAGATGACTTTTCATGCGTCAGGAGGTTGAGGGCGATGTGCCGAACGAGGG
>JANRIN010000097.1:0-6573 GCA_033764965.1 Leptolyngbyaceae cyanobacterium bins.302 | reverse complement strand
GGTTCGATATTTGAATTGATTTCTCCAACTGTTTGGTTCACGTTCCCTTAGACCATTCCTATATTTGATTGCTAGACAAATGTTAATTGCTCAAGTGCCCCTCAACTTAGATCAATTTCTTCAGAAGTATCCTATCCTTTTCAAAAAACTCTGTTTTTGGGCGCGTAGACGCGGTGTTGAAAATCCGGCTGCACAGGTGCAGGAATATTTGACCGAATTGATTGTTGAGGCAGACGAGGACGGAGACAATACCCTTCTGCTACGAAAATGGTTTAGTGTGCTTTCCCCACAAGAACGAGTTGAATTAGTTCACCGCAGCCCTATTACAATTTCAGACTATCCAAATGGTGATTCCTGGTATTCCTTTGATTTAGGTGAGTACAGCGTTGTTACTGAACCTGTTCTACAGGAAATTTATTACAAAGGTCAATTGCAAGGTTTTATCACCCGTAATCGGTATAACTGTGAAGTGCTTAACTGCGATCGCATGTTGATTATCGACGTAGATATCTGCTCGCCCTGGAATGATGAAATTCAAGACTGTGCTAAAAGCTCTCAAATTGCCATGACGCAGCGACAAGCGATTTCAGCAGTGAGAAGCCTTACAGAACAGTTTCCCAAATTAGGATTTAGAGTTTACAGGACACGGAACGGGTTGCGTCATATTTGTACAACACAACCTTTTGATCCACTCGATCCTGCGACCCATCGATTAATGCAGAGCTTCTACGTCGATCCACTATACGCTCGGTTATGCAAGTTTCAATCTACTTTTCGTGCTCGATTGACTCCTAAGCCTTGGCGAGTCGATGAAGATTATGCAGAAAGATTTGTGTACGATCGCGTGACTAGACTAGTTCTCCCAGAGCCGAGCAATTACGCAGTTTGCTATTTGATTGACATTATTGGAACCCAAAAGATTATTCACAAATTTGAGCCATTAATTCAGACCCATGACTCCTACTGCCATGTAAGTCATTTGAGTTTGGGATTGGCTTAGAGAGGTGATTACCAATGTGCGATGGAATCCAGGAGAACTCCGTTATGAATCAAGAAATAACAACGGGTCTACCACCGTGGAGAGGTGGATCTAAACTTCGTCAAGCTAGGATAAGAATGGGGTACACGCAGGCTGAATTTGCTCAAAAGATTAATTCAGCAGAAAGTACTGTGCGTTACTGGGAAAAAAATAAGCGCGTTCCAAAGTGGAATCGAACCAAAAAAGAAACTGTTGCACAGGTCTTGAACCTACCAGTGGAAGAGATTTTGACCTGGTTTAAAACGGAAATATTGGAAAAATGATCCGTTCGACTCTTTAATGGATGTACTACAACATTGCATCGCTTAATACCGCCAATCTGATGCTCAATTTCAAGCCGTTCACTAGAAAATTGAATTGAACCGTCTAAATCAATGATTTAATTCGTGATTCAGGTTCAAGCAGCCTGCAAAAATGGTATACCTCTATCATCCAATCAGTCTCCTTGATGCCCTGTCTTAAGCCATGCCACCTGCTGATGACGTGAGAATCGTATCTCTTCTGCCTAGTGCTACCGAAATTTTAGATGTTCTGGGGTTGGCTCCGTGGGTTGTAGGACGTAGCCACGAGTGTGACTATCCCCCTGATATTGAAAGTCGTCCTATCTGTACCTCTTCCAGGTTGGATGCCGTCAAACCTAGTGCCCAAATTGACGCTGATGTACAAACCCTGTTAGAGGCTACGCTCAGCATCTACGACGTTAATCTAGATGTGCTGAAGGATTTACGCCCAACACACATTGTGACTCAGGATCAGTGTGATGTGTGTGCAGTAAACTTCGCTCTGGTCGAGCAAGCCGTTGCCACCCTCAGCGATCCTCAACCTCAAATCATTTCTCTTCAGCCCCATAACCTTTCAGAGGTTTGGGCAGACATCGCGCAAGTCGCGGCTGCTTTGAATATAGATGCCGCTCCTGTCCTAGCTGCTCTCCACGATCGGGTGAATGCTTGTCGGGCAAAGACTCAACAGCTTATAAACGATCAACGACCGACCGTAGCGGCGATCGAATGGATTGATCCGTTGATGGCAAGTGGAAACTGGATACCAGAACTGATTGAATTAGCAGGAGGGCGCGATCTCTTTGGTAAGGTTGGGTATCACTCCCCCTACATCAAATGGGATGACCTGCTGCAAGCAGACCCAGATATCATTATCGTCATGCCCTGTGGTTTTGATTTGGCTCGAACTCAACAGGAGATGCAGCAGGCGATCGCTACTCATCCTCAGTGGAAGCAACTGAGGGCATTTCAACACCAGCTTTATCTTACTGATGGCAACGCTTATTTCAACCGCCCCGGTCCACGTCTGGTAGACTCTCTGGAAATTCTGGCAGAGATTATTCATCCGCAACAATTTGATACCCGCTATGTCAATGCTGCGTGGAGCCGCTTTAAAGTCTAAGTAATGGAGACGGGATCAATCAAGGCGGCAACAAGCACCTGGTGTATTTGAGGAGCCTCTCGGAAAAGCTAAGCCAGAAGGAATTTGATCTGTAACTACTACTGCTGCCTAGTCTGAGTTGCGGTCGCCTGCTCATCATTGATGTGGATATCGCTGCACCGAGACAGGACTGCTCCAAGAATTGCCAGATCGCTTTGAGCCAGAAGTAGGCTAACAATTAATTATTTAATCATTACCTGGACGTTGCGCTAAAACTTGAAGTGTTCCGCCAAGTTGCACGACATAGGGTAATGTTCTAAATTTATAAGCCCTAGTATGGTTAAGCTGTTGCAGAAAACACTAGGTCACAAAAATCAAAATTCCCTGACATTCGTAAGCTTATCTGATAAGACAAGATACGAGCCACCCCATTTTTAATGAGTACTTCTATACTAAGTAAATAATACATGAGCTTTAGTGTATTGGTAAATAGTCGGCAATCAGACGTGATATTACGATGAGCAGTATAGAGATGATGAAACTTACTGGCTTTCGAGTTACAAACTTCCGGTCTGTCGATGATAGCGGGTGGATTGACATTGGTAATGTCACCTCTCTCATAGGTACAAATGAGTCTGGAAAGACCAATCTCCTTCTCCCACTTTGGAAACTAAACCCTGCTAAAGATGGTGAAATCAACCCAACTGCTGATTACCCACGGAAGCAATACAACGACATTCGCCGAGCTAAAAATAAACCTGTTTTTATCGAAGCTCGCTTCGATTTACCCGACTATCTTGCTGAGAAAGTTTCAAAAGCAACGGGTTCAGCAGCGAAAGAAGTTAAGAGTGCCGTTGTTAAACGAACTTTCAGTGGAGAGTATCAAGTCAGTTTTCCAGATGCAATGCCAAAGCGATATGTGTCAAAAGACGAAGTTATGCAACTCCTCTCAACTGCTCACGCAGAAATTTCTGATTTAACACTGGCAGGGAAAACAGAAGAACCGTTTAAAGCCGAAGTTCTTGCTGTGTTGTATGAATCAATCACCGAAGTAAAGGAAGCAGACGATAACATTGAAGAAAATTTTCTCAAGAGGCAAAAAACTTTGTTAGAAAGGGTAAATCCCGAAAGTCCTCTCAAAAGATCAATTATCGTACCTCGCTTCGGACAAGTTATTGATTCAATTACCGAAATGATTGCGAGTATTACAAAACCTCATCCCAAAGACTCTACAGAAGCAAAGAATTTAGTTGTTAATAATTTGCCTGCCTTTGTTTACTACTCTAACTACGGAAATCTAGATTCTGAAATTTACTTACCCCATGTAATTGACAACATAAACCGTACAAATTTAGGAAATCGTGAGGAGGCAAAAGCAAGAACGCTCAAAGTTCTTTTTGAGTTTGTGAAGTTAAATCCTCAGGAAATTTTGGAGCTAGGGCGCGATTTCCCCAGTCATCAGGGACAACCCACTGAGCAGCAAATTAGAGAAATTACAGAGAAGAAAAAGGAACGAGACATTCTTTTACAATCAGCAGGAACCAAGCTAACACAAAGTTTTCGTGATTGGTGGAAGCAGGGGGAATATCGTTTTCGTTTTCAGGCAGATGGTGACCACTTCCGCATCTGGGTATCAGACGATAAACGTCCTGAGGAAATTGAATTAGAAGGACGCAGTACTGGATTACAGTGGTTTCTAAGCTTCTACTTGATCTTTTTAGTTGAAAGTGCTGATAGCCATGACGGCGCAATTCTGCTTCTTGATGAACCTGGCATGACCCTACATCCAATAGCCCAGCAGAATCTCTCAGACTTCTTCGCTAACCTGGCAGAAACAAATCAGCTTATTTACACTACGCACTCCCCATTTCTAGTAGACCCTGACCATCTTGACCGCGTTAAAGCGGTGTATGTTAATAACGATGGTACAACGGCAGTTTCATCTAATTTGAGAGCGGGAGAGAAAAATTCTGCACAGACAAAATCAATTTACCCTGTTCACGCTGCATTAGGGCTAAGCGTTTCTGAAACACTTCTCCAAGGATGTCAAGCAGTTGTAGTAGAGGGAACTTCTGATCAGCATTATCTAAGTGCTGTGAAGAGCTATTTAATTGGCAGAGGGATGATTACTCCAAAGCGCGAAATTATTTTTGTTCCCGCAGGAGGTGTTAAAGGTGTTGGGGCGGTTGTCTCGCTACTCACAGCGACTGATGAAGCCTTGCCTCATGTCATTCTTGATTCCGATATGCCAGGGCATAACATGGCAAAACTCCTCTCAAGTAACCTTTATAAAGGATCAGACGAGCGCATTATTTTAGTTGGTAATGTTCGCTCTATGCAAAATGCAGAAATTGAGGATCTATTCCCAACTAGCTTTTTAGCAAAAATTCTTACTAGGCTCTATTTCCGAGATGTTGAAGATGATCTTGAAGATGTGATTGATGAGGAGAAACCAATTATTCCACAAATCCAAGAATATGCTCAAAGCAATAATGTGATACTTAAAGCTGGTTGGAAAGTAGATGTTGCAATACAGTCAAAAACCCGTCTCTTAAGAGATGCTAACCCAATGAAGAAGTATGAAAGTCTTGTAGATATATGGAAACAATTATTTGAGCAAATCCAGAAATAAGAGTCCATTTTTTAAGGGTTTGTCTTAGCAGTTAAAATGCCTAAACCTTAAAACAAAATTCTACTAAACTAGCCCAGTAGGTCTGAAAAACTGGCTCAATGGTCTTGAGGTTGAGCCACTCGTTGGGAGCATGAACATTACCACTTTCACAACCATAGGCATTAATGATGGGAATTCCCAACCGACTAATCATGTTACCAACACTGCCTGCACCATTCGCGACTAAAGCAAGATCTTGAATCTCGGTTCCTGAAGCTACTCTGTACTGCGCTGCATTTTTCCGCAAAATTTGAACAAATGGATGGTGAGGATCAGTCAGATATGCAGGTTCAGATTGGAGTACTTCCAGCGCATACTGAAAATCGGAACTCGATCGCTGCAAATTCCGCAGTTCTTCCTCAATGGTTTGTACGATGCTCTGCGCTTGTTGAGAGGGCAGCAAGCGAATGTCAATGAAGGCTTCTGCCTTGTCAGGCACCACATTGATCGCTTCACCACCGTCAATCTGAGCAATGTTGAAGGTAGAACCGAATTCAAAAAATGGCTCAGTCTGCCCTTCCAATTGGAGTTTCAATAAAGTAGAGCAGGCACGTATCAGCGCATGAACAGCATTTCTACCCTTTTTGGAGCGACTGCCTGTATGAGCCGCTTTGCCGTAGGTGGTTAACTTGAGCCGTAGCCATCCCCTCGCACCGATCGCAATTTCATCAAAACTCTGATAGCCCAAAATGCAAACATCGGCTTTGGGAGCATGATGGAGAATCTCTCGAATTCCAGAAAAGCTGCCCGATTCCTCCTGAGCATCGAATCCGAGGAATAGCGAGCCGTTGAATTGAGGCGAGCCCCTCAGCGCCTTTGCAAGGTAGATGAACAGGGCGATCGCCGCCTTAGAGTCAGCCACCCCTCGCCCATAAATCCGCTCGTCCACAATCTTTCCAGCAAACGGGTCATGTTGCCATTGAGAGCGATCACCGACTGGAGCAGTATCAAGGTGGGATTGTAGCCAGATTGTTTTCGTTGCCGTTGCCGCTTGATGATGACAAATAACTGAGGGATGCTCCGGATCTCCGACCAAGCGTGGCTCGAATCCAAGCTTGGTGAATTTTTCGGTGACGCAGGTAGCGATCGCTTGCTCCGACTCAACCGATGGAATTGAAACAAGCTGTTGAAGAAATTCAGTGATTTCTTGAAAGGGAACTTGTGGAGGAACGAAAGCCATTCTATAAACGTAGTCGTTTTACCCGAATAATTTCGGTTGATTTGGTGCAGACTTACCGGGGTAGATCGTTTTTGATCCTTGTGGAATGTTGATCCAGCCCAAGTCCTGTAGGCGATGCTTAAGGTTGGAAATCGTTACACCCAAGTCTTCTGCTATTGCATAACCCTCTTTGGTCACTCTAAGCAGATGAAAAGATGAGTTGCAGGTTTAACTCATGTACGAGTGGACAAATAAACGTATTCATCTTGCGGGTTAATTGCTCAAAGCCGACCTGAAGTGAAGCAATCGGGAAAACCTCTAACC
>JANRIN010000057.1:0-3768 GCA_033764965.1 Leptolyngbyaceae cyanobacterium bins.302 | reverse complement strand
CGATCGCCAAAATCATCCTTTGAACTGGAAAACCGCCGTCGCAGCAAATCTGGACGATAGGGGATCTGTAGATAATCACAGACACTCCAAAAGCAAGCCACCACGTACTCCGCAGCATCCGCAGAACGTGCAAGATGCACTGGATAGGATTTTCGAGCAGCTTGTTCCAATAGAACCTGTTGGGAAGGTATCAATTCTGGAACCAGTAAATTTTCCAAATGGGTCAGAACAGCGTCTGCTGCTGAAGCTTGTTGTGAAGACACTTCTACCTCTACTGGATCGACGGGAAGTATTCCAGTCGTCAGCACCAAAGCAAGAATCTTTCGATCAATTCCAATCAAGCGAACCGGAAACGGAGAGGTCTTTTGAGAAATAACTTGTTGTAGATTTATAATTGGCATTCCTTTGGAAACAGATACAGACACTCCCCCACTAACAAACCAAACATAGCCCGATAGTAACGGTTCCGCTTGTTCCGTAGGAAACGAGTGGCGAGCCACAGCAAGTTGATGCTGCTCGATATAGCTGGCGATCGTTTTCAAATCTGGCAGTTTGAGTTGAGTGGGAACGTTCGCTAAGAAACAGGACAGCACATCATAAAGCTCAAGCACACCAACCTGTTGCTCCAGCTTTGGCAACAAATCATTTAGCAACAGTTGCTCAAAGTCATCGGCAGATAACACCAGTGCCAGCACTTCAGGCTCTAAACCCGCTGCCCGCACAGAACCATAAGCAGTCCGACGTACCAATGCCTCCCACCCAACCACACTGCCCTCATCCACAACCGCTAACGTGGGAAGTTGTTCTGACACAGAACCTAACAACCGAACACGTCCTTGAACCACGCAATAAACAGCGGAGGGTAATTCTCCTTCGGCTAACATGACCTCTCCTGGACGAAATGAAGCTAGCTTGAGCTTGGAAACAACATCGCGACATGAAGCAGGGGAAAGGTGCTTGAACGGGTAGGATTGAAAAAAGCAAGGAAGAAACGTTCTTAGCTGGACAGAGCCATCAGTCATTGCATCCACTCCCTAAGCTGCCGACTGAGAAATTTGCTCTACTGCCGCAGCATTGATTACTTGAACCTGTCCAGGTTTCGACATCACAGACCGTGCTAGAGACTTTAACCAGAGCGAAAACAACTTTTCCCGCAGTTCAGTCCGTACAGCCTCTGTTAAACGGGTTGGGAGAAATCGTTCCAATCGAACGATCCAAAACCTTGCACCAACCGCTTCTGGTTTCTGAATAATCCCAATCTGTGACTCATCAAAACTTTGAACCACCGCTTTTGGTAGGGTGGATAACTTAACAGGACCAACCCACCCTTGAGTTTGCCGCTCGAACCCTTCAGAATATTGCTGGGCAAGCACTGCAAATTCCGACTCTCCGTCACGAAGCTGAAAATACAGTTCATCTGCCAAAACGCGATCGGATATTTGAATCAGAGAAAACTCAACTTGATCAAACTCAGCTTTGCATCGCAAAAACTCCGATTCTAGAGAGCTATCAAACTTAAAACGCTTCAACTTTTCAACCCGAAGTTGACGACAGATCACCGACTCAAGATAAACTTGCGGCACTTGATTGCGTTGCAGCCAATCCTCTAATCGTACATCAACATTTTCAATCTCTGTGTCATCACCTGCTCCTACTAATGAACAGTAGACTTCCTCCTTTGTTAACCGGATGTCCTTCAGAAAAACTGAATCTAGAACAACCTGACTCACAAAAGATTCGATTAACTGATAGCGAGTCAGGGCAGCAAACACCTGCTCACCTGTCAGTTCAAGATTTCCAATCCTCAAACAGGCACTCATCAAACTCAAATGAAAGATCTTAGTGGAGGGAACCACGCCTCCCCAAATGGATATACCACGTTGCAAAATCTTTCCACCTATCCCTTACGGTAGAGTTTAGAACAGGATAAAAAACACGTTGGCTCTCCACCTATTGAGAGAGGAAACGTCTCATGAGCAGTGTTAGTTTGCAAAGAGAGCATCTGTATTAAGCCACCGTACCCATTAACACTTTCGCTCTCGCCTCCCGCAGTCAGTGGGGGTTGATCTTGTAATTTAAGTAGTAATTTGCACTCATCTTCCCAGGAGTTTCTATGAATCGTTGGGTTGTGGGTAGTAGTGTTGTGATGGCTGCTACTCTTCTCTCTCTCGGTTTTGCCCCAAAACTTGCACTCTTCCAGGCTCAAGGTCAGATCCCAAACGATCTCGAAAACCTTTATGGAAATTTGTTAGAACACGCTAAAACCAAAGCAAATAGCGATCGCTTGGAACAAGCAGTTCGTGACATCTCAGGAATTCCCCAAAACAGCCGCTACTCTCAACTAGCACAACAATTTCAGGAAGCCTGGTCAAAGGATTTACTTCAGCTTGCTAACGAGAAATACCGTCAGGCAGACCTCGAAAGTGCGCTATCCATCCTCAAAACCGTCCCTCCCTCTAGTAGTGTCTACAACCATGCTCAAGAGTTGATTGTCCCCTGGAGTGAACATGCCAAACAACTCAATCAAGTAGCGGAAGCTTCTACAAAGCGTAATTGGAGTCAGGTTTTACAGGCACTTGAACCTTTAAAGGGAACTGAACTTTACACCAGTCCACGTCTTCAAGCATTACTCCAAACAGCGATCGACAATGCGTTTGAACCAAGCGATGCTGCCCGCCGCGTAGCGCTTACCAGAAATAAAAATACAAACACCTCCCACCTTTCCGCGCCTGCACCCACAATTTCCCCTGTTGCCGCAGACCCAGCACCTAAATTCATGGCACTGGCTGTAGATGTCAATGATGCCCTTCAAGTTTCGACCTCAGATCCGGGGCATTCAACCATCGCATCATCCGAGGTTCCTTCCAGCGCTAAAGCAAGAACAAACCCTGTGCCTGTCCTGGTGAGAAGTCCCGTGTTGACCACTACACAGCCTACAGAAAACGCAACCACGGCCTCACCAGCAACGAGTTACCCACCCAAACGACCATCCACTGTAGGCTCCACCATACCCTCTCAAACCCAACAATCAACAGAAGCAACCCCAACGAAACTGCGATCGCCACTTGAAGCACCACAGCAAATTCTCGACAGACAACCAATGTCCGAACAAACTCCATCGGAGATGCCTGAGCAAGCTCCAACAGAGCCAACTCCATCTCTAAAAATAACACCCTATTCAGACCCGATCGCCACCGAGATTCCAACCTATCAGGAAGCTGCTGCTAAAGCCCCAATCTTCCCAAGCAGCTTTCAGCTAGAACAACTGATTGAACCAGGGGTTATAGAGGTTCCCATACTGAATCAAATTGATCCGACTCTTACTCAACCTACAGTCGTTAAACCAGCGGTTTACATCCCTCACAAATCCGGTAATCCAGTTGATTCTGCCGATATTAACTCAATTTAGTAAACAACTTCTTCTGATCAGTTTAACCAAGCCAGATGCAGTACATCTGGCTTTTTGCTTTAAAGCATCCACAATCTACAATCCGCCTAAAGCTCCAGAACCTCTTCCTATTTAGAATACTAAGTTGTCCTCCACTAAGTCATTAGGTTATTAAGTAACTAAGTGACTAAGTAACTAAGTAACTATAGAAAAGCGACAGAATCTGTTACCAAAAAGCTTTTAGTACATAATACTCAAGTGTAGGTGAAGAGAACTAGTGTTTTTTCAGGGACGTTGTGCCGCCTACCGGCGAGCACGGATCGAAATCATCTCTGCAATTTAAATATGCCAACGAAGACAGCAACAAAAACCAAATCTAG
>JANRIN010000052.1:0-13499 GCA_033764965.1 Leptolyngbyaceae cyanobacterium bins.302 | reverse complement strand
CATTGACGCGATGTGCAACTAATTCGCCCTCACCGCCTCAACCCTCCTCGCCCAAATCTGGGCGAGGAGGGAGTTCAACCCTTTCTGGCTCCCTTCTCCCAGCCTTGGGAGAAGGGTTGGGGATGAGGACAAATGCAGAGTTCATGGGCTTTTCAGAAAAGTCGCACATCGCGTCATTGGTCACTTGTCCTTTGCCAAATGACTAATAGCCAATGACTAACAACCATTGACGAATGACACTTTACTACTGCAATTGGGCATTGACGGCTGTGCGAATTTCTGACAGGCGAACGGTTCGACCGCCTTCGGTGCCAGGGCAAGACGTATTCACCCGATCGCGATGTCCCAGAATCAGAGGCAGGCTGCGGGTGCCAAAGTCAGCCGTGGCGGTGGGAACTGGGGTTACGGTGTTTCTAATGCCATAGCGCCGACATAGCACGGTACAGAGGGCGACGGCTGCATCAAATTGACGTTGGTTAATCGTGGCAGAGGTATAGATGCCATCAAACGCTACTCCCAGCCCATCGTTAATCACATCATGGGCACCTCGCTTCAGTTCCGATCGCGCTGAGAATACACGACCACTAGGCAGGATGATGAAGTGATAGCCAATATCTGACCAGCCATTACCATTCACATGACTGTTCCAGATCAAGCGCATTCGAGCCGCATCTTGTGCCTGAGTTGCATTTGACGCAGGTGCTCCGCTCAAAGCGGTGTGGTGAATTGTGATTCGTCGAGGGGCGAGATTTGCCAAGCTGGATGGCGTTGGATTATTTGTCCAGGACGATCGCGCCAGGATTTGAAACGATGGGGGCGGTGCCGCGATGACTTCAATAATCGTTTGGGCTTTATCCTGCTCCGAGCCGATGATTTCAATCAACCGATTTCCCGGTTGCCGAAACAGGGTGTTGGCTTCCCATTTGCCATCCTGCACCCGTGGACGAGCTAACTCTGAACTCTGATCAGCCCGCAGCAAGAGTTGATCGCCATCTTCATAATTCTCCGCATTGCCCCTTAGCGTCACAACCGTTTCCTCACGCACCTGTTGCGGGGGATTCACAAAACTCACTCGCGGCGGACGAGGTTGGGGCGCAACCACATCAATTTCAGTTTCAGCCCGTTGTTGTCCATCGAGGGTGCGGATTTCGATCAAGCGTTTGCCGGGAGTGTTGAAGCCAATGGTGGAACGCCAGCGGTTACTCTGGACAGTGGGACGGGCAAGCTCGAATTGGCGATCGCTGCGTAGTTGAAGCACCGTTCCATCGGGATAGTTGTCCGCATCGCCTTCGATCGTTGCCGCCTGGAAGGTGGGCAATCGGGCAGGAATTTGGGTAAACCGCAGCCGCTGAGTTTCTGGGAGAGAGGTGACGACTGGAACCACAAGTTCTGTGCTTTCTCCAGCCACTTCAATCCGTAACCGTCGATTGCCAGCCACTGTGAACAAAAAATCAACTTGCCAGGTGCCATTCGTCCGAATCTCAGGACCCTCACTGCGATAAAAGTTATCCACCAATAGAGACAACTTCATCCCGGTGTAACTGACTGATGCCACCCCCAGAATGGAAAATCGCTGATTGACTAAAACTGGGCTGGTTGGAGCCTGAGTGATCTGAAGCATGGCTGAACCTCCTGACAACCGAAATGCATCCCTGGAGAGTTATACACCGAGTCTACGATCGCCAACCATTTTTGCCTTTAGATTTCACACATCTCTGCTTACGTAGACTGTAATTTAACGTCTGTCGATACAATGGGGATAAAGTTTGGACGGGAGAAAGTCAATGACAGGTCATCTGTTGTTAGTGGATGATGAACCAGGCTTGCGAGAAGCGGTGCAGGCATACCTGGAAGACAGTGGCTTTGAAGTTGATGTTGCCAGCAATGCGCGAGACGGGCTGGATTTAGCGAGACAAAAATTACCTGACCTGGTGATTACTGACATCATGATGCCCCAGGTGGATGGCTATCAGTTTTTGCAGCAATTGCGAGACGAACCCCAATTTAAATCGCTACCCGTCATCTTCTTAACCGCGCGCGGGATGACTGCCGATCGCATCCAGGGCTACAACGCCGGATGTGATGCGTATTTGCCAAAACCCTTTGACCCGGATGAGTTAGTCGCGATTGTCACCAATTTGCTGGGAAAACAGGCTGTGAATCGAGGCGGTGATGACGAAGTTCACAACATTGCCGATCTGGCGCGACAAATTGCGGATATCAAAGCGATGTTGACGCAGAGGGGCGCGATCGCCCAAACCACCACTCCCCTCAAACTTGACCTGACTCCCCGCGAACAAAGTGTGCTGGATTTGGTGGTCGATGGCTTGATGAACAAAGAAATTGCCCGTCGATTAGAAACCAGCGTCCGCAACGTGGAAAAGTACGTCAGTCGTTTATTTGTGAAAACAGGCACCAATAGCCGAACAGAACTGGTTCGCTTTGCCCTGGAAAATGGCTTAACCAAAGGCAGTTAGATTGAGCATGAAACCGGAATTTGTCCTTTATATCGCCACCAGTTTGGACGGATACATTGCTCGAACAGATGGCAGCATCGACTGGTTGCCTGATGTTGACCCAGAAGCCGAAGACTATGGCTACAACGAGTTTTACGGCGCGATCGATGCGCTGGTCATGGGTGCAACGACTTATGAACAGGTGTTGACGTTTGGGGAGTGGGTATATCCCGGCAAGCAAAGTTACGTGTTAACTCAGCGATCGTTATCCAGCGATCGTCCTGATATAACCTTTGTGGATGGAGTTGAGGCAACGGTTGATCAGATCACCCAACAGGGCTACCAACGGATTTGGGTGGTGGGTGGTGGAAAAGTTATTTCAGCCTTGATGCAACAGAGTTTAATCACCGAGTTCATCATTACGGTATTTCCCTTGCTGCTGGGTTCGGGAATTCCCTTGTTTCAATCAGTACCAGAACACTCCCTCAAGTTGATTCAGGCAAAGCCCTTTGCATCCGGGGCAGTGGAGTTGCGTTATCAGCTTTCCCCAACTGGTACTACTGAGAAAAATTAGATCGCTCACTCCGCGCTAGTACCACAATTCCCTGGACTCGAATGCCGTGCGATCGTAAAACCTGAGCCGCTGCACGAGCCGTTGCGCCTGTGGTGTAAATGTCATCCAGCAACAAAACAGGATGGGTGGGCAAGCGTTTGGAGAAAGGAGAACCCAGGCAAAACGCATCCTTCAAGTTCTGACTGCGATCGCCACTGCTCAACCGAAATTGTGCTTCTGTGTCTCGAATCCGCCTTAACCCGTTCGCTTCCAACCGCAAGCCCGTCAGGGCGCAAAAGCTTTTTGCCAACAATTCTGCCTGATTAAATCCCCGCTCTCGTTGTTTGCGATCGTGCATCGGAATAGGGACAACGATCGCGCGTTGATGCTCAGGCTGTTGCATCCAGGCATTTGCCATCCAGCTTCCCATCGAAACTGCCAGTTCAGGGTGGTTGTGATATTTCAAAGCAGCAATCGATCGCTTTAATGCGCCGCCATAACTACCCCAGGCAAAAATGGGTAATTTCTGGTCACGCTGCCATTTCGGTTCTCTTTGGCAACGTTGCAGTTGGTGCTGGCAATCTGAACAAAATGTTTGAGCCGTGGAACGCTGGCACAAGGGGCAGGAGTCTTTCGTGACCAAACTCAAGGATTGGGTGAAAAACCGCCCCCAAGATTGGAGCCTGTTAAGCATGGTGGATCAGGGATGCAAAGAATCTTCTTCCTAACCCAGATTACCCAGCTTGCTCAATTAGACAACAAACCAGGTGGAGAACAAAGGCGATCAACGATAGGGCCAGGTGAACACCAAAAATACCACCACACTGGCAAACGCTAAAATTCCCTGAATCAAGTTGCCCACCACCGTGCCCACCACAATTCCCAAGGCGGCTTTAAGCGCAATCATCAAATCTCGTCGATAAATTAACTCCCCCACGATCGCCCCCAGCACCGATCCCAAAATAATTCCAATCAAGGGTCCCAGCGGTCCGCCAAACGGCAGAGTTGGTAGAAAGCCAAACATCCCCAACAGCAATCCCACAAATGCGCCAATTTGTCCCCATTTACTGGCTCCAGCTTGCTTGGCACCTAAATAGCCTGCTAAAAAATCGATGCCAATTCCCAGGACAAGCACAACCAGCGCTTCCACCATTGGGATCACAGCATTTTGCGGAAAGCCCGTCGCGATCGCCCAAACAACAGTGGCACCGGCAATCAAACTAATGCCTGGAATCGCCGGAACCACTGCGCCGATGATCCCAACAATCATAATGACAACAAGAATCCAATAAAGAATAAGCATGGAGGTGGAGGGGTGGGTGGTGGGCGGATGGGAAAGAGACGTAAGCGAGGGGTAAGAAGAATGGGTGGATGGGTGGATGGGTGGATGGGTGGATGGGTGGATGGGTGGATGGGTGGATGGGTGGATGGGAATAAAGATGTCAGCGAGGGGCAAGAAGGGTAGTGAGGAGACAGACGCAAAAACGAGGAGCTAGATCCCACTTACTCATCCACTCATCTACCCACTGATTCACCTACTCATTCACCCTCCCACCTTTGTTTGACTCAAGCCATATTCTAGTTTCTCCGTGATCGCGGCGATCCATTGTTCATCCTGGCGAGTGTAACTGCGGGGGGCGTTGGCTCCCAGAATCAGGACACCGTTTTTACCTAGAGGCTGACAGATCACGCCTTGAGTATTCTCTGGCAAGTAATCAAATTCCACTCGCCCTGGGTAGACTTTGAGCGCGACCAGGTAAATCGGTTTTTGTTTATCTAATACTCGTTGCAAAATGGCTCCTGGTTTCACGTCGCGCTGGGCAGGCAGGATGCCGCGCCGCAGCAAGACTTTCCCGTTGTACCAAAGAATCAGCGATCGCGTCACAGTGTTGGTGAGCAATAAATGAGATGCCCAGGCAAGTTCTGTTTTCACGCTATCGGGTAAATCGGGATCCAGATCAAACTGTTCTTCCCCAATCAGTTCAACACTTTCGGGCAGGCGGGGTTGAACTTGCTGCCAGATTAACCCTGTGAGAATCAGAATGGCGCAAGCAATCACCCCCAACGCATCAGAACGCGCTTGAAAGTCTGTTAAATCCGGCGTTAGCAGCCGATTGACAAACAACAAAGTACCCGCGATCGCCCCTACCGCGATCGGCAGCAGGCGAATTATGCGATTTGGATCCGATTTAGCCATTCCAATTTTTTAGAAGGGTTTATACTGACTCTAGCAATTTCGGTATCCCCATTGAGGACGTTGTTGTGCTGGATTTTGTCAGTTCAGGAATCGTTTCGGTTTGGTTATCGATGGCAAAAACGCCAGACTCCCTTGCATCGACGGTTAACACTCTGCAAAACACCCCCTGGCTCGTGGATACGGGCGATTCGGATATCACGACTCAATCCATTTTGCGCCAATATCTCAAAGGGCTGGAAAGTAAAGGACTGACTCCCACCGTTCAAGGCATCTGGTTGCAGGCAGGTCCAGCGGTTTTGGCAACTAATCAAGGCACCACTCCACTGCCCGCCGCTTCTCTAACCAAAGTTGCCACAACGCTAGTTGCCCTGGATACCTGGGGCGTTGAGCATCGGTTCGAGACGTTGGTTAGCGCGGCAGGACAAATTCAGCAAGGCACTTTGTATGGTGATCTGGTGATTCAGGCGGGGGGCGATCCGCTGTTTGTGTGGGAAGAAGGGTTTGCCCTGGGGAATACGCTGAACCAGGTGGGAATTCGCAAGGTGACAGGAAATCTGGTGGTGGTAGGCGGCTTCCAGATGAATTTTGAAGTTGATCCCCAGAAGTCAGGGGAGTTACTAAAAGAGGCAATAAATTCTGACGTTTGGGGCGATGATGCCGCCTATCAATATTCTCAGTTGCAACCTGGAATCCGCAAACCTAAAGTGGACATTGCCGGGACGGTTCAAGTGATCACCACACCAAACCTGGTGCCAGCGAATCAAACGTTGCTGGTACGGCATTATTCCTTGCCAATGGCGCAGATTTTGAAGCAGATGAATGTTCACAGCAACAATGTCATCTCTGAAACGCTGGCAGTGCTGGCGGGTGGGGCACCCGTTGTGGCTCAAAAGGCGGCGGCTTTGGCGGGTGTGCCTCAAGACGAAATTTTGCTGATTAACGGTTCTGGATTGGGCGTACAAAATCGCATTTCTGCCAGAGCTGTAACCGCGATGTATGCCGCCCTACAACGATATTTAGAGCCACGCAATCTGACGATCGCCGATCTGTTCCCCATCTCCGGCACGGACTTGGGCACGATCGACTATCGCCGCATTCCCCCCAGATCTGTCGTAAAAACCGGGACATTAAACGATGTCAGCGCTTTAGCTGGAGTTTTGCCAACCCGCGATCGCGGCTTAATCTGGTTCAGCATCATCAATCGCGGTGCCGACTTGGACGATTTACGCCAACAGCAGGATGTGTTGCTGCAACAACTCACCACTCAATGGGGTGCGGTTAAACCCACTCCCATCGCGATCGCGCCCAGAGTTCCAGTCCAAATGGCAACGTTAATGGGAGCACCCGATCGGAATGTGATTGTGTATAAACCGACCGTTGAAGTTCGGAGTTCGCAGTAAATAAAGTCATTGGTCATTAGTCATTGGTCATTCATTAATGGCAACAGGGCAAGTGACCAATGGGTTACGTTAGCAAGGTTTGAGATCGGGGTTTTGGCAACTACTCTAGATACTTTAGGTTGTTATGCAGGATGATAAAGAGTCGCGATCGGTCAAAGCTTCATCAACACAAAGTAGCATTTCAAAGTCTAGTGCTCAAGCATTTGAAGTAAGCTCACGCGAAGCTCAACTAGCAGAAGAAAACCAAGAAAGTTCTCATTTGCAAACGCTCAACGATCGCTTTAACCTAATCATCAATGAGCCAGATGTATTTCGGCGAGAAAGCGCCCTTGTAAAAGTTTCAAAACAGTTAAATTTGCCATTAGAGCAGGTTCATCGTCTGTTTGATTTATATGAACTTAAAACGCTCAGACACAAAGATAAATCTCTACTTAGTTGGGTAGGTCAATTTTGGCTTAGAGTCCGACGCAAAACTGCTTGGGATTGGATGCAATTACTTATTGTTCCAATTATCCTGGCAGGAGCTACCTGGTACTTGCAGGATCAAGCGAAGCGGCGGGAAGACGCGCTCAAGACTGACAAAGAACGACAGGAAACGTTAAACAAATACTATGAATTTATCAGTACTCTGCTTTCAAAAGAGAGCCAGGAGAGTTCCGAAAGTTCACAAAATGCTTCCGAAGATGTGAAATTTGAAACGAGCAAATGGATTATTGCCAGAGCCAGAACACTAACAGCGTTACAGGAGTTAGACAATCCCCGAAAAGTTCAGCTTCTAAGCTTTTTGAATGAGGCTAAATTGATTAACAGGGGAGACCCAAGGATTAAATTAGTAGACGCTGACTTAAGAAATCTTAATTTGAAGAAAACTGCTTTGTGCGGAGTCAGTTTGAGAGGAGCTAATTTAAGCGGCGCTGACTTGAGAAACTCGCTGTTAATTCAGACTGATTTGAGTGAGACAAATCTCAGTTCAGCCCGAATTGATAATGCAGATTTGACAGGAGCAACATTGGAGCGTGCTCAATTTCAGCCGGAGCAGTTTAAGTCAACAACTTTTTGTCATGGTCTGCCCGATAAAGGGGAACTCAACAGAGCTTGTCCCTACTCGAAAGAATCTTTTGGTGGCTACGTTGACACCTATTCAGCGACAGGGGTGAACGTTCGCTATGGACCTGGATTTAATTACCCAGTGTTCGGCAGACTGACGGACGGGATCGCTCTTGAGTACGGAAATGTTGTCTACATTGATGGATTCTCGTGGGGACGCTTGTCTGACGGTGCCTGGGTGATCACTGACTACATCAGCGAAGAGGAGAAGGCGAAGTAAATATTTACAGCCGTTTTCATTTGTATTCACCACACCCCACACCCGACACCCCATACCCGCATTTATAAGGCTGTGGCTTACCCAATCAGTAACCGCTGTAAATCCCTACTTTTAGATCCCTATCTTATGGTTGATGATTCTCTGAGCGTAGTTTGGTGAAGTAGTAAGTAGGTTGAGTTAAATATGTGAAACAATGCGTCAGATCAATATCGGACTCTCGGAAGAACAGCGTCAAGGTGTCATTGAACTATTGAACCGTGACCTCTCGAATTCCTATCTGCTACAGTTAAAGACCAAAAAATATCACTGGGACGTGATTGGACCTCAGTTCCGGACATTGCACGAGATCTTTGAAGAACAATACACAGCTTTGGGCGAATCGATCGACAGCATTGCTGAACGAGTTCGTCAGTTGGGTGGATACCCGGTCGGCACTGCTAAGGAATTCATTGAGTTGGCTTCCGTTGAAGAAACTCCCGGACGAGTTCCTAGCCCCACTCAGATGGTTGCTAATTTATTGGATGACCACGAACTGATCATTCGCAGTTTGCGGGATCATGTGGATCAGTCCAGCGAAGAGTTCAGCGATGAGGGTACGGCTGACTTCTTGACCGGATTGATGGAACAGCATGAAGAAATGGCATGGATGCTACGCTCCTTCATTGAAGGCGAGTCTGTCAATGCTGACGGCGAATTGCCTCAGAAGCAAGAGCGTGTGGCTGTCGGCTCTGGTAAGCGCTAATTTTTGTATAGCCTTAGCCATGAGTAACGTGGCGAAGGCACGCCAGAACGCCTACCCGGCATTGGCTTTGCAACCTTTCTTTGTTGTAAGCGTTTTGACCAAAGCTATCAATCGCTTGTGCTCACGAAGATGGGACTGGAGAGACGTGTTCTCCCAGTCCCTTTCTTGGTTGGCGATAGAATGGATCTTTGTCCATAAAAGACTAATGAACAATGGTGCAGACATCAATGCAATCGACTACTGAATTTGAAGCAGTTACTTCAACGGAAGAGAAGTATGGGGAACGTCTGATCGCTGAGGGAGAACTGATTACGTTTCCTAACCCGCGTCCGGGTCGCAGATACGACGTTCACATCACTCTGCCAGAGTTTACCTGCAAGTGTCCGTTTTCGGGCTATCCAGACTTTGCCACAATTTATGTCAGCTATGTTCCAAATGAGCGAGTGGTGGAGTTGAAAGCAATCAAGCTCTACATTAATAGCTATCGCGATCGCTACATTTCCCACGAAGAATCGGTCAATCAAATCCTGGATGATTTAGTGGCGGCTTGTGATCCCCTGGAAATTAAGATTAAGGGTGACTTTACTCCGCGTGGAAACGTTCATACTGTGATTGAAGTGGAGCACCGCAAAGATCTTTCTGTTTAAAATTAATCATTCTGCACTGGCAGTGGTGACTAGCGGGTTGCTTGGGCACACTGAAACTAAACCCTTGGGGGGTCAAACCCCACATTCCCGCCATGAACGAGCCTCTTGCGATCGATAGTCTCCCTGCCTATATGTCTTCTGCTGAAAGTTTGTTGCTCAAGCTTCCCCCGGAGGCGCGGCGTTGGGCGGAGAGTTTGCCCTGGACGCAACGTCGTTATGTTTTGTCGCTTTGCCATCTCATGTGCGGCGCATCGCCAGAAATGCGTGCCCAATTTTTGGATGATTATACGGCTGATGGACTGGTTTCAAAAGTCCTGGAAGACCGGGACACGAAGCAGAAAGTCAGAGATTATCTCAAAGAGTTCAAGGTCAATAATGATCTGGACACCGACTCTTTACGCCGTTATATTCGCCAGTTTTATATTCACTCCGCCCAGGATATGCGAACGCAGCCCGATCTCTACCTGGAGTCAGCGTTACGCCTGGTGATGAGTACGGAGGAGCGTAACCACGTTTTTTGCTACATCCTGGGGTTTGAGCTGATTAAGATGATGTTTCGCATGAGTTGGCACCAGCACGAGAAGCTGTATCGCCTTCAGCGCAGTCAGGAAGAATTTGTGCAAACTTACATCAAACCCATTCAGCACGCCCATCGCCTTAATCAGATCATTGTGCCCAAGGATGAAAACTTGTTTTTTGCTCGTCGCGATTACTACGTGAAGCAGCCCTCAATGTCTGAGAAGAAGCTGGTGGAACTCGCGATCGCCACCTTCACCACCGAAATCACAACCTCATTTGGCTTTTCCATCATTCGCCATTCTCAGTCGCTTGTATTCGACTACCACTACATTTTTGAAAGTGATGCCGATGCCATCTTTTTGCAGTAGGAATTAGGAATTGGGGGTTGGGGGTTGGGAATTAGCCACAAATTGTAGAGTGGGTATCGCCCACAAAGTCGTATAGTCAAGGCTTTTTGGAAAGATGGGCAATGTCCACCCTACCGGGAATTCACTTGTCACGCCACTACCAGGAATCTACTGGAAATCGCTGTAATCCCCATCCCCTAACCCCTAACCCCCCAGTCTTCTACCACGGAAACCAGCTTCCGCTCAACACATTGGGACGAGTGACAGAAGGTTTAAAGATTTCTTGAAACATGGCTTTGCGATATTCCGGAGACTCATTACTGAGATTCCACATGGTTTCGTAGAAGAAGAAAGACGCACCCGCAAAACCACGATCGCGGGCAATTTGAATCTTCTGTTGCACCAGACTCATCGATACAGGTTTGCCTTTCAGCCCTGTTAAAATCCCGACTGCAACGGGAATTTGCATTCGAGCCGCTTGCACTTCGGGCTGCATCAGTTCGGCTTCAAAAGCCTGCAAATCAGTCCGGTAGACTTGCAAAATCAGTTCCTCCACGTATCCCCGTTGTCGCCAGTTGTTCCAATCTTGCAAGTAGTTTTCGTAAGCAAACTTCTGTGAATTGGGCGACAGAGCCACGATCGCCGAATTTTTTCGAGCTTTGACTCGTTGGTGAATGCGTCCCATAAATTCTGTAATCTTGTCTGCCCGCCAGCGCACCCAGGCTGGATCTTTGGGATCTTTGGGGGGTTCTTTGCCGCCGTTTTCTTGCTTATAAAGGGCGATCGTGTAGGGATCATAGCCAAACTCCACCCCCAGTCCGGTATGGTCATCAAACTGGATCCCATCCACGTTGTACTGACTCACAATCTCATCCACCAAATCCAGAATGAATTGCTGGACTTCCGGCTTCATCGGATTTAGCCACACTCGCTGATATTCGCCCTGCATCCAAATTTTGGAACCATCCTGACGTTGCGTTAACCAATCGGGATACTTCGTTGCCAGTTCGGAATCGGCAGGAGCCATGAAGCCAAACTCAAACCAGGGAATCACGGCGATGCCTTTTTCCCGTCCCTGTTGCACAATTTCTGCCAATGGATCCCGATCCTGCAAACCGGGATAACGTGGGTCGATCGCGTGCCCAATCACCCGTTTTGCCACCCGACTAGGATACACCGTGTAGCCCCAGTTCCAAACCACAGGATAAACCGTATTGAAATTCAAGCGATCGAGATCCTGCATTGCCTCCTGCAACATCCGAGGATTGAACAAAACCAGACTATCAATGTTGGTAATCCAGGCTCCTCGAATTTCTTGGGTTGGAATGCGGGGAGGTGTACCGGGTGGAAAGCCTGGAGTGCCCGGATTGGGAATAATCACGCCACCCGGTGAACTGGGTTGCCCTGAATTGCCACCGGGATTGACCACAGGCACTACCACAGAACCCGGATTACTGGGAGGGATTGTTCCAGGGCGAGGCGTAACGGCGATCGGCTTTTCGACACTAGCAATATATTGCAGCGGAATTGTGGAAGCTAGACTGGGCATTGCCTGACACAGAGAAGCAGCTAACTCAGCGCGACGAATTGGCGCATTAGAATTGAGTCGTTTGGCATCTGGATAGTTGATGATCAGGCGATTTTCTAGAGCGGCTGCAACCGAGTTTCTTAAATAATCAGGAACGTGTCTGCCGTCTTTAAATGCGCCTCTCAAATCTTTGGATACAGCTTGTTTGGCAGTGTAACCCAGTCCGTTTGCGAGTCCACCGAAAACCTGCGATCGCGTAATCGTTTGCGTTGGTTTAAACTCATTCCGTCCTTGATCGAGCCAAAAACCCGCCTGCTGGCTGTACTGGATGGCGCTGACCTGGGGATGATTACGAATATCTCGATATTGAATCGGCTTCTGGATCGGGCTGCGCTGGGGAAAGGCTCGCTGGACGATCGCGGCATAGTCTGCTCGTGTGACGATCGCATTCGGGCGAAAATTTCCATCTGAGTACAGCGGGAGAATGCCTTGCTGAGAGAGCGATCGTACACAACTTTGTGCCCAGTGCCCTTGAATATCAGTGGTTGGCTGAGAAAGAACGGGAGCTTGAAGAGTCAACAGCGCCGAACTCAAGGAGGTAAACGGTAAAAACAAGACTGCAAGGCGAGATTGCCAACGACGATTCATGGACATCGAACTCAAGGTGAAAGGTGGAAACAAGATAAGCCGAATCATTTAGAACTTGAACTTTCCCCCAAGATCTCAACAACTCGTATCATACTGAAACTCCTTGGAACTTCACTGCTCAGGAAAAAATCTCAAAAACTTGCTAAGGACTGAGAATTTAATAACTCCAAAATCTTCCTGTACGGGTGAACGGTCGTTCGCCCCAACCGACTACCAACTTTTCGATCTTATTTAATTCACGATCCTAAAGATCATGGATTAATCGCTCCACAAATTGTAGGGGTGGATTTAGGAGAAGAATTACTGCTCTGCCTGAATTTAATGGCGAAACCCACCCCCACCCAATGTGCTACCTTGTTTAATTTCTATTCCTATGGGTGCTTTAAAGATCTCCAAAGCGGCAAAGCTGAGGTAAATTCAATGTCAGGTCTGAAAATGACGGAATGGGCAGGAAAAGCGCCGGATTGCTGATGTATCGCCAGAAAACGGGAGTTCTTGAGGTATTTCTAATTCATCCCGGTGGACCATTTTGGGCAAAAAAGGATGCTGGCTGCTGGTCAATTCCTAAGGGTGAATGTTTGGAAAATGAAGCTCCTTTTGATGCCGCGCGACGAGAATTTCAAGAAGAAACAGGGTTGATACCCAACGGCGACTTCATCGAACTGACTGAAATTAAACAAACGGGTGGCAAGCGGGTAAAAGCCTGGGCATTTGCCGGAGACTGCGATCCAACTGAGATCAAAAGCAATATGTTCTTGTTAGAGTTTCCGCCTCGATCGGGCAAGTTTCAAAGTTTTCCAGAAGTCGATCGGGCGGAATGGTTCACTATTGAAGCCGCCAAAGCCTTCATCATCAAAGGTCAAATTGCTCTGCTACAAGAACTGCAACAAAAACTTTATATCACTTAAATTAACTGGACAAAATAAATGCTAAGTCTGGTTGTCATTGGTACTTTGTCATTCATCCTTTGCCAATGACCAATGACAAAGTAAGTATCCGACATTCCGCCCTTTGAAGTGTCACATTGAGCATTTAGCAGCATAATTTTCTCAAGGCTTGGCAAAGGGGGTGCGGTATTAGCAACGAGTTGATAGTACAAAACCTTGACCATCTGGGCATTATTGCCGGATTGGTA